>NZ_QMEV01000032.1 GCF_003284935.1 Mycobacterium colombiense
GCAAGTCGAAGCGGGCGAAACGCGCCGAATACGAGAACATGCAGGCGCCCGTCGTCGGCGGCGTGCGGTTGCCGCACGGCAACGGCGAGACGATCCGGCTGGCCCGCGGCGCCTCGCTGTCCGACTTCGCCGACAAGATCAACGCCAACCCGGCCTCGCTGGTGCAGGCGCTGTTCAACCTGGGCGAGATGGTCACGGCCACCCAGTCGGTCGGCGACGAGACGCTCGAGCTGCTGGGCAGCGAGATGAATTACGTCGTGCAGGTCGTCAGCCCCGAGGACGAGGACCGCGAGCTGCTGGAGTCCTTTGACCTGAGCTACGGCGAGGACGAGGGCGGCGAGGAAGACCTGCAGACCCGGCCGCCGGTGGTGACCGTCATGGGTCACGTCGACCACGGTAAGACCCGACTGCTGGACACGATCCGCAACGCCAGCGTCCGCGAGGCCGAGGCCGGCGGCATCACCCAGCACATCGGTGCCTACCAGGTGACCGTCGAACACGACGGTGTCGAGCGGCCGATCACGTTCATCGATACCCCGGGTCACGAGGCGTTCACCGCCATGCGTGCCCGCGGCGCCAAGGCCACCGACATCGCCATCCTGGTGGTGGCGGCCGACGACGGCGTCATGCCGCAGACGGTGGAAGCCATCAACCACGCCCAGGCGGCCGACGTGCCGATTGTGGTGGCGGTCAACAAGATTGACGTCGAGGGCGCCGACCCGGCCAAGATCCGCGGGCAGCTCACCGAATACGGTTTGGTGGCAGAGGATTTCGGCGGCGACACCATGTTCGTCGACATCTCCGCCAAGCAGGGCACCAACATCGAGGCCCTGCTCGAGGCGGTGCTGCTGACCGCCGACGCCGCCCTGGACCTGCGGGCCAACCCCGACATGGAGGCGCAGGGTGTGGCGATCGAGGCGCACCTGGACCGCGGTCGCGGGCCGGTCGCCACGGTCCTGGTGCAGCGCGGCACGCTGCGGGTCGGCGACTCGGTGGTGGCCGGCGACGCCTACGGCCGCGTTCGCCGCATGGTCGACGAGCACGGCGACGACGTCGAAGAGGCGCTGCCGTCGCGGCCGGTGCAGGTCATCGGTTTCACCTCGGTGCCCGGCGCCGGGGACAACCTGCTGGTCGTCGACGAGGACCGCATCGCCCGTCAGATCGCCGACAAGCGCAGCGCCCGCAAGCGCAACGCGCTGGCGGCGCGTTCCCGCAAGCGGATCAGCCTGGAGGACCTGGACTCGGCGCTGAAGGAAACCAGCCAGCTGAACCTGATCCTCAAGGGCGACAACGCCGGTACGGTCGAGGCGCTGGAAGAGGCCCTGATGGGCATCCAGATCGACGACGAGGTGGCGCTGCGCGTCATCGACCGCGGTGTCGGTGGCATCACCGAGACCAACGTCAACCTGGCGTCGGCCTCGGATGCGGTGATCATCGGCTTCAACGTGCGCGCCGAGGGCAAGGCCACCGAGCTGGCCAACCGCGAGGGCGTGGAGATCCGCTACTACTCGGTGATCTACCAGGCGATCGACGAGATCGAGAAGGCCCTGCGCGGCATGCTCAAGCCGATCTACGAGGAGAACACGTTGGGCCGCGCCGAGATCCGGGCGATCTTCCGGTCCTCCAAGGTCGGCATCATCGCCGGCTGCATGATCAGCAGCGGCATCGTGCGCCGCAACGCCAAGGCGCGGTTGCTGCGAGACAACATCGTGGTCACCGACAACCTGTCGATCAGCTCGCTGCGACGGGAGAAGGACGACGTGACCGAGGTCCGCGAGGGCTTCGAGTGCGGTATGACGCTGGGGTATTCCGACCTCAAAGAAGGCGACATCATCGAGTCCTACGAGCTGGTCCAGAAGGAGCGGACCTGACCACCGCCGACGACACGTAACGACGACGCAGAACGAAGTGATGAGGAGAAGGCGGTGAATCCGAATGGCTGACCCGGCCCGGGCGCGCCGTCTGGCCAAGCGAATCAACACCATCGTCGCCTCGGCGATCGAGTTCGAGATCAAGGATCCCGGGCTCGAGGGGGTCACCATCGTCGACGCGAAGGTGACCGCCGACCTGCACGACGCGACGGTGTTCTACACGGTGATGGGACGCACGCTGGACGACGAGCCGGACTACGGGGCCGCCGCGGCCGCCCTGGAACGGGCCAAGGGCGCGCTGCGCACCAAGGTCGGGGCCGGCACCGGCGTGCGTTTCACGCCCACCCTCACCTTCACCCGCGACACCACGTCGGACAACGTGCAGCGGATGGAGGAACTGCTGGCGCGTGCCCGCGCCGCGGACGCTGATCTGGCGCGGGTTCGTTCGGGCGCCAAGCCGGCTGGGGAGGCCGATCCATACCGGGATAGCGGATCGGGCGGCGAGCCCGGCCTCGACGGGAGCATCGGTGACGACGACCAACGCGAATACTGAGCTGGGCGACCCCCGCGTGGGGGCACGCGTCGACGCCGCGGGGGCGGTCGAGTTGCTGTCGGACGCCGACAGCGTCGCGGTGATCGCACACGTGCATCCCGACGCCGACACCATCGGCGCCGGGCTGGCGCTGGGGCTGGTGCTGGACAAGTGCGGCAAGCAGGTCGAGGTCAGTTTCGCCGAGCCGGCCGGGCTGCCCGAGTCGCTGGCGTCGCTGCCCGGCTGCCGGCTGCTGGTCAGCCCAGATGCGATGCGCCGCGACGTCGATTTGGTTGTCACCGTCGATGTTCCGAGCGTCAAACGGCTGGGCGCGTTGAGCGACTTGGCCGTCGAGGCCGGCGAGGTGCTGGTCATCGACCACCACGCCTCCAACGACATGTTCGGCACCGCCAATTTCGTTGACGTGTCGGCCGATTCGACCACGATGATGGTCGCCGACATCCTGGACGCCTGGGCCATGCCCATCGATCCCGACGTCGCGCACTGCATCTACGCCGGCCTGACGACCGACACCGGATCGTTCCGCTGGGCCAGCGCGCGCGCCCTGCGGCTGGCGGCCCGGCTGGTCGACGGCGGCGTGGACAACGCCGCGATCAGCCGCACCCTGATGGACAGCCACCCGTTCGGCTGGCTCCCGCTGCTGTCGCGGGTGCTGGCCTCGGCCCGGCTGCTGCCGGACGCCGCGGGCGGCCGGGGACTGGTGTATGCCGTTGTCGACAACCTGGATTGGACCAGTTCACGTCCGGAGGAAGTCGAGAGCATCGTCGACATCGTGCGGACCACGCAGCAGGCCGAGGTGGCCGCGGTGTTCAAGGAGATCGCGCCGCAGCAGTGGTCGGTGTCCATGCGGGCCAAGGCCGCGGTGGACCTGGCGTCGGTGGCATCCGGGTTCGGCGGCGGGGGGCACCGGTTGGCGGCCGGCTACTCGACCACCGGCTCGATCGAGGACGCGGTGGCGTCGCTGCGCACCGCCCTGGACTAGGTCTGGACTAGCCCGGGACTAGAACGCCCAGCTTCCCGAGCGCTGCACCACGAATCCGTGGTCGCCACTGGTGGTGTCCAGGCAGGCGACGAGGTTGTCGGCCCCCACCGCGCAGGTGACGTTGAGATAGGTCAACTTCTGGCCCGCCCCCAGCGATTTGGCGCCGGTGGGTAGCGGGGCCGGGTTGCCGTCGCATCCGGCGTAGGACATGCGGCTCAGCTGGTAGCCGGGCCCCTTGAAGTCCACCGAACCCACCATGCAGTCCCCGGGTCGCGGACGGCCACCGGGGAAGGGGACGTCGTCCATCCCCGGCATGTCGCCCTTGCACTTGATGTCCTGCGACGGCTGCGGCACCGGCGGCGGCCCGCCGTAGAAGTCACACACCAGGGCGGAGCCTGTGGAGAAGCTGACCCGCGGCGCGCCGCCCGGCGCGCCGGCGCCGAGATAGCCGTCGGACGGCACCGGGATGAAGGAGTCGAGGTTGGGGAATCCCGGCGGCGGCTGCGCGCCCGCGGGCGGCGCGGACACCGCGATCGCCGACGCCGCGGCCAGCGCCAGGCCGCCGAGCACCCGCACGGTGACACCGACGACCGCATGCATCAGTTGATCGTATGGCGTGGGCCCGGCCGGTGGGAACGGGCCGCCGCAGATCGCGAGGTCAGCGCACCTGCGAACGGCCGCGCGCCAGCACGGCCTCCCGGTTGGCGGCGATGTCGTCACCGCTGGTCCGGAACTGGCGGGCCGCCGCCGCCTCCTGCCACAGGCCGGCGCTGGTCTGCGCGTCGTCGATGCGGTGATACGACGCGAGCAGCGCCCGCACCGCGTCCTGGTTGTTCCCGACGATCGACGCCGCCACCGCGCGGGCGGCGGCCAGCAGCCGGTCGTGCGGCACCACCTCGGTCACCAGTCCGGCGCGCAGCGCGTCGCTGGCGGACAGGTAGTCGCCGGTCATGCTCATCCGCCGGGCCAGCCCGATTCCCGCCTTCTGCGGCAACCGCACGCTCAGACCCCAGGTGGGCAGCAGCCCCACCCGGGCGTGGGTGTCGGCGAATCGGGCGTTCTCCGAGGCGATCAGGATGTCGCAGTACAGCGCCAGCTCCAGTCCGCCGGTCACCGCGGCGCCGTTGATCGCGCCGATCACCGGCTTGGTCAGCGCCGGCCAGCGCGGCGAGATGTCCGGCAGCGCGGAGGAGCCCCCCAGCTCCTTGAGATCCAGCCCCGCACAGAACACCGGGTCGGCGCCGGTGACGATGATGACGTCGACGTCGTCGTCGGTTTCGGCGTCGGCCAGCGCCGAGAAGAAGCGGTCCCGCAGCGCCGAGGACAGCGCGTTGCGCGACTGCGGTCGGTTGAGGGTCAGGGTGCGCACTCGCTCGTCGGTGTCGATCAGCAGGATCTCGTCGGTCATGGCTTCACCGTAGCCAGTCGGCCGCCGGGGCGGCGGGCCGCCTTGCCGCCGGCCCATGCTCCGGGGAGCGGCGCCGGCGAGCAGCGCTTATCGTGGGAAAGATGTGCCGGAACATCACCGAATTGCGCGGGCTGCGGCCGGCGGCCACCGCCGAGGAAATCGCGGCGGCGGCCCGCCAGTATGTGCGCAAGGTCAGCGGGATCACCCGCCCGTCGGCGGCTCATGTCGACGCGTTCGAGGCGGCGGTCGCCGAGGTCACCGAGACGACGACGCGGTTGCTGGCTCAGCTGCCGCCGCGGCGCCAGCCGCCCAAGACCGTTCCGCCGCTGCGCCGGCCCGAGGTGATCGCGCGCATGGCGGGCGCGAAATGACCGTCATCACAACGACCCCCGCGCTCAAGGAGTGGAGTGCGGCGGTGCACGCGCTGCTGGACGGTCGCCAGCGGGTGTTGCTGCGCAAGGGCGGCATCGGGGAGAAGCGGTTCGAACTGGCCGCCCGCGAGTTCCTGTTGTTCCCGACGGTCGCGCACAGCCACGCCGAGCGGGTGCGCGCCGAGCATCGGGACCTGCTGACACCGGCGGCCGCGGACAGCACCGACGAGGAGCTGGTGATCCGGGCCGCCGCGAAAGTCGTTGCGGCGGTGCCGGTTGAGCGCCCGGACGGCCTGGCGGCCATCGAGGACCTGCACATCTGGACCGCCGAGTCGGTGCGCGCCGACCGGCTCGACTTCCGTCCCAAGCACAAACTCGCGGTGCTGGTGGTCTCGGTGCTCCCGCTGTCCGAGCCGATGCGCCTCAGCCGGGCCCCGGAGTACGGCGGCTGCAAGAGCTGGGTGGAGCTGCCGGTGCAGGCTTCTTTGGCGGCGCCGGGGCGCCACCCCGTTCACGACCAGGCGGCGCTAGCCGCGGTCGCGGCCCGGGTCCGCGACGCCGTTGGCTGACAACTCGGCGGGCCCGACCGGCAACACCAGCCGGGAGCGTCCGTAGCGCACGGTGTGGGTGACCGGCGTGGGCTGCCGGCCGGTCAGCACCGGCTCGCCGGAGCCGAGATTGTGCGCGTAGCGCGGCGACCAGCTGCCGGCGATCAGCACCCGGATGCGCGAGCCGGCCCGGAAGCGGTGGGCCATGCCGTCGAGATCGAGGCGAACGATCTTCTCCGACTTCGGTTTTGACGCCGGGCGCAGCCGTCGATACGCCTCGCTGACGTTGCGTGACCGGCCCTTGGCGTCGACCTCGCTCACCCGCACGAACAGGTCGGCGTGCGGGCTGTCCGCGCCGTGGGCGAGCTCGACGACCGGGCAGCCGTAGACGTAGGAGTCCTCGGTGAGCGTCGCGCTGGTGAAGGCCAGCACGTCATCGCGCGATGCCAGCCGGCTGTCGTCGCGGTATCCGCCGTTGGCGGACAGCAACGGGCCACCGGTGGTCGGTGTCGGATCGGTCGGGTCGTAGCGAAAGGTGGCGGGCGCCAACCCCTTCAGGGTGGGCGCGGTCTCACCCAGGTAGCCGCCGGGCCGCAGGTACAGCGCGCGTTCGGTGGTGGCGGGCGGCCAGTCGGGCAGGCTGCGCCAGCCGCCGCCCCCGCCGGTGACGTAGACGCGCACGCGGCTGGGCCGGCGCGACGTGGCCGCGCCACCCAGGTGCGTGCCCAGCCAGTCCAGTGACTCCCGGGCGCAGGTGGAAAACCCGGTGGTGAGCAACTGGGTGTGCGTCCAGGGGCCGACGGTGAGCGCGACGTCGACACCGCGACCGCGCAGGTGCGCGTACTGCTGCAGCGTCTGCCTAATGAAGATGTCCTGCCAGCCGCCCACCAACAGCACCGGCACCTGCACCCGGTCCAGCGCCTGGGTGCACCGCAACGCATCCCAGAACGGGTCGTCGGGTTCGCTGTGTTCGACCCAGGATTCGAACCACGGTGCGCCGGTGCCCAGCACGCCGCGCGCGGCGTCGCCCAGCGGCACCGCGGCCGCGGCCTGGGCCACCCTGCGGCGGGTCTGCAGCTGGCGCAGCGCGGCGCGCACCCGCACCGGGTCCTCCTGGTGCGCCACCATGTCGCTCCACCCCAGAAAGTCGTTGATCGCGAATGTGCCTGTGCCCCAAGTCGATTCGTTGAAATCATGCGGACCGACCATGATGACGGCGGTGGCCAGCTCCGGCGGGGGATCCTGCAACAGGGCCCACTGGGTGAACCCCAGATACGACATTCCGATGGAGGCGAAGCGGCCGGTGAACCATGGCTGCTCGCGCAGCCAGGCCACGGTGTCGGCCCCGTCGTCGACCTCGTTGGCCATCGGCTCGAAGGCCCCGCCCGATCCGAACGTGCCGCGCACGCTTTGCAGCACGACGTGATAGCCGCGCGCGGCGTACAGCGCGCCGAATATCAGCGTGAACGGAAACCCGCGTCCATAGGGGCCGCGGACCAGCAGGGTGCCAAGCGGCGACGCGGTCGCCGGTGCGTAGTGGTCGGCCACCAGCAAGACCCCGTCGCGCATCGGCACGCGCTCGCGCGCCACGGTGTAGTCGGTGGTCTCCGGCGGCAGGCCGAGCAGCCGGGCGGCGGCCTTGGTGCCCAGGTGTCGCAGGGTGTGCAGCGCCGGCTGCGCGGGCCGGGTCATGGTCGTGCTCACGATCCTCACCCTAGGGCCCGGCCGGCCGGTCGCGACGCGGCGCGGTGGAAATCAGAACTTGTAATACGGCGCGAGGTCGTTGGCGCGCTGCACGTTGGTCTGCATGCAGTCGACCTCGGGGTTGGAGTAGACGGTCGAGTAGTACAGCGCCTGCTGCAGCACGCCGTAGCTGGTCTTGAACGCGACCATGCACGAGTAGAACCAGTAGCTGTTGTGGTAGGTCGGTTTGAGCACCCAGTACTGCGCGGCCCGGTGACCCGCGATCGTCGTCTCGACGGCGTCGGCGGGCAGCGAGGCCTCGTAGGTGCGCCAGATGATCGGCTCGACGGCCACCTGGTAGTTCCCGGCGTCGAAGTGGCAGCGCAGCCCGTCTTCGTGTTCGGGCGGTGTGAAGCCCAGCCCGAGGCGCTGGATGACGTCGAACGGGATGTCCTCGCAGGCGTCGAACGGGCGCGGATCGGTGGTCGCCACGATCGGGCTCTTCATCGTGGTCTCCATCGGCTGGGCGGTCGAGCGCAGCTCGACGGGCCGATCCCCGCCACCGGACGGGGCCGGGGAGCTCACCAAGCCCACCGTGCCCCCGATGGCCGCTGTGAGCAGCGCACCCAGCGCCCCCATCAGACGAACATTGGCGAACACGACACCCCCTGACGCCCGACCGGTCCTTTCGGGGGAGTGTACAAGTACCGCGCGCGACGTCACAGGCAAACCTGAACTTGTTCTAACTCACCCGCTCGCCGGCCGAAATGACGCCCGCGAAAGGGGCCTGGCCGGGTCAAGTCGTTAGGGTGGTTATTCGTGGCTGGGCATACATCTGGGCGGGAATCGAGCAACGGTGGGCAACCGACACTGTGGGCGGTGTCCGACCTGCACACCGGTCACCTGGGTAACAAGCCCGTCACCGAATCGCTGCATCCCTCCCATCCGGACGACTGGCTGATCGTCGCCGGTGACGTCGCCGAACGCACCGACGAGATTCGCTGGGCCCTTGACCTGCTGCGACGGCGGTTCGCCAAGGTCATCTGGGTGCCGGGCAACCACGAGCTGTGGACCACCACCCGCGACCCCGTGCAGATCTTCGGCAAGGCTCGCTACGAGTACCTGGTCAACATGTGCGACGAGATAGGCATCGTCACGCCCGAGCATCCGTTCCCGGTGTGGACCGAGCGCGGGGGACCGGCCACGATCGTGCCGATGTTCCTGCTCTACGACTACAGCTTCTTGCCCGAGGGAGCCACGAGCAAAGCCGAAGGCCTGACCATCGCCCGCGAGCGCAACGTGGTGGCCACCGACGAGTTCCTGCTTTCCTCGGAGCCGTACCCCACTCGCGAGGCGTGGTGCCGCGAGCGCCTGGAGATCACCCGCGCCCGGCTCGAAGAGCTGGACTGGATGACGCCGACCGTTTTGGTGAACCACTTCCCGTTGGTCCGTGAGCCCTGCGACGCCCTGTTCTACCCGGAGTTCTCGCTGTGGTGCGGGACCACCAAGACCGCCGACTGGCACACCCGGTATAACGCCGTGTGTTCGGTCTACGGCCACCTGCACATCCCGCGGACCACCTGGTATGACGACGTGCGCTTCGAGGAAGTGTCGGTGGGCTATCCGCGCGAGTGGCGCCGCCGCAAGCCGCCCAGCTGGCTGCGCCAGGTGTTGCCGGATCCGCAATACGCGCCGGGCGACCTCAACGACTTCGGTGGCCACTTCCAGATCACTCCCGAGATGCGGCAGCAGGCCGAGCAGTTCCGGGAACGGTTGCGGCAGCGGCAATCTCGATGACGGGGGACAAGCTGGTGTCCTCGGTGCTCCCGATGGTGGACGGCCTGGCCTCCGCGGAGACGTATTCCGACCCGCCCGATCTCGCGCCGCTGCCCGAGGAGGAGTCGCTGATCGCCAGGTCGGTGGCCAAGCGGCGCAACGAGTTCATCACCGTCCGCAACTGCGCCCGCATCGCGCTCGGTGAGCTCGGCCTGCCGCCGGTTCCGATCCTCAAGGGCGAGAAGGGAGAACCCTGCTGGCCGGACGGCGTGGTGGGCAGCCTGACCCACTGCACGGGCTACCGGGGTGCGGTGGTGGGCCGCACGGACGCGGTGCGCTCGGTGGGCATCGACGCCGAACCGCATGACGTGTTGCCCGACGGGGTGCTGAACGCGATCAGCCTGCCCGCCGAACGCACCGAGATCCCGGCGAACCTGTCGGGTGATCTGCATTGGGATCGAATCCTGTTCTGCGCCAAGGAGGCAACGTACAAGGCGTGGTTCCCGCTGACCAAGCGGTGGCTGGGCTTCGAGGACGCCCACATCGCGTTCGAAGCCGACGGTCCCGGGTCGACGACGGGCGGGTTCGTGTCGCGGATCCTGATCGACCCGGCGGCGCTGTCCGGTCCGCCGCTGACCGAACTGCGGGGCCGTTGGTCCGTCGAGCGGGGGCTGGTGCTCACCGCGATCGTGCTATGACCGAAAGCCCCAGCGGGACCGGAATAGTCGTCGTCGACAAGCCGGCCGGGATGACCAGTCATGACGTGGTCGGGCGCTGCCGGCGGATCTATGCCACCCGCAGGGTGGGGCATGCGGGGACGCTGGACCCGATGGCCACCGGCGTGCTGGTGATCGGCATCGAGCGCGCCACCAAGATCCTGGGCCTGTTGACCGCGACCACCAAGTCCTACACCGCCACCATCCGCCTGGGCCAGAGCACGTCCACCGACGATGCCGAGGGCGAACTGGTGCGCAGCGTCCCGGCGCGCCGCCTCACCGGCGAGGCGATCGAATCAGCGGTGGCCGGCCTGCGCGGCGACATCCAGCAGGTGCCGTCGACGGTCAGCGCGATCAAGGTGGACGGCAAGCGCGCCTACCGGCTGGCCCGCGAGGGCCAGGCCGTCGAGCTCGCGGCCCGCCCGGTGCGCATCGACCGGTTCGAGGTGTGCGCCATCCGCGCCGGCGGCGACGTCGTCGACCTCGACGTCGAGGTCGACTGCTCGTCGGGAACCTACATTCGCGCCCTGGCCCGCGACCTCGGCGCCGCCCTGGAGGTGGGCGGGCACCTGACGGCGTTGCGGCGCACCCGCGTCGGGCGCTTCGGGCTCGATCAGGCGTATCCGCTTGACGAGCTGGCGGAGCGGCCCCGGCTCAGCTACGGCCTGGACGAGGCCTGCCTGTTGATCTTCCCGCGCCGCGACCTGTCGTCCGACCAGGCCGAGGCGACCGCCAACGGCCGGTCGCTGCAGCCGGCCGGCATCGACGGCGTCTACGCGGCGTGTGATCCCGACGGCCGGGTGATGGCGCTGCTGCGCGACGAGGGGTCACGCACCAAGTCGGTGGTGGTGATCCGCCCGGCGACGCTGTAGCCGCCCGCGGCGCTGTCACCGCCGGCACTGTCACCCGCCCCGGCCGAACGGTTGGTTGGGCCACGTTGCACACTGAGTGCCTAGACCGCCCACGGTTCGGAAGGGGACAAGGATGTCCAACAAGGTCTACGTCATCGGTGTCGGCATGACGAAGTTCGAAAAGCCGGGCCGCCGGGAGGGCTGGGATTACCCGGACATGGCCCGGGAATCGGGAACCAACGCGCTCGCCGACGCCGGCATCGACTACCGCGAGGTCCAGCAGGGCTACGTCGGCTACGTCGCCGGCGATTCGACGTCCGGCCAGCGCGCGCTCTACGAGCTGGGCATGACCGGCATCCCGGTCGTCAACGTCAACAACAACTGCTCCACCGGATCGACGGCGCTGTTCCTCGCGGCCCAGGCCATCCGCGGCGGCATCGTGGACTGCGCGATCGCGCTCGGTTTCGAGAAGATGCAGCCCGGTTCGCTGGGCGGCGGCGCCCAGGACCGCGAATCGCCGATGGGCCGCCACGTCAAGGCGATGGCCGCCATCGACGAGTTCGCGATGCCCGTCGCACCCTGGATGTTCGGCGCCGCCGGCCGCGAACACATGAAGCAATACGGCAGCACCGCAGAGCATTTCGCCAAGATCGGCTACAAGAACCACAAGCACTCGGTCAACAACCCGTTCGCCCAGTTCCAGGAGTCCTACACGCTCGACGACATCCTGGCCGCGCGGATGATCTCCGACCCGCTGACCAAGCTGCAGTGTTCGCCCACCTCCGACGGTTCGGGCGCGGCCATCCTGGCCTCGGAAAGCTTCGTCGACAGCCACGGTCTGGCCGCGCAGGCCGTGGAGATCGTCGGGCAGGCGATGACCACCGACTTCGCCTCGACGTTCGACGGCAGCGCCAAAAACCTCATCGGCTATGACATGAATGTCCAAGCCGCGCAACAGGTTTACGACCAGTCCGGGCTCGGGCCGCAGGACTTCCAGGTGATCGAGCTGCACGATTGCTTCTCGGCCAACGAGCTGTTGCTCTACGAAGCCCTGGGTCTGTGCGGCGAGGGTGAGGCGCCCAAGCTGATCGACAACAACGACACCACCTACGGCGGGCGCTGGGTGGTCAACCCGTCCGGCGGCCTGATCTCCAAGGGTCACCCGCTGGGCGCGACCGGGCTGGCGCAGTGCGCCGAACTGACCTGGCAACTGCGCGGGACCGCCGACAAGCGACAGGTCGACAATGTCACCGCCGCACTGCAACACAACATCGGGCTGGGTGGCGCGGCCGTCGTCACCGCCTACCAGCGCGCCGAGCGTTAAGGGCGCCATGATCGAGTGGTCCGAGACGGACCTGATGGTCCGGGATGCCGTTCGGCAGTTCGTCGACAAAGAGATCCGCCCGCATCTGGACGAATTGGAAACCGGCGCAAAGTCGCCGTATCCGATCGCGCGCAAGCTGTTCAGCCAGTTCGGCCTCGACGCCATGGCCGCCGAGTCGGTCAAGAAGATGCTGGACCGCGAGCGCGCCAAGCTGGACGGAACCGCCGCCGAAGAATCCGGCGAAAAGCCCGACGAATCAGGCGGTTTCGGTGGCGGCGCCCAGGGATCGATGATCGCGGTGCTGGTCTCCGAGATCGCCCGGGTCAGCATCGGGTTGCTCAGCACGGCGTCGGTGAGCCTCGGCCTGGGCGCGGCCACCATCGCCAGCCGCGGGACGCTGGCCCAGAAGGAACGCTGGCTGCCCGAGCTGATGACGCTGGACAAGATCGCGGCGTGGGCCATCACCGAGCCGGACTCGGGTTCGGATGCGTTCGGCGGCATGAAGACCACGGTCCGGCGCGACGCAGATGGGACCTACATCCTCAACGGGCAGAAGACCTTCATCACCAATGGGCCCTGCGCCGACGTCCTGGTCGTTTACGCCAAGCTCGACGAGGGCGACGCGACGGTGGACAAACGCGACCGCCCGGTGCTGGTCTTCGTGCTCGATGCCGGCATGCCGGGCCTCACGCAGGGCAAGCCGTTCAAGAAGATGGGCATGATGTCCTCGCCGACCGGCGAGCTGTTCTTCGACAACGTGCGGCTGGGACCGGACCGGCTGCTCGGCGAGAGCGAACAGCACGCCAGCGGGGACGGCCGCGACAGCGCGCGCGACAATTTCGCCGCCGAGCGGATCGGGATCGCGATGATGGCGCTGGGCATCATCGACGAATGCCACCGGCTGTGCGTGGATTACGCGAAGACCCGGACCTTGTGGGGCAAGAACATCGGGCAGTTCCAGCTGATCCAGCTCAAGCTGGCCAAGATGGAGATCGCCCGAATGAACGTGCAGAACATGGTCTTTCACACCATCGAGCGCCAGCAGGCCGGCAAGCCGCTGACGCTGGCCGAGGCGTCGGCCATCAAGCTGTACTCCTCGGAGGCGGCCACCGAGGTGGCGATGGAGGCCGTGCAGCTGTTCGGCGGCAACGGCTACATGGCCGAGTACCGGGTGGAGCAGCTGGCCCGCGACGCCAAGTCGCTGATGATCTATGCGGGTAGCAACGAGGTTCAGGTCACCCACATCGCCAAGGGTCTGCTGTCGAGTTAGGCCGTCACCCAGATCGCCCGGGCGGCCGGGCTGCCCAGGTCGACCGTCGTCTCGGCGCCGTCGCCGGAATCGATCGCCACCGAGATCATTCCGGCGAATTCGCGCCGGGTCAGCACCCGCAGCCGGGAATCCAGGTTGATGCCGACGTCGGTGAAGTAGCGCAGCATCTCGGGGTCGGCGTCGGAGATGCGGGCCACCGTCCCGGTGTCACCGTCGTCGCACGCCCACAGCTGGCGGGCCGGCGGGGTGGGCACCTGCCCGTCGGAGGCCGGGATCGGGTCACCGTGCGGGTCGCGCTGCGGGAAGCCCAGCTTGGCGTCGATGCGGGCCACCAGGCGATCCGACACGGCGTGCTCGAGCACCTCGGCCTCATCGTGCACCTCGTCCCAGGCGTAGCCGAGCTCGTTGACCAGGAAGGTCTCCAGCAGCCGGTGGCGGCGCACCATCTCCAGCGCCGCCCGCCGCCCCGCCTCGGTCAGCGTGACCGCGCCGTATTTCTCGTGGTCGACGAGGCCCTGCTCGGCGAGTTTGCGGATGGACTCCGAGGCGGTGCTGGCCGACACCCCGATCTTCTCGGCCAGCATCTTGGTGCTGACCTTTTCCAGCGACCACTCCTGGGCGTTCCAGATGACCTTCAGGTAGTCCTGGCCGACCGCGCTGATACCGCCACGTTCCTCGTCAGCCCTCACAACGACAAAGTTTAGGCAACCCACGCCTGATCCGGCGTGTTCCCCGACACCATGGCGGGGTTTGCCCCGCTCCGATCTCCCGGCGGACCACTCGGCGCCGTAGGCTTGCGGACGTGCAGCGGTGGCGCGGCCAAGACGAGATACCCACGGACTGGGGCAGGTGTGTGCTCACCATCGGTGTGTTCGATGGTGTGCATCGCGGCCACGCCGAGCTGATCGCGCACGCCGTGAAAGCGGCGCGCGCCCGCAACGTCCCGACGGTGTTGATGACGTTCGATCCGCACCCGATGGAAGTGGTCTACCCCGGCAGCCATCCCGCGCAGCTGACGACGCTGACCCGGCGCGCCGAGCTGGTCGAAGAGCTGGGCATCGACGTGTTCCTGGTGATGCCGTTCACCACCGATTTCATGAAGCTCACCCCGGAGCGCTACGTCCACGAGCTGCTGGTGGAAAACCTGCACGTGGTCGAGGTCGTCGTGGGGGAGAACTTCACCTTCGGCAAGAAGGCGGCCGGCAACGTCGAAACCCTGCGACGCGCCGGCGAGCGCTTCGGGTTCGCCGTGGAGTCGATGTCGCTGCTCTCCGAGCACCACAGCAACGAGACCGTGACGTTCTCGTCCACCTACATCCGGTCCTGCGTGGACGCCGGCGACGTGGTGGCGGCCATGGAGGCCCTGGGCCGGCCCCACCGGGTCGAGGGCGTGGTGGTCCGCGGCCACGGTCGCGGCGCCGAACTGGGCTTTCCCACCGCGAACGTGGCGCCGCCGATGTACTCGGCCATCCCGGCCGACGGCGTGTACGCGGCGTGGTTCACGGTGCTCGGCCATGGTCAGGGGGCGGGGGCCCCTGGGGAGATGGTCCCGGGCGAGCGTTATCAGGCGGCGGTGTCGGTGGGCACCAACCCGACGTTTTCCGGGCGCACCCGCACCGTCGAGGCGTTCGTCCTGGACACCGAAGCCGACCTGTACGGGCAGCACGTGGCCCTGGACTTCGTCGCCCGCATCCGCGGTCAGCACAAGTTCGACTCGATCGGGGACCTGATCGAGGCGATGGGCAGGGACACCGAACGGACCCGCATCACCCTCTCGGCCCAAGACTGATCCGCAGGAGCCGCCAGGAGGCGTCAGGCGGCGACCAGGCCGTCGATCTGGTCGATGGCCGAAGAGGCGCCCTCGACGACGCCCATGTCCAGCACCTGCTGCAGCGCCTCGGCGGAGGAGTAGGTGCTCACGTAGGTCGCGCGAGTGCCGCCGTTGTGCTCGGCGAATGTGTACACATTTCTCGAGACCGGGAGGTCGGGGTTCGGGTTGAAGTCCAGGTCGGCGAAGCCGTCCAGGAACGAGAAGCTCGTCGGTTCGTCCACGGCCGTGATCTCCCAGTACCCGGCGTATTTCTCGCCGTCCGGTCCGGTCATGAAATACGTCGTGCGACTGCCGGGTGTGAGGCTGTGGTCGACGACGGTCGCCGGGTGGGACGGGGGCCCCCACACCTTCTCCAATTGACGAGGGTCGGCGTACACCGCCAGATCCGGGCTACCGGCGCGGCGAAGTCCGCCGTGATGGTCAGCGTCAGGTTGTCCGGGTCGTGCTGGACGTCGGTCACGGGCATGGTTCAGTCCTCCTGGTGTGAGTCGGATGCGATGAGTTCGTCGACGCGGGCGATGCGATCCCGCCAGAGGGATTCGAGTTCGGTGAGCATCGCGGCCACCGACCGCACGGTCGCCACGTCACCGCTGGCCAGCTGTTCGCGACCGCGTCGTCGTTTGGTGACCAGGCCGGCCCTTTCCAGCACGACGACGTGCTTCTGCACCGCGGCGAAGCTCATGTCGTACTTGAGTGCCAATGCCGAAACCGAGTGTTCCCCGGCCAGTGTCCGGCGCACGATGTCGCGCCGGGTTCGGTCGGCGAGCGCGTGGAACAGAGCGTCCACCCGGTCTTCCTGGTCTACGGTCACCTTGACAACATACAACCAAATGGTTGTATGTTGTCAAGGGCGCCGCGCTGGCCTGCGATTTCGGTGGACGTCGCCGCCGCTGATAGACTCGCCAGCCGATATGGCGTGTGCTGCAGTCCGCGGCGGCCACGCACAAGATTTCTCGCGGCACCGATTGATGGAGTTAGTTCGTGGCGCTTACTGCCGAGCAGAAAAAAGAGATCCTGGGCAACTACGGCCTGCATGGCACCGACACCGGTTCGCCTGAGGCGCAGGTCGCGCTGCTGACCAAGCGGATCGCCGACCTGACCGAGCACCTGAAGGTGCACAAGCACGACCACCACTCGCGGCGCGGGCTGCTGCTGCTGGTCGGACGCCGCCGGCGGCTGCTCAAGTACGTCGCGCAGATCGATGTCGAGCGGTACCGCTCGCTGGTCGAGCGGCTGGGCCTGCGTCGCTGACGCAGGCCTCACGGGCGTTCGCGGCCCCGCAAATTCCGAGCGATATGGCGGGCAGAGGTCGCCCGTGTAGAGTGAGGACGTTCTGGGCCGGTTCGGTCCGAGCAAACGGTGCGGTCACGCAGATCCGCGTGTGCCGTTCCAGCGTGTCACTACGCACGTTCGAGGGAGCAGCCAGTCTGCATCGGGCGGTCTTCGGTAGTGGCTGCCGGGCTCTCCGGATCTGGGGCAGGTCGGCCGCTTCGATCGATGGCCGTAGCCGTATTCAGACTCAGCGCCTCCCGCGGGTGACCCGTGGCCGTCAGGCCTGCGGTTCGCGCGTGGCCACGCGAAAAAGCTGAATACAAGAGAGGCCGTACGGACGTCCATGTCTGTCGCTGAAATTGAAGAGGGCGTGTTCGAGTCGACCGCCACCATCGACAACGGGAGCTTCGGCACCCGCACCATCCGTTTCGAGGCCGGCCGGTTGGCCCAGCAGGCCGCTGGCGCCGTCGTCGCCTACCTCGACGAAGAAAACATGCTGTTGTCGGCGACCACCGCCAGCAAGAGCCCCAAGGAGCACTTCGACTTCTTCCCGCTGACCGTCGACGTCGAGGAGCGGATGTATGCCGCCGGTCGCATCCCCGGTTCGTTCTTCCGTCGGGAGGGCCGTCCCTCCACCGATGCGATCCTGACCTGCCGGCTCATCGACCGGCCGCTGCGCCCGTCGTTCGTGTCCGGGCTGCGCAACGAGATCCAAGTCGTGGTGACGATCCTGAGCCTGGACCCCAACGACCTGTACGACGTGCTGGCGATCAACGCCGCGTCGGCGTCGACCCAGTTGAGCGGGCTGCCGTTCTCGGGTCCGATCGGGGGCGTGCGGGTCGCGCTCATCGACGGCCAGTGGGTGGCGTTCCCGACCGTCGAGCAGCTCGAGCGCGCCGTGTTCGACATGGTGGTGGCCGGCCGCAAGGTCGACGGTGACGTCGCGATCATGATGGTCGAGGCCGAGGCCACCGAGAAGGTCATCGAGCTCGTCGAGGGCGGCGCCCAGGCGCCGACGGAAACCGTTGTGGCCGAAGGGCTCGAGGCCGCCAAGCCGTTCATCTCGGTGCTGTGCAGCGCGCAGGAGGAGCTTGCCGGGGCCGCCGCCAAGCCGGTCGGCGAGTTCCCGACGTTCCCGGACTACGGCGACGACGTCTACTACTCGGTGGCCTCGGTGGCCACCGACGAGCTGGCCAAGGCGCTGACCATCGGCGGCAAGGCCGAACGCGACGCGCGCACCGACGAGCTCAAAGCCGAGGTGCTGGCGCGCCTGGCCGAGACCTACGAGGGCCGCGAGAAAGAGGTCAGCGCCGCATACCGGTCACTGACCAAAAAGCTGGTGCGCCAACGCATCCTGACCGATCACTTCCGCATCGACGGCCGCGGCATCACCGACATCCGCGCGTTGTCGGCCGAGGTGTCCGTGGTGCCGCGGGCGCACGGCAGCGCGCTGTTCCAGCGCGGTGAGACCCAGATCCTGGGCGTCACCACGCTCGACATGGTCAAGATGGCTCAGCAGATCGACTCGCTGGGGCCCGAGACCTCCAAGCGCTACATGCACCACTACAACTTCCCGCCGTTCTCCACCGGCGAGACCGGCCGGGTGGGCTCGCCCAAGCGGCGCGAGATCGGGCACGGCGCCCTGGCCGAGCGTGCCCTGATTCCGGTGCTGCCCGGCGTCGAGGAGTTCCCCTACGCCATCCGTCAGGTGTCCGAGGCGCTGAGCTCCAACGGTTCGACGTCGATGGGCTCGGTGTGTGCCTCGACCCTGTCGCTGCTGAATGCCGGTGTGCCGCTCAAGGCCCCGGTCGCCGGTATCGCGATGGGCCTGGTGTCGGACGACGTCGAGGTCGACGGCAAGACCGAGCGTCGCTTCGTCACGCTGACCGACATCCTCGGCGCCGAGGACGCTTTCGGCGACATGGACTTCAAGTGCGCCGGCACCAAGGACATCGTCACCGCGCTGCAGCTGGACACCAAGCTCGACGGCATCCCGTCGCAGGTGCTGGCCGGAGCGCTGGCGCAGGCCAAGGACGCGCGCCTGACCATCCTGGAGGTCATGGCCGAGGCCATCGACGCACCCGACGAGATGAGTCCGTACGCGCCGCGGGTCACCACCATCAAGGTTCCGGTGGACAAGATCGGTGAGGTCATCGGCCCCAAGGGCAAGGTGATCAACGCGATCACCGAGGAGACCGGCGCGCAGATCTCCATCGAGGACGACGGCACCGTGTTCGTCGGCGCCACCGACGGGCCCTCGGCGCAGGCCGCGATCGACCGGATCAACGCCATCGCGAACCCGCAACTGCCCACGGTCGGTGAGCGGTTCCTCGGAACCGTGGTCAAGACAACGGATTTCGGTGCGTTCGTGTCGCTGCTGCCCGGCCGTGACGGCCTGGTGCACATCTCCAAGCTCGGCAAGGGCAAGCGGATCGCGAAGGTCGAGGACGTGGTGAACGTCGGCGACAAGCTGCGCGTGGAGATCGCCGACATCGACAAGCGCGGCAAGATCTCGCTGGTCCTGGTGGAGGAAGACAGCTCGGCTCCCGCCGATGCTCCGGCGGCCGCACCTGCCGATGCCGCGACGGCGAGCAGCTGACTCGTCGACCGGGACGCGTCCCGGTCGGGCCGGTGCTCTGCGCCGGGGCAAGGCCGCTGAGGCCGACGTCGCACCCCAGGCCACGCTGCGGCGCAGCACGCTGCCGGGCGGCCTGCGGGTGGTCACCGAGTACCTGCCCTCGGTGCGTTCCGCGTCGGTCGGGGTCTGGGTCGGGGTCGGCTCGCGCGACGAAGGCGCGACCGTGGCCGGCGCCGCGCACTTCCTCGAGCATCTGCTGTTCAAGTCGACCCCCAGCCGCACGGCGGTGGACATCGCGCAGGCGATGGACGCCGTCGGGGGAGAGCTGAACGCGTTCACCGCCAAGGAGCACACCTGCTACTACGCGCACGTGCTCGACAGCGATCTGGCCCTGGCCGTCGACCTGGTGGCCGACGTGGTGCTCAACGGGTGCTGCGCGGCCTCCGACGTCGAGCTGGAACGCGACGTGGTCCTCGAAGAGATCGCCATGCGCGACGACGATCCCGAGGACGCGCTCGGCGACATGTTCCTGTCCGCGCTCTTCGGTGATCATCCGGTGGGCCGTCCCGTCATCGGCACCGCCCGCTCGGTGACGTCGATGACCCGAAACCAGCTGCACTCGTTTCATGTCCGGCGCTACACGCCGGAGCGGATGGTGGTCGCGGTGGCCGGCAACGTCGACCACGACGAGGTGGTCGCGCTGGTGCGCAAGCACTTCGGGCCGCATCTGGTCCGCGGGCGCGAACCGATCGCGCCGCGCAAGGGGTCCGGCCGGGTCGCCGGCCGTCCCGTCCTGATGTTGGGCAACCGGGACGCCGAGCAGGCCCACGTGTCGCTGGGTGTGCGCACGCCCGGGCGCGGCTGGGAGCATCGCTGGGCGCTGTCGGTGCTGAACACCGCGCTGGGCGGCGGCCTGAGCTCCCGGCTGTTCCAGGAGGTTCGGGAGCTGCGGGGGTTGGCCTACTCGGTGTACTCGACGGTGGACGTGTTCGCCGACAGCGGCGCGCTGTCGGTGTATGCCGCCTGCCAGCCGGAACGCTTCGCCGAGGTGATGGCGGTGACCAGCGGCGTGCTCGAGTCGGTGGCCCGCGACGGCATCACCGAATCGGAATGCCGGATCGCCAAGGGGTCGTTGCGCGGCGGGCTGGTGCTCGGCCTGGAGGATTCCAGCTCGCGGATGAGCAGGCTGGGCCGCAGCGAGCTCAACTACGGCAGACACCGCAGCATCGAGCACACGCTGGCACAAATCGATCGGGTGACCGTCGACGAGGTCAACGCGGTGGCCCACCGGCTGCTCGGGCAGCGCTACGGCGCCGCGGTTCTGGGCCCTTATGCCGCCAAACGATCACTGCCGCAACAACTTCGGGCGATGGTAGGCTAACTCAAATGTCCGCCTCCTCACTCGCGCCGTGGCGGCGCTCGCCGTCGACGGACTAGCCGGATGGTACTGGGCTTCTGGGACATCACGGTGCCCATCGTGGGCGCCCCCATGGCCGGCGGGCCCGGGACTCCCGCGTTGGCCGCGGCGGTGTCCAATGCGGGTGGGCTCGGTTTCGTTCCCGGTGGGCACCGCAGCGCCGAGCAATTCGCCGACGACATCGCCGCGGCCCGCAGGGCCACCACCGGTCCGCTCGGGGTGAACCTGTTCGTGCCCCAACCCAGCGTCGCCGACTGGGTGGCCCTGCACTACTACGCGGCCGAACTCGAGGAGATCGCCGAGCACTACCAGGTGGAGGTCGGTCACCCGGAGCACGGCGACGACGACGAGTGGGAGCAGAAGCTCGAGGTGGTCGCCGACGTCCGGCCCGAGCTGGTGTCATTCACCTTCGGCGTGCCGCCGCCGGATGTGATCCGGCGGCTCGGCGCGTTGGGACTGCTGGTGATGGTCACCGTGACATCGGCCTACGAAGCGGGAGTGGCCGTCGCGGCCGGCGCGGACAGCCTGGTGGTCCAGGGACCCGCCGCGGGTGGGCATCGCGGCACGTTCGCCCCGGACATGGAACCCGCGAACGAGTCGCTGCACCAGCTCATCGACCGCATCCGGCACGCCCATGACGTCCCGATCGTCGCGGCGGGCGGGCTGGGCACCGCCGACGAGGTCGGGGCGGCGCTGCGCAGGGGAGCGGTGGCGGCCCAGGTTGGCACCGCGTTGCTGCTGGCCGACGAGGCGGGCACCAACTCGGCGCATCGCGTCGCCCTGAAGAACCCGTTGTTCGCCACCACCGTTGTCACGCGGGCGTTTTCGGGCCGCTACGCGCGCGGCCTGGAGAACGACTTCACCCGGACGCTCGATCACGTGGCACCGCTGGGCTACCCCGAGGTCAACCAGATGACCTCGCCGATCCGGGAAGCGGCCGCCGCCATGGAAGACCCCAACGGGATGCCCCTGTGGGCGGGGACGTCGTTCAAGCACGCGTGCGCCGGGCCCGCGGCCGACATCATCGCCAAACTCGCGGCCACCGGTTAGCCCAGAACGCCGGCCGGGTCGGTGAACGGCAGGCCGAGATCGGTGGCCACCTGCTCGGAGAGCAGGGCGCCGTCGTGCGTCGAAAGGCCTTTGGCCAGAGCGTGATCCGACCGGCACGCGGCCTGCCAGCCACGGCCGGCGAGCGCCAGCACGTAGGGCATCGTCGCGTTGGTCAGCGCCACGGTCGAGGTCTTGGGCACCGCGCTGGGCATGTTCGCCACGCAGTAGAACACCGTGTCGTGCACGGTGAAGGTGGGGTCGTCGTGCGTGGTCGGTCGGGAGTCCTCGAAGCAGCCGCCCTGGTCGATCGAGATGTCCACCAGCACCGCACCCGGTTTCATCTGCGAGACAAGCGAATTCGAGATCAGGTGGGGTGCTTTGGCGCCGGGCCGCAGCACCGCGCCGATGACCAGGTCGGCGCGTTTGACGGTGCCCTCCAGATCGTAGGCCGACGAGTAGCGGGTGCGGACCTGGCCGCCGAACTCCGCGTCGAGCAACCGCAGCTTGTTGATGTTGACGTCGAGAACCGTGACCGCCGCCCCCATGCCGTTGGCGACGCGGGCCGCGTTGTAGCCGGCCGTCCCCGCGCCGACGACCACGACGTCGGCGGGTTTGACGCCCGGCACCCCGCCCATCAGCACGCCGCGCCCACCGTGGGTGCGCATCAGGTGATAGGCCCCCACCTGAGCCGACAGCCGGCCGGCGACCTCGCTCATCGGGGCCAGCAACGGCAGCGTGCCGTCGGCGGCTTGGACCGTCTCGTAGGCGATCGACGTCGTCCCGGACGCCAGCAGCGCCTCGGTGCACGCCCGCGACGCGGCCAGATGCAGGTAGGTGAATAGGATCTGGTTGCGCCGCAACACGTCATACTCGGCCGGCACCGGTTCCTTGACCTTGAGCAGCAGGTCGGCGTCGCCCCACACCTGCTCGGCCGTGTCGGCCAGTTGCGCGCCGGCGGCCTTGAACTCGGCATCCGGGATCGCCGATCCGTCCCCGGCGCCCGCCTGCACCAACACGTCATGGCCGCGGCGGGTCAGCTCGGCGACACCGGCGGGGGTGATGGCCACCCGAAACTCGTTGGTCTTGGTCTCGGTCGGTACGCCGACTCGCATGATCGCCCCTTGGTTGCCGGTTCACCTTCAAGTGTGAAGAAAGTTCGTGAGGGGCGCAAAAGCCGATGTTTGCTGGCTATGATCGGCCAATGAGCGACCCGTGCGTGACGGCCACCGTGCAGATCGAGGCCCGGCCCGACGAGGTGTACCGGCTCATCACCGACCTGCCCACGCTGGCCGAGCTGGCCGAGGAGGCGGTGGCGATGGAATGGCGCAAAGGCGACGCCGTGCGCCCGGGCGCGGTGTTCACCGGCCACAACCGGAGCGGCAGCCGGCGCTGGAGCACCAAGTGCACGGTCACCGAGGCGGAGCCGGGTCGCCGCTTCGCATTCGACGTGAGCCACACCATTTTTCCGGTCGCCCGCTGGCAATACGACATCGTCGCGGCCGACGGCGGATGTGCGGTCACCGAAAGCACCTGGGACCGCAGGCCCGGGTGGTTCCGCAAGGTCGCCGGCAAGGCCACCGGCGTCACCGATCGGGTGGCCGCCAACACCGAGCACATCCGGCTCACCCTGCAGCGCCTCAAGCAGCGCGCCGAAAGCCACTAGCCCAACAACCGCCGGAGTCTGCGATGACGCGACGCGATCCCGCCGTGGCCGTCGTCGGAGCGGGCATGTCCGGGCTGTGTGTCGCAATCGCCTTGCTGCGCAGCGGAATCACCGACGTGACGATCTACGAGAAGGCCGACGAGGTGGGCGGCACCTGGCGGGACAACACCTACCCGGGTCTGGTCTGCGACATCCCTTCGCGCATCTACCAATACAGCTTTGCCAGAAACCCCGACTGGTCGCACCTGTTCTCGCCCGGCGGCGAAATCCAGGCCTATTTCCGCGGCGTCGCCGACCGTTACGGGTTGCGGGAACGGATCCGGTTCGGCACCGAGATCACCCACGCGCGTTTCGACGACGGCCGGTGGGTGGTGCGCACCGACGCCGGCGAGGAAACCGGCCAGGAATTCAAGGTCGATTTCTTGATCTCGGCCACCGGCGTGCTGCACCACCCTCGGCTGCCGTCGATTCCGGGCCTGGATGACTTCGGCGGCAACGTTTTTCACTCGGCGCGCTGGGATCACGGCGTCGACGTGCGCGGCCGCCGGGTCGCGGTCGTCGGCAACGGATCGACCGGCGTGCAGCTGGTGTGCGGGCTGGCCGGGACGGCTGGGCACGTCACGCTGTTCCAGCGCACGGCGCAATGGGTGCTGCGGCTGGCCAATCCGCGCTACAGCGGCTTCACCGGGCTGACGCGGCGCAAGATGCCGTGGCTCGATGCGCTGGCGTACCGGGCCTACAGCCTGGGCTACGACTACTTCGCGGTCGGACTGACCAAGCCGGGCCTGCGCCGCAAGATCATGGCGGCGCTGTGCCGCGCCAGCCTGTGGGAGATCCGCGATCCCGAGTTGCGGCGAGCCCTGACCCCCGATTACACGCCGGCCTGCAAACGACTGGTGATGTCCAACGGCTTCTACCGGGCGATGCAGCGCGACGACGTCGACCTGGTGACGGCGAGCATCGACCACGTCGAAGAGCGCGGCATCGTCACCGCCGACGGGGTCCTCCATGAGGTGGACGTCATCGTGCTCGCCACCGGATTCGACACCCACGCGTTCTTCCGGCCGATGGAGCTGATCGGCCGCGACGGCATCCGCGCCAACGACGTGTGGCGCGACGGGCCGCGGGCCTACCAAACCGTGGCGCTGTCCGGCTTCCCCAACTTCTTCATGATGCTGGGGCCGCACAGCCCGGTGGGGAACCTGGCGCTGACGACGGTGGCCGAATCGCAGGCCGACCACATCGTGGGCTGGGTGGAGCGCTGGCGCCGCCACGAATTCGACACGGTCGAGCCGACGGCCGCCGCGACCGAGCGGTTCAACGCGAGGTTGCGCGCGGCGATGCCGGACACCGTGTGGACCACCGGCTGTAACAGCTGGTACCTCAACAAGGACGGCGTGCCGGAGGTGTGGCCCCTCACGCCGGCCGAACACCGGCGGATGCTGGCGAACCCCGACCCCGGCCAGTACGACCTGCGCCGGCACGTCGCGGCCCGCTGAGGGCCTCGCCGAAGAACCCAGTACCGGCGGTTTCGCATATCTGGGTCGCCTACCTATACTTGGGACGCGCCTTGGGACGCGCGGCGTCCACCGCAAGACCGTGATCGAGGGCTAAACGCCGAGGTAGGGGGCATGATGCTGACCGTCGACGACCAGGCAGCGGGTCCGCACGACGCCTCGCTGGACCACGAGCGACTGGTGCTCGAGGCACGCGACGTGCACTTCGACTGGTCACAGCTGCCGTTCCACTACGTGCCGGGTGAGCCGTTCGCCACCCACGTCCTCAACGTGCTGCACCTGCTGCTGCCCGCCGGCGAGGAATTCTTCGTCGAGGTGTTCAAGCAGACGCTGCCGTTGATCAAGGACGACCAGCTGCGGCTGGATGTGCAGGGCTTCATCGGTCAGGAGGCCGTGCATTCGCAGGCGCACGCCAACGTGCTCGCCCACTTCGCCGCGCGCGACATCGACCTGACGCCCTACACCGGCCAGATCACGTGGCTGTTCGACCGGCTGCTGGGGCCCCGCCCCCACTGGAGCGAGCGCCGGCGGCAGAGCTGGCTCCTCGAGCAGGTGTCGCTGGTGTCGGCCATCGAGCACTACACCGCGATTCTGGGGGAGTGGATCCTCGACTCGCCGGCCCACGACGAGATCGGCACCGACCCGGTGATGCTGGACATGTTGCGCTGGCACGGCGCCGAGGAGGTCGAACACAAGGCGGTGGCCTTCGACACCATGAAGCACCTGCAGGCCGGCTATTGGCGGCAAGTGCGTGCCCAACTGGTCGTGACGCCCGCCATGCTGCTGTTGTGGATTCGCGGCGTGCGGTTCATGTACTCGCTGGATCCCGAGCTGCCGCCGCGCACCAAGCCCCGCTGGCGGGACTACTTCAGCGCCGCGCGGCGCGGCCTGGTGCCCGGGCCGCTGCGCTTCATCCGCGCGATGGGCAACTACTACCGACCCGGCTTTCACCCCGCACAGCTCGGCGGACTGGGGCTCGCCGTCGACTACCTGGCCGTCTCACCCGCCGCCCGCGCCTCGCACTGATGACCACGAACTCGACGACGACGTCGACGGTCGCGTCGACCATTACCGCCAGCGACGGCGTCACGCTGGCCGTGCACTCCTACACCGACATCGACCCCGGGCGGCCAACCATCCTGGCAATCCACGGCTTTCCGGACAACCACCATGTCTGGGACGGCGTGGCCCACGAGCTGGCCGGCAAGCCCTACAACGTCGTGGCCTACGACGTGCGCGGCGCCGGTGAATCCACCCGCCCCGCACAAAGATCCGGATACCGCTTCACGCAGCTGGTCTCCGACATCGGCGCGGTGATCGACAGCCTGGGCGTCGGACCGGTGCACCTGCTGGCCCATGACTGGGGGTCGATCCAAGCTTGGGCGGCGGTCACCGACGACGCGGTGATGGGCAAGGTCGCGTCCTTCACCTCGATCTCGGGGCCGCACCTGAACTACGCCGGCGCGTTCCTGCGCTCGGCACGCACCCCGCGCGCGGTCGCCCGGGTCATCCGGCAACTGATCTCGTCGGGTTACATCGGCTTCTTCCTGTGCCCGGGCGTGCCGGAGCTGTCGTTCCGCTCCCGCGTCGGGGTGAAAGTCGTTGAGGCCCTTGAGCGCATTGGCCGGTCGAGCACGCGCAGCCAACGCCACGACACCATGCGTTCGATCACCGACTATGTGCACGGGCTCAACCTGTACCGGCAGAACATGCCGGCGCCGATGCTGGCTCCGGGCCGCCAACTGCCCGAGACCTCGGTCGCGGTCCAGACGCTGGTTCCGCGCCGGGACATCTTCGTCACCCCCGCGCTACAACGATTCACCGGCGCAATTCCCCACGGCGCCAGGGTGACCGAGATCGAGGGCGGGCACTGGGTGGTGACGTCGCGCCCCGACGTCATCGCCCGGCTGACCGCCGAGTGGGTCGACCGCAACGTCGCCGGCGCCACCGGCGCCGGCGCGGCCGAGGTGCGCGGCGAGCGGCGCGAGGTGCGGGGCAAACTGGCCCTGGTCACCGGGGCCGGCGCCGGGATCGGCCGGGCGACGGCGGTGGAACTGGCCCGGCACGGCGCGCGCAAGATCGTGCTCGTCGACCGAGATCTGGCCGCGGCCAACGACACCGCCGACGCCGTGCGTGCGGCGTGCGCCGAGGCCCCGGTGTACCAGGTCGACGTCAGCGACGAGTCCGCCGTGAATGGCCTTGCGGCGCAGGTGTGCAACGAACACGGGGTGGTCGACATCCTGGTCAACAACGCCGGCATCGGCATGGCGGGCCGGTTCCTGGAGACGAGCTCGGCGAACTGGGAAGACATCCTGGGCGTCAATGTCCGCGGCGTCATCTCGGGCAGCCGGGCGTTCGGGGCGCAGATGGTCGAGCGGGGCGAGGGCGGCACGATCATCAACGTGGCCTCCGCGGCGGCGTTCCTGCCGTCGAAATCCATGGTCGCCTACAGCACCACCAAGGCGGCCGTGCTGGCTCTGAGCGAATCGTTGCGGGCCGACTTCGCCGACGAGGGGATCGGCGTCACGGCGGTGTGCCCGGGATTCGTCAACACCAACATCGCCAAGAACACGATCTACGCCGGCATGACGGCCGACCAGCAGGAGCGGGCGCGGGGCAAGGCCGACGCCGCCTATCGGCGCCGCAACTTCACCCCCGAGGCCACCGCCAAGGCGATCGTCAAGTCCATCAAGACCGGTCCGGCCGTGTTGCCGATCGCCGCGGAGTCGAGGATCGGCTACGCCATGCGGCGCATCAGCCCCGGGGCGATTCGGTTGTTTGCGCGCTTGGACATTCGGCAGAAGTAAGGACCGTTTGAGGTGCCGGAAAGCATCTGGGCGAGCAGGCCCACCGACCTGTACGGGCGGCGCGAGCACGACCGCTTCGGCTCGCTGTTGTGGGGTGTGCGGGCGGTGTTCGAAGGGTTCGCCTCGGTGTCCCGCTGGTCGCCGTCGCGGGTGCAGCCGGTGCAGCGCACGCTGACCGCGGTGGTGACCAGGCGCGAGCTCGCCGCGCCCGACGTCGTCGCGCTGACCCTGGCCGACCCCGACGGCGGGTTGCTCCCGTCCTGGACGCCCGGCGGACACATCGACGTCCTGCTGCCCTCGGGCCGGCGCCGGCAGTACTCGTTGTGCGGTGCGCCCGGGCGACGCACCGACTACCGCATCGCCGTGCGCCGGATCGCCGACGGCGGGGGCGGCTCCATTGAGATGCACGAGGCATTCGACGTGGGCGACATGCTGTCTTTCGAAGGGCCGCGCAACGCGTTCTATCTCGGCACCGCCGAAGACGAGGTGTTGTTCGTCATCGGCGGCATCGGGGTGACGCCCATCCTGCCGATGATCCAGGTGGCCGCGCAGCGCGGCATCAATTGGCGCGCAGTCTATTCCGGTCGCAGCCGCGAGTACATGCCGCTGCTCGACGAGGTCGTGTCGATGGGGCCGGATCGCGTGACGGTGTGGGCCGACGACGAGCGCGGCCGCTTCGCCACCGTGGCGGAGCTGCTGGCCGGGGCGGGTCCGGCGACCGCTGTCTACGTGTGCGGTCCCAGCGCCATGCTGGAGGCCGTCCGGATCGCCCGCAACGAACATGCCGGTGCGCCACTGCATTACGAGCGCTTCAGCCCGGCACCCGTCGTCGACGGGGCCCCGTTCGAATTGGAGCTCGCGCGATCACGGCAGGTGCTCGCGGTGCCGGCGAACCGGACGGCGCTCGACGTCATGCTGGATCGCGATCCGACCACCCCCTACTCGTGCCGGCAGGGATTCTGCGGGACTTGCCGGGTCAAAGTGCTTGCCGGACAAGTAGATCACCGCGGCCGCGCCGCGGCCGGTGACGACGGCATGCTGGTGTGTGTCTCGCGGGCCGACGGCGAGCGTATCGTCATCGACGCCTGACGCGGCGGCGCCTTAGGGCCGGGGCGGCTCGAGGTAGGCGGCCAGGGCGTTGGTCAGCCCGCGGCGCGCCATGTCGAGGTCGGCGTAGGAACCCAGCTGACGCTCCGAGACCAGGCCGCGCATCGCGCCCGGGATCAGGGCGGCCACCTCCCGGACCCGATCCGGATCGACGGCCAGACCGGCGAACGCGTGCTGACAGGTCTCCAGCCAGCTCTTGCCCCAGGAGAACAGCTCGGCGGCCGTGCGCGGGTAGAGCCGCTCGAGCTCGTCGGGATCACGCGGCAGCGCGGCCCGCAGGTTCTCGATCGCGCGGGAATCCGGCGACGCCAGACCGCGATAGAGGGTCTCGATGATGGCGCCGACACGCTCGCGCAGCGGGGCGTCCGGCGAGATCGGAGTCGACAGCGTGGAGAACGTCGCGGCCCGCCGTTCGGCGGTGCGGTGCAGCACCGCGGCCCAGAACCCGTCGGTGTCGCCGAACTGGTACTGTACCGCGCCCCAGGTGGCGCCGATGTCCTTGGCGATCCGGTTGGCCGACACCGAGCCGGGCTCGCCGGAGGCCAGGGAGCGCAGCGCCGCCTCAAGCATGCTTTCGCGAGTCGCATGGCCCCGCCGATTCGGGCGCCGGCCCGCGACGCCGGCGGCGCTGCGTGGGCGGGTCATTTGCCGATCTTATCCACTGGCGCCCCGTCGACGAAGATTTTCATAGAGGGTACTTTGATTTGGCTGGCGGCGCGGCTTATCATTCGTACGCGAGGGAGGGCAGCTCACATGGCAGGGCTCGATGGCTAAGCCACCGTTGTCGATGAAACCGACCGGCTGGTTCCAGGTCGCCTGGTCCGGCGAGATCGGCGTCGGCGACGTGCACACAATGAAGTACTTCGACCAGGAGATGGTCGCCTGGCGCGCCGAATCCGGCGAGCTCACCGTGATGAACGCCTACTGCGAGCACCTGGGCGCACACCTGGGGTACGGCGGCACGGTCGTCGGCGAGGTGCTGCAGTGCCCGTTCCACGGATGGCAGTGGAGCCACGAGGGCCGCAATGTCTGCATCCCGTACCAGGACCGGCCCAACCGAGGCCGCCGCATTCGCACCTACCCGGTGGTCGAGCGCAACGCCTCGGTCTACATCTGGCATGACCTGGACGGCCGCGAACCCTACTTCGACGCGCCGGACGTGTTCGCCGCGTTCGGGGACGGCAGCAGCGCGGACGACTACTACCCGCAACAGCGGCTGTATCGCGAAAGGCTGGAACTGCACCCGCAATACGTGCTGGAGAACGGGGTGGACTTCGCGCACTTCAAGTTCGTGCACAACACCCCGATCGTCCCGGTGTTCACCCGCCACGACTTCGCCGAGCCGGTGTCCTACGTCGACTTCACCATCACCTTCGAGGGCGACGACGGGCAGAAGATCGAGGACGTCAACAGCGGCGTGCAGGCCATCAACGGCGGACTGGGCATCGCGGTGACAAAGAGCTGGGGCATGATCGACAACCGCACCATCTCGGCGATCACGCCGATCGACGAGTTCACCTCCGACGTGCGTTTCATGGTCTACATCGGCCGAACGCCGCACAAAGACCCCGCCCGCGCGGCCGCCAAGGCGGACGAATTCGGCCGCGAGGTCATCCGCCAGTTCGAGCAGGACATCGAGATCTGGCGCCACCAGCGCTATTCGGATCCGCCCGCGCTCGCCCCCGACGAGTACGAAGGCTTCACCGCAATTCGCAAGTGGGCCAAGCAGTTCTATCCCGAGGCGTTCGCAACGCAGGAAGGCTCCAGGCAATGAGCACAGCACCGGTACGCGTCTTTCAGGTCGGAAGCGGCAACGTCGGCACCGAAATGATCAAGCGGATCGCCACCCAGCCCGACATCGAACTCATTGGCGTGCACTGCTATTCGCCGGAGAAAGTCGGCAAGGATACCGGCGAGTTCGCCGGCCTGGCGCCCAACGGGGTGGCCTTCACCGGGACGGTCGAGGAGATCATCGCCGCCAAGCCCGACGTGCTGACCTTTCACGGGGTGTTCCCCGACGAGGACCTCTACGTCAGGGTGCTCGAGGCCGGCATCAACATCGTCACCACCGCCGACTGGATCACCGGCTGGCACCGCGACAGGAACCACCCGCACCCGTCGGGCAAGCCGGTGACCGAGCTGTTGGCCGAGGCCGCCGAAAAGGGTGGCGCGACCTTCTACGGCACCGGCATGAACCCCGGGCTGAATCAGATTCTGGGCGTAGTGTGCTCGGCCGACGTCGCCGACATTGAGAACGTGACCACCATCGAGTCCGTCGACGTGTCATGCCACCACTCCAAGGACACCTGGATCGAGGTGGGTTACGGCCAGCCGGTCGACGACCCCGAAATCCCCTCGAAGCTCGAGAAGTACACGCGCGTCTTCGCCGACAGCGTGTACATGATGGCCGACTGTTTCGACCTGACGCTCGACGAGGTCACGTTCAGCTACGAGCTGGGCGCGTGCACCAAGGACGTCGACCTGGGCTGGTACACGTTGCCCAAGGGTTCGCTGGGTGGTAACTACATCAAGTACCAGGGCATGGTCGACGGCGTGCCGCGGGTGGAGACGCACCTGGAATGGCAGATGACCCCGCACACCGACCCGAGCTGGAACATCAAGGGCTGCTACATCACTCAGATCAAGGGCGATCCCTGCATCTACAACAAACACATGATCTTCCCGAAGCCCGGCGTCGACCTGTCCAACCCGGACAACTTCGCCTCGATCGGCATGACCGTCACCGGCATGCCCGCGCTGGCCTCGATCAAGTCGGTGGTGGCGGCGCCGCCGGGACTGATCACCAGCGCCGACCTGCCGCTGCGCGGTTTCGCCGGGCGGTTCAAGACGTAGGCCGGTCACGGCGACGCACCGTCGTCGAAGAGGCGTTCGGGATGGTGAAAGTCGTTGGTGCGCACGCCGCGATCCAGCTGTGGCGGCGGGATCCACGCCGTACGGCCCTGGGAGGTTTTGCGTGTCCGCCAGCCTCGTGCGGCCAGCTTGTGATGCGCCGCGCATGCGAACGTGAGGTTGTTCGCGTCCGTCGCGCCGCCGGCGGCCCACTCGTCGCAATGATGCACTTCGCACCAATAGCCGGGCGCGTCGCAGCCAGGGTGGGTGCAGCCGCGGTCGTGCGCGTACAAGACGATGCGCTGATCCGGTGTCGCGATGCGCCGCGACCGGCCGAGATACAGCGGGCGGCGCGAGTGATCGTCGAACACGGCCAGGTAGTGGTAGGCGTGGCGGGCCATCCGGATCACATCGCGCATCGGCAGCAGGGTTCCGCCTCCGGTCACCGCGCACCCTCCGCCCGACGTCAGCTCCTGCAGGGTGGTCGACACGATGACGGTCACGGGTAATCCGTTGTGCTGACCGAGTTTCGGGTCACCCAGCTGACCGCGCACCAGGGCGTTGAGGGCATCGTGCCGGCGCTGCGCCGGAGTGCGCATATCGCGCCGGGCGCGCTCGTCATCGGGTTCTCCTGCGACGCAAGGTGTTTCATCGTCGGGGTTGCACATCCCGGGGGCGGCGAAGCGGGACAGCCAGGCGTCGAGGTTCGCGCGCAGCTCGGGTGAGGCGATCAGCTTCGCGACGCTCATGCCGTCGGGCCGTTGGCCGCACCAGGTGAAGCCACGCTGGCGTGCCCGGTCGGCGTCGGAGAACGTTCCGTCGGGATTGATCCGCAGGGCGCACTGGTGCGCGATCTTCTGCAGCTGATCGGGACGCAGCTGCCGGGCCTGGCCGGCCAGGAATCACTCGGCGCTGTCCACCGTGGCGGCGGGGACGGCATCCGGGAGATCCCGGATGAACGTTTGGATGACACGCAGGTGCTGGCCGTCGAGCAGCCCCTCCCGCCACGCCGCGGCCGTAGCCGGCAATGGGGGCGGCAGCTCCTGGCCGGTGAGGGTCAAGCGCGGAGACAGCTCGGTGGCGTCGCGAAGCCGGCGGGACGCCTCGGCGTAGCTGATCCGCAGCCAGTCGGCGACCACTTTGTGCACCGGACCGCCGATGTCGGCGGAATCTTCTTTGGCCAACCCCGCGATCACGTCGTGGCTGACCGCGATCTGTCGCCGGCGCGAGGCCTCCATCCGCTCGAGCACGCGCAGCCGCACGGCCGGGCTCAGCACGTCGAGGTTCAGCCCGCGGATCGCCGCGTCGGCGGCGTCCTGCGCGTCCAGGGCGGCCAACACCTCCGCCGGCGCCTCGATCGAATGCATGTTCGAATGTTATGCGGGCGGGGCTAGAAGGGAAACGGACTGTCGCGGCAGCTGTGGATGGATCCCGGACTGTGGACAACTCACCCCGGTCCGGCGGTCCGATGACGCAACTTCGAGGCGATTTGCAGGCGTTTTTCGGGGCAGCGCCGCGGGTAATCACCCGTGGTGCGCGCGGGATTTGTCAATGCCGCAGCCGCGGTCGCCGTGGTGATCGCCGCATGCCCGTGTCCCTCCGCTTCGGCCGACACGCCCGAGAGCCCGCCGTTTCCGATCGGTCAGATGGGCGTGCCCGTGCACGCGCGGGCGGCCGACGGCGCGACCGCCGACATCACTGTCAACAGCGCAACGTGGTTACCGCCGGGGTGCACGTCTCATTTTGCGAATCCGACGCCTGACTCCGCATGCAACGTGGTGGAACTGACCATCACCGCGACGTCGCACCGGTTCTTCCAGGTCAACCAGAACTATATGTTCGCCGGCCATGGCGGCGGCGCTCAGCCATGGACGCATCCCGACGATGCGCCCCAGCCGGCGACGTTAGCGGTCGACTTCCGGAGGCTGGACAAGATGCCCCCGCTGACATCGGGTGGCCTGCACGACGGGCAGACCACGCATGGATTCGTCGGTTTCGCTGTGCCCACGGCAGGCGACCTGTACATCACGATGAACGATCCCGCGCATCCCGCTCCCTACGCCGTTGCGGGCTGGATCGTCCACACCTGATCGGCGCGAAGAACCCGCGTGCGAGTGGTCATGACGCACGCGGCGGTGCGGATGTGGCCCGGTCTAGGGTGAAGGCCATGCGGGTAGGAGTGCTGGGAGCCAAGGGCAAGGTCGGATCGGCGATGGTGGCGGGCGTGCACGCCGCCGAGGATCTGAGCTTGTCCGCCGAGGTGGACGCCGGCGATCCGATGAGCCTGCTGACCGACGGTGACACCGAGGTCGTCATCGACTTCACCCACCCCGACGTGGTGATGGAGAATCTGAAGTTCGTCATCGACAACGGAATTCACGCCGTCGTGGGGACCACGGGCTTCACCGCCGAGCGGCTGCAACAGGTGCAAAACTGGCTCGCCGACAGCCCGGGCACGTCGGTGCTGATCGCGCCGAACTTCGCGATCGGTGCGGTGCTGTCGATGCACTTCGCCAAGCAGGCGGCGCCCTTCTTCGACTCCGCGGAGGTGATCGAGCTGCATCACCCGCACAAGGCCGACGCCCCGTCGGGAACCGCGACGCGCACCGCGAAGCTGATCGCCGAGGCGCGAAAAGACTTGCCGCCCAACCCCGATGCCACCAGCACCGCCCTGCCGGGTGCGCGCGGCGCCGATGTCGACGGCATCCCGGTGCACTCGGTGCGGTTGGCCGGGCTGGTCGCCCACCAGGAGATCCTGTTCGGGACCGAGGGGGAGATGCTGACCATCCGCCACGACAGCATTGACCGGACCTCGTTCGTGCCCGGCGTGCTGCTGGCGGTGCGGCGCGTCACCGAACACCCGGGCCTCACTGTGGGTCTCGAGGCGCTGCTCGATCTGCAATGACCTGACTCTGCCATGACCAAAGCGCTGCGCACCCAATTGCTCGTGGCCTTCATGTGCGTCGCGCTGTTGGTGTACTTCGTGCTGTTGGGGCGGGTGGCCGTCGCGATGATCGGCTCCGGGCGGGCCGCCGCCGTCGGCCTCGGAGTGGCCGTGTTGATCTTGCCCGTGATCGGACTGTGGGCGATGATCGCCACGCTGCGCGCCGGATTCGCGCACCAGAAGCTGGCCAGGCTGATCGCTGCCGACGGAATGGAACTGGACACCAGCGCGCTGCCGCGCCGGCCGTCGGGGCGCATCCAGCGCGACGCGGCCGACGAACTGTTCGCCGCGGTACGCACCGAAGTGCAGGACCACCCCGACGACTGGCGGCGCTGGTATCGGCTGGCCCGCGCCTATGACTACGCCGGGGATCGTCGCCGCGCGCGCGAGGCGATGAAGACCGCGGTCGACCTGCAGGGGCGCCGGTGAGCGAAGCGCCGCGCAAGACGCTGCTGGTCGTGCACCACACGCCGTCGCCGCACACTCACGAGATGTTCGAGGCGGTGGTCTCCGGTGCCACCGACCCCGACATCGAGGGCGTGGAGGTGCTGCGACGCCCGGCGCTGACGGTGTCGCCGGCCGAGATGCTGGCCGCGGACGGTTACCTGCTGGGCAGCCCCGCGAACCTCGGATACATTTCGGGCGCCCTCAAGCACGCATTCGACTGCGCCTATTACCAATTGCTCGACTCCACTCGCGGGCGGCCGTTCGGACTGTACCTGCACGGCAACGAGGGCACCGAGGGTGCCGAGCGCGCCGTCGATACCATCACCACCGGGCTGGGCTGGTCCAAAGCCGCTGCGACCGTTGTGGTTTCGGGCAAGCCGAGCAAGGACGAGCTGCAAGCGTGCTGGGAGCTGGGGGCGACGGTCGCCGCGCAGTTGATGGACTAGCCGACGCCCGTTTCCCGACGGACTGATCCGGTCGCGGCGTATCCCAACGCCCCCACGAGGACGGCGAACTTGATCGACGCGGCGACCCGTGCGCGCCGGGCATGCACACCGACGCGTGTCCGGCGCAACACCCTCAGCAGCGAGACTCCCTCCACCGCGTCGCCGGCGACGGCGATGAGCACCGCGGCGGGCACGACAGCCGGGTGTCCACGCCGCCGGCGTGCGCGGTCCACCAGTAGCGCCGTCAACACGCCGTAGGTCGCCATGTAGCCGAAGTCGAGCCACAGCGACAGGCGCGCCGCGCGCTGACCATCGCTGCCCCACCGGGTCATGATGTCTTCGGCTCGGGGCGCGCTACCGGCCAACTCGAATGCGATGATCCCCGGCCCGCCGCTGCGGCGCATACGACGTTCCAGCACGAGCATCACCGCCGTGTAGCCGAGGAAGGAGACGGCGGCGGCCGCGAGGCGGCTGTTCGCTGTGCGCTTGTTCACCACTGAAGGCTCCCGCGAAACGGCTCGCGAGTCCAGGGTGCCCGCCTAGGTGTGGGTCGGCTGGAACGCGCCGGCGGGCTGGGCCACCGCCAGTGCGGAGCTGGTGCCGAGCGGGCCGTGCTGGTCGAACAGCGTCGCGGCGCCGGTGGCGACACCGGCCGTGCCGTAGTGGCTCTGCGCGGCCAGCCCGACGAATTCGCCCTCGGGCAGCCGGCTCGCCGTGACGGTGTAGTCGGCGTTGATGTACCGCAATCCGCTTGTGCCCCAATGCGTGAGCGAGCTGGTGATGTCGCCGACGAACGCCAGGCGGGTGAACGGCGTCAGGGCGTGGCCGTGCACCATCGGGCGAAACACCCTCGCCCACGCGAACTTCTGGGCATGGGACTGCTCCCACTCGCCGGCGGCGATGCCGGGGCTGCCTTCGAACGTCGCCCCGTATCCCCAGATATGGAACGGCATGTCGGTGGGAAAGCCGTCGTAGGACGCCGGCAGCGGCGGCATTTCGACCGGAAACGACCACACCTGGCCTTCGGGATGCTCGCCGCGGCGCAGGAACAGCGCGCTGGCGCGCGCCACGATCGTGTCGCGCTGAATCAGGGCGGCATCGACCAGCCTGATCCGCCGGCCCTCCCGCTGGACCGAGGTCCGGATCTGCACTGGCAGCAGCAGCGCCGGCCGGATCAGGTCGACGGTCAGACGGGCGGGCTGGAACTCGGGATCAATGCCCGATCGCTCTATGCCCCAACCCAACAGCCCCCCGACGATCTGGCCGCCCATCGCCGCGCCCCACGGGCCTTGCGTCATCGCACCCGGAACATAGGAGTCGCCGTCTACAGTGAAAAACGCCTCGGGCATGATGGCGGAATCCTCGATCGTCACCGCTATCACGATAGGGCAGCAGGATAGTAAGGACCGGGCATGCCTCCAGTGATCGAAATTCCGCGCGGCGCCAACCCGTTCCCGATGACCGGTGTGTCCCGCGGCCCCGACGGCATACCGCGCTACGATGCGCTCCCGGCCACCCTGCTCGACATGCTCGCCGAACACGTCGACGCGCGGCCGGACGCCGAGGCCCTGGTCGAGCTGGGCGGCGGCCGGCTGACCTACCGGCAGCTCTGGGACGGTGCGGCGCGAGTCGCCGGCGGGCTGCGCGATGGCGGCCTGCGGCGCGGCGACCGGGTCGCGGTGCGCTACCCCGCCGGCCTCGACTGGGCGCTGGCCTTCTGGGGCATCGTGATGGCCGGTGGCGTTGCGGTGGCGGTCAATACGCGCTCGGCGCGGCCGGAGGTCGAGTTCGTCCTGTCCGACTCCGGGGCCCGGGTGGATCTGGCGCCCGACGCGCCGCTGCCCGACGGTCACCCGTACGTCACCGACCAACTGGACCACGCCGACACGGCCGCGCTGTTCTACACCTCGGGTACCACCGGCCACCCCAAGGGCGTGCCGACCACGCACGAGGCATTTCTGACCAACACCGAGAACGCGATCCGCTGCCTGCAACAGCCGCGGGACCTCGGCGAGGCGATGCGCACGCTGATCTCGGTGCCGTTGTTCCACGTGACCGGTTGCAACACCCAGCTTCTGACCGCCGCCCGGCTCGGTGGCGCGTCGGTGATCATGCCCGCGCTGAACGTGGACGCGCTGCTCACCACGCTGACCGCCGAGCGCATCTCGATCCTGGTAACGGTCCCGGCGATCTATTCGCTGTTGTTGCGCCACAAGGAATTTGCCGCACTCGACACGTCGGGCGTGCGGTGGGTGGGCTACGGCGGTGCCCCGATCGCGCCGTCGCTGGTGCGGTCGGTGAAGAACGCGTTCGCCCAGGCCACGGTGTTCAACGGCTATGGCATGACGGAGACGGCATCGCTGATGACCGTGCTGCCCGACGCCGAGGCCGTCGAGCACGCCGACTCCGTCGGGTACGCGGTGCCCTCGGTCGACCTCGGTGTGATCCCGTTCGGCGACGACCCCGGCGAGGGCGAGCTCGTGGCGCGCGGCGCCAACGTGACCACCGGCTACTGGAACCGGCCCGAGGCCACCGCCACCACCTTCGCGGACGGCTGGCTGCACACCGGCGACGTGGTGCGCGTCGACGACGCGGACCGGGTGCACATCGTCGACCGGCTCAAGGACATCATCAACCGCGGCGGTGAGAACGTCTCCAGCGTCGAGGTGGAGGCCGTGCTGCTGGCCGCGCCCCACGTGGCCGACGCCTGCGTGCTCGGGGTTTCCGACGAAGTCATGGGGGAGAAGGTCGGGGCGGTGCTGTTCGGCGGCGACGACGAGATCGACGTGCCGGCGGTGCTCGACCACTGCCGCGCCCAGCTGGCCGATTACAAAGTGCCGCAATACGTCACCGTGGTCGACACCGCGCTGCCGCGCAATGCCGGCGGCAAGCTGCTCAAGGCCAGACTCCGTGAGCAGGTTCAGTGGGGCGAGCCGCTGCGATGAGCGCGAGCCTGCTGGTCGCCAACCGCGGCGAGATCGCGCTGCGAATCATACGCACCGCAACCGAATTGGGCATGCGCACCCTCGCGGTCTATGCCGAAGACGACGCCGAGAGCCCGCACGTGCATGCGGCCGACGAGGCGATCGGCCTGCCGGGCACCGGCCCACGAGCCTATCTGGACCAGGCCGCCATGCTGGCGGCGGCGAAAAGCTCCGGCGCCGAACTGATTCATCCCGGTTACGGATTCCTCAGTGAGAACGCCGCATTCGCCGACGCCTGCGCGGCCGGCGGCTACACATTTGTCGGACCCGACGCCAGGGTCCTCGAACTGTTGGGCAACAAGACCGCCGCGCGCGGCGCCGCGATCGCCGCCGGGGTCCCCGTGCTGCCCGCGACCGACGGCCCGAGCGGCGTCGAGGACGTCAAGGCGTTCTTCGCCGCCCAGGGCGGCGGCATCATGATCAAGGCCCTCGCCGGCGGCGGAGGCCGGGGAATGCGCAAGGTGCACAGCGCCGATCAGATCGACGACGCCTACCGGCGCTGCGCCGCCGAAGCACAACTGGGATTCGGCGATCCCGCGCTGTTCGCCGAGGCGCTGCTCACCGACGCCCGCCACATCGAGGTGCAGGTGGTCGCGGCGCCGGCCGGACATCAGACGCACGCGCACGCGGTCGGCGACCGCGACTGCAGCATCCAGCGGCGTTACCAGAAGCTGGTCGAAATCGCGCCCGCCCAAGGGATTTCGGATGACCTGCGCCGGGCCCTGCACCGGGCGGCGGTGCGGCTGTGCGCCCGCGTCGGCCTGCGCGGGCTGGCCACCGTCGAATTCCTGGTCACCGGCGAAGACTTCGTGTTCCTCGAGGTCAACCCGCGAATCCAGGTCGAGCACACCGTTACCGAGGAAACCACCGGGCTCGACCTGGTGGCCGCGCAGCTCGCCATCGCCGGGGGCGCGTCCTTCTACCAGCTGGGGCTGCCGTCCGGAATCGCCTCCGACGGCACCGAAGTCATCGGCGAGCCGGCCGCGCGGCGCGGCGTCGCCATTCAGCTCAGGGTCAACGCGGAGACCTTCGGGCCCGACTTCTCCGTCGCGCCCTCCGCGGGCGCACTCACCGTGTTCTCCCCGCCCAGCGGTCCCGGCGTGCGCGTCGACACCTATGGCCGGGCGGGGTTGGTGATAAGCCCCCAGTACGACTCGCTGTTGGCCAAGCTCATCGTCTTTGTGCATGGAGTCCACGGATCGCCCGCCAAGCGCGGGTCATCGTGGCCGGCGGCGGTGCGCAAGGCCCGCACCGCGCTGGCCGAATTCAGCATCGAGGGCGTGCACACGAACATCGCGTTCCTGCGCGAGCTGCTGGCCGATGATCGCCTCGAATCCGGTTGGGTCAGCACCGGTTTCCTCGACGAGAAGCTCCCCGAGCTGGCCTGGGCCGCGCTGTCGCACCAGCAAGAACCCCGGGCGGCGGCGATCGAGCTCTATCCCGGCGAGGATGCGCTGCGTGCCCAGCTGGCCGGCACCGTGGTCGAGGTGGCCGCCGAGGGCGCCGAATACCCGGCGGGGGGCGAGCTGGTGGTCCTGGAATCGATGAAGATGCAGCACGTGCTCGTCGCGCCGGACGCGTTGCGGACCGTCCGGGTCCTGGTGACACCAGGCCAGGTGGTCGGGACCGGAGATCCCCTGCTGGTCTTCACCCGCACCGATCCCACCGGCGACGACGAATCATCTTCGACGGCAATGGATCTCGATCGACCGCGTGCCGACCTCGACGAGGTCGTGCACCGGCATTCCCTGACCCTCGACGAGGGCCGCCCGGCCGTCGTTGCCAAGCGGCACCAGCGGGGCCGTCGCACCGCGCGGGAGAACATCGCCGATCTGGTCGATCCCGACAGCTTCGTCGAATACGGCGCGCTCGCCGTCGCGGCCCAGCGCAGCCGCCGCTCGGAAGAGGACCTGATCGTCAACACCCCGGCCGACGGCCTGGTCGCCGGGCTGGCCACCATCGGCGCGGACCGGTTCGGGCGGGCCGCGGCGCAGGCCGTCGTGGTGTCCTATGACTACACGGTGCTAGCCGGCACGCAGGGCATGCGCAACCACGCCAAAACCGACCGCGTGTTCGATCTTGCCGCGCGACAGCGCGTGCCCGTCGTGCTCTTCGCCGAGGGCGGCGGCGGCCGACCGGGCGATACCGACGTCGGCGGCGCCGCCGGTCTGGACGTGCCGACCTTCCGGATGCTCGCGGCGTTGCGCGGCGAGGTGCCGCTGGTGTCGATCGTGTCGGGCCGTTGCTTCGCCGGCAACGCGGCGCTGGCCGGAGTGTGCGACGTGATCATCGCGACGCCGGACGCCAACATCGGGATGGGCGGCCCGGCGATGATCGAGGGCGGCGGGCTGGGCGTGTATCCGCCCGAGGCGATCGGGCCGATCGGCGTGCAGCGCCGCAACGGGGTGGTCGGCCTGGTCGCCCGCGACGAGGCCCACGCGGTCGCCCTGGCCAAGCAATACCTGTCGTACTTTCAGGGCACGCTGAGCGACTGGACCGCCCCCGACCCGCGGTTGGCCCGCCAGGTGGTGCCGCAGAACCGATTACGCGCGTACGACGTGCATCGGGCGATCGAGTCGATCGTCGACGTGGGCTCGGTCCTTCAGTTGCGGGCAGACTACGGCGTGGGGATCGTGACCGCCCTGGTCCGCGTCGAGGGCGTGCCGTACGGGCTGATCGCCAACAGCACCCACCACCTCGGTGGCGCGATCGACGCCGAGGCGGCCGACAAGGCCGGCGACTTCCTCGCCTTGTGCGAATCGTTCGGGTTGCCGGTGATCTCGCTGTGCGACACGCCGGGGTTCATGGTGGGGCCCGACGCGGAGAAGGACGCGGCGGTGCGCCGCTTCGGCCGGATGTTCGTCCTGGGTGCCCGGCTGACGGTGCCGCTGGGAATGATCATTCTGCGCAAGGGTTATGGGCTGGGCGCGATGGCGATGGCCGGCGGTTCGTTCCGCGCACCGCAGTTCACCATCGCCTGGCCCACCGGCGAGATCGGCGGCATGGGGCTGGAAGGCGCTGTGCGCCTCGGGTTCAGCAAGGAGCTAGCGGCCGCCGACGATCCGGCCGAGCGGCAAGCCCTGTTCGACCGCCTGGTGGCCGCGGCCTACGAACACGGCAAGGCGCTGCGGGCGGCCACCACGTTCGAGTTGGACGACGTCATTGACCCAGCAGCCTCCCGGGCCTGGATCACCAGGCTCTCGGGCGGCTGAGGGGTCGATCGATCAGGCGTGGCCGGAACCGCAGCCGACGCCGGGCAGACATCCGGTACCGCCGGGCACGCCGCCCGGACCCGCGTTCTGCCCGCCGGAGCCGCAGCCGACGCCCGGGACGCAGCCCTGACCGCCCGGACCGCCGCCCGGACCGTTGAACTGGCCGCCCGAGCCGCAGTTTCCGTTGGCGTCGCAGCCGCCGCCGCCCGGGTCATCCTTGAAGATGACGTGGGTCGGGGCGGGGGAGTTGGCAGCTGGTCCCGCGACGTACACGTCAGCAGCGGCCGTCGGCGCTGCGGCGATGGCCGCAGCGACAGCCCCGGCGACAACCAGCGGTTTCATCAGTGTCAATTTCGATAACATGCGCCTGGCATACCACCTCAACACGTGTCCAAAACATCGCGAATAAAATTCGACGCCAAACGAAGTTCCGCTGCCGCACGGCGGCTCTCACCGCGACGGAAGGCCTGACCCTATGACCTCGCAAGATCTGACCGGCCGCACCGCGATCATCACCGGCGCGTCGCGCGGAATCGGGCTCTCGATCGCCCAGCAGCTGGCGGCGGCGGGGGCCAACGTGGTCCTCACCGCGCGCAAGCAGGAGGCCGCCGACGAGGCCGCCGCCCAGGTGGGGCAGCAGGCCCTGGGAGTCGGCGCGCATGCGGTCGACGAGGACGCCGCGCGGCGTTGCGTGGAGCTCACGCTGGAGCGCTTCGGCAGCGTCGACATCCTGGTCAACAACGCCGGAACCAACCCGGCCTACGGTCCGCTGATCGACCAGGATCACGCCCGTTTCACCAAGATCTTCGACGTCAACCTGTGGGCCCCGCTGTTGTGGACCTCGCTCGTGGTCAAGTCGTGGATGGGCGAGCACGGCGGAGCGATCGTCAACACGGCCTCCATCGGCGGCCTGTATCAATCGCCGGCGATGGGCATGTACAACGCCACCAAGGCCGCGCTGATCCACGTCACCAAGCAACTGGCGCTGGAGCTTTCGCCGCGCGTGCGGGTCAACGCCATCGCGCCCGGGGTGGTGCGCACCAAGCTCGCCGAGGCGTTGTGGAAGGACCACGAGGACCCGCTGGCCTCGTCGATCGCGCTCGGGCGCATCGGCGAGCCCGTCGACGTGGCCGCGGCGGTCGCCTTCCTGGTGTCCGACGCGGCGAGCTGGATCACCGGCGAGACCATGGTGATCGACGGCGGCCTGCTGCTCGGCGCCGCGCAGGGCTTCCAGTCCGCGCCGGGCGGCGGTCGATGACCGCCGTCGATACGGCCGACCTGGACGCGCGGGTTCAGGCCCTGCTCGACGAACACGATCCGACGGCCAGCGACCCGCGGGATTTCCTTGGCGCGCAATACGATGCGGGTCTGGCCTGGGTGCACCTGCCGCGCGGCTTCGGCGGGCTGGACCTGCCGCGCACCGCCCAGGAACGCGTTGATGCCCGGTTGGCCGCCGCCGGTGCGCCGGTGGGCGGCACGCCCAAGAACTACATCGGGATGGGCATGGCCGCGCCGACCATCGCCGCGTTCGGCACCGACGAACAGAAACGAAAGTTCTTGCGCCCGTTGTTCACCGGTGAGCAGATCTACTGCCAACTGTTCAGCGAGCCGGGCGCGGGATCGGACCTGGCCGGGGTGTCGACCCGCGCGGTGCGCGACGGCGACGACTGGATTGTCAACGGGCAGAAGGTGTGGACCTCGCAAGCGCAGCACGCGCAGATGGCCATCCTGGTGGCCCGCACCGATCCGGCCGTGCCCAAACATGCCGGCCTGACCTACTTTCTGTGCGACATGACGCAGCCCGGCGTCGAGATCCGGCCGCTGCGCCAGATCACCGGCGAGGCGGAATTCAACGAGGTGTTCCTCACCGACGTCCGGGTGCCCGACGCCAATCGGCTGGGCCCGGAGGGCGGCGGCTGGCGGGTCGCGACCACCACGCTCAACAACGAACGGGTGGCGATCGGATCCCGCGCCGGGGCGCCGCGGGAAGGCGGTCATATCGGCAAGGTCACCGCCGCCTGGCGCGACGAGCCGGCGCTGCGCAACCCCGCCATGCACGATCAGCTGATGCGGCTGTGGGTGGAGGCCGAGGTCCTCCGGCTCGCCGGCGAACGCCTGCGGCAACAGGCCGCCACCGGTCAGCCGGGCCCGGAGGGTGCCGGCATGAAGGTGGCGTTCGCCAAACTGGCGCAAGCGATTTCGGGCTTCGAGATCGAGCTGCACGGCGAATCGGCCCTCTGCTATGACGACTGGACCATGCGCAGGCCCGAGACGGTCGACCTGACCGGCCGCGGGCCCGGATACCGCTACCTGCGGGCGCGCGGCAACTCGATCGAGGGCGGCACCTCAGAAATTCTGCGCAACACCATTTCCGAGCGCATCCTGGGCCTGCCGGGTGAGCATCGTGTCGACAAGGACGTCGCCTGGAAGGATCTGCCTCGATGAGCGCGCACACCGCCGACCTGCTGTACTCCGACACCGAGGAGGCGTTACGGGCCGGCGTGCGCCAGCTGTTCGCCGAGCGGTGCCCGCCCGAACGAGTGGCGCTGGCGTATAACGCAGAGCCACAAGACTTTTCGGATGTGTGGCGCACGCTGGCCACCGAACTGGGCGTGGCCGGCCTGCTGGTGCCGGAGTCGCTGGGCGGCGCCGGTGCGACCGCCCGCGAGGCCGCCGTGGTCATGGAGGAGATCGGCCGGGCCGTCGCTCCGGTGCCGTTTGTGTCCAGCGCGGTCCTGGCCACCCTCGCGCTGCTGCGGGCCGGTGACACCGAGACGGTGTCGGCGCTGGCCCAGGGCGAGCTGACGGCGGCGCTGGTGGTGCCGTTGTCGAGCGCGCCGGGCGATCCGGTCCCGCTGGTCAGTGGCGACTCCGACGGGCTGAGCGGATCGGTCACCAGTGTCGCCGGCGCCGACGCCGCCGACGTGCTGGTGGTTCCGGTCGCCGCGCCCGGCGGGCTCGAGCTGCACACCGTCGCCCGCGCCGCGGCGGGCGTGCAGGTTTCCCCGCTGCTCGCGCTCGACATGACCAGACCCCTTGCCACCGTGTCGTTTTCGGGGACGCCGTCGTCGCGCGCAGGGGTGGGCGACGGGCCCGTCACCGACGCCATCCGGACCGGGGCGGCGCTGCTGGCGTCCGAGCAACTCGGGGTCGCCCAGTGGTGCTTCGAGACCACGCTGGAATACGTCCGGCAACGCCGGCAGTTCGGCCGCACGATCGGCTCCTACCAGGCGATCAAGCACCGGTTGGCGGACCTGTGGTTCGAGATCGGCGCGGCGACCGCCGCGGCCCGCTACGCCGCCGACACCTGCGCCCGCGACGGCGCGGACGCGGACGCCGCGGCGGCCATCGCCCAGGCCTACTGCAGCGACATCGCCGTGCATGCCGCCGAGGAATGCATCCAATTACACGGCGGCATCGGCATGACCTGGGAATATCCGGCACACCTCTACCTCAAGCGAGCCAAGAGCGACCAGTTGGCATTCGGCACCGCCTACCGTCACCGCGCCCGCCTGGCCGAATTGGTGGACCTGCCCGCGTTCTGACGGTCAGCCGGCCACGCGGCGCGCACGCTCGCGCCATGCCTGGGCTCGCGGTGATTTTTACGCGCGGGCCGGCAAATGCCGGCGCAGCCAGGCCATTCCGCGGCGGCATCCCCGATGGCCGGCCCGCTGTTCCCGGCCGGGCCGGTGGGCGACGATAAAGTTCTGCGACCACGCGGGTGGAAGTGGGAGCGGTGCGATGCGAGTGTTGCTGACGGCGTACGACTCGCGCGGAGGGGTCGAGCCGCTTGCCGCGCTCGCGGTCCAATTGCGGGCGCTCGGCGTCGACGCGCGGGTCAGCGCGCCGCCGGACACGGAATTCGTCGAGCTGCTGGCCCGTGCCGGCGTGCCGCTGGCGCCCTTCGGCGCATCACTGCGGGCGATGAAGACCGGGCCGCTGCCGTCGGAGGCGGAGCTGCGCGGGCAACTGGACGCGTTGATCGCCGCGCAATTCGACGCCGTGGCCGCCGCGGCCCAAGGCTGCGACGCGCTGGTGGTGGCCGGGTTCCCGCCGGCGGCGGCCGCCGCCCGATCGGTGGCCGACAGGCTGGGGATCCACTACGTCTACGCCAGCTACCAGCCCACCATCCTGCCGTCGCCGCACCACCCCCCGCCCGCCTACGCGCACGGTCCCTTCCCGCCGGGCGTGGTCGACAACCGGGTGCTGTGGCAACTCGATGGCCGGCACCTGCAGGAGCTGTTCGGCGCGACGCTCAACGCTCACCGGGCGTCGATCGGGCTGGCGCCGCTGGACGACCTGCGCGACTACGCGCTCACCGAGTCCCCGTGGCTGGCGACCGATCCGGTCCTCGACCCCTGGCGTCAGCCCAGCGACCTCGAGGTGGTTCGAACCGGCGCGTGGCTGCTGCCCGACGAGCGGCCGTTGCCGGGCGAGCTGCTGGCGTTCCTGGACGCGGGCGCACCGCCGGTCTATGTGGGCTTCGGCAGCATGCCCATGCGCGCCTCCGACGACGTCGCCCGGGTCGCCATCGAGGCGGTCCGCGCCCAGGGCCTCCGCGTGGTGCTGTCCCGCGGCTGGGCGCAGCTGGGCCCGATCGACGACGGCGACGATTGCCTCGCCATCGGCGAGGTCAACCACCAGGCGCTGTTCGCGCGGGTGGCCGCCGTCGTGCACCACGGCGGGGCGGGAACCACCGCGACGGCCGCGCGGGCGGGCGCGCCGCAGGTGGTGGTGCCCCAGGGGGCCGATCAGCCCTATTGGGCGGCCCGGGTGCGCGATCTGGCCATCGGCGCCGCCCATGACGGTCCGGTTCCGACCACCGAGTCTCTGTCGGCCGCGCTCGAGGCGGTGCTGACCGAACGGACCCGGGCGCGGGCGCGCTCGGTGGCGGCGACGATCCGCACGGACGGGGCGGCCGTGGCCGCGACGGTGCTGCGGGCGGCGCTACCGCGGTAGCGCCGAGGCGAACACCTCCGTCATCGCCTCCCAATGCCGCTCGGCCGCCGCGGGGTCATAGGGCGCGTTGTCCGGGACCGCGAATCCGTGCCCGGCCGAATACCACTCGATGGTGTGCTCGACGCCGGCCGCCGTCAGCGCCTTGTCGAGCTGCTCGGCGTGATCGGCGGTGAACGACGCGTCGTTGCGGGCGCCGCCCACGTACACCGTGGCGCTCATCCGGTCGGCGAGCAGGTGCGGGCTGTCCTCGGTGTCGGTCACCAAGCCGCCGCCGTGGAACGACGCCGCCGCGGCCACCCGGTCGGGCACCCGGCCGGCCACCATGAGCGACGTGCGGCCGCCCATGCAGTACCCGCACACCCCGAACCGCTCGCCGGCCACCTCGGGGCGGGCGGCCAGATAGTCGAAGAACGCGCTCGCGTCCGCGGCCATCCGGTCCGGGGTGACGCTGCCGATCATCGAGAACAGGCGCCCGCGTTCCTTCTTGTCGCTGAAGGCCGTCGCCATGTCGAACGGCGCCCAGTCCGCGGTGCGGTAGTAGACATCCGGCAGCAGCACCGCGTAACCGAACTCGGCCAGCTTGGCGGCCATCTGTTCGAAGGTGTCGCGCACGCCGCCGGCGTCGGGATACATGACCACCCCGGGCCAGGGGACTTGCGATTCGGGGCCGTCGGGGGTGAACAGGTGCACCGTGCAGGTGCCATCGGGTGTGGTGACGACGTCGATGATGTTCGGCATGGCACCCGTTCTACTCCGCGCGCGTAGACGTATTCTTGCGGCGTGCCGATCCCGACCCCCTACGAGGACTTGCTTCGCCTGGTGCTCGAGCAGGGAACGGCCAAATCCGACCGCACCGGCACCGGGACCCGCAGCCTGTTCGGTCAGCAGCTGCGCTATGACCTGTCGGCCGGTTTCCCGCTGCTCACCACCAAAAAGGTGCACCTGAAATCGGTGATCTACGAACTGCTGTGGTTCCTGCGCGGCGATTCCAACGTCGGCTGGCTGCACGAGCACGGGGTCACCATCTGGGACGAATGGGCAAGCGACACAGGCGAGCTCGGGCCGATCTACGGTGTGCAGTGGAGATCGTGGCCGACGCCCTCGGGTGAGCACATCGACCAGATCAGCGCCGCCCTGGAACTGCTGCGCACCGACCCCGACTCGCGGCGCATCATCGTGTCGGCGTGGAACGTCGGCGAAATCCCGCAGATGGCGCTGCCGCCGTGCCACGCGTTCTTCCAGTTCTACGTGGCCGACGGGAGGCTGAGCTGCCAGCTCTACCAGCGCAGCGCCGACCTGTTTTTGGGCGTGCCGTTCAACATCGCCAGCTACGCGCTGCTGACGCACATGATGGCCGCGCAGGCCGGCCTGGCGGTCGGCGAGTTCGTGTGGACGGGCGGGGACTGCCACATCTACGACAACCACGTCGAACAGGTGCGCCTGCAGCTGAGCCGCGATGCCCGACCATACCCGGAACTCGTTCTGGCGCAACGAGATTCGATCTTCGACTACGTCTACGAGGATGTCGTCGTCAAGAATTACGATCCGCACCCGGCGATCAAAGCCCCCGTCGCCGTATGACCGAGGTGGGCCTGGTGTGGGCTCAGTCGACCTCCGGCGTCATCGGGCGCGGTGGGGACATCCCCTGGAACGTGCCCGAAGACCTCTCCCGGTTCAAAGAGGTGACCATGGGCCGCCCGGTGGTCATGGGCCGGCGGACGTGGGAGTCGTTACCGGCGAAGGTGCGCCCCCTGCCCGGGCGCCGCAACGTCGTCCTGTCCCGCGACACCGGCTTCGTCGCCGACGGGGCGCGGGTGGTCGGATCCCTGGAGGCGGCGCTGGCCGAGGGCGAGGGCGAACCGCAGACGTGGGTGATCGGCGGCGAGCAGATCTATCTGCTGGCGCTGCCGCACGCCACCCGCTGCGAGGTCACCGAGATCGAAATCGATTTGCGCCGCGATGACGACGACGCCCTGGCGCCGACGCTGGACGACACCTGGGTCGGTGAGACGGGGGAGTGGCTGGCCAGCCGCTCGGGGCTGCGGTATCGCTTCCACAGCTATCTGCGGCCCGCTGCGCACCCGTTCGCGCCCGCGGGCTGACCTGACATACTCGGACGCGGGGGTCGGTCGCACAGGGTCAACCAGGCGTTCGAAGAGAGAAGGGGGAATTTGGCAGTGATAACCGAACCCGTGAAGACGTTCTCTCGAAAATTCATGGGCTACGACGCGGCCGCGGTTGATGCCCACATCGAGATGCTGACCACCAAGCAGCAGCTGCTGCTTGACGACGTCGAGAGCCTACGGGCCCGGTTGCAGGAATCCGCCGATCAAACGGCCGCGCTGCGCAAGGAGGTGGCCGTGCTCACGGACACCTCGCCCGCGCCGCAGGCGGTGCAGCAGCGGATGGCGAAGATGCTCAGCCGCGCGGTCGACGAGGTGGCCGAGATGCAGGCCGAGGCGCGGGCCGAAGCGGATGCGCTGATCGCGGCGGCCGAGGCCGAGGCCGAAGCCGCGGAACGCAAGCGCGACGAGGTGCTCGCCGACATGGCCGCGCAGCAAAAAGCCCTGGAAGCCGAATACGCGGAGACCAAGCAGAAGCTCGACGCCGAGCTGGCCGGCATGCGCGCGGAGACCGAATCGGCGATCCAGAAGGCGCGCCAGGAGGCCGAACGCGAGTGCGAGCAACTCCTGGGCGACGCCAAGAAGGGCGCCGACCACTACCGGGAGAAGGCGCAGCGCGCGGTGGACGAGGCGACGGCGCGGCGCATCAAGATCCTCGAGCAGCTGATGGGCGTGTACCACGACCTCGACGAGGTGCCCAAGGCCCTCGAGGCGGCCTACGCCGAACAAGACGGTTCGGGCGAGGAAGCCGTCCTGAAACCGCTGGACCGCAAGGTCCGCGCGGGCTGAGTTTCCGCTGGCGCCGCCGCCAGGGGTTGTCGCACCCAAGAGGTATTCTCGGCGCCGTGTCGACCCCCAGGCTATCGGCCGCCCAAGCCCGCCGGATAGCCGTTGCGGCCCAAGGTTTTACCGCGCCCCGGCCCGCCGGGGGAATCACCCGTGCGCACCTGAAGCGGCTGATCTCCAGAATTCAAGTGCTGCAACTGGATTCGGTCTCGGTGGCGGTGCGGGCGCATTACGCGCCGGTGTTCAGCCGGCTCGGCCCCTACGACCGTGACGTGCTCGACCGCGCCGCCTGGGGCCCGCGTTCGTCGCGGTTGCTGGCCGAATACTGGGCCCACGAGGCGGCGCTGATGGCGGTCGAGGACTGGCCGCTGTTGCGCTGGCGGATGCGCCAGTACCGGCACGGGCGGTGGGGCACCCACATCGTGAAGGCCAACCCGCGGCTGGCCGACGAGATCGTGGCCGCCATCGCCGAGCTCGGGCCCAGCACGGCGGGCCAGATCGAGGCGCACCTGGACGCCGAGCCGCGCCGTAAAAAGGGCACCTGGTGGACGCGCAGCGACACCAAATGGGTGGCCGAGGCGCTGTTCTCCGCCGGGGTGCTGACCACCGCCACCCGGGTGGGCTTCGCACGCCACTACGACCTGGTGGAACGGGTGCTGCCGGCCCGCGTGCTGGCCCGCGAGGTCGACGACGACGAGGCGATCCGCGAGCTCACGCTGCGGGCGGCCACCGCGCTCGGTGTCGGCACCGAGGCCGACCTCCGCGACTACTTTCGGCTGTCGGCCGCCCAGGTCAAGCCGGCGATCGCCGCGCTGGTCAGCGCCGGTGACCTCGAACGCGTCGACGTCGACGGCTGGTCGGCGCCGGCCTACCTGCGGGCGGGCCGCGCGGTGCCCCGCGCCGACCGCGGCACCGCGCTGTTGTGCCCGTTCGATCCGCTGATCTTCTTCCGCCCGCGCGTCGAGCGGTTGTTCGAATTCCATTACCGCATCGAGATTTACACGCCGGCCGCCAAGCGCCAATACGGTTATTACGTGTGGCCGCTGCTCATGGACGGGCGCCTGGTGGCGCGGGTCGACCTCAAGGCCGACCGCGCCGCCAACACGCTGCGGGTCCTCGGCGCGTTCGGCGAACCGGATGCGCCCAGGAACCGCGTCGCCGCGGCGCTGGCCGGTGAGCTTGGGTCCATGGCGGCGTGGCTGGGCCTGGGCGGATTCAGCGTCGCCGGCCGCGGTGACCTGTCCGGCGAGCTGCGCACGGCGGCCAAGCGGGTCAGCTGATGGCGGACGCGCATCCTCGCGGGGCTAAGGCGGATTGCCCCGCTTCTCCTCGCGCCACTCCGTGGCGCGCATCGTCGCCGGGCTAAGGCGGATTGCCCCGCTTCTCCTCGCGCCACTCCGTGGCGCGCATCGTCGCCGGGCTAAGGCGGATTGCCCCGCTTCTCCTCGCGCCACTCCGTGGCGCGCATCGTCGCCGGGCTAAGGTGAGCGCCGTGGCCGAGATCGCGCCGCTGCGCGTGCAACTGATCGCCAAGACCGACTTCTTGGCGCCCCCGGACGTGCCGTGGGACACCGACGCCGACGGCGGCCCCGCGCTGGTCGAGTTCGCCGGCCGGGCCTGCTACCAGAGCTGGTCGAAACCCAACCCCAAGACCGCGACGAACGCCGGCTACATCAAGCACATCATCGACGTCGGGCATTTTTCGGTGCTCGAACACGCGAGCGTGTCCTTCTACGTCACGGGGATCTCGCGATCGTGCACCCACGAGCTGATCCGGCATCGCCACTTCTCGTATTCGCAGCTGTCGCAGCGCTACGTCCCGGAGAAGGACTCGCACGTCGTCGTGCCGCCGGGCCTGGACGACGATCCGGAACTGCAGCGCATCCTGGCCGCGGCCGCCGACGCCAGCCGTGCCACCTACACCGAGCTGCTGACCAAGCTGGAAGCCAAGTTCGCCGATCAGCCCAGCGCCGTCTTGCGGCGCAAGCAGGCCCGCCAGGCCGCCCGCGCCGTGCTGCCCAACGCGACCGAAACCCGCATCGTCGTGACCGGCAACTACCGGGCGTGGCGCCACTTCATCGCGATGCGCGCCAGCGAGCACGCCGACGTGGAAATCCGTCGGCTGGCCATCGAATGCCTGCGTCAGCTGTCGGGGGTGGCGCCCGCCGTGTTCGCCGACTTCGAGATCTCCACCCTGGCGGACGGCACGCAGGTCGCGACCAGCCCGCTCGCGACCGAAGCCTGACGCCAAGCCGCGCCACGGCGCGGGCACGTGGGTGCTAAATACCTTGCCGGGGCCAGGTAACCTGAACACCGTGAGCACGGCCGGATTCGACGCCCCAGCCCGGTTGGGAACCGTGCTGACCGCGATGGTCACACCGTTTCGACCCGACGGCTCCGTCGACACCGCCGCGGCCGCCCAGCTGGCCACCCACCTGATCGACGCGGGCTGTGACGGCCTGGTGATCTCCGGCACCACCGGCGAGTCCCCGACCACCACCGACGACGAGAAGCGAGAGCTGCTGCGCGCCGTGCTGGAGGCCGTCGGCGACCGCGCGCGCGTCATCGCCGGTGCGGGCACCTATGACACCGCGCACAGCGTCGGGCTGGCCAAGGCGTGCGCGGCCGAGGGTGCCCACGGGCTGCTGGTGGTCACGCCGTACTACTCCAAGCCGCCCCAGAGCGGGCTCATCGCCCACTTCACCGCCGTCGCCGACGCGACCGAGCTGCCGGTCCTGCTGTACGACATTCCGCCGCGTTCGGTGATCCCGATCCAGCCCGACACCATCCGCGCGCTGGCCGCCCACCCGAACATCGTCGGAATCAAGGACGCGAAGGCCGACCTGCACAGCGGGGGCCAGATCATCGCCGAGACGGGCCTGGCCTACTACTCGGGCGACGACGCGCTGAACCTGCCGTGGCTGGCCATGGGCGCCACCGGTTTCATCAGCGTGATTTCTCACGTGGCGGCGGGACAGCTTCGGGAGATGTTGTCCGCCTTCAGCTCCGGGGACATCGGCACCGCCCGCAAGATCAACGCCACCGTCGCCCCGCTGTGCGACGCGATGGCCCGCCTGGGCGGGGTGACCATGTCCAAGGCCGGCCTGCGCCTGCAGGGCATCGACGTGGGCGATCCGCGGTTGCCCCAAATGCCCGCGACGCCAGAACAACTCGACGCGTTGGCCGCCGATATGCGCGCGGCGTCGGTGCTGCGCTGACCCGAGGAGTTTCCGAGAAGTGGATGTAGACCTCGCCCCGCCCGGCCCTTTGGCCACGGGAGGGTTGCGGGTCACCGCTCTTGGCGGCATCAGCGAAATCGGTCGCAACATGACCGTTTTCGAGCACTTGGGCCGGTTGTTGATCATCGACTGCGGGGTGATGTTCCCCACCCACGACGAGCCCGGTGTCGACCTGATCCTGCCGGACCTGCGCCACATCGAAGACCGGCTCGACGACATCGAGGCGTTGGTGCTGACCCACGCCCACGAGGACCACATCGGCGGCATTCCCTTCCTGCTCAAGTTGCGCCCCGACATTCCGGTCGTCGGGTCGAAGTTCACGCTGGCGCTGGTCGCCGCGAAGTGCCGCGAGCATCGCCTCAAGCCGGTGTTCGTCGAGGTGGCCGAGGGCCAGAAGAGCAGTCACGGCGTCTTCGAATGCCAATACTTCGCCGTCAACCACTCCATCCCCGACGCGCTGGCGATCGCCGTACACACCGGTGCCGGAACGGTTCTGCACACCGGCGACATCAAGCTCGACCAGCTTCCCCTGGACGGCCGGCCGACCGACCTGCCCGGCATGTCCCGCCTCGGTGACGCCGGGGTGGACCTGTTCCTGTGCGACTCGACCAACGCCGAGCACCCCGGCGTCGGGCCGTCGGAAAGCGAAGTGGGCCCGACGTTGCACAGGCTGATCCGCGGCGCCGAAGGCCGCGTCATCGTGGCGTGCTTCGCCTCCAACGTCGACCGTGTGCAGCAAATCATCGACGCCGCAGTCGCTTTGGGCCGGCGGGTGTCGTTCGTCGGTCGATCCATGGTGCGCAACATGGGCATCGCCCGGGAACTGGGATTCTTGCGGGTGGCCGATTCGGACGTGATCGACATCGGCGCCGCCGAGATGATGCCGCCCGAGAAGGTGGTGCTGATCACCACCGGCACCCAGGGTGAACCGATGTCGGCGTTGTCGCGCATGTCGCGCGGCGAGCACCGCAGCATCACCCTGACCGCCGGGGATTTGGTGGTGCTGGCGTCGTCGCTGATCCCGGGCAACGAGGAAGCGGTCTACGGTGTCATCGACGAGCTGGCCAAGATCGGGGCCCGCGTCGTCACCAACGCCCAAGGGCGCGTCCATGTTTCGGGACACGCCTACGCCGGGGAATTGTTGTTCCTGTACAACGGGATTCGGCCGCGCCACGTCATGCCCGTGCACGGGACGTGGCGCATGCTGCGCGCGAACTCCAAACTCGCGGCCCGCACCGGCGTGCCGGAGGAGTCGATCCTGCTGGCCGAGAACGGTGTGAGCGTCGACCTGGTCGCGGGCAAGGCCTCCATCGCCGGGGCGGTGCCGGTGGGCAAGATGTTCGTCGACGGCCTGATCAACGGCGACGTCGGCGACATCACCCTGGGCGAGCGGCTCATTTTGTCGTCGGGCTTCGTGGCGGTGACCGTGGTGGTCACCCGCGGCACCGGGCGTCCCGTCGTGCCGCCACACCTGCATTCGCGCGGGTTCTCCGAGGATCCCAAGGCGCTCGAGCCCGCCGTGCGCAGGGTCGAGGCCGAACTGGAAGCGCTGGCGGCCGAGAACATCACCGATCCGGGCCGCATCGCCCAGGGCGTGCGGCGCACCGTCGGCAAGTGGGTGGGCGAAACCTACCGCCGGCAACCGATGATCGTGCCGACGGTCATCGAGGTCTAGATCTTCTCGGTCCCTGGGCCGCGAAACTTAAACCATTGCGGCGATGACCGGGGCGGATTCAAGCGGTGGATGCAACAGTTGGTGGGTTTGAGAGTATCTCGTCGAGTATCTGGGCGGGTGTTTTGAAGCCGTGACGCTGTCGTGGGCGGGTGTTGAGCTGCAAGGCGACATAGTCCAGGTAGTCGGCGGGGTAGACCGATAGGTCGGTGCCTTTGGGGAAGTATTGGCGCAGAAGCCCGTTGGTGTTTTCGTTAGTGCCTCGCTGCCAGGGTGAGTGCGGGTCGCAGAAGTAGACCTGCAACTCGGCTGCCGCGGAGATTTGAGCGTGGTTGGCCATTTCGCTGCCTTGGTCCCAGGTCAGGGTTCGGCGCAAAGTATCGGGTAGGGCAGTCATCTTCAGGATCACCTGGGCGGCGACAGATTCGGCGGTGTGGTCATTCGGCAGGTGCAGCAGTTGGACGAACCCGGAGATACGTTCGACCAAGGTGCCGATCGCCGAGGCCTGGTTAGCGCCGATGATGAGGTCGCCCTCCCAGTGGCCCGGCACGGCGCGGTCTTCGACCTCGGGCGGTCGTTCGGCGATGTTGACCATGTCCGGGATACGGCGACGTTGCACGACGCTGCGTTGGGGCTTGCGCAGGGCGCGGCCAGTGCGAAGGCACCGATGCAGCTCGCGCCGCAACCCCCCGCGTCCCTGCAGGTAGATGGCCTTATAGATGGTTTCGTCGCTCACCCACATCTCCGGGTCGTCGGGGAATTCGAGTCGCAACCCGCCCTCGATCTGTTCGGGGCTGTGATTGGCAGTCAACCGATTCTGGACCTCGTTGCGCAACCGGTCGTTGCTGGCCAGCTTCGTCGGCTTGGTCCGGCACGCGCGCTGGTCAGATCGCTGCTGGGCCAGCACCGCACGGTAACGCACCTGGGCACAGTTGCCGCTCTGGCGGGCGCCGAACGCCTCCTTGCGCCGGTATCCGGACTTCGCCACATTGCTATGGCCGCCGTTGGCGTCTATCTCTCGCTTGACCGTCGAGGCGGGCCGTCCCAGTCGTACGCCAATCGAGTGCAGCGACTCCTTGGTCCTTACCCCGATCTCGATTTCCACCCGATCTTCGAAGGTCAACCGGGGCCGACGACCAGAACGGTTGGCGCAGCGTAATTGTGGTCTCACCCCGCCAGCCTGACGAAACCAGTTCAGACCGCTGGTTTGCGACACGCCGACCCAGATACCGGCTTCACTGGCCGGAACACCCTTGGCGACCAGAACCCAAAACTCACGTACTAACGAACGCGACGGTGGCAGTGAGCCTTGCATGCAACACTCCTACGGGAAAGGTGTTGCATCCATCCCTTGGACTCAAGCCGCAAAGCCTCGCAACGCTTTAAGTCTCGCGGATCTCACCGACACGTCGTGACGTCTTTGAGGTTGTGGACGACGTATTCGTGGGCAGCGAGGCAGTGCGGCTCGGGCTGGTGAGCCCGTATCAGCTGCGGACCGGCTTCCGGGCGATCTATCCGGACATCTATCTGTCGGATGCCGCGACGCTGTCGCTGAGAACGCGTGCGACCGGGGCCTTTCTGTGGTCGCGGCGGCGCGGCGTGCTGGCCGGACTCGCCGCGGCGGCGCTGCACGGGTCGCAGTGGATCGACGACGACGAGCCCATCGAGTTGATCTGGCGCAACCCGCATCCGCCCCGCGGTGTGATCACCCGGAATCAGCGCATCCAGCCGGACGAGGTCACCCGCATCAGCGGCCTGCCGGTGACCACTCTTGCCAGGACCGCATTCGACCTTGCCAGGCAACCGCCCATCGGCGAGGCGGTGGCGCGGCTCGACGCGCTGATGCGTGCGACACCGTTCTCGCGCGAGGACGTGCTGTTGCTGGCCAAGCGATACAGCGGTGCGCGCGGCCTGCGTGGGCTCAGGTCAGCGCTCCCCCTGGTGGATCCCGGCGCCGCGTCGCCCAAGGAGACCTGGCTGCGCTTGCTGTTGATCGACGCCGGCCTGCCCGTCCCGGCCACGCAGATACCGGTGCAACCGAACTGGCGACTCATCGCGTGCCTCGACATGGGTTGGGAGGAGTACAAAGTGGCCGCAGAGTACGACGGCGATCACCATCGCACCGACCGCAAGCAGTACGCGCGTGACCAGAGTCGGCTACGCAAGCTCGACGAGCTGGGGTGGACCGTCATCCGGGTGATCGCCGACGACAACCCGGACGATGTTGTGGGCCGCGTGCGCCGGGCGCTGGTCCGCCGCGGATACCGCGACACTTAACCAGTTGCGGCGACACGCCGAAAAACGTCGCAACAGTTTAAGTTTCGCGGGGCGCCGGGGGGTGAGCCGCGCGCGGGGCGGGGGCGTGGGGCGCGCGGGCCGCGCCAAACGCCGCAGAGGCGTCAGTCCACCCGCGTGGCGTGCACTTCCCAGAACGGGGCGTGCGCGCGTTCGCCCTCGAGCCACGGCTCGATCACCCGGAAGCGCTCCAGCAGTTTCTCCGCCTGATCGGCGATGTCGGGGTTGCGCTGGGCCATCGCCTCGATGGACTCGACGCTGACGTTGACCCGATACGTCGTGGTGCCCAGGTAGGTGATCTCCCAGCCGCCATCCGGAAGCACGTCGCGAAAGTCGTTCTCGGACAACGACCGCAGCATCTTGAAGCCGTTGATGTTGTGCTCGCCGAACTCGTACATGTACAGCCGCGCGCCCGGCCTGGTGGCGCGGTGCAGCGCGCGCACGTACGAACTGCGCAGCTCCGGGTCGGTGGAGAAGGTGTGGTAGAAGGCGCAGTCGACCACCGTGTCGAACCGGCCGTCGAACCCGTCCAGCTTCGTCGCGTCGGCCAGCTCGAAATTCACTGACACACCGGCCTTTTGGGCGTTGTCGCGGGCCCGCTCGAGGGCGGTCGCCGACCCGTCGATGCCGGTGGCCGAAAAACCCTTGGAGGCGTAGTAGATGGCGTGGTGGCCCGGGCCGGTGCCCGGGTCGAGCACCTCACCCCGGATCGCCCCCAGCGCGACGAGCTGCTGGACCACCGGCTGCGGGCCGCCGATGTCCCACGGCGTGGCGGCCGGCAGGCCGTGCGACGTCCGCTGGTCGCGGTACATCTCCTCGAAGCGGGTGGGGTCGGTCGGATCGAAAGGGGTTGTCATGGCAGCGCATTCACCAGCTGCTCGACGGGCACCCGGGGGCCGGTGAAAAACGGCGTCTCCTCGCGGGTGTGCCGGCGGGCGTCGGTGGCGCGCAGCTCGCGCATCAGGTCGACGATGCGGTGCAGTTCGGGAGCCTCGAAGGCCAGGATCCACTCGTAGTCACCGAGCGCGAACGCCGGGACCGTGTTGGCGCGCACGTCCTTGTACTCGCGCGCGGCCATGCCGTGCTCGGCGAGCATGCGGCGGCGTTCGTCGTCGGGCAGCAGGTACCACTCATAGGACCGCACAAAGGGATACACGCAGATGTAGGCGCCGGGTTCCTCGCCGGCCAGGAACGCCGGGATGTGGCTCTTGTTGAACTCGGCCGGGCGGTGCAGCGCCACGCTGCTCCACACCGGCGCGCTGACCCGCCCCAGCGCGGTGGTGCGCCGGAAATCGGCGTAGGTGGCCTGCAGCGCCTCGACCCGCTCGGCGTGGGTCCAGATCATGAAGTCGGCGTCGGCCCGCAGGCCGGCGACGTCGTAGAGGCCGCGCACCACGACGCCGCGCTCCTCCCGCTGCTTGAAGAACGTCGACGCCTCATCGATGACGTCACCGCGCTGGTCACCCAGCTCACCCGGCTCGACGGAGAACACCGAGAACATCAGGTACCGGATCTGGGAATTGAGCGAGTCGTAGTCGAGCTTGGCCATGAAACCTATCGTGCCACTTGCGCGTCGAGGCCTCCGATGGCCCCGATCACACGCTCGGCCGCGCGCCCGGCCGCACCCACGCAGGCCGGCACGCCGATGCCGTCGAGATAACTCCCGGCCACCGCCAGCGTCGGGGGCAGGCCCGCGCGCACCTCGGCGACCAGATCGGCGTGACCGGGGCCGTACTGCGGCATGGCGTCGAGCCAGCGCTGAATGCGGACGTCGACGGGGTCGACCGACAACCCGAACACCGTGGCCAGGTCACCCAGCGCCCAGCCCAGCAGGTCGTCGTCGGAAGTGTCCGCCGCCACGCGATCACCGAACCGCCCGAACGACAGCCGCAGCAGCTGCGCGTCGCCGCGGACGCCCCATTTCCGCGACGACAGCGTGATGGCTTTGGACCGCAGCCGCTCGCCGGTGGCCACCAGCACGCCCGAACACTCCGGGAACGCGGTATCGCCCGGCACGGCCAGCGCCATCACCACCGACGAGGTGCTGGTGATGCGCCCGGCGGCGGCGACGCTGCGCGGCGCGACCCCGGCCAGCAGCCGGGCACACTCGCCCGCCGGCACGGCCAGGATCACCGCGTCGGCGGGCCAGCGGGCGCCGGTGTCGTCGACCAGCGCCCAACCGGCTCCGGCGGGC
>NZ_QMEV01000033.1 GCF_003284935.1 Mycobacterium colombiense
TCGCGCGAGGTCGGCCTCGGGGTGCTGCAGGTGTGGCAGGCGCTGACCGAAGGGGTGTCGCGCCGGCCCGCGAACCCGGAGGTGACGCTGGTCTTCACCGACCTGGTCGGGTTCTCGACGTGGTCCCTGCAAGCCGGCGACGACGCGGCGCTGGTGCTGCTGCGACAGGTGGCGCGGGCGCTCGAGCCGCCCCTGCTCGACGCCGGCGGTCACATCGTCAAGCGGATGGGCGACGGCCTCATGGCGGTCTTCGGCGATCCGATGGTCGCGGTGCGCGCCGTGCTGGCGGCCAAGGACGCGCTGAAATCGGTCGACGTGGACGGCTATACGCCCAGGATGCGGGTGGGAATCCACACCGGGCGCCCGCAGCGGCTGGCCGCCGACTGGCTCGGCGTCGATGTGAATATCGCCGCACGAGTTATGGAAAGAGCCACCAAGGGTGGAATCATGGTGTCGAGTTCAACGTTAGATCTCATACCGCAAAGCGAGTTGGACGCGTTGGGCGTCGAGGCCAAACGCACGAGGAAGCCGGTCTTCGGGCCGAAGCCCGCCGGCATTCCCGACGATTTGGCGATATATCGCCTCAAGACTCTTAAGGAGTTGTCAGGCCCTGATGACGCAGCCGAGACAAAACCGCAGCCATAATGGATGCCAATGCTAGGGGGCATCGTGTCCCGGCTCGCCCGGGTCCAATTCACTGTGGGGTATGCGGCGCTGCTGCTCGCCATCAGCTGCGCCATCCTGGCCCTCGGCCCGCACGCCCATGACGTCATCGTCCAGCGCGCCAGCACCAACGTGCACAACCTGGCCCACGGCCACCTGGGCACGCTGCTGGGCAGCGCGCTCGTGGTCGACGCCGGCCCGCTGTACTTCTGGCTGCCCTTCCTGACCTGCCTGCTGGCGCTCGCCGAGCTGCATCTGCGCACCATCCGGCTGGTGGTGGCGTTCCTCGTCGGCCACATCGGCGCGACGCTGCTGGTCGCCGCCGCCCTGGCGGCGTCCGTCGAGTTCGGCTGGCTCCCCGTGTCGATCACCCGGGCCAGCGACGTCGGCATGAGCTACGGCGCGCTGGCGGTGCTCGGCGCGATGACGGCGGTCATCCCGTCGCGCTGGCGGGCCGCCTGGGTCGGCTGGTGGGTGTCGGCGGGCATCGCCTCGGCGATCATCGGCGGCGACTTCACCGACGCCGGCCACACCGTCGCCGTGATCCTGGGCGTCCTGGTGTCCGCCCGGTTCCGGCAGCCGATCCACTGGACGCCCGCGCGCTACCTGATGCTGGCGTTGTCCTCGGGCTTCGGCTTCCTGATGCTGGCCCACCACTGGGGGACCATGGCGGCGACGCCGGTGTTCGGTCTCGTGGGCGCATTCGTCGCCTACAAGCTGGCGAAGCTCGCCGGCACTCGGGGCGTCGCCACCCCGGAGGTCCCCGCGCTGGGTGACGAGACGCTGGGCGGGCCGCAGCCGGCGGTCGCCGGCTAGGCCATCACCGCCGTCGGCGGCCCAACACCAAGCGCCCGGCGGGCGCCACGCGCCGAATCACTATGATCAGCACTCGACCCGTGCCGCGCGGAAGCACATCGATGCGGGCAGCCCCGACCAGCCTCGTCAGCAAGGAGAGTGTCGCCGCGTGGGTGATCAACCCGTCGACCTGTCGCCGGAAGCCCTGACCGCAGCGGTCAGCGCCGCCCGGAAGGCCTTCGCGCGGGCCGGCGATCTCGACGCACTGGCCCGGGCCAAGACCGAGCACCTCGGCGACCGCGCACCGCTGGCCCTGGCTCGCCAGGCGCTCGGCGGCGTCCCCAAGGACCAGCGCGCCGATGCGGGCAAGCGGGTCAACGCCGCCCGGACCGACGCCCAGCAGGGCTACGACGAGCGGCTGGCGGTCCTGCGGGCCGAGCGCGACGCCGCGGTGCTGGTCGCCGAGGGCATCGACGTCACGCTGCCGTCGACCCGGCAGCCGGCCGGCGCGCGGCACCCGATCACGATCCTGGCCGAGCACATCGCCGACACGTTCATCGCGATGGGCTGGGAACTGGTCGAGGGCCCGGAGGTGGAGACCGAGCAGTTCAACTTCGACGCGCTGAACTTCCCGGCCGACCACCCCGCGCGCAGCGAGCAGGACACCTTCTACATCGCGCCCGACGATTCCCGGCAGCTGTTGCGCACCCACACGTCGCCGGTGCAGGTGCGCACCCTGCTCGCCCGCGAGCTGCCCGTCTACATCGTCTCGATCGGCCGCACCTTCCGCACCGACGAACTCGACGCCACCCACACCCCGGTGTTCCACCAGGTCGAGGGCCTGGCGGTGGACCGCGGCCTGACCATGGCGCACCTGCGGGGAACGCTGGACGCGTTCGCGCGCGCCGAGTTCGGTCCCGAGGCGCGCACCCGGATCCGGCCGCATTTCTTCCCGTTCACCGAGCCGTCGGCCGAGGTCGACGTCTGGTTCGTCGGCAAGAAGGGCGGCCCCGGCTGGGTGGAATGGGGCGGCTGCGGAATGGTGCATCCAAACGTGTTGCGCGCCGCGGGGATTGACCCGGACGTCTACTCCGGCTTCGCGTTCGGCATGGGGCTGGAACGAACCCTGCAGTTCCGCAACGGGATTCCGGACATGCGCGACATGGTCGAGGGCGACGTGCGGTTCTCGCTTCCGTTCGGGGTGGGTGCCTGATGCGCGTCCCGTACAGCTGGCTGCGCGAGATCGTGGCGGCCGGCGCACCGGATTGGGACGTCGCCCCCGCCGAGCTGGAGCAGACGCTGGTGCGCATCGGCCACGAGGTCGAGGACGTCGTCACCCTCGGGCCGGTCGACGGCCCCCTGACGGTGGGCCGGGTCACCGGCATCGAAGAACTCACCGGTTTCAAGAAGCCGATCCGGTTCTGCCACGTCGACGTCGGTGAAGGCCAGGACCGCGAGATCGTCTGCGGCGCAACCAACTTCGCTGTCGGTGACCTCATCGTTGCGGCACTGCCCGGCGCCACGCTGCCCGGCGACTTCACCATCGCCACCCGCAAGACCTACGGCCGCACCTCCGACGGAATGATCTGCTCGGCGGCCGAACTGGGCCTGGGCGCCGACCATTCCGGGATCCTGGTGCTGCCGCCGGGCACCGCCGACCCCGGCGCCGACGCCGCCGCGGTGCTGGGGCTCGACGACGTGGTCTTCCACCTGGCGATCACACCCGACCGCGGTTACTGCATGTCGTTGCGGGGCCTGGCCCGCGAGGTCGCCTGCGCCTACGACCTGGACTTCGTCGATCCCGCCGGCAGCCAGGTGATCAAGCCGCTGCCGGTCGAGGGCGAGGCCTGGCCGCTGACCGTGCAACCCGGCACCGGGGTGCGGCGGTTCGCGCTGCGCCCGGTCACCGGCATCGACCCCGCCGCCGTGTCGCCGTGGTGGCTGCAGCGCCGGCTGCTGTTGTCCGGCATCCGCGCGACCTCCCCGGCCGTCGACGTGACCAACTACGTGATGCTCGAGCTCGGCCACCCGATGCACGCCCACGACCGCAACCGCATCACCGGAAGCTTCGCCGTGCGCTTCGCGCGGCCCGGGGAGACCGTGGTGACCCTCGACGACGTCGAACGCACACTCGATGCGGCCGACGTCCTCATCGTCGACGAGACCGCGACCACCGCGATCGGCGGCGTGATGGGCGCGGCGAGCACCGAGGTGCGCGCCGATTCGACCGACGTGCTGCTCGAGGCCGCGGTCTGGGACCCGGCCGCGGTGTCGCGCACCCAGCGCCGGCTGCATCTGCCCAGTGAAGCCGCCCGCCGCTACGAGCGGGGAGTGGATCCGGCCATCTCGGTGGCCGCGCTGGACCGCTGCGCCACCCTGCTCGCGGACATCGCCGGTGGCGTGGTCGCCGACGCCCTCACCGACTGGCGCGGCGACCCGCCAGTCGGCAACTCGGTCGCCGATTGGGCTGGGCCGCCCATCGACATCGCCGCCGACCTGCCGGACCGCCTGGCCGGGGTGGGCTATGCGCCGGGCACCACCGCCAGGCGGCTCGCCCAGATCGGGGCCGACGTGGCGGGCCCAGAGGAGGGGCGCGGGGGCGGCGTGTTGACGGTGACGCCGCCCAGCTGGCGTCCGGACCTGCTGCAGCCCGCCGACCTCGTCGAGGAGGTGCTGCGGCTGGAGGGGCTCGAGGTCATTCCGTCGGTGTTGCCGTCGGCGCCGGCCGGCCGGGGCCTGTCCGCCGTGCAGAAGCGCCGCCGCGCCATCGGCAGATCGCTGGCCGAGTCCGGCTTCGTGGAGATCCTGCCGACCCCGTTTTTGCCCGCGGGCGTGTTCGACCTGTGGGGCCTGCCGGCCGACGACCCGCGACGCACCACCACGGACGTGCTCAACCCCCTGGAGGCCGACCGCCCGCACCTGGCCACCACGCTGCTGCCGGCATTGCTGGAAGCCTTGGTGCGCAACGTCTCTCGCGGCCTGGTTGACATCTCCCTGTATGCCCTGGCGCAGGTGGTCCGGCCGACCGCGGACACGCGCGCGGTGGACCTCGTCCCGGTCGACCGCCGGCCCACCGACGCCGAGATCGCCGCGCTCGACGCGTCGTTGCCGCGCCAACCCCAGCACGTCGCCGCGGTGCTGACCGGCCTGCGCGAACACCGCGGGCCCTGGGGCCCCGGCCGCCGCGCCGAGGCCGCCGACGCGTTCGAGGCGGTGCGCATCATCGCCCGCGCCAGCGGGATCGACGTGCGATTGCGGGCGGCGCAATATTTGCCCTGGCATCCGGGGCGGTGCGCCGAGGTGCTCGTCGGCGACACCCCGGTGGGCCACGCCGGCCAGCTGCATCCGGCGGTGATCGAGCGCTCCGGGCTGCCCAAGGGCACCTGCGCCCTCGAGCTCGATCTCGACGCGATTCCCATCCCCCTGACACTGCCGGCGCCGCGGGTGTCGCCGTTCCCGGCCGTCTTCCAGGACCTCAGCCTGGTGGTGCCCGCCCAGGTGCCGGCCCAGGCGGTGGCCGACGCCGTCCGCGAGGGCGCGGGGGAGTTGCTCGAAGACCTGCAGCTGTTCGACGTGTTCACCGGCCCGCAGGTCGGCGAGGACCGCAAATCGCTGACCTTCGCGCTGCGCTTCCGCGCCCCCGACCGCACGCTCACCGAGGACGACGCCACCGCGGCTCGCGACGCCGCGGTGCGCCGCGCCGCCGAGGCGGTCGGCGCGGAGCTGCGCGGCTAGCGGAATGGATTTGCAAAGCACTGCATAACCATGCAGAATCGGCGGAATGGCCGACGGAATGAAGGTGGCGGTTGCCGGTGCCAGCGGCTACGCGGGCGGTGAAATCCTGCGCCTGCTGCTCGGCCACCCGGCCTACGCGCACGGGCGCCTGAAGATCGGCGCGGTGACCGCCGCCGCCAGCGCCGGCAGCACGCTCGGTGAGCACCACCCGCACCTCACCCCGCTGGCCCAGCGGGTGGTGGAGCCGACCGAGCTCGACGTGCTCGCCGGCCACGACGTGGTGTTCCTGGCCCTGCCGCACGGTCATTCGGCGGCGCTGGCCGAACGGCTCGGCCCCGACACACTGATCATCGACTGCGGCGCCGACTTCCGGCTCACCGACGCCGACGCGTGGGAGCGGTTCTACGGGTCCCCGCACGCCGGCAGCTGGCCCTACGGGCTGCCGGAGCTGCCCGGCGCCCGCGAGCGGCTGCGCGGCGCCCGCCGCATCGCCGTGCCGGGTTGCTACCCGACCGCGGCGTTACTGGCGCTGCTGCCCGCGGTGGCCGCGGACCTCATCGAGCCCGCCGTCACCGTGGTCGCCGTCAGCGGGACGTCGGGTGCCGGTCGGGCGGCCAAGACCGACCTGCTGGGCGCGGAGGTCATCGGGTCGGCGCGGGCCTACAACATCGGCGGCGCGCACCGGCACACGCCCGAGATCGCTCAGGGCCTGGGGGCCGCCGCCGGCCGCGACGTCACGGTGTCGTTCACCCCGGTGCTCATCCCGACCTCCCGCGGCATCCTGGCGACCTGCACCGCGCGCACCCGCGCGCCGCTGCCGCAACTCCGGGAAGCCTACGAAAAGGCTTACCATGCAGAGCCTTTCATCTACCTGATGCCCGAGGGGCAACTGCCCCGCACCGGAGCGGTGATCGGCAGCAACGCGGCGCACATCGCCGTCGCGGTGGACGAGGCCGCGCAGACCTTCGTCGCGATCGCCGCGATCGACAACCTGGTCAAGGGAACCGCAGGCGCGGCCGTGCAGTCGATGAACCTGGCGCTGGGTTGGCCGGAGACCGAAGGACTTTCGGTGATCGGGGTGGCGCCGTGACGCGCGCCAGCGACGATGACGCCGGCGTGGCCGGGATAGCAGGAGCGGCGCCATCTGTCTTAGCCGCCGCGCAGTCGCGGTTGCTGCGGGAACAGGGCGTGACCGCGCCGGCGGGATTCCGGGCCGCCGGCATCGCCGCCGGGATCAAGGCCTCGGGCAACCGCGACCTGGCCCTGGTGTTCAACGAGGGCCCCGACTACGCCGCCGCCGGGGTGTTCACCCGCAACAAGGTCAAGGCGGCACCGGTGCTGTGGAGCCAGCAGGTGCTGAGCAGCGGCGCGCTGCGCGCGGTGATCCTCAACTCCGGCGGCGCCAACGCCTGCACCGGACCCGGCGGATTCCAGGACACCCACGCCACCGCCGAGGCCGTCGCGGCCGCCCTCTCGGACTGGGGAACCGAAACCGGGGCCATCGAGGTCGCGGTGTGCTCCACCGGGCTGATCGGTGACCGGTTGCCGATGGACAAGGTGCTCGCCGGCGTGCGCACGATCGTGCAGGACATGGCCGGCGGCCTGTCCGGCGGTGACGAGGCCGCCCAGGCGATCATGACCACCGACACCGTGCCCAAACAGGTTGCGCTGCACCATCCGGACAACTGGACGGTCGGCGGGATGGCCAAGGGGGCCGGCATGCTCGCACCGTCGCTGGCGACGATGCTCTGCGTGCTCACCACCGACGCGGCCGTCGACGCGGCGGCCCTGGACCGCGCGCTGCGCCACGCCACCGCCCGCACCTTCGACCGGCTCGACATCGACGGCGCGTGCTCGACCAACGACACGGTGCTGCTGCTGACGTCGGGCGCCAGCGGGATCGCGCCCAGCCAGGCCGCACTCGACGGCGCCGTGCTGCGGGTGTGTGACGACCTGTGCGCGCAACTGCAGGCCGACGCCGAGGGCGTCACCAAGCGGGTCAACGTCACCGTGCAAGGGGCGGCCTCCGAGGACGACGCCCTGGTCGCGGCCCGCACGATCGCCCGCGACAGCCTGGTCAAGACGGCGGTGTTCGGGTCGGATCCCAACTGGGGCCGGGTGCTGGCCGCCGTCGGGATTGCGCCCATCGACCTGGATCCGGACCGGATCACGGTGTCGTTCAACGGGTTTGCGGTCTTCTCGGGCGGGGTTCCGGTACCGGGCGCGCGCGAGGTGGACCTGTCGGGGGCCGACATCGACATCACGGTCGACCTGCGGCTCGGCGAGCAGCGGGCCACCATCCGGACCACCGACCTGTCGTACGGGTACGTCGAAGAGAATTCGGCCTACAGCTCATGAGCTCCGCCACCGAAGCGTTGTCGACTGTGGTCAAGGCGCAGGTGCTCGCCGAAGCCCTGCCCTGGCTCAAGCAGCTGCACGGCAAGGTCGTCGTCATCAAGTACGGCGGCAACGCCATGACCGACGACACGCTGCGGCACGCCTTCGCCGCCGACATGGCGTTCCTGCGCAACTGCGGCGTCCATCCGGTCGTCGTGCACGGCGGCGGCCCGCAGATCACCGCGATGCTGCGCCGACTCGGCATCACGGGTGACTTCAAGGGCGGATTCCGGGTCACCACACCCGAAGTGCTCGACGTGGCGCGGATGGTGTTGTTCGGGCAGGTCGGCCGCGAACTGGTCAACCTGATCAACGCGCACGGACCGTATGCGGTCGGGATCACCGGCGAAGACGCCCAGCTGTTCACCGCCGTGCGGCGCAGCGTCACCGTGGACGGCGTGGCCACCGACATCGGCCTGGTGGGCGACGTCGAACGGGTGAACACCGCCGCCGTGCTGGATCTGATTGCGGCGCGCCGCATTCCGGTGGTGTCGACGCTGGCGCCGGACGCCGAGGGCGTGGTGCACAACATCAACGCCGACACCGCCGCGGCGGCGCTGGCCGAGGCGCTGGGGGCCGAGAAGCTGCTGATGCTCACCGATGTCGAAGGCCTGTACACCAGCTGGCCCGACCGCGGTTCGCTGGTCAGCGAAATCGACACGGCCACACTGTCACAACTGCTACCCACGCTGGAGGCGGGCATGATCCCCAAAGTCGAGGCGTGCCTGCGCGCGGTCACCGCGGGTGTGCCCAGCGCGCACGTCATCGACGGTCGGGTCGAACACTGTGTGCTGGTCGAGCTTTTCACCGATGCGGGCACCGGCACCAAGGTGGTGAGCGCATGAGCGCGACGGCGACGGCCGCTGTGAAGCAGCGCTGGGAAGCCGTGATGATGAACAACTACGGCACCCCGCCGCTGGCCCTGGCCAGTGGCGACGGCGCCGTGGTCACCGACGTGGACGGGAAGACCTATCTCGACCTGCTCGGCGGTATCGCGGTCAACGTGCTCGGCCACCGCCACCCCGCGGTGATCGACGCGGTCACCACCCAGCTCAACACGCTGGGCCATACGTCCAACCTGTATGCCACCGAGCCGGGTATCGCGTTGGCCGAGGCGCTGGTCGAACAGCTCGGGGTCCAGGCGCGAGTGTTCTTCTGCAACTCGGGAACCGAGGCCATCGAGGTGGCCTTCAAGATCACTCGCCTGACCGGAAAGACGAAAGTTGTTGCCGCGCAAGGCGCTTTTCATGGCCGCACCATGGGGTCGCTGGCGCTGACCGGCCAGCCGGCCAAACAGGCGCCATTCGAGCCGCTACCGGGCAGCGTCACCCATGTGCCCTACGGCGACGTGAAAGCGCTTGCCGGCGCCGTCGATTCGACCACGGCGGCGGTCTTCTTGGAACCGATCATGGGGGAGGGCGGCGTCGTGGTCCCGCCCGAGGGGTATCTGGCCGCCGCGCGCGAGCTCACCGCACGGCACGGCGCCCTGCTGGTGCTCGACGAGGTGCAGACCGGGGTGGGGCGCACCGGAACGTTTTTCGCCCACCAGCATGACGGCATCGTCCCGGACGTGGTCACGCTGGCCAAGGGGCTCGGCGCCGGACTGCCCATCGGTGCCTGCCTGGCCGTCGGGCCGGCCGCCGACCTGCTGACCCCGGGCCTGCACGGCAGCACCTTCGGCGGCAATCCCGTCTGCGCCGCCGCCGCGCTGGCGGTGCTCAAGGCGCTGGCCGAGGGTGATCTGATCGCTCGCGCCGCCATGCTGGGCAAGGCGCTGAGCCACGGCATCGAGGAGCTGGGTCATCCGCTCGTCGACCACGTGCGTGGCAAGGGGCTGCTCCAGGGGGTGGTCCTGACCGCGCCGAAAGCCAAGGACGTCGAGGCAGCGGCCCGCGACGCGGGCTTTCTGGTGAACGCGGCCGCCCCCGACGTCGTCCGGCTGGCGCCGCCGCTGATCATCACCGAAGCCCAGATCGACGGCTTCGTCGCGACGCTGCCGGACATCCTCGACACCGCTGGGAGTGGCGCAGATGACTAGGCATTTCCTCCGCGACGACGACCTGTCGCCCGCCGAGCAGGCCGAGGTGCTGGCGCTGGCCGCCGAACTCAAGAAGGCCCCGCTGCGCGCCCGCCCGCTGGAGGGCCCCCGCGGGGTCGCGGTGCTGTTCGACAAGAACTCCACCCGCACCCGGTTCTCGTTCGAGGTCGGCATCGCCCAACTGGGCGGGCACGCCGTCGTCGTCGACGCCCGCAGCACCCAGCTGGGCCGCGACGAAACCCTGGAGGACACCGCGCGGGTGCTGTCGCGCTACGTCGATGCCATCGTCTGGCGCACGTTCGGGCAGGAACGCCTCGAGGCGATGGCCGCGACCGCGACCGTGCCGGTGGTCAATGCGCTTTCCGACGAATTCCATCCCTGCCAGGTGCTCGCCGATCTGCAGACCATCACCGAGCGCAAGGGGTCGCTGCGCGGCCTGACGATGACCTACCTCGGCGACGGCGCCAACAACATGGCGCACTCGCTGATGCTGGGTGGGGTCACGGCCGGCATCCACGTCACGATCGCCGCCCCGGACGGTTTCACGCCCGACCCGGCGTTCGTGGCGGCGGCCCGGCGGCGCGCCGAGGACACCGGCGCCTCGGTCACCGTCACCGCCGACGCCGATGCGGCCGCGGGCGGCGCGGACGTCCTGGTCACCGATACCTGGACGTCGATGGGGCAGGAGGACGACGGGCTGGACCGCCTCACACCGTTTCGGCCCTACCAGATCAACGCCCGCCTGCTGTCGCTGGCCGACCCGGAAGCCATTGTGCTGCACTGCCTTCCGGCCCACCGCGGCGAGGAGATCACCGACGAGGTGATGGACGGCCCGGCCAGCGTTGTCTGGGACGAGGCCGAAAACCGGTTGCACGCCCAAAAGGCGTTGCTGGCATGGCTTTTGGAGCGGCGCTCATGACCCGCTCGAAAGCCACACCCGAGACCACCCGGGCCGGCCGCCAGGACCGCATTGTGGCGATCCTGTCGTCGGCGTCGATCAGCAGCCAAAGCGAACTGGCGGCCCGGCTGGCCGACGAGGGAATCGAGGTCACCCAGGCCACCCTGTCGCGGGACCTCGAGGAGCTGGGCGCGGTGAAGCTGCGCGGCGCCGACGGCGGTGTCGGCGTCTACATCGTGCCCGAGGACGGCAGCCCGGTGCGCGGCGTATCGGGCGGCACCGCGCGGCTGTCCCGGCTGCTCGGCGAGCTGCTGGTCTCGGCCGACGCCAGCGCGAACCTCGCGGTGCTGCGCACCCCGCCCGGCGGTGCCAACTATCTGGCCAGCGCGATCGACCGTGCGGCGCTACCGTACGTCGTCGGCACCATCGCCGGCGACGACACCGTCTTCGTGGCCGCCCGAGAGCCGATGACCGGCGCCGAGCTGGCCACAACGTTGGAAAAACTCACCTAAGCGCTTCAAGTGTAAGGAGATTGGTTCATGTCAGAACGCGTCATCCTGGCGTATTCCGGCGGTCTGGACACCTCGGTGGCCATCAGCTGGATCGGCAAGGAGACCGGCCGCGAGGTCGTAGCGGTGGCGATCGACCTCGGCCAGGGCGGCGAAGACATGGAGGTCATTCGCCAGCGCGCCCTGGACTGCGGCGCGGTGGAGGCCGTCGTCGTCGACGCACGCGACGAGTTCGCCGAGGGGTACTGCCTGCCCACCATCCTGTCCAACGCTCTCTACATGGATCGCTACCCGCTGGTGTCGGCGATCAGCCGGCCGCTGATCGTCAAGCACCTGGTGACGGCGGCCCGCGAGCACGGCGGCGGCATCGTCGCCCACGGCTGCACCGGCAAGGGCAACGACCAGGTCCGGTTCGAGGTCGGATTCGGCTCGCTGGCACCCGATCTCGAGGTGCTGGCGCCGGTCCGCGACTACGCCTGGACGCGGGAGAAGGCCATCGCGTTCGCCGAGGAGAACGCCATCCCGATCAACGTCACCAAGCGCTCACCGTTTTCCATCGACCAGAACGTGTGGGGCCGGGCGGTGGAAACCGGCTTCCTGGAACACCTTTGGAATGCGCCGACCAAGGACGTCTACGCCTACACCGAAGATCCCACCCTCAACTGGAGCACGCCCGACGAGGTGATCGTCGGTTTCGAGCGCGGCGTGCCGGTGACGATCGACGGCAAGAAAGTGTCGGTGCTGGGCGCCATCGAGGAACTCAACACCCGCGCCGGCGCCCAGGGCGTCGGCCGCCTCGATGTCGTCGAGGACCGGCTGGTGGGCATCAAGAGCCGCGAGATCTACGAGGCGCCCGGTGCCATGGTGCTCATCACCGCCCACACCGAGCTCGAACACGTCACGCTCGAGCGCGAGCTGGGCCGATTCAAGCGGCACACCGATCAGCGGTGGGCCGAATTGGTTTACGACGGGCTGTGGTACTCACCGCTGAAGGCGGCGCTGGAGAGCTTCGTCGCCAAGACCCAGGAACACGTGACTGGCGAGGTGCGAATGGTGTTGCACGGCGGCCACATTGCCGTCAACGGCCGGCGCAGCGCCGAATCCCTCTACGACTTCAACCTGGCGACCTACGACGAGGGCGACAGCTTCGACCAGTCGGCCGCAAAGGGTTTCGTCTACGTGCACGGACTGTCGTCGAAGATCGCGTCGCGCCGGGACCAGGCGCCGAAGGGCCCGGCCGACGCGTGAGCACTCGCGAAGGGTCACTGTGGGGCGGGCGGTTCGCCGACGGCCCGTCGGATGCGCTGAGGGCGCTGAGCAAATCCACCCACTTCGACTGGGTGCTGGCCCCCTACGACATCGTCGCCTCGCGGGCCCACACCGTGATCCTGTTCCGCGCCGGGCTGCTGAACGAGGAGCAGCGCGACGGGCTGCTGGCCGGCCTCGACCAGCTCGCCTCCGACGTCGCCGACGGCAGCTTCTCGCCGTTGGTCACCGATGAGGACGTGCACGGGGCGCTGGAACGCGGACTGATCGACCGGGTGGGACCCGACCTGGGCGGGCGGCTGCGGGCCGGCCGGTCGCGCAACGACCAGGTGGCCACCCTGTTCCGGATGTGGCTGCGCGACGCGGTGCGCCGGGTCGCAGCCGGGGCGCTCGACGTCGTCGGCGCGCTGGCCGCCCAGGCCGCCGCCCACCCCGGCGCCATCATGCCGGGCAAGACCCACCTGCAATCCGCCCAACCGGTGCTGCTGGCCCATCACCTGCTGGCCCACGCCCACCCGCTGCTGCGCGACGTCGACCGGATCGTCGACTTCGACCGGCGCGCCGGGGTGTCGCCCTACGGCTCGGGGGCGCTGGCCGGCTCGTCGCTGGGCCTGGACCCCGACGCGATCGCCGCGGAACTGGGTTTCGCCGCCGCCGCCGACAACTCCATCGACGCCACCGCATCCCGGGACTTCGCCGCGGAGGCCGCCTTCGTGTTCGCCATGATCGGCGTGGACCTGTCCCGGCTGGCCGAGGACATCATCCTGTGGAGCTCGACGGAATTCGGCTACGTCACGCTGCACGATTCGTGGTCGACCGGCAGCTCGATCATGCCGCAGAAGAAGAACCCCGACATCGCCGAGCTGGCGCGCGGCAAGTCCGGCCGGCTGATCGGAAACCTGACCGGCCTGCTGGCCACGCTGAAGGCCCAGCCGCTGGCCTACAACCGTGACCTGCAAGAAGACAAGGAGCCGGTGTTCGATTCGGTCGCCCAGCTCGAGCTGGTGGCACCGGCGATGGCCGGGCTGGTGGCCAGCCTGACCTTCGACGTCGAGCGGATGGCCGCCCTGGCGCCGGCCGGCTACACCCTGGCCACCGACATCGCCGAATGGCTGGTGCGCCAGGGGGTGCCGTTCCGGTCGGCGCACGAGGCCGCCGGGGCCGCGGTGCGCGCCGCCGAGCAGCGGGCCGTCGGACTCGACGAGCTGACCGACGACGAATTGGCCGCCATCAGCCCCGACCTCACGCCGGCGGTCCGCGAGGTCTTGACGATCGAGGGCTCGGTGTCCTCGCGCGACGCGCGCGGCGGCACCGCGCCGGTTCGGGTCGCCGAGCAGATCGAAAGCGTCCTGGCCAGCGCCGATCGGCTCAAGAGCCGGCTGGGTGGTGGCGGCTGAGATGGCGTTGTTTTCCCTGACGGGCAGGGACAGGCAGACTAGACTTCGGGCTCAAAGCGATCCGGTTGAACGCTACGGGCCGGGTCCTCGTCACCAAGGGGTGGGAGAACAATGAGCGTCGTCGCCGGCGTCTTCGGTGCGTTACCGCCGCACCGATACTCCCAGCGCGAGCTCACCGACTTCTTCGTCAGCATCCCGGAGTTCGAAGATTACGAGGACATCGTCCGGCAGCTGCACGCCAGCGCCAAAGTCGGTAGCCGCCACCTGGTGCTGCCGCTGGAGCAGTACCCCGCGCTGACCGACTTCGGCCTGGCGAACCGGATCTTCACCGAACACGCCGTCAAGCTGGGCGCTGAGGCGCTGTCCGGCGCGCTCGACGAGGCGGGCCTGCGGGCCGAGGACGTCGACGTGCTCATCACCACCACCGTCACCGGCCTGGCGGTGCCCTCCGTGGACGCCCGCATCGCCGCGAAGCTCGGCCTGCGCGACGACGTGCGGCGGGTGCCGCTGTTCGGGCTGGGCTGCGTGGCCGGCGCCGCGGGTGTGGCCCGCATGAACGACTACCTGCGCGGCGCACCCGACGCCGTCGCCGCCCTGATCTCCGTCGAGCTCTGCTCGCTGACCTATCCGGGATACACGCCGTCGCTGGCCGGCATGGTCGGCAGCGCCCTGTTCGCCGACGGTGCCGCGGCCGTGGTGGCCGTCGGGCAGCGGCGCGCCGAGCAACTGGCGGCCAGCGGGCCCAGCATCCTCGACTCACGCAGCCACCTGTATCCCGATTCCCTGCGCACCATGGGCTTCGACGTGCGCGCAGGCGGTTTCGAACTGGTCCTGTCCAAGGATGTCGCCGCCGTCGTGGAGCAATACATCGAGGACGACGTCACCGGCTTCCTCGGGTGCCACGGGTTGACCACGGCCGACATCGGTGCGTATGTCAGTCATCCCGGCGGCCCCAAGGTCATCGAGGCGATCAACTCCGCGCTCGACCTGCCGCCCGAGGCCCTCGAACTGACCTGGCGGTCGCTCGGCGAGATCGGCAACTTGTCGTCGGCCTCGGTGTTGCACGTGCTGCGCGACACCATGGCCAAGCCGCCGCCGAGCGACAGCCCCGGTCTGATGCTCGCCATGGGGCCTGGGTTCTGTTCCGAGCTGGTGTTGTTGCGTTGGCACTGATCCTCGTCTGCGTTTTTTGCGGTGCGACGGCAGGAAGTATCGCCATGAGTGACATGAGGGGCCGCCTGCCATGAACGGCAACACCGAAGAGCTCGTCCGGGCCCTTCGCCATTCGCTGAAGGAAAACGAGCGGCTCAAGAGCGAAACCCGCCAATACCTGGCCTTGTTAGCGGATAGCGCAGCCGAACCGGTGGCGGTGGTGGGCATGGGCTGCCGGTATCCGGGTGGAGTGAATTCGCCGGAGGCGTTGTGGCAGATGGTCGTTGAGGGCCGCGACGTGGTCACCGAATTCCCCGCCGATCGCGGCTGGAACCTGACGGGCCTGTTCGATGACGACCCCGACGCGGTGGGCAAGTCCTACGCGCGATGCGGCGGATTCCTCTCGGACGTTGGCGATTTCGATGCCGCGTTCTTCGGCATCGCGCCCAGCGAGGCGCTGGCGATGGACCCGCAACAGCGACTGCTGCTCGAGGTGTCCTGGGAGGCGTTGGAGCGGGCCGGAATTGACCCCGTCACCCTGCGCGGTTCGGCGACCGGTGTGTTCGCCGGCATATTCCACGGCTCCTACGGGGGTCAGGGCCGGGTGCCGGGCCACCTGGAGCGCTACGGCCTGCGCGGCTCGACGCTGAGTGTGGCCTCGGGCCGGGTGGCCTATTCGCTGGGGTTCGAGGGCCCGGCCGTCTCGGTGGATACGGCGTGTTCGTCGTCGTTGGTGGCCCTGCATCTGGCGGCGCAGTCGTTGCGTGCCGGCGAATGCGATCTGGCGCTGGCCGGCGGCGTGACGGTGATGGCCACGCCGGCGATGTTCATCGAGTTCAGCCGCCAGCGCGCCCTGGCCGCCGACGGCCGGTGCAAGGCGTACGCGGGTGCCGCCGACGGCACCGGGTTCTCCGAGGGCGTCGGCGTGCTGGTGCTGGAACGGCTGGCCGACGCGCGGCGGCACGGGCACTCGGTGCTCGCGGTGGTGCGCGGGTCGGCGGTCAATCAGGACGGCGCCTCCAACGGCCTGGCGACGCCCAACGGGCCGTCGCAGCAACGGGTGATCCGGGCGGCGCTGGCCAACGCGCGGCTGGGCATCGCCGACGTCGATCTGGTCGAGGGCCACGGGACGGGCACCACGCTCGGCGATCCCATTGAGGCCCAAGCGGTTCTGGCCACCTACGGCCAGGACCGGCCGGACGATCGGCCGCTGTGGCTGGGCTCGATCAAATCGAACATGGGTCACACCTCGGCCGCCGCGGGCGCCGGCGGGGTGATCAAGATGGTGCAGGCGATCCGGCACGGGGTGATGCCCAAGACGTTGCACGTCGATGAGCCGACGCCGCACGTGGATTGGACGGCCGGGGCGGTGTCGCTGCTGACCGAACAGCGGCCCTGGCCGGCCGTGGACCGGCCGCGGCGCGCGGGCGTCTCGTCGTTCGGCATCAGCGGCACCAACGCGCACGTCATCGTGGAGCAGTACGTCGAGGAGCCGGAAAACGCCGCGCCCACAGGCGATGACGTCATCGTGCCGTGGGTGCTGTCGGCCCGTTCGGGTGAGGCACTGGCGAACCAGGCCGCGCGGCTGCTGGCCCGCGTGAAGGCCGATCCCCGGGTGCGGGTCCTCGACGTCGGCTGGTCGCTGATCGCGACGCGGTCGCGCTTCGAGCACCGGGCGGTGATCGTGGGCGCCGACGGCGCGCAGTTGCTGCGCGGGCTGGCGGCCCTGGCGGCCGGCGAGCAGGGCGCGGGCCTGGTGGTGGGCCGGGCGCAGCAGACGGGCAAGACGGTGTTCGTGTTTCCCGGCCAGGGTTCGCAATGGGTCGGCATGGGCGCCCAATTGCTGGACAGTTCACCGGTGTTCGGCGAGCACCTGCAGCTCTGCGACAAGGCGCTCGCCGAACATGTCGACTGGTCGCTGATCGACGTCATCCGCGGCGCGCCGGGCGCACCCGGACTGGACCGGGTGGACGTGGTGCAGCCGGCGCTGTGGGCGGTGATGGTGTCGCTGGCTGAGCTGTGGCGCTCGGTGGGCGTGACGCCCGACGCGGTGATCGGCCATTCGCAGGGCGAAATCGCGGCGGCCTGCGTGGCGGGCGGGCTGTCGCTGGAAGACGCCGCCCGCGTGGTCGCGCTGCGCAGCCGGCTGCTGGTGCAGTTGTCGGGCCGGGGCGGCATGGTCTCGCTGGCCTGCAGCCTGTCGCGCGCCGAGCAGCTCATTGCCGACTGGGGCGAACGACTCAACATCGCGACCGTCAACGGCGTTGCGGCGGTGGTGGTCTCGGGTGAGGTGGACGCCCTGGCGGAGCTGATGCAGCGATGCGAGGCCGACGACATCCGGGCCCGCAAGATCGACGTCGACTACGCGTCGCATTCGGCGCAGGTGGACGCGATTCGCGAATCCCTCGCCGCCGCTCTGGAGGGCCTGGCGCCGCGATCGTCCGCGGTCGCCTTCTTCTCCACGGTCACCGGCGAACCGATGGACACCGCGGGCCTGAACGCCGACTACTGGTTCCACAGCATCCGCCACACCGTGCAATTCGAAAAGGCGGTGCGCGGCGCGTGCGATGCGGGCTATCGGGTATTCGTCGAATCCAGTCCGCACCCGGTGCTGATGACCGCCATCGAAGAAACCGTGCCCGCGGGCGAGGGCGCGTGCGTCATCCCGTCGCTGGGCCGCGAGGACGGTGGCCTGCACCGCTTCTGGCTGTCCGCCGCGGCGGCCCACGTCGCCGGGGTGGGGGTGGACTGGCGCGCCGCGCTGTCCGGCCTCGGTGGCCGCCACGTCGACCTACCGACGTACGGGTTTGTCCGGCAGCGCTTTTGGCTTCCCGGCGGATCGACCGGGTCGCACGACGTCGCCGCGCTGGGCCTGGCGGCCGCCGAGCACGGCTTGCTGGGAGCGGTGGTGCCGCGGCCCGATTCCGGTGGCGTGGTGCTGACGGGCCAATTGTCGACGGCGGCCCACCCCTGGCTGGCCGATCATGCGGTGGGCGAGACGGTGTTGTTCCCGGGTGCGGGAATCGTCGAGCTGGCCATCCGCGCGGGCGACGAGGTCGGTTGCGCGGTGATCGACGAGCTGACCCTGTCGGCTCCCTTGCTGCTGCCCGCGGCCGGGGCCGTGGATGTGCAGCTGGTAGTCGGCGGCCCCGACGAGTCGGGCCATCGGCGGCTGGCCGTGTATTCGATTGATGCGCAGCCGAATTCGGAGTGGGTGTTGCATGCCGAGGGGATGCTGCGGCCGGGTGAGGTGACACCGGCCGCGGACTTCTCGATCTGGCCGCCCGTCGGGGCGACCGCAGTGGACGTCGCCGGCGCCTATGCAAGCCTGGCGCAGCGGGGCTACGCCTACGGCGACGCCTTCAAGGGCCTGCGGGCGATGTGGCAACGCGGGGACGAACTCTTCGCCGAGATCGCCGTGCCCGAAGCCGCCGCCCCCGACGGCGGCTTCGGAATACACCCCGTGCTTTTGGACGCCGCGTTGCACGCTATCGGCGTCGCCGCCGGCCAGGACGACACCGTGCTGCCGTTCTCCTGGCAGGGCGTGTCGCTGCACGCGTCGGGTGCGTCGCGGGCGCGCGTCCGGATCGCACCGACCGGCGCCGGCGCCGCCTCGGTCGAATTGGCCGACGGCGCGGGACTGCCGGTGCTCTCGGTGCGGTCGTTGGCCATGCGCCCGGTCACACCCGGGCAGTTGACGGCGGCGGCCCCCACCCGGCGCTCGCCCGCCGAGGGGCTGCTCGACCTCACCTGGTCGCCGGTCGCGCTCGGCGGCGGTGGCGCCGCCGCCACGCTGTGGGAGCCGGGCGTGGACGGTGGCGACGTGGTGAAGGCCGTGCACGCCGCGGCCACCGAGGCATTGGCGGTGCTGCAATCCTGGCTGCGCGACGACACCGCAGGGGTGCTAGCCGTGCGCACTCGTGGGGCCGTCGCCCTGGCCGGCGAGGACGTTGCGGACCTGGCCGGCGCGGCGGTGTGGGGCCTGGTGCGCTCGGCGCAAGCGGAGCACCCGGGCCGGGTGGTGCTGATCGACTCCGATGACTCCGTCGACGTCGACGCGGTGATCGGTTGCGGCGAACCCCAAGTCGTGGTTCGTCAGGGCGTGGCCTATGCGGCGCGATTGCGACCGGGGCGCGCGCGCGGCGCGGTCGAGTTGCCGTCCGCGGACTGGCGATTGGACGCCGGCGGCGAGGGCACCCTGGAGGACCTCGTGGTAAGCCGTTGCCCGCGAGCGGAATTGACCGCGGGGCAGGTGCGGGTGGCGGTGGCCGCGGTCGGGGTCAACTTCCGCGACGTCCTGGTGGCCCTGGGGATGTATCCGGGCGGGGGCCAGCTGGGTGCGGAGGGTTCCGGCGTCATCGTCGAGGTGGGGCCCGACGTGACGGGCCTGGCCGTCGGCGACGCGGTGATGGGGCTGCTCGGGGTCGTCGGTTCCGAGGCGGTGGTGGATCAGCGCGTGGTGACGCCGGTGCCGCCGGGGCTGTCGCTGGTCGCGGCCGCGGGCGTGCCGGTGGTGTTCCTGACCGCGCTGTACGGATTGTCGGTGCTGGGCGGGCTGCGCGCCGGTGAGCGGGTCCTGGTGCACACCGCCACCGGTGGGGTGGGCATGGCCGCGGTGCAGCTGGCGCGGCATTGGGGCGCCGAGGTGTTCGTCACCGCCAGCCGCGGCAAGTGGGACACCCTGCGCGCGATGGGGTTTGACGACGATCACATCGGCGATTCCCGCACGACGCAGTTCGAGAACACGTTCGCGTCGTCGACCGGCGGGGCCGGCTTCGACGTCGTGCTCAATTCCCTGGCCGGTGAGCTCACCGACGCGTCGTTGCGGCTGTTGGCCCCCGGCGGTCGTTTCATCGAGATGGGCAAGACCGACGTACGGGATCCGGGCGTCGTCGCCAAACAATATCGGGGCGCGGTGTACCAGGCGTTCGACCTGATGGAGGCCGGACCCGACCGCACCGCAGCCATGCTGGCCGAGATCAACGGACTGCTGGCGGACGGGGTGGTAAAACCGTTGCCGCTGAAGATGTTTGACGTTCGCTGCGCCGCAGCGGCCTATCGGTACGTCAGCCAGGCACGCCACATCGGCAAGGTCGCGCTGACCGTCCCGTCCGGGCCCGGCGAGGTGCTCAGCGGCTGCGGCGGCGGGCTGGCGGGGGCCAGCGTGGTGATCACCGGCGGCACCGGCATGGCCGGTTCCGCGCTGGCGCGCCACCTCGTCGACCGCTACCGGGTGGCCCATGTGGTGCTGGTCAGCCGGACCGGCGACCGGGCGCCGGGGGCCGCCGACCTGGTGTCCGACCTGCAGCGCTCCGGCGCGCAGGTGTCGGTGGTGGCCTGCGATGTCGCCGACCCCGAGGCGGCCGCGGCGATGCTGGCCGACATACCGGCGCGGTATCCGCTGCGCGGAATCATCCATGCCGCAGGCATTCTCGACGACGGGTTGATCTCATCGCTGACCCCCGACCGGGTGGACGCGGTGCTGCGCGCCAAGGTCGACGGGGTGTGGAACCTGCACGAGCTCACCCGGCACTGCGATCTTTCGGCGTTCGTGGTGTTCTCATCGATGGCCGGGATCGTGGGAACCCCGGGGCAGGCGAACTACGCGGCGGCCAACAGCTTCCTCGACGGGCTGGCCGCCCACCGGCGCGCCCACGGACTGCCCGGCCTGTCGCTGGCCTGGGGCCTGTGGGAGCAGGCGTCGGCGATGACCGCGCACCTCGGGGACCGCGACAAGGCCCGGATGAGCAGGATCGGGCTGGCGCCGCTGTCCACCGAGCAGGCGCTGGCCGCGTTCGACGCCGCGATGCTGGCGGACGCTCCGGTGCTGGTGGCCGCGCGGGTGGACCGGGCCGCCCTGTCCGACAACGTCGCCGCGCTGCCCCCGCTGCTGTCCGAACTCGTCGCCGGCCCCACCCGGCGCGTCATCGTCGACGCGGACGTCACGGCGTCGACGACGGGCCTGTCGGCGCGCCTGCACGGGCTGAGCCCCGAGGCGCGACAGCGCGAGCTGGTCGACCTGGTCCGCGCCAACGCCGCGATGGTGCTGGGGGTGCCCAATCCGGCGGACATCAACACCGGCAGCGCCTTCGGCGAGCTCGGCTTCGACTCACTGACCGCCGTCGAACTGCGTAACCGGCTCAAAAATGCTACCGGACTTACCCTTTCGCCGACGCTGATCTTCGACTACCCGACGCCCACCGTGCTGGCCGCGCATCTCGACACCGAACTCGCCGGCACCGCCGGCGGCGACGAACCGCCGAATCTGATGGGCCGCTTCAACGACATCACCCGCGAACTGCAGGCGCTGCTCGGCGCGCCCACCTGGAATGCCGACGACCGATCCGTGCTGCGGGCGCGCATTCAGCGCCTGCTGGCCGCGCTGCCGCCGAGCGACCTCTCCGACGCCGAACACCTCGACGACGACCTCGACGCCGCCACCGAAAGTCAACTCTTTGCGATCCTCGATGAAGAACTCGGCCGCTGACCCCCCGCAAGGAGCAACGATGCCGGGCACCTCGCAGCACGTCGACTACCTGAAACGCCTGACGGCGGATCTGCGGCGGACCCGGCGGCGCGTCGCGGAACTGGAGGGCCGGCTTTCCGAACCGATCGCGGTGGTCGGCATGGCGTGCCGCTACTCCGGCGGCGTCGAATCGCCAGAAGACCTGTGGGAATTGGTGATCCAGGGCCGCGACACGGTGTCGGACTTTCCGGCCGACCGCGGCTGGGACGTGGAGGGATTGTACGACCCCGACCCCGACACCAAGGGAAAGATGTACACCCGCCACGGCAGCTTCCTGCGCGACGCGGGCGACTTCGACGCCGGGTTCTTCGGCATCGGGCCCAGCGAGGCGCTGGCCATGGATCCCCAGCAGCGGATGATGCTGGAGATCTGCTGGGAAGCGTTGGAGCGGTCCGGCATTGACCCCTTCGCGCTGCGCGGCTCGGCGACCGGAGTCTTCGCCGGGGTCATCCACGCCGGTTATGGCGGAGAGGTCAAGGGGGAGCTGGAGGGTTACGGTCTCACCGGCTCGACGCTCAGCGTGACCTCGGGCCGGGTGTCCTACGTGTTGGGGCTGGAAGGCCCCGCGGTGTCGGTGGATACGGCGTGCTCGTCGTCGTTGGTCTCCATGCACCTGGCCGCGCAGTCGCTGCGCTCGGGGGAATGCGATCTGGCGCTGGCCGGCGGCGTGACCGTGATGGCCACCCCCGCGGCCTTCGTGGAGTTCAGCCGCCAGCGCGCGCTGGCGCCCGACGGTCGCTGCAAGGTGTACGCCGGTGCGGCGGACGGGACTTCGTGGTCGGAGGGTGCCGGCGTCCTGGTGCTGGAGCGGTTGGCCGACGCCCGGCGCCTGGGACATCCCGTGTTGGCCGTGCTGCGCGGCACCGCGGTGAATCAGGACGGCGCGTCGAACGGCCTGACCGCGCCCAATGGGCCGTCGCAGCAGCGGGTGATCCGGGCGGCGCTGGCCAACGCGGGGCTGACGGCCGCGGACGTGGATGTGGTCGAGGGCCATGGCACCGGGACGGTGCTCGGGGACCCGATCGAGGCGCAGGCCCTGCTGGCGACCTACGGGCAGGATCGCGCCGTGGATCGCCCGCTGTGGCTGGGGTCCATCAAATCCAACATCGGCCACACCTCGGCCGCCGCGGGGGTGGCGGGGGTGATCAAGATGATTCAGGCGATCCGGCACGGGGTGCTGCCCAAAACGCTGCACGTGGACGTCCCGTCGCCGCACGTGGATTGGTCGGCCGGTGCGGTGTCGCTGCTGACCGATTCGCGGCCGTGGCCGGATCACGGCGGGATACGGCGGGCGGGTGTCTCGTCGTTCGGGATCAGCGGCACCAACGCGCACGTCATCGTGGAGCAGGCCCCCGCGCCACCCGAGGGTGACGCAGAACCCGTCCAGGTCACATCCGATCCTGTTGTCCCATGGGTGGTTTCGGCCCGATCGCCCGAGGCGCTGGCCGGACAGGCGCAACGGCTGCTGGACCGGCTGACCACCGACTCGGGGCCGCGGTCGGTGGACGTGGGTTGGTCGCTGGCGACCACCCGGGCGGCCTTCGAGCATCGCGCGGTGCTGGTCGGTGCCGACCGCGCCGCCCTGACCGCGGGGTTGGCCGCGCTGGCGTCCGGGCGCCCGGATCCGGCCGTGAGGGTCGGCCGGGCCCGGTCGGTGGGCAAGCGGGTGTTCGTCTTTCCCGGTCAGGGGTCGCAGTCGCTCGGCATGGGTGCCGAGTTGTACGAGCGGTTCCCGGTGTTCGCCCGCGCCTTCGATGAGGCCATCGCGGCGGTGGATGCGCACGCCCGGCTGCCGCTGCGCGAGGTGATGTGGGGCACCGACCCGGAGCTGTTGCAGAGCACCGAATTCGCCCAGCCGGCGCTGTTCGTGGTGGAGATCGCGCTGGCCGCGCTGTGGCAGTCCTTCGGTGTGACACCGGATGTGGTGATCGGCCACTCGGTGGGCGAGGTCGCCGCGGCGTGCGTGGCCGGAGCGCTGTCGCTGCCCGACGCGGCCCGGCTGGTGGCGGCGCGCGGACGGCTGATGGCCGCGCTGCAGGCCGGCGGGGTGATGGTCGCCGTCGCCGCGACCGAGGCCGAGGTGGCCCCGATGCTGAACGGTGCCGTGAGCGTCGCGGCGGTCAACGGCCCGCAATCGTTGGTGCTCTCCGGTGAGCAGGCCGCGGTGGGAGCGGTCGCCGACCGGTTGGCCGCCGGCGGCGCGCGGGTGCACCGGCTGGCGGTCTCGCATGCGTTTCACTCGCCGTTGATGGAACCCATGATGGACGACTTCGCGGCGGTGGTGGCCGGGATCTCGGCGGCCGAGCCGCGAATTGCCTTGGTGTCCAACCTGACCGGGCAACAGGCCGGCCCCGATTATGGCTCGGTCGGGTACTGGGTGGACCACGTGCGGCGGCCGGTGCGGTTCGTCGAGGGCGTTCAGCTGGCCGAATCCCTGGGTGCCGGCGTGTTCCTGGAGGTGGGACCGGGCGCGGCGTTGACGTCCGCGGTGGAACAGTCCCTGACCACCGACCGTGCGTCGACCGTGGTGACGATGGCCAAGGGCCGCCCCGAGGTTGACTCGCTGCTGCGGGCGGCGGGGGAGATGTTCACCGGCGGCGCCGAGGTCCGGTGGGCCGCGGCCTTCGCCGATCTGCACGCCCGGCGTATTGAGCTGCCCACCTACGCCTTTGTGCGACGGCGCTTTTGGCTGTCCGGCGATGCGGTGGGTTCGGCCAACATCGCCAGCCTCGGCCTGGCCGAGGCCGAGCACCCGTTGCTGGGCGCGGTGGTGGACCGGCCGGATTCCGGTGGCGTGGTGTTGACGGGGCGGCTCTCGGTGGCCGCCCAGCCATGGCTGGCCGACCACGCCGTCGCCGGCACGGTGCTGTTTCCCGGCGCCGGGTTCGTGGAGTTGGCGTTGCGGGCCGGCGACGAGGTCGGCTGCTCGATGGTCGAGGAGTTGACGCTGTCGGCGCCACTGGTGGTTCCGTCGCCGCCGGCGGCCGGCGTCGTGCACCTGCAGGTCGTGGTGGCCGCGGCCGGCGAGGCGGGCACCCGCTCGGTCGCCGTCTATTCGCGTGCCGCGCAAGCCGATTGGGTGCTGCACGCCGAAGGCGTACTCAGCGACGGATCGCCGCCCGCACCGGCCGCCGACCTGTCCGTGTGGCCGCCGCTGGGCGCGGCCGCGGTGGACGTGACCGGCGCGTACGACGGCCTGGCCGCCCGCGGCTATGGATACGGACCGGCCTTCCGGGGGCTGCGCGCCGTATGGCGCACGGGCACCGAGACTTTCGCCGAGGTCGAACTCCCGCAGCAGGCCGGCGTCTCGACCGGCGGCTTCGGCATCCATCCGGTGGTCCTGGACGCGGCGCTGCACGCCCCGGGGGTGGCCGACGAGCGGATCGAGACGGTGTTGCCGTTCTCGTGGCAGGGCGTGAGCCTGTATGCCGCGGGCGCGTCGCGGGTGCGGGTCAGGCTGGCACCGGCCGGTCCCGGTGCCGTCTCGGTCGAGCTGGCCGATTCGTCGGGCCTGCCGGTCCTGTCGGTGCGCGAGCTGGTCACGCGCGCCGTCACGGCCGACCAGTTGACCGCGGCGGTGGCGGCCCGGTCGGGCAGCGGCGAGCTGCTCGACGTGGTGTGGTCGCCGGTATCGTTGCCGGACAACGGCATTGGTGCAGAGGTCACCGTCTGGGAGTCCCCGGCGGCGGATGCCGACGCGGTGGCGTCCGTGCACGCGGCGGTGCACGAGGCCCTGGGGGTGCTGCAAGACCGGCTGGCCGGCGACCTGGACGGGGTCCTGGTGGTGCAGACCCGCGGCGCGGTGGGGCTGGCCGCCGACGACGTCGAGGACCTGGCCGGTGCGGCGGTGTGGGGGTTGACGCGTTCGGCGCAGGCCGAGCACCCCGGTCGCGTGGTGCTGGTCGACACCGACGGAACGCTCGATGTCGCGACCGTGATCGGTTGCGGCGAGCCGCAACTGGTGGTGCGCGACGGGGTGGCCTACAGCGCCCGGCTGAAGCCGGCCGACCGGCGACCCCCGCTGCGGCTGCCCGATCCGCCGTCGGCGTGGCGGCTGGCCGCCGGCGACGCCGGAACGCTCGAAGACCTGGCGGTGCAGGAGTTTGCGCCGCCGCCGCTGGAGGCCGGCCAGGTGCGGGTGGCGGTGGCCGCGGCCGGGGTGAACTTCCGCGACGTGCTGGTGGCGCTGGGTATGTACCCGGGCGCCGCCCAGCTGGGTGCGGAGGGTGCGGGGATCGTCACCGAAGTTGGCCCGGGCGTCACCGATGTGGCCGTCGGGGACCCGGTCATGGGGATCTTCGGGCTGGCGGGCTCCGAGGCGGCCGTCGACCGCCGATTGGTGACCCGCGTGCCGCGGGGCTGGTCGATGGCCCAGGCCGCGGCCGTGCCGGTGGTGTTCTTGACGGCCTATTACGGGCTGTCGGTGCTGGCCGGCCTGAGCGCCGGGCAGCGGGTGCTGGTGCACGCGGCCACCGGCGGGGTGGGCATGGCCGCGGTGCAGCTGGCCCGGCACTGGGGCGCGGAGGTTTACGCGACGGCCAGCCGCGGCAAGTGGGACACCCTGCGCGCCATGGGGTTCGACGACGCGCACATCGCGGATTCCCGCACGCTCGACTTCGAGCAGAAATTCGCCGCCGGGGGCATCGACGTGGTGCTCAACTCGCTGGCCGGGGAGTTCAACGACGCGTCGTTGCGGCTGCTGGGTCCCGGCGGCCGCTTCATCGAAATGGGCAAGACCGATCTGCGCGACCCGGACGCGGTCGCCCGGGCCCATCCCGGCGTGACGTATCGCGCATTCGACCTGATGGAGGCCGGCCCCGACCGCCTCGCCGAGATGCTGGCGGAGTTGATCCGGTTGTTCGCGGCCGGCGCCCTGACTCCCTTGCCCGTCAAGGCCTTTGACGCGCGCAGCGCCGCCGACGCCTACCGGTTCGTCAGCCAGGCCCGCCACATCGGCAAGGTCGTGCTCACCATGCCGGACGGTCCCGCCGGGCTGGCCGGCGGCACCGCGCTGATCACCGGCGGGACCGGCATGGCCGGTTCGGCGCTGGCACGTCATCTCGTCGAGCGGCACCGGGTCCCCCACGTGCTGCTGGTCAGCCGGAGCGGCGAACGCGCCGACGGCATGGCCGAGCTGGCCGCCGAACTGCGCGGCGCGGGAGCATCGGTGTCGGTGGTCGCATGCGACGTCGGCGACCGCCAGGCCGTCGCGGCCCTGCTGGCGCAGGTGCCGGAGCAGTACCCGCTGCGTTCGGTGTTCCACGCCGCGGGCGTGCTCGACGACGCGGTGATCGCCTCGCTGACGCCGGCGCGCGTGGACACGGTGCTGCGGGCCAAGGTCGACGGCGCCTGGAACCTGCACGAGCTGACCCGGGAACTGGATCTGTCGGCGTTCGTGACGTTTTCGTCGATGGCCGGCATCGTGGGTGCCCCCGGCCAGGGCAACTACGCGGCGGCCAACAGCTTCCTCGACGCGCTGGCCGCGCATCGTCACGCTCACAGGTTGCCGGGGCTCTCGGTGGCCTGGGGGATGTGGGAGGAATCCTCGGCGATGACCCAGCACCTCGGCGAGCGTGACAGGGCCAGGATGAGCCGCGCCGGGCTGAGCGCGTTGACCACCCGGCAGGCGCTGGACCTGCTGGACGCCGCGCTGCTCGGCGAACACCCCATGGTGGTGGGCACCCGACTCGACCGGGGCGCGCTGGCGCACCACAGCGCCACGCTGCCGCCGCTGCTGAGCCAGTTGGCCGCCCGCCCGGCCCGCCGGATGTTGGAGCACACCGACATGGTGTCCCTGACGGGGCTGCGGGCGCGGCTGGACGGCATGACCGCCGAGCAGCGGCACAGCGAATTGGTGGAACTGGTCTGCAGCAACGCGGCCACGGTATTGGGCCACAGCACCGCCGACGTCAACGCCGACGATGCGTTCGGCGACCTCGGGTTCGATTCGCTGACCGCCGTCGAGCTGCGCAATCGGCTCAAAATCGCCACCGGCCTCACCCTTTCGCCCACGCTGATCTTCGATCACCCCACGCCGGGCGCGCTGGCCGAACACCTCGGCGCGCAGCTGACCACCAGCGGGCCGGCCGCGCCGCCCGATCGGACGGCCCGCTTCGACGACATCGCCCGGGAACTGCAGGCACTGCTCAATCAGCCCGGCCTGAGTCCCGGCGACAAGCAGCGGCTCGTCACCCGGCTGACCGGCCTGTTGGGCACGGTGCCGGACCCGGCACCGGCGCCGCTCCCCGAACACCCCGAGCACGCGTTCGACGACGACATCGCCACCGCCACCGACAGTCAGCTGTTCGCCATCCTCGACGACGAAGTCGGCCCCTGACTTGCCCCCGACAGACGTCGCGATCATCGGGCTGGCCTGCCGGTTTCCGGCCGCGGCCGACCCGTCGGCGTTCTGGCGCCTGATCCGCGACGGGCGGGAGGTCACCCAGTTCGCCGGGGACGCTGGCGAATTCGACGCCGACTTCTTCAACCTGTCGCCCCGCGAGGCGTCCGCGATGGACCCCCGGCAGCGCCTGGCCCTCGAATTGACCTGGGAGTTGCTCGAAGACGCCTTCGTGGTACCGGAAACGGTTCGGGGACACGAGGTCTCGGTGTTCCTCGGGGCGATGACGGACGACTATGCGGCGCTGATGCTGCGCGATCTCGCCGACAACCTGGATCACCATAGCTTCACCGGGATCAGCCGGGCGATGATCGCCAACCGCATCTCGTACGCCTTCGGGTGGCGCGGGCCCAGCATGACCGTCGACTCCGGCCAGTCGTCCTCGTTGGTGGCGGTGCACCTCGGCTGCGAAAGCGTGCGCACCGGGCGGTCGACGCTGGCCGTCGCGGGCGGTGTCCACCTCAACCTGTCCGACGACATCGCCATGCTGGAACGGGAATTCGGCGCGGTGTCGGTCTCGGGCCACACCTACGCGTTCGATCGCCGCGCCGACGGCTACGTGCGGGGCGAAGGCGGCGGACTGGTGCTGCTCAAGCCGTTGGCGACCGCCCTGGACGACGGCGACCGCATCCACGCCGTCATTCGCGGCGGTGCCGTCGGCAACGCCGGGCACGGCGGCACCGCCCAGACCGTCCCCTCGGCCGGCGGCGAAGCGGGCGTGATCCGGCGCGCGCTCGCCGATGCCGGCCTGGGCGTCGGCGACATCGACTATGTCGAGGCGCACGGCACCGGGACGAAGGTGGGCGACGCGGTCGAAGCCCGGGCGCTGGGCGAGGTCTTCGCCGAGCGCGCGGCCGGCCCGGTGCGGGTGGGATCGGTGAAGACCAACATCGGCCACGCCGGAAGCGCCGCGGGAATCGCGGGCCTGCTCAAGGCCGTCCTCGCGGTCGAGCATGCCGCGATCCCGCCCAGCCTCAACTACGCCGAGCCCGAGACGGATTTGAATCGCCTTGGGCTGCACGTCAATACCGCACTGGCACCGTGGCCGTCCGGGGATCGCCCGCGGCGGGCGGGGGTGTCCTCGTTCGGCATGGGCGGCACCAACGCGCACCTCATCGTCGAGCAGCCCCCGGGCCTGCCGGAAACCGCGCCACCGCAATCGCCCTCGGACGAGGCGGTGCCGTGGGTGCTGTCGGCCCGCTCCGAACGGGCGCTGGCCAACCAGGCCCAGCGGTTGTCGGCCGCTCTGGCCGACCGCGACGATGTGCGGCCCCTCGACGTGGGCTGGTCGCTGGTCAGCACCCGGACGCTCTTCGAGCACCGCGCGGTGGTGGTGGGCGGTGACCGTGCGGCGCTGGCAACCGGGTTGGCGGCGGTCGCCGCGGGGGAGCCGCGGCCAGGCGTCGCGGTGGGCCGGGCGGTACCGGTGGGCAAGACGGTCTTCGCGTTCCCGGGCCAGGGCTCGCAGTGGTTGGGCATGGGGCGGCAACTCTACGACCGGTTCGACGCGTTCGCCCGCGCGTTCGACGAGGCCGCCGCGGCGGTGGACGCGCAGCTGCGGTTGCCGGTGCGCGAGGTGATGTGGGGCACCGACCCGGAGTTGTTGCGCAGCACCGAGTTCGCGCAGCCCGCCTTGTTCGTCGTGGGCCTCGCGCTGGCGGCGTTGTGGGAGTCCCTCGGTGTGACACCGGATCTGGCGATGGGGCACTCGGTCGGTGAGATCGCGGCGGCGTGCGTGGCCGGGGTGCTGTCGCTCGCGGATGCGTCGCGCCTGGTGGTGGCGCGTGGACGGCTGATGGCGCAGCTGCCGGCGGGCGGGGTGATGGTGGCCGTCGAGGCGGGCGAAGCCGAGGTGGCCGGGCTACTGGCCGACGGGGTGAGCCTCGCGGCGGTCAACGGTCCCCACGCCGTGGTGCTGTCCGGCGCGCAGTCCCCGGTGGAAGCGGTGGCGGACAGGCTGGCCCGGATGGGCCGGCGCGTGCATCGGCTGGCGGTGTCGCACGCGTTTCATTCGTCGCTCATGCAGCCCATGGTGGCGGAATTCGCCGCGGAGGTGGCCGACGTCGAGGCGAGGGAGCCGCGAATCGGGTTGGTGTCCAACCTGACCGGCCGCCCGGCCGGGGCCGGGTACGGCTCGCCACAGTACTGGGCGGCGCATATCGGCCAGCCGGTGCGCTTCTTCGAGGGGGTGCGCGCCGCCGAGGCGGGCGGCGCCGGGATCTTCGTGGAACTGGGCCCGGGTGCGGCGTTGACCGCGGCCGTCGACCAGTCGTTGACCGCCCCGGGCGCCGTATCGGTGCCCACCATGACCAGGGACCGCCCCGAAACGGAATCGGTGCTGGACGCGGCCGGCCGGGTGTTCACCCGCGGCCTCGACCCGAACTGGGCCGGGGTGTTCGCGGGGCTGCATCCGCGGCGGATCGCGTTGCCGACGTATGGCTTTGCGCGGCAACGCTTTTGGCTGGGATCCGCGCGAGCCGCCGCGGCGCCGCCCGCCACGGCCACTCGGGCACCCGACCTGGCGCACCGGCTGCACGGATTGGCCGCCGCCGACCAGCACCGCGTGTTGCTCGAACTGGTCTGCGAGCACGCGGCGGCCGTGTCGGGGCATCCGGACGGCCACGCCATCGCTCACGACCGCGCGTTCGCCGACCTCGGGTTCGACTCGATGATCGGGGTCGAACTGCGCAACCGTCTCACCAGCCATACCGGGCTGGCCTTGTCGCGGACGCTGATCTTCGATTACCCGACGCCGGCCGCGCTGGCCGATCATCTGCGCCGGCAACTGCTGCACGACGAGCCCGAATCCGACGACGAAAGAATGTGGTCGACGCTGCGTAAGATTCCGGTGCGCGAGCTTCGAAGAACGGGACTGCTCGAGAAACTTTTATTGCTTGCCGGCGCACCGGAAACCCCGGCCGCCGACGCAAATCCCGCCGCCGACGAGATCGACTCATTGAGCCCGGATGCGCTGATCGCGATGGCGCTGAGCTCGGCGGATGAGGAAGACGGCGAACGATGAATTCCCCGCTGGCGGATATGATTACGCGAACACAAAGGCGTGCTAATAAGGCATGTGTTGAATACGAGAAACTTTTGCACGGCCACCCCGGGCCGCATAAACTTCCGGCATTAAGGGGAGTCGTGTTTACGCTGGTTGGCAGTCAAGAGAGCAGAGCATGAGCGTCATCGCGGGTGTATTCGGCGCGTTGCCGCCGCATCGCTACAGCCAACGCGAAATCACCGACCAGGTGGTCAAATTCCCCGCGCTGGCCGAACACGAAGACGTCGTCCGGCGCCTGCACGCCGCCGCCAAGGTCAACAGCCGCCACCTGGTGCTGCCCCTCGAGCGCTACCACGAGCTCACCGACTTCGGTGCCACCAACGAGATGTTCATCGACAAGGCCGTGGAGCTGGGCTGCGACGCGCTGCTGGGTGCGCTCGACGAGGCCGGGCTGCGACCGCACGACATCGACATGATCGCCACGACGACGGTGACCGGCATCGCGGTGCCGTCGCTCGACGCGCGGATCGTAGGCCGCCTGGGTCTGCGCCCGGACGTGCGGCGGATGCCGCTGTTCGGTCTGGGTTGCGCGGCCGGGGCGGCCGGCGTGGGGCGGCTGCACGATTATCTGCGCGGCGCCCCCGACGGCGTCGCCGCGCTGGTGTCGGTCGAGCTGTGTTCGCTCACCTTTCCCACCGTCCGGCCGACCGTGTCGGGTCTGGTCGGGACGGCGATGTTCGGCGACGGCGCCGCCGCCGTGGTCGCCGTCGGTGATCGTCGCGCCCAGCAACTGGATTCCGCCGGGCCCGACATCGTCGATTCGCGCAGCCGCCTGTACCCCGAATCGCTGCACATCATGGGCTGGAACATCGGCTCGGACGGCATGCAGCCGGCGATGTCGCCGGAGCTGCCGAACGTCATCGACCGTTACCTGGCCGACGACGTGCACACCTTCCTCGCCGCGCACGGGCTGACGAAGGACGACATCGGCGCCTGGGTCACCCACCCCGGCGGCCCCAAAGTGATCGACGCGATCGCCAAGACCCTGGAACTGCCCCCGGAGGCGCAGGAACTGACCTGGCGCTCGCTCGGGGAGGTCGCCAACCTCTCGTCGGCGTCGGTGCTGCACATTCTGCGCGACACCATCGCCAAGCCGCCGCCCAGCACCAGCCCCGGCCTATTGCTCGCGATGGGGCCCGGCTTCGGTTCCGAACTGGTGCTGCTGCGCTGGCACTGAGCGCCCGGCTGCGTGGTGAATCCCTTGCGCGCCAGGGTTATTCGAGCAGCTCGGAGAGTTCCAGCCAGCGACCCTCCGTGGTGGCGACCTCGTCCTCGAGCACGCGCAGCTCCTGGGTGAGCCGGGTGATGCCGACATGGTCGGACTGCTCGTGGGCGGCCAGCTCGTGGTGTTTGTCGGCGATCCGGTCCGCCAGCCGCGCGAGCTGGCGATCGAGGGAGGCCACCTCCTTCTCCGCGGCGCGGCGCTGCGCGCCGGACATGCCCGACGGAGCGGCCGGCGTCGGCTCGGGCGGTTGCGCGGCGGTCCGCTGTTCGGCGAGCCGCAGATACTCGTCGACGCCGCCGGGCAGGTGCCGCAACCGGCCGTCGAGCACCGCGTACTGCTGATCGGTGACCCGCTCCAGCAGGTAGCGGTCGTGCGAGACGACGATCAGCGTGCCCGCCCACGAGTCCAGCAGATCCTCCATGGCGGCCAGCGTGTCGGTGTCGACGTCGTTGGTCGGCTCGTCGAGCAGCAACACGTTGGGCTCGGAGAGCAGCGTGAGCATCAGCTGCAGCCGCCGTCGCTCGCCGCCGGAAAGATCCTCGACGCGGGCCGACAGCTGGCCGCGGGCGAAGCCGAGCCGCTCCAGCAGCTGCGCCGGGGTGGCCTCGCGGCCGTCGACCTGATAGCCGCCCGGCAGCCGGCCCAGCACATCGGCGATCCGGTCGCCGCCGAGCGCGGCCAGCGCGTCGCCCTGCTGGTCGAGCACCGCCAGGCGCACGGTCTTGCCGCGCTTGACGCGGCCCGCGTCCGGCTCGACGGTGCCGTCGATCAACCGCAGCAGGGTCGACTTGCCGGCGCCGTTGGCCCCGACGATGCCGGTGCGCTCACCCGGGGCGATCCGCCACTCGACATCGCGCAGCACCGGGCGCCCGCCGAAGGAGACCGACACGTCGAGCAGATCGACCACGTCCTTGCCCAGCCGCGCGGTGGCCAGCTTGGCCAGTTCGACGGTGTTGCGCAGCGGCGGCACGTCGGCGATCAGCTGGTTGGCCGCCTCGATCCGGAACTTGGGTTTGGAGGTTCGCGCCGGCGCGCCGCGGCGCAGCCACGCCAGCTCCTTGCGCATCAGGTTCTGCCGCTTGGCCTCGGCGACGGCGGCCATCCGGTCGCGCTCGACGCGCTGCAGGACGTAGGCCGCGTAACCGCCGTCGAACGGCTCGACGATGCCGTCGTGCACCTCCCACGTCGTGGTGGCGACCTCGTCGAGAAACCAGCGGTCATGGGTCACCAGCAGCAGGCCGCCGGAGTTGCGCGCCCAGCGTTGCCGCAGATGCCCGGCCAGCCAGGTGATGCCCTCGATGTCGAGATGGTTGGTCGGCTCGTCGAGCGCGATGACGTCCCATTCGCCGATCAGCAACCGGGCCAGCTGCACGCGGCGGCGCTGGCCGCCGGACAGCGTGGAAACCGTTGCCTCCCAGTCGATGTCGGAGACTAGCCCGGCGACCACATCGCGGACCCGCGCGTCGCCGGCCCACTGGTGTTCGGCCGCCTCGCCCACGAGCGTGTGGCCCACGCTGCGGTCGGGATCCAGGGTGTCGGCCTGGCTCAGCGCGCCGACCCGCAACCCGCTGCGCCGGGTGACCCGCCCGGCGTCGGGCGGCTGCTGGCCGGTCAGCAGCCGCAGCAGGCTGGACTTGCCGTCGCCGTTTCGCCCGACGATCCCGATGCGGGCGCCGTCGTTGACCCCGAGCGTGATCGAGTCGAAGACCACCTGAGTCGGATATTCGAGGTGTACGGCCTCGGCCCCAAGTAGGTGCGCCACCGGGCCGACCCTAGCGTCCCGCCGCTAGCCGAGGGTCAGCAGCGCCTGGTCCACCTGGCTTTGCGTTTCCGCCGACGCCTTGCTGGCCACGGCGTCCAGGAAGCGACCGGCGACGTCGCGCAGCTTGAGGTTCGCCTCCTGGGAACGCCACACCAGGATGTCGAAGGCGCGCTCGGCCGAGATGCCGTAGGCGATCATCAGCACGCCCTTGGCCTGCTCGATGCGCGCGCGCGAATCCGCCACCGCCGACAGCACGTTGGTGATGTCGGTCTGCAGGGAGTCGGTGACGTCGACGTAGAACCCGGACGTGCCGGCCAGCTCGCCGGCGGCGTCGACCATCCGATCGCCGGCGACGACGACGCAGCGGGTCCGTCCGGCGGTGTCGACGATGCGGTGCCGGCTGCTGAACGGCTTTCCCTTCATCACCCGGTCCAGCACGTCGGCCACCCGCTCCCGGTCGTCAGGATGCTTGTGTTGCAGCAGCAGTTCCGTGGTGGGCGTGACCTGTCCCGGTTTGTAGCCGTGCATGCGCGCGACCGCATCGGACCACTCCCAGCGCTGGCCGTCGAGATAGAACCAGAACCTGCCGACGCGCTGCGGCTCGCCGAGCCCCAGCACCAGGTCGACCGCACTGAAATCGCGTTCGGGGACGATGTCCGAGACCAGCGCCCCAGGGCGCTCGACAGCCTCGTCGTTGGAGTTCACCGCCATCGTGCGATTCCCCAATCCCTCTTGTGAAAACTTCGACATATCAATTCCCGTTTTTGCGCGTACCCATTCCTGCCCCTACCGGGGCATTTGGCGGCTCTTGCCGGTCAGGCCACCCGGTACCGCTCGGCGTCTTGGCGTTTGAACTCCAGCCCGAAACCCGGGCGGTGTTGATCGGGCCGCAACGCTCCGCCCTCGGGGGACAGGGCGCCCTCGAAAAGCATGTGTTCGATGCGGTGGTGATCGTGGAAGTACTCCAGGTGTCGCAGGTTGGCGATGGTGGTGGCGACGTGGGCGTGCAGGTTGGGAGCGCAGTGCCCCGATACGTCGACGTTGTAGGAGGCGGCCAGGCCCGCGGCGCGCACCCAGTCGGTGATGCCACCGCAGCGGGTGACGTCGATCTGCAGGCAGTCGACCGCGTCGGCGGCGAGCATCCGGTTGAAGTAGGCCAGGTCGTAACCGTATTCGCCGGCGGTGACGTCGGGGCTGACCTGGTCGCGCACCTCGCGCAGTCCGGCCAGATCGTCGGAGGAGACGGGCTCTTCGAACCAGGTGACACCGTGGTCGGCCATGGCGTGGGCCACCCGGATGGCCTGCTTGCGGCGGTAGCCGCCGTTGGCGTCCACATACAGTTCGGTGCCGGGCCCGATCACCTTGCGGGCCAACGCGATTCGATCGAGGTCGCGGCCCACGTCGGAGCCCCACGACTCGCCGATCTTGATCTTCACCCGCGGGATCTTCCACTCGTCGACCCACCGTTCGAGTTGGGCGCGGGTCTGGCGTTCGTCGTAGGTGGTGAAGCCGCCGCTGCCGTAGATCGGCACTTCGGGATGCGCCATGCCGAGTAGCCGGCACACCGGCAGCTCCAGCAGCTTGCCCTTGAGGTCCCACAGCGCGGTGTCGAGCGCCGAGATCGCGCACGACGCCAGCCCGGGCCGCCCGTTGTTGCGCATCGCGATGACCATCGATTGCCACCGGGCCGGGACGTCCACGGCGCTGTGTCCGGTCAGCGCGCCGGCGAGCTTGCCATTGATCAGCGTGGCGCATGCGCCGTCGGCGTAGGTGTAGCCGATGCCGCGCCGGCCGCCGGCCGCCACCTCGGCGAGTACCAGCGTGGTCGACGACCACGACAGGGTGCCGTCGGCTTCCGGGGCGTCGGTGGGGATCTCATAGGCCTGCGCGGTGACTTCCTCGATGGCCGCGTCGATGCGCGCGGTTGTCATCGCGCCCTCCGGCGGCCCGCCCGCGCCGCGAGCCACGCGCCCAGCCCCGCCGCGCCGAGCGCGCCGGTACCGCTGACCACCGGATGCTGGGACGCCCACAGTTGCGGGCTGCGGGAGTGCGACTCGTCGTCGAACTGGCCGTGCGCGCCGTGGTCGGTGCCCGGTTCGGCGTCCAGGGGCTGCCACAGGTTGTGGGGCCGGCCGGGGCCGACGTGTTCGTCGGTCTGCTGGGAGTCGTAGCCGGTGCGGCCGAGGTAGCGGTCCAGCAGCGGCGCGACGAACTTCTGCCCGAGCAGCGTCACCAAGGTGGAATCGCCGACCCAATATTGCTTTCGCCCCGGATGATCGGCCGCGTAGAGGACACCGCGGGCGGCGACCTCGGGCTGGTAGATCGGCGGCACCGGCTGGGGATGGCGGGGCAGCCGGGACAGCACCCAGGAGAATTGCGGGGTGTTGACCGCGGGCATCTGCACCACGGTGATCCGGACCTTCGAGCCCTCGTGGAACAGTTCGCAGCGCACCGATTCGGTGAACCCGTTGATCGCGTGCTTGGCGCCGCAGTAGGCCGACTGCAGGGGGATCGACCGCTGACTGAGCGCCGAACCGACCTGCACGATGGTGCCGCGGTTGCGGGGGCGCATCTTGGCCAGCGCCGCCATGGTGCCGTGGACGTACCCGAGGTAGGACACCTCGGTGACGCGTTTGAACTCCTCGGCGCTGATCTCGCTGAACGGCGCGAACACCGACGTGAACGCGACATTGACCCAGACGTCGATGGGGCCGAACGCGGATTCGGCCTCGTCGGCGGCGGCGACGACGGCCGCGTGGTCGGCCACGTCGGTCGGGATGGCCAGCGCCTTGCCGCCGCCGGCCTCGACATCGCGGGCGGCGCCGTCGAGCCCGGCCGCGCCCCGTGCGAGCAGGACGACATTGGCACCGCGCCGCCCGAACTGCTGCGCGGTGGCGCGGCCGATGCCGGCGCTGGCTCCGGTGATCACCACTGTCTGTGTCATCGCAGAACTGCCTTTCGCTCGCTCGGATTGGTCACTGATGTTGGGCGTCGTCGTCGGTGAGGGTGGCCGTGCATTCGAGCATCAGGGCGTGCGCGAACGCCTGGGGCAGATTGCCGCGCAGCTGGCGCTGCCGCACGTCGTACTCCTCGCAGAACAGCCCCGGCGGGCCGCACGCGGCGCGGTTGCGTTCGAACCAGCGCATGGCGCAATCGCCATGGCCCAGTTGGTCTTCGGCCAGCGCCATCATGAACCCGCAGAGCAAGAACGCTCCCTCGGCGTCGCCGAGCTCGCGCTCGTCGTGCCGGAAGCGGTAGACGAACCCGTCCTCGGTGAGCTCGCGGCGGACGGCGTCCAGGGTGGCCCGGGTGCGGGGATCGTCAGCGGGCACGGCGCCGCGCACCGGCGGCAGCAGCAGCGACGCGTCCACCCCCGTCAGGCGCGGGCTGCGTTGCCAGTAGCCGTGCGGGTGCAGGCTGCTCGACGCGGTGTCGGCCAGTATCGCGTCGGCCAGCGAGGCGCAGGTGGTGACCTCGGGACCGGCGCCGGCCAGCTTGGCGACGGCGCGCAGCCCGGCCACACAGGCCAGCCGGGACTGTGTCCAGTGCTCGTTGTCGATTTCCCACACCCCGGCGTCCGGCTCACGCCAGCGCTTTTCGATCGCCCGGACGGCGGTCTGCACCGCGCGCCATCCGTCGGCATCGAGCCGGTCCGCGGCGCCCGCCTTGGCGAGCAACTGCAGCGCCTCGCCGAAGACGTCGAGCTGGAACTGCTGGTTGACCCAGTTGCCGACCTTGTCGGCCCCGCCCGGATAGCCGGGCAGGTCGAGCGTCTCCTCGCCGGGCACCGGGCCGCCGGTGACGGTGTAGGCGGGCTTGAGGTTGGGGCCGTCGTCGAGCAGCCGGGCGCCGACGAATTCGACCGCCCGGTCCAGCAGTTCGGTGGTGCCGACGGCGGCGGCGGCCATGCCGGCGTACACCTGGTCGCGGATCCAGGCGTAGCGGTAGTCGTAGTTCTGGTTGGTGTGCGCGCGTTCGGGCAGGCTCATGGTCGCGGCGGCCACCATGCCGCCGCCGCTGCTGGTCAGTCCGCGCAGCACCGCGTAGGAGTGGCTGCCGTCGCGGGGGGCGATGGTGCAGCTCAGCCGGGGGACGCTGCGCTGCCAGGCGGCCGCGGTGGCGTCCCAGGCGAGGTCGGGGTCCGGCGGCTCGTCGGGCAGTGCCCGTTCGGACAGCTCCAGCACGAGATCGTGTTGCCCGCCCTCCTCGAGGGTGATCTCACAGGTCAGCAGCTCGCTTTTGTCGTGCGCGGCTTTGATGGTGCGGGCCCGGCAGCCGGCCAGCCACCGCCAGCGCAACGGGCCCGACCGGCCGCTCCACACACCGCCCTCGCAGGACGGCTGGCCAAGGCCGTGCTTGCCGAATCCCGCGCCCGGCGCCAGCAGCACCCGCACCCGCGCCGCCCCGCGGCACACCGTGAGGCGGCGCAGCAGCACCACCCGGTCAGGGTCGCCCGGGAAGGCCAGCGCCTCACGGCATTCCACGGTGCCGTCCCGGGTGATCCAGCGGTTGCGCCAGATCAGGGTGCCGGGCTCGTAATAGCCGCCCCACACGTGCCGGATGTCGACCGGAGTGATCGCGTAAACCCCGCCGCCGCCAATGAGATTGGAGAAGACGGCGTCGGAGTCCCAGTGCGGCGCGCACATCCACGCCATGTCGCCCTGCGGCCCGATCAGCGCGCCGCGCTCGCCGTCGGCGAGCAGCGCGTACTCGCGCAGCACCCGGGGGGCGAAGGTCGTCTCGACGTCGATCGTTCGGTCAGCCACGGGCTCCCGCCTCCGACCTCCGTCCGGCGGTGGTATCGATCTTCCCCCCGGCCAGCCGTTCGGCGAGCCGCGAGGCCAGCGCCATGATGGTCAGCGCCGGGTTCGCCGAGCCCTGCGTGGGACACACCGAGCCGTCGGCCAGAAACAGGTTCGGAACGCCCCACACGCGCTGATCGGAGTCGACGACCGAATTGTGCGGGCTGGTGCCCATCCGGGCGCCGCCGATCAGGTGGGCGAACCGCTCGATGGTGAGCACGTCCTGGGCGTCGGCGGCGTGCAGGATGTCGCCGATCACCTTCGTGGAGTACGCCATGTTGGCCTTGTCGTTGTCGCACAACGTGTAGTCGAAGCGGGCCACCGGGATGCCGTACGGGTCCTTCTCGTCAGCCAGCGTGACACGGTTGTCCGGCAGCGGCAGCAGCTCGTTGAGCACGCCGACGGTCGCCCAGTGGTTGTAGTCGCGCATGTATTCGCGCAGCGCGCGGCCCCAGTGCCCGTCGGCCAGCACGTGTTCGGCCCAGCCGATGGGCATCGGCGACACGGTCTGGATGGCGAAGCCGCGGGCGAAGCCGCGGGATTGGTCGGTCTCGTAGAACTGTTCGGAGGTCACCTCGGGGGGCGGCGCCTTGTACATCCGGACCTCCTCGGACCACCGGCCCGCGGATTGGGTGGCGCCCTGCACCATGACGTAGCGCCCGACCTGATCGTCGTTGTTGCCCAATCCGTTCGGGAACCGGTCGCTGACCGAGTTCAGCAACAGCCGCGGTGTTTCGATCGAATACCCAGCCACGGCAACGACTTTGGCGCGCTGCAACCGCTCCTTGCCGCCGACCTCGTCGTAGTAGACGACGCCGCGGGCGGCGCCGGTCTCGTCGAGTTCGACCCGTGAGGCCATGCAGTTGGCGCGGATCTCCACGGCGTGGGCCAGGGCGTCGGGCAGGTGCGTGACGTACGGGCTGGCCTTTGCGTTGACCTTGCAGCCCTGCAGGCAGTAGCCGCGGTAGATGCAGTGCGGGCGATTGCCGAAGGTGCCGTTGACGATCCCGACGGGCCCCACCCGCATTTCGATGCCGAGCTTGAGCGCGCCCCGCCATATCTTGGCGGCGGCGCCCGAAATCGGATGCGGGGCAAAGGGGTAGCGATGCGGGTCGCCCCACGGCCAGTTCTGGCCGGCCACCGGGAGTTCGAGCTCGACGCGCTCGTAGTGGCTGCGGATGTCCTCGTAGCGGATCGGCCAGTCCGCCCCGACCCCGTCCCGCGTGTAGGTCTCGAAGTCACTGGGGTGGAACCGTGGGGTGTATCCAGCGTAGTGCACCATCGAGCCACCCACGCCGCGCCCGGAGTTGTTCTTGCCCAACTCGATTGGGTCGTCACCGCCGATGATGCGTTTCTGTGTCCAGTACAGCGCATGCGATCCGGCCTCGTCGGACACCCAGTCCTCGTCGGGATGCCAGAACGGGCCGGCTTCGAGGATCACTACCCGCCAGCCCTCGCGGGCCAGCCGCTGCGCCAGCACCGAGCCGCCGGCTCCGGCGCCGACGACCACCAGATCGACCTCGTCGTCATCGGCGTAGCGCCGCATCGTCTTTTCGCCGGGCAGATCGCGGGTGTGCACGTCGAGCAGGAACCGCGAATCATTGTCCTTCGGTTCGACCGCTCCCTTGAACAGACCCCGCAAGAAGTCGCCCATCACAACTCCCCGTTGTTCACGATTTGCACCGGGTCTTCGTCGGTGGCGCCGGGAGTCTCGTATGGTTCGCGCGCGGCGGCCGGTCCGGTGGCGCCGCCCAGGCGCATGAACCCGCGCGGGTAGGCCGGGCCGCCGAACCCGATCTCGTTCCACGCCCATGGGTGAGAGTAGAAGCCCGACAACGTCATTCGCATGCACACCGACCACGCCCGCTTGACGTTCAGGCTCTCCCACGCCCCGCCCTGTAAGTCGCCGTGCGAGAACTTGTCGACGATCGCTTCGCGGGTGGTGATGTCGGCGTCGGCAAAGGAGATTCCGCCGTAGTGGGCAGCCGCCGTCTCGTCGAGCCCGCGCAGCACCAGGCGCCAGGTGTCGCGGTCGTCGGGCATGTCGGCGTACTGGTAGCCGTCGAGGCGCCCGTCGGCGAGCTTGGAGTCCACCGACTCCGCGGCCGGCACCCGCGGCTCGACGTCCTGCGCCAGCACCGTGTCGCAGAACGCTCGCAGGCACGGCTCCTCTTCGGGGGTGAAAAACCGTAGCGGCCCGGGCGGTTCCAGCCGAGCCAGCACGACCTTGCGGGTGGCCTCGTCCCACTTGTCGGCGGTCTCGAGCACGTCGTAATCGGGGTAGCGCCCGATCATCTGCGGCGTGGTGCCGCGGCGTTGCTTGGGCAGCCAGGACGGGTGCGGCGGCTTGCCGTCGGGGCGCAGGTGGGGCAGGTGGTCGGGGCGTGAGGTGTTGGCCATCTCGGAAAATCCCAGCGCCCTAGTCCCGGAACCGTTCGCGGCGCAGGATCGACGCCAATAGCCCCATCCCGCCGACCATGCACATCAGCCCCGGCGCCGCGATCGGCGGCCCCATGGGCACGTTGTAGGAGGCGTTCTTCCACCCGCCCGGTTTGCGGGCAACCCCGCGCGCGTGCAGGTATTCGCCCATCAGCCCGTTGGCCGTGTAGATGCCCGCGGTGATGGGCAGCCAGAGCTTGGCCCAGCGCCGGGAGAACACCCCGCCAATCCCGGCGACGACCACCGGCGGGGTCACCACGATCGGGCTCCACATCCATTTGTTGCCGAAGCTGGCTTTGTAGTGCTCGAAGTAGATTTCGGCGGTCGTGACCAACGCAGCTATGGCCGTCAGACCGGACAGCGAGCGTTCGAAACGGCCGTGCGCGACGTCGTACAGCGCTCGCCCGGCCAAATGTTGGACCTCGCCGAGTCCGTCGCCGGCGGTGCGGCCCTTGTGCCGTCCGCCGTTGCCCAGCAACAACATTTGTCTCCCTTTCTCGCGCGCGTTTGCCTGGGCCGGCGATTACCGGTCCGGGCTGGTTTCGTTGGTGAAGCGATCGGCGGTCTGTCGCTCGCCGAGCAATTCCGTCGTCGTATCCAAAAGCGACCTCGCCTTCGGGCTGGAAGGAAACACGGTCCGGCGGGCTCCGGCCCCGCACTGTCGGTGCAGTAACGGTCGCCAAAGCCGCCCAGAAAACTGGAAAGCGCCCAGCTGTGTCTTTCAACCGAGGAGGTCCCGACGACGCGTCGCGACCGAAGCGCATTCGCTGTGTACCCTGCGCCACGCTGCGCAAACGGGTTCGCAGCCGGTTCTCAGCGTGCCTTCAGGAGCGCAGGTCGCGGTGACGAATCCGTCGGCTTCGCCGACGGTCGGCGGATCACGATGCGCTGGAATCCAATTCGCGCATGCGTCTGAGCACGAGTCGCGCCATCCCTGTCGAAAGGGTCGGTGACAGCCGGTCCAGGTACCACAGCGCCTTCCACCAGGCCGGCACGATGACGATCGCGTGGTTACGCAACACGGCGCGAAGGACACGCTCGGCGAATTTGTCCGGCGCCATCGGCCGCGTCGGCTCCCAGGATTTGAGGATGTCCCCTTCGCTGGCGCGCATATTCGTCATCCGGCCGTAGACGCCGCCGGTGAGGATCGGAGTGCGGATGGCGCCCGGACACAGCACCGACACCTTGACGTTGTGGCGTTCGGCCTCCAGCCGCAGCGCCCTCGACAGCGCCACCACGGCGTGCTTGGAGGCGGTGTAGCTGACGGTGCCGGGGCCCGCCAGCAATCCCGCCATCGACGCCGTGTTCACGATGTGGCCCGACCGCTGCTGGATCATGATCGGGTAAACCGCCTGGATGCCGTGCACGACACCGTGCAGGTTCACGTCCAGCACGTCGTTCCAGTCCTCGAGGCTGTAGGAGTCGACCTCACCGCCGACGCCGATGCCGGCGTTGTTGAACAGGTAGTCGATCCGCCCGGATGTCCGCACGGCCTCGGCGACGGCGGCCTCGAACGCGGGGTAGTCGCGGACGTCGAGTTCGACCGCGTGGGCCTTTCCGGCCTTTTTGTCACCGGTGCCGAGGCGCTGCGCCAGCCGCCGGGCCGCCTCGAGTTGGCGATCGGCGAGCCAGACCTCCGCGCCGCCGTCGACCAACTTGGTGGCCAGCGCGGCGCCGATGCCCGAGGCACCGCCGGTGATGAACGCGACCTTGCCCGAAACGCTCGACGCCATGGGGGAAGGATAGGCGCCGTCTGTGCAGCTAGGGCCGTTCTTCGGGCGCTGTCGCGACTATTGTCGGTGACGGGTGACATTATCGAACGTATGTTCGAAGAGGTGATCGCCAGCTTCGATGAGCTGTTTGAACGGCACCATCCGTCGGCAACGCCGGCGTCGGCGGCGCTGTTGGAGCGGATCGGTGTGTTTGCCCGCGTGGAGAACCGCGCCGCGGCCGAGCAGCTGACAGCGATCGGGGAGTTGTTTGCCTACCGGCTCTCGCGTTGTTCCGAGTGCGAGGACTGGGCAGTCGATACCGAGGCGGCCGTCAGCGCGGAAGTGGCCGCGCAGCTGCGCATCAGTCAGGGGCTGGCCGCAAGCCGCGTGCGATATGCCCGGGCGATGCGCGAGCGGCTTCCGAAGGTGGGCGAGGTCTTCAAAGCCGGGGATATCAACTACCGGATGTTTCAAACCATCGTGTTCCGGACCGATTTGATCACCGATCCCGACGTGCTCGCGCAGGTCGATGGACAAGTGGCGGCCAACGTGGCGCGCTGGCCGTCGATGACCCAGGGGCGGCTCGGGGCGCAGGTCGACAAGGTGGTGGCCCGCGTCGACGCCGATGCTGTCCGGCGACGGCTGCAACGCCAGTCCGACCGCGCCATTTGGATCGGCGAGGTGTACGAGGGAGTGGCCGAGCTCAGCGGCAGCCTGCTGGGGCCCGACGCGCACGCCCTCGACCAGCGGTTGGACGCGTTGGCGGGCACGGTGTGTGAGCACGACCCGCGCAGCCGCGACCAGCGTCGCGCCGACGCGCTCGGCGCGCTGGCCGCCGGGGCGGATCGGCTGGGGTGCCGCTGCGGGCGCGCCGAGTGCGCGGCCGGCAAGCGGCCCGCACCGGGCCCGGTGGTGATCCACGTGATCGCCGAGCGGCCGGCGCTGGAGCGGATGGGTGCCGCGCCGGCGTCGGAGCTGGGCGCCGACGGGCTCATCCCTCCCGACCTGATCACCGAGCTGGCCGCGTCCGCGAGGTTGGTGCCGCTGATCCACCCCGGCGACGCCGCCCCCGAGCGCGGTTACGTGCCCTCGAAGGCGCTGGCCGATTTCGTGCGGTGCCGCGACCTGACCTGCCGCTGGCCCGGCTGCGATCGCCCAGCCACGGACTGCGACCTCGACCACACGATTCCGTACGCCGCCGGCGGCGCCACGCACGCGTCCAACCTCAAATGCCTGTGCCGCACCCTTCGGCGGCAACATGGCCGACGACATCATGGAAGCGCGGTCGCTGGTGCCGGTGAGCGAGTGGCGGCTGTTGCCTCGGCCGGGACGCCTCACGCCGTGGCAACGGAAAACCATCGCGGGCTGCCCATGGTGCGACACCCTCGGCCTGGTCGACGGCGAGGACGGCGAGCCGGTGTTCTGCGACCACCGGGCGGCGGACGCGGCTGTGGTACGCATCTGCCAGCAGTGACCTGGCAGTAATTCACTCCTGCCCCACCTGTCACAAATTCCCGGCCATTCCCACGGCGTGTCGCACACCGGCGGAGCGCTCGATCCCCCATGATGATTGCGGTTTCTCAGGATTTTCGGAGACACGGCGCGCCTGCACGGCCAATGTCCGCCCGGTCCGATATCTTTGCCGTAATGGAAGCAAGGCCCCAGACCCGCGCCTGGGAGGCTTTGGGTCCTGAGGCTTTGCAACCTACGTGGTGGTAGACCGTCAAAGTATCAGGTGAAGCTGTGCCAGTCGCGCCGACTGGCCAGATTCGGCACCCAGCCACTCTCCTTGCTGCCGTTGCGGGCTGCGCATTTCGCGGGCGCAGTCCAGAACGAACGCGAGGAGAGGAGGTGATCACCATTACTGCTTCTACTGGTCAACTTTGTCCCGCGAGCGGGGTCTGGCAGTCCTTGGACTACCCCAGCACCACCGCTCCGATCGCGAAGGGTAACCGCATGCCGCCCCACAACGGCAAGTCGGTTACCTGGCAGCTGATTCAGTACGCCTAACGGCGTCAACCGAGGGGCGGCACCAGCGCGGGATGGTGTCGTCCTTCTCGTTCTCCATACGACAGCAGGTTACGGGTCACCACCGACATCAGATTGGAGGCCGACGTGCCAAGGACCCCCACCGGACGCGGAAGGTAGCCATGTCCAAGGAAAGTCGCGCGCGACAAGCAGCGCGTGAGCAGAAGCGGGCGCAGAAGAAGCGAGCGCGCCGCGTCCAGCGTGATCAGCGCCGCTCCGAAGTCAGAATGACGGTGGTCAATTCCAGCGCGGACGTCGAGAACGCGATGTCGTTGGTGCACGAAGTGCAGATCTGCAATTCCGCGCTGCTCTACGGCGACGAGGTCACTCTCGTCAGTCCCCGGGCGGCGCTGCTGAAGAACGCTCAAGACGTAACGGAAGCTAGCGGCATCGAACTGCTTCGAATCTTCAAAAACGTTGCGCCGAAGTTCTTTCCAGATGTCAGCGAACAACTTCGCTCGACCCTCGACGTCATTGACAGTCTGCCGCCGCGATCACAACTTCCGCGGCACCTTCGCGACGAATTCGACTCGCAGGTCCGTTTTCTGGAAGAGGGATTGCGGCCAATTCGAAAGACGATGCAGGACAATGTCACTCAGATGTTTGGTGAATCGGGGTATGACCAACTTCAGGAAGCCATCGATCTCGGGATCCTGACCGTGGACGACGTCGCAGGAGCTGTGGTCGACGACATCAGCGAAGACGACGCGATGGTACTCGGATTCACGGCCAAAATTGACGAGGTCCTCAGTGACGGCGGCCGCTATCCGCTATTTGATGCCAACGCCAGCAACATTGTTCGCTTAGGCGTAGAGGCGGGCTTCTTCTCACCAGTCCCCATGGCTCGGCAGCTGGGCGCTGACGCCGCGATGGCCGATGGGTTGTTCGACCGGCTGCCCAACTTTCAATATGCCAAGCCACGGGAGATCATCGACATCAGAACTGAGCTGAGTAGCTCGCTTTCCGCATTCCGACAGGGTGTCCGTAGTCTGACCGACGGGATCGAATTACCGCCTGAGGACCCAAATTTCGGCAATGAGATCGCCGACGCGTGGAACCAGAAGGTGGCCCCCGCGCTCGATGAAATCGAGGCAACGATTGCTGAAAACCGGAGTATGTCGGACCTGATGCGGCGAACCGTGAAGGATTCCATCGGCGGTGCAGCTATCGGGGGCGCGGTGACGCTCCCGGCAACACTGGCTGTAGCGGCTGGACCCGTAGGCGGTTATATCACCGCCGCTGGAGTTGCTGTCGGGTATGGCGTCGGAACTGCACGCGCCTTGATCGATGAACACCAGGAGATCCGCAGCGCCAAGAAGGCCCAGTTTTACTTCCTGTTCGGGACCAACGAACGACTGCAACCGCCGCGACAATAGGCGGCGTAGTGAAACCCCAGACTGGGGCAGCATGGGAGCGCCAATGCCGACCGGGCCGCCTACCACCCGAGAGGGGGCTGACCGCCCAGGGTCGGCGTGGGGGTGTGCCAACGAGGACCGGCGCCTGGTCAGTAACCCGGTCCCCGCTGGCTGGTCCGGCCGCTCGATTGACGCGACGTTCCGCCTCGCCGTTCACCGGACGGTTGAGCGGAGCGGGTGGTGGCGTCGTCCCAGGAGCAACCGAACCACCCGCTCCACGTTCTGTTACGGCGTGCTGTCGACGTCCACCACGACCACGCGGCTCGGCTTGGCCACTACTGCTCCGAACCGGAACGTGATGCGCAGTGCCACGCTGTCCCGGTTGAACAGGTAGTCGGTGGAGGTGGCCACCAGCACCTGTCCGTAGGCGGACAGCACCGCACGCTTGTCGAGCACGATGAGCTGGTTACCCGGTACGTCGCGGTCGACGGTCACCGGCACGCCCAGCAGCTGGCGCTGCGGCTTGGCCTGGGCCTCGTTGCCCAGCAGCGACTGCGCGCTGGTGTCGGTCATCTTGAGCTTGGACAGCCGTGCCCACGCCAGCGGGTTGGCGAGGATGTGGCTCGCTGCACCGCCATCCGCTTCCACGATGGCCAGCGCGTCCACCAGCGCGTCCTGGGACTGGCGTGAACAGCAGCTGGCCGATGGCACGCTGATCCTGGTCTCACCGGCCGGACAGACCTACGTCACCACCCCGGGCAGCGCACTGCTGTTCCCCTCCCTGTGCGCACCCACCGGCGACCTGCCACCACCCACGGCGGCCGACACGGACTACTGCACCGAACGCGCCGCGATGATGCCCCGACGCCGCCGCACCCGGGCCCAAGACCGCGCCCAGTGCGTGGCCGCCGAACGACGGCACAACCGCGACGCCCGGCTGGCCCGGGCGGCGCCGTCGGCCGGCCACGCCTGGCCCACCACCCACGGGTTCGACGAGGATCCGCCACCGTTCTAACCGGAACCACCGCCCTTCTAGCTGCCCTGATGTGCCATGATGTCCAAGCTGTCAAGACTCAGGGAGCAGCAGTGGATCTCAATTTTTCGATGGTCACACGACCGGTCGAGCGGCTGATCGCAACCGCGCAGAACGGGCTGGAGGTCTTGCGACTGGGGGGCTTGGAAACCGGTAGTGTGCCGTCGCCGTCGCAGATCGTCGAGAGCGTGCCGATGTACAAGCTGCGGCGGTACTTCCCGCCGGACAGCCGGCGCGGCCAGTCGCCCGCCGGGCCGCCGGTGCTGATGGTGCACCCGATGATGATGTCGGCGGACATGTGGGACGTCACGCGCGAGGAAGGCGCGGTCGGCATCCTGCACGCCCAGGGCATCGACCCCTGGGTCATCGACTTCGGTGAGCCCGACAAGGTCGAAGGCGGCATGCGGCGCACCCTGGCCGACCACATCGTCGCGCTGGGCCAAGCCATCGACACCGTCAAGGATGTGACCGGCAGCGACGTGCACCTGGTCGGCTACTCCCAGGGCGGCATGTGGTGCTACCAGGTCGCCGCCTACCGGCGGTCGAAGGCCCTCGCCAGCATCGTCACCTTCGGATCGCCGGTGGACACGCTCGCCGCGTTGCCCATGGGCATCCCGGCGAATTTCGCCGCGCCCGCCGCCAATTTCATGGCCGACCACGTCTTCAGCCGGCTGGCGATCCCGAGCTGGATGGCGCGCACCGGCTTCCAGATGCTCGACCCGCTCAAGACCGCGAAGGCGCGGGTGGACTTCGTGCGCCAGCTGCACGACCGCGAGGCGCTACTGCCGCGCGAGCAGCAGCGCCGATTCCTCGAGCGCGAAGGCTGGATCGCGTGGTCGGGCCCGGCGATCTCGGAGCTGCTCAAACAGTTCATCGCCCACAACCGGATGATGACCGGCGGCTTCGCCGTCAACGGTCAGATGGTGACGCTCACCGACATCACGTGTCCCGTGCTGGCCTTCGTCGGCGAGGTCGACGACATCGGCCAGCCCGCCTCGGTGCGTGGGATCCGGCGGGCGGCCCCGAACGCCGAAGTCTACGAATACACCATTCGCACAGGACATTTCGGCTTGGTCGTGGGATCCAAAGCGGCGCAACAGAGTTGGCCGACGGTCGCCGAATGGGTGAAGTGGTTGTCCACCGGCGGCGACAAACCCAGCAGCATCGACCTGATGGCCGACCAGCCCGCGGAGCACACCGACAGCGGGGTGGCGATCAGCTCCCGGATCGCGCACGGCCTCGGGGAGGCCTCCGAGGCGGCGCTGGGCATCGCGCGCGGCGCGGCCAACACCGTCGTCGCCGCCAACAAGTCCGTGCGCACGCTGGCCGTCGAGACGGCCCGGACCCTGCCGCGCCTGGTCCGGTTGGGCCAGATCAACGACCACACCCGAATTTCGTTGGGCCGCATCATTGAAGAACAGGCCCATGATGCCCCGCAGGGCGAATTCCTCCTGTTCGACGGCCGCGTGCACACCTACGAGGCGGTGAACCGGCGCGTCAACAATGTCGTTCGCGGCCTGATCGACGTCGGGGTGCGCCAGGGTGACCGGGTCGGGGTGTTGATGGAGACCCGGCCCAGCGCGCTGGTGGCCATCGCCGCGTTGTCGCGGCTCGGCGCCATCGCGGTGGTGATGCGTCCCGACGCCGACCTGGCCGCCTCGGTGCGGCTTGGGGGAGTGACCGAGCTGCTGACCGACCCCACCAACCTCGACGCGGTGCTGCGTTCCGACCGCCAAGGGTTGCGCCAGGTGCTGGTGCTCGGTGGCGGCGAGTCGCGGGACCTGCACCTGCCCGAGGACTCCGACGTCATCGACATGGAACAGATCGACCCGGACGCCGTCGACCTGCCGGGCTGGTATCGCCCGAACCCGGGACTGGCCCGCGATCTGGCGTTCATCGCGTTCACCGCGGCCGGCGGCGAGCTGGTGGCCAGGCAGATCACCAACTACCGCTGGGCGGTGTCGGCCTTCGGTACCGCCTCGACGGCCGCCCTGGACCGCCGCGACACCGTCTACTGCCTGACGCCGCTGCACCACGAGTCGGCGCTGCTGGTCAGCCTGGGCGGCGCGGTGGTCGGCGGCACCCGCATCGCGCTGTCGCGCGGGCTGGACCGGACCCGATTCGTCCAGGAGGTGCGCCAGTACGGCGTCACGGTGGTGTCCTACACCTGGGCCATGCTCCGCGAGATCGTCGACGACCCGGCGTTCGTGCTGCAGGGCAATCACCCGGTGCGGCTGTTCATCGGTTCGGGCATGCCCACCGGACTGTGGGGGCGCGTCGTGGAGGCGTTCGCGCCGGCCCACGTCGTCGAGTTCTTCGCCACCACGGACGGGCAGGCGGTGCTGGCCAACGTGTCCGGCGCCAAGGTCGGCAGCAAGGGCCGGCCGCTGCCGGGCGCCGGGCGCATCGAGCTGGGCGCCTACGACGCCGAGCACGACCTGATCCTGGAGAACGAACGCGGTTTCGTGCAGATCGCCGCGCCCAAGGAGGTCGGGGTCCTGCTCGCGGCCTCCAACGGCCCGATCGATCCGAGCGCCTCGGTCAAGCGCGGCGTCTTCGCCGCCGGCGACACGTGGATATCGACCGAGTACCTGTTCTATCGCGACGACGACGGCGACTACTGGCTGGCGGGCCGGCGCGGCTCGGTCGTGCGCACCGCGCGCGGCCTGGTCTATGCCGAGCCGGTCACCGACGCGCTGGGGTGCATCAACGGTGTCGACCTCGCGGTCACCTATAACCTGCCGGTGGGCGACCACGAGGTGGCGGCCTCGGCGCTGACGCTGTTGCCGGGCGCCTCGATCACCGCGGCCGACCTGACCGAGGCCTTCGCCAACCTGCCCATCGGCCTGGGACCCGACCTCGTGTGCGTGGTGTCGGAGATGAACCTGAGCGCGACGTTCCGGCCGACCGTCAGCGCCCTGCGGGCCGCCGGGATCCCGAAGGCCGGGCGCCACGTCTGGTATTTCGATGCCGAGACCGACCAGTACCGCCGCCTGACTCCCGGTGTTCGTGCCGAGCTGATTGGGGCGCAGTCGTGATCGACGACGCCCTGCTGAACATCCTGGTATGCCCCCAGGACCGGGGCCCGCTGGTGCTCGTGGGGTCCGAACTGCTCTACAACCCCAGGCTGCGGCGGGCCTACCGCATCGAGGACGGCATCCCGGTGTTGCTGATCGACGAGGCCCGCGACGTCGGCGACGACGAGCACGCTCGCCTCATGGCACAAGGCCGTCCGGCAGATCCCCGGTGAGGTAGCGCTGCAGATTCGGCGCGATGGTCCGGGCGACCTGCTCGGGCGGCAGCGACGCGAACGGCTCCAATTGCAGGATGTAGCGCGCCATCACGACGCCCACCAGCTGTGAGGCCACGAATTGGATGCGGATGGTTCCGCTGCCCAGGGGATTGTCGACGCGGGTGCCGACTTCGACGGCGATCACGTCCTCGATGAACGTGCGAAACAGGTTGGTTTCCGACCCGGCGAGCATCGACCGCAGCGTGGCGATGAACGCCGCACCGATCTCGGAGTCCCACAGCGGCAACAACATCGACGGCAGCCGGTAGCCCAGCTCGTCGACGGGGACCTCGCGCAACGGACCGATGACCTCCATCGGGTCGATCGGGATGTGCACGGCCGCGGCGAACAGCTGCTCCTTGGTGCCGAAGTAGTGGTGCACCAGCGCCGAGTCCACCCCCGCCGCCGCGGCCACCGCGCGTATGGAGGTGTTACGAATTCCCTTGCTGGCGAACAGCTCCCGCGCGCTAGCCAGGATGCGATCACGGCTGTCGGAGACCCCGGCCGGCCGCCCCCGACGCCGGCGCCCAGCGCTGGTGGCCGTCACCAGGACAGACCCGCCATTCGCCCTCCATGACGACGCGCCACTAGGGCGTCCGTCGCCGCAGCGTGGCCGCGGCCAGGCACAGCGCCGCCAGGGCGAAGCCCAGCACCACGACGATGTCGCGCACCGCGATGAACGTCAGGTCCGGGTGCGCACCCACCTGCTGCAAGGCCTCCAGCGCGTAGCTGGCCGGCAGCACATTGCTGATCCATTGCAGCCAGTGTGGCATCAAAGCGCGCGGCACGATGATGCCGGCCAGCAACAGCTGCGGCACCATCACCAGGGGAATGAACTGCACCGCCTGAAACTCGGTGCGGGCGAACGCACTACAGAGCAGGCCCAGGCCGACGCCCAGCACCGCGTTGACGATCGCGATGACGAACACCCACGCCGGGCTGCCCGCGGTGTCGAAACCCAGCAGCCAGAACGACACGATGCACGCCAGAATCGCTTGCGCCGCAGCGGCGATGGAGAAGGCGGTGCCGTAGGCGATGAGCAGATCCAGGCGCCGCAGCGGCGTGGTCAGAATGCGCTCCAGCGTCCCGGACGCCCGTTCGCGCTGCATGGTGATCGCCGTGATGATGAACATCACGAACAAGGGGAACAGGCCCAGCAGGATCAGGCAGGCGTTGTTGAACGGGGTCGGCCCGCCCGGGCGGTGCGGGGCGTTCTGAAACATGAAGTACATCAGGCTGATCACCAGGACCGGCACCAAGAGGATCATCGCGACGCTGCGGTGATCGGCGGCCAGCTGCCGCAGGATTCGCGCGGTGGTCGCGGTGTAGCCGCGCAGGGTCAGCCCGCTTCGCGCATGGTGCTGCGCTTGATGATGGACAGAAACGCGTCCTCCAGTGACGTGCATCCGGTGCCCTCTCGCAGTTGGGTTGGGGTGGTGTGGGCGACCAGCCGGCCGTCACGCATGAGCAGCAGGTCGCCGCAGTGGTCGGCCTCGTCCATCACGTGGCTGGAGACCAGCAGGGTGGTCCCGGCGCGGGCCAGGTCGGTGAACTGCTCCCAGAGGTCGGCGCGCAGCACCGGGTCCAGCCCGACCGTGGGCTCGTCGAGCACCAGCAGGTCGGGCTGGCAGACCAGCGCGCAGGCCAGTGACACCCGGGTGCGCTGACCGCCGGACAGGTTGCCGCACAAGGCGGTTCGGTGATCGGTCAGCCCCACGCGGTCGATGGCGGCGTCGGCGGCCTGGCCGTCGAACCCGTACAGCGCGGCGAAATAGCGCACGTTGTCCACGACCCGCAGGTCGTGGTAGATCGTCGGGTCTTGCGGCAGGTAGCCCACCCGGTGGCGCAGTTCGGCGCTGCCGGCGGCCTTGCCGAGCACGGTGACGGTGCCCTTGGTGAGGATCTGGGTGCCGACGATGCAGCGGATCAGTGTGGTCTTGCCGCAGCCCGACGGTCCGAGCAGCCCGGTGATGCTGCCCTTGGCGATCTGCACGGAGAAGTCGTGCAGGGCCGGGCGTTTGCCGCGCACGACGCGCAGGTGATCGATGCGCACCGCCGGCTCCGCGGGCCCGGCAATTAATTCATCACAGGATGAACTCATCATGCGATGAATAATCGTCCCGTCGCGCGGGGTTGTCAAGGTCGACTTGGGGCGGTCAATCACCACGCGATGACCGTCGACAGCGCGGGGGAACCGCCGCGCGTCGGAAGAGGGGGTGAGCGGTCCCGACCGCTCGCTAGTTGAAGCGCTCGCCGGTCGCGGGGCGGCGCTGCGGCAGGTGCCCGTGCACGCCTTCGGCGTAGGCGGTTTCGGCGTGCTGGGTGAGGTCGACGCCGGTGGTCTCGTCCTCGGCGCTGACCCGGAATCCGATCAGCCGGTCGATCACCTTGCCCAACACGAACGTCATCGCGAACGCGTAGACGGCGACGACCGCGATCGCCAGCGTCTGCTTGCCCAGCTGGCCGAAGCCGCCCCCATAGAACAGGCCCTGCGGGCCCGTCGTCATGACCGCCGTGGCGAACAAGCCGATCAACGACACACCGACCACCCCGCCGACGAAGTGCACGCCCACCACGTCGAGCGAATCGTCATAGTTGAAGCGCAATTTCGCGCCCACCGCGAACGCGCACACGACGCCCGCCGCCAGCCCGACGACCGTCGCGCCCAGCGTGTTGACGGTCCCGCAGGACGGGGTGATGGCGACCAGGCCGGCGACCACACCCGATGCCGCACCGAACGTGGTGGGGCGGCCGTCGCGGATCTGTTCGACCGAGAGCCAGCCGAGCATGCCCAGGCACCCGGCCACCAGCGTGTTGAGGAAGATGGCCGCGGCAGTTCCGTTGGCCGCCAGGGCGGAACCGGCGTTGAACCCGAACCAGCCGAACCACAGCAGCCCGACGCCGACAAACAGCAGCGGCAGATTGTGCGGCCGCATGGCGTCCTTCTTGAAACCGATGCGCGGCCCGAGCACCAGCGCCAGCGCCAGCGCGGAGGAACCGGAGACGATCTCGACGACGAGCCCGCCCGCGTAGTCGAGCACCCCGAGCTTGGCCAGCCACCCGCCGGGACCCCATACCCAGTGCGCCACAATCGAATACACCGCGATCGTCCACACCGGGACGAAGATCATCCAGGCGGCGAACTTCGCGCGGTCGGCGATCGCGCCGCTCACCAGGGCGGCCGTGATGATCGCGAAGGTCAACTGGAACGTGGCATAGAGCAGTTCGGGAACGGTGCCGTGCACGGTGTCGGGGGTGATGCCGAGCATGCCGAAATGCCTGAGGTTGCCGGCGAGCCCGCCGGCCCCATCCTCGGAGAACGCGATGGTGTAGCCCACCAGCAACCACGCCACCGTCACCAGCGGTATGGAGATGAAGCTCATCATGATCATGTTGAGCACCCCGGTGGTGCGGACCATGCCGCCGTAGAAGATCGCCAGGCCCGGGGTCATCAGCAGGACCAGCGCGGTGCTGGCCAGCAACCAGGCCGTGGCGGCGGGATCGATCGCATGCATCAGGTGGGCTCCTTCTCGCGGCCCTGGGGTCACGGGACACCGGGATACTGCCATGTTCGGCAGGCCGGTAGGTTCGTTGGGTTAAGAAAAGAGGATTCAGGATCTGATGTGGTCGAGGCTCGAGGACGATTTCGCGAAGGCACGGCTGCCCAGCTGTTAGTCGACCCGGTCGAGGCCGCGCGCCGGTTACTGGGCGCCACCCTGACCGCGCGGGGCGTGAGCGGGATCGTCGTCGAGGTCGAGGCCTACGGGGGAGTTCCCGACGGCCCGTGGCCCGATGCGGCCGCCCACTCGTACAAGGGGCTGCGGGCCCGCAACTTCGTGATGTTCGGGCCCCCCGGGCGGCTCTACACCTACCGCAGCCACGGGATCCACGTCTGCGCCAACGTCTCCTGCGGGCCCGACGGCACCGCCGCCGCGGTCCTGTTGCGCGCGGCCGCCATCGAGGACGGCACCGAGGTCGCGCGCGCCCGCCGCGGCGAACTGGTGCACACCGCGGCCCTGGCGCGCGGCCCGGGCAATCTGTGCGCGGCCATGGGAATCACCATGGAGGACAACGGTATTGACCTGTTCGCGCGCGACAGCCCGGTGACCCTGGAACTGCACGAACCGCTGACCGCGACGGCCGGCCCGCGGGTCGGCGTCAGCCAGGCCGCCGACCGGCCGTGGCGCTTGTGGCTGCCCGGCCGCCCCGAGGTCTCGGCGTACCGTCGCAGTCCCCGCGCGGCGGCGCCGGGCGCCAGCGACTAGCCGAACCGATCGGGGGTGGAAGGATCGTGGACATGGGCGAGAAGATCATCGACGAGCTGGGCTGGCGCGGCCTGATCGCGCAGTCCACCGATCTCGATGCGCTGGCCACCGAAGCGCAGCGCGGGCCGATGACGGTGTATGCCGGCTTCGACCCCACCGCGCCGAGTCTGCACGCCGGGCACTTGGTGCCCCTGCTGGCGCTGCGCCGCTTCCAGCGCGCCGGCCATCGCCCGATCGTGCTCGCCGGCGGGGCCACCGGCATGATCGGCGACCCGCGGGACATCGGCGAGCGCACCCTGAACGAGGCCGACACCGTCGCCGAATGGACCGAGCGGATCGGCGGACAGCTGCGACGCTTCGTCGACTTCTCGGATTCGCCGGACTCACCCACCGGCGCGATCGTCGTCAACAACCTGGACTGGACGCGCCCCCTGTCGGCGATCGAGTTCTTGCGCGACGTCGGCAAGCACTTCTCGGTCAACGTCATGCTGGACCGCGACACCGTCCGGCGGCGTCTCGAGGGCGACGGCATCTCCTACACCGAGTTCAGCTACATGCTGCTGCAGGCCAACGACTACGTCGAACTGCACCGGCGCTACGGCTGCACGCTGCAGATCGGCGGCTCGGACCAGTGGGGCAACATCATCGCCGGCGTCCGGCTGGTCCGCCAGCAGCTCGGCGCCTCGGTCCACGCGCTGACGGTGCCGCTGGTGACGGCCGCGGACGGCACCAAGTTCGGCAAATCCACCGGCGGCGGCAGCCTGTGGCTGGACCCGGCGCTGACCACGCCGTACGCCTGGTACCAGTACTTCTTCAATACCGCCGACGCCGACGTCATCCGATACCTGCGCTGGTTCACCTTCCTGACCGCCGACGAGCTCGGCGAGCTGGAACAGGCGACCGCCGAGCGCCCCCAGCAGCGCGCCGCCCAGCGGCGGCTGGCGCGCGAACTGACCGTGCTGGTGCACGGCGAAACGGCCACCGAGGCCGTCGAGCACGCCAGCCGGGCGCTGTTCGGGCAGGGCGAACTGGACCGGCTGGACGAGCCCACGCTGGCGGCGGCGCTGCGCGAGACCTCGGTCGCCGAACTCAAACCCGGTGGCCCCGACGGGATCGTCGACCTGCTGGTCGCCACCGGCCTGTCCGAGAGCCGCAAGGCCGCCCGCCGCACGCTCGGCGAGGGCGGCGTCTCGGTCAACAACGTGCGCATCGACAGCGAGGAATGGGCGCCGCAACCATCGGACTTCCTGCACGGCAAATGGCTGGTGCTGCGCCGCGGCAAGCGCACGGTCGCCGGGGTCGAAAAGCTCTAACCGGGCCAGGCGCCGGCGGGCGCCGCGAAACGCGTGCGTGCACAGATCTTTACCTCACCGTGTCGTCGACGTGACCGTGGGCGACCACTGTTGTCACGGTGATTTTCGCGACGCGCGTGCGGTCCACCGTCCTGCCGACGCTGGGGGTGGTCACCGGCCTGGTGGGGCTCGCCGCGATCCTGTCGGCGCCGATCCGCGCGGACATGCTGGGCAACGCCTTCCTGTCGGCGCTGACCAACGCCGGGATCGCCTACAGCCAGCCGACCAGCACCATGGCGATGGGGCAGTCGGTGTGCCCGATGCTGTTCGAGCCCGGCGGGTCGTTCGACGAGGTGACGTCCAAGATGGCCGAGGGCAACGGGATGTCGTACGAGATGGCGGGCCGGTTCACCATCGTCGCGATCGCGACCTACTGTCCGGCGGTGATCGCACCGCTGCTGGGTAACCGGCTGCAAAGTTAGCCGTGGTGCTGCCCGTATTCTCGGCAGCGTGGTCGACGACAGGCAACGGCAGCGCGGTGAACGCCGCGGG
>NZ_QMEV01000034.1 GCF_003284935.1 Mycobacterium colombiense
CCCCGGGAACGGACGGCACGACGACGCGGCCGCCGGTGGCCACGATCACCGCATCCGGTGCGGACGCGACGACGTCATCGGCCGAAACGGCATGGCCCGCATGCACTGTGGCTGCGCTCACCCTGAGCTCGTCGCACAGGTACCGCAGGAACGGCTGGTTTTCCGGATGCAGCACCGAGGCCCAGCGCAGCGCGCCGCCCAGCTGCGCGCTGCGCTCGAACAGCGTGACGCGATGGCCGCGTTCGGCGGCGACCCGCGCGGCCTCCAGTCCCGCCGGGCCGCCGCCGATCACCACCACCCGTTTGGTGCGGTCGGCGCGGGCCGCGGCCAGTTGCCGCTCCTTGCCGGTGCGGGGGTTGACCGCGCAATCGACCGAGAAACGCTGCTCCATTGCGTCGATGCAGTTTTCGCACGAGATGCACTTGCGGACCCGGTGCGCCTGACCGGACGAGATTTTGCGGGGCAGGTCGGGGTCGGCCAGCAGCGGGCGTCCCATGGCGATGAAGTCGGCACGGCCGTCGGCCAGGATCCGTTCGGCGCGTGCCGGGTCGTGGATGCGGCCGACGGCGATCACCGGCACGTCGACCACCTGCTTGACGGCGGCCGCCGCGCCGACGTTGAGTTCGTCGCCGTCGTCCGCGCCGTTGACCATGCCGGTGACCAGCCGATCGATCACGCCGCCGCTGACGTGGAACGCGTCGACGCCGGCGGCGACGAGTTCGGGTGCGAGCCGGGCGGTTTCGTAGATGGCCCGGCCGCCGGCGACGCGTTCATACCCGGAGATGCGCAACGTGATCGGCATGGCCTTGCCGATTTCGGAGCGGATCGCGGCCAGCGCCTCGAGCACCACCCGCACCCGGCCGCGCGCCGAGTCGCCGCGGTAGTCGTCGGTGCGACGATTGCGTTGCGGGGCAAGGAAGGACCCGAGCAGCATGTAGCCGTGCGCGGCGTGCAGCTCGATGCCGTCATAGCCGGCCTCCACGGCGCGCCGGGCCGCCGCCTTGAACAGATCGAACACCTCGCTGAGCTGCCGCGCGCTGATCTCGGCCGACGGGCGCCCGGTGAGGTAGGACGGAATCACCGACGGGCCAAGCGATTCGACGCCGAAGACCTCCGGCCCCAGGCCGTCGGGCCCGGCGTGCACGATCTGGGGCTGGATCTTGGCGCCGTGCTCGTGCACCGCCTCCACCAGCGCCCGGTGCGCGGCGACTGCCTCGTCGGTGGCCAGATGCAGGCCGCCGGGTGTCTCGGGGTGGCGGTGGTCAATCCCGGTGGCGCCCACGGTGATCAGCCCCACCCCGCCGCGGGCGCGTGCCGCGAAGTAGTCGCGGGTGCGCTGCGACGGCAGCCCGTCCGGGGTGCCGTACATCGTCTCCATCGGAGACATGACCAGGCGGTTGCGCACGCTCATGGCGCCGATTCGTCCCGGCGCCATGAGGTGGCCGAAGCCGGTCACTGAGCGGACGCGGCTGACAAGCGTTTACCGGTCGGCGTCGGTGAACCGGATGACGCCGCGAATGTTCTTGCCGTCCAGCATGTCCTGGTAGCCGTCGTTGATCTGCTCCAGCTTGTACTGGCGGGTGATCATGTCGTCCAGGTTCAGCTTGCCGGCCTTGTACATCGACAGCAGCTGCGGGATGTCGTACTGCGGGTTGCCGCCGCCGAAGATGGTGCCCTGCAGGTTCTTCTGCATCAGGGTCAACATCGCCAGGTTCAGGTTGACGTTGGTGTCCAGCAGACTACCGATGGCGGTCAGCACGCAGGTGCCGCCCTTTTGGGTGATGTTCAGGTAGTTGTCGATGTCGGCGCCCTGCAGCTCGCCCACCGTGACCACGACCTTGTGGGCCATCAGGCCGTAGGTCACCTCGGCCATGCCCGCCATCGCCGCCATGATGTCGGGGTAGACGTGGGTGGCGCCGAACTTCAGCGCCTGGTCGCGCTTCCACTCGACCGGGTCGATCGCGAAGACGTAGCGGGCGCCGGCGTTGACGGCTCCCTGCAGCGCGGCCATGCCGACCCCGCCGACGCCGACGATCGCGACGTCCTGGCCGGGCCGGATGTCGGCGGTGCGGACCGACGAGCCGTAGCCGGTGGTGACGCCGCAGCCGACCAGCGCGGCGACCTCGAACGGGACCGACGGGTCGATCTTCACCACGGAGCTGCGGTGCACGACCATGTAGGGGGAGAACGTCCCCAGCAGCGTCATCGGGTAGACGTTCTGGCCGCGGGCCTGGATGCGGAAGGTGCCGTCGGACACCGCGGCGCCGCCCAGCAGGCCGGCGCCCAGGTCGCACAGGTTGCGCATGCCCGCCTGACAGGTCGGACACTGCCCACACGACGGGATGAACGACAGCACGACGTGGTCACCCGGGGCGATGTCGTCCACGCCCGGACCGACCTCGGTGACGATGCCCGCGCCCTCGTGGCCGCCGAGCACCGGGAAACCGGCCATCGGGATGCCCCCGGTGACCAGGTGATGGTCGGAGTGGCACATGCCCGCCGCTTCCATCTGGATCTTGACCTCATGCGCTTGCGGGTCGCCGATCTCGATTTCCTCGATGGACCAGGGCTGGTTGAACTCCCAGATCAGTGCGCCTTTTGTCTTCACGATGGTCCTGACCCCATTTCGCCTTTGAATTGATCAGAGCTGACCGGCCCCTTCATGCCGGCCAGCTAGGTGACGAGTGCCACAGGCACTCTTGTCGCGTCAGCATAGCGCGTGCAACAAATCAAATGCTTGGTTGGCTCCCCCTCACCAGATGGGGACGGGTGCCTGGCCAAGCGGGTAGTAGCCGGGCAGCTTTTCGCCGGCGACGCTGCGCTCGATCCGCTTCTGCATGCCGTCGCTGAGGTCCCCGGACTCGATGAGCTTCCCGAACATGTGCGCGACGTGGCCGAAGTCGAAGAAGTCGCGCTGCCACTCGATCTTTTGGTCGCTGTTGAGGCGGAACCAGCTGCCGCCGATGCCGTAGATCTCGTCCTGGGTGCCGTCGGTCTTGTTGACGATCTGCTTCCAGAAGCCGACGATCTCGCCTTGCTTCTCGTCGATGAGCACCTTCTGGTATTCGTACACCCAGTTTTCCAGCCCCTCCATCTCCAGGCCGAGGGCGATGTCGCGGATCTCGTCGATGCCGACGCACATCACGTCTTCCTTGGGGCCGATGTTCCAGCCGTAGGTGGCGTCTTGGGTGTAGAAGTCGGCCAACGGCCGCCAGTCGCCGGCCTTTTCGCAGTCCTTGTTGGCCTGCAGCCAGCGGTCGACCCATGCCTCGAGGTCTGCACGCGAGTGTGACGCCTGTGAATTCATGGGTCAGTCTTCTTTCTCTTTGATGAATAGTGCTTGCGTTGGGCACATGTCGACGGCGCGCTCAATTTCGTCGCGGGCGTCTTCGGGCGGTTCGGGGTCGACGATCTCGACCTTGCCCCGCTTGGGCACCCGGAAGTAGTCGGGTGCCTCTAGTTCGCACATGGCGTGGCCCTGACACAGATCCAGATCCGCTTCGATCCTGAAGCCGCCCATTGGACTTACTCCTTACGCGCTGCGCTTGCGGTAGCGCACCTTGGCCGGCCGCGCGAGTTGCACGACCATCTTGGAGTGGTCGTTGTGATAGCTGTCAGCCGGCTGGGCCATCTCAAACTCGTACTCGCGCAGGAGAACCGAGAAGATCGCCTTGATCTGCATCTGGGCGAACGCCGCGCCCACACAGCGGTGCCGGCCCGCGCCGAACGGAATCCAGGTCCACCGGTTGACGATGTCGGCCTGCTCGGGCTTGTTGTAGCGGTCGGGGTTGAACGCGTCCGGGTCGGGAAAGTCCTCGGGAATCCGGTTGGAGATCGCCGGGGAGGCCGCGACGAAGTCCCCGGCATGGATCGGAAATCCCTCGACCTCGAACTCGCCCTTGGCGACCCGCATCAAGATGATCAGCGGCGGGTGCAGGCGCAGCGTCTCCTTGACCACGTTGTCCAGCTTCGGAATCGAGCGCAGCGCATGGAAACTCACCTCCTGGCCATCGGCGTAGAGGTCCTCGAGCTCGGCCAGCACCTCGGCGTAGACCTCGGGGTGGCGGATCAACTCGATCAGGGTCCACGCCGAGGTCCCCGAGCTGGTGTGGTGTCCGGCGAACATCAGCGAGATGAACATCCCGGTGACCTCGTCGGCGCAGAACCGGGGTTGGCCCTGCTCGTCTTTGATCGAGACCAGCACGTCGAGCATGTCGCGGTCGGCCTTGTCCGTGGGCGGGTTGGCCAGCCGCTGATCCATGATTTCTTGCACCAGCGCAACGAGTTTCACCCGGGCCTCGTCGCGGCGCCGGAAGCTGTCGATCGGCAGGTAGGGGTCGACGTAACACAGGGGGTCGGTGCCGCGTTCCAGCTCGTGGTAGTACTCGGCGAACCGATGGTCGAGCTGCTCACGGAACTTCAGCCCGATCAGGCAGGCGGTCGAGGTGTAGATGGTCAGCTCGGCGAAGAAGTCGAGCAGCTCGATCTCGCCTTCCTCGCCCCAATCGGCGATCATCTTCTTGACTTCGCCCTCGATGGTGGCCGCGTGGCCCTTCATCTGCTCGCCGCGCAGCGCGGAGTTGTGCAGCATCTCCTTGCGCCGCTCGGGGCTGGCGTCGAACACCACGCCCTTGCCGAAGATGGGCGTCATGAACGGGTACGCCTCGGCCTGGTCGAGGTCCTCATCGGCCGAGCGGAAGAAGAACTCATTGGCCCCGGCGCCCGAGAGCAGGATGACATGCTTGTCAACCAGCTGAAACCAGCCGACGTCCCCGCACTCCTCGCGGACACGCTTCATCAAACCGATTGGGTCGGTGCGGAATTCCTCGAGGTGGCCGTGTTCTTCCTCGCCGCCGGACACCCGGGGCACGGTCGCGGTGGTCACGTGCTCACTCTCCTCGCCGCGCGTGCCGCGCGCCGCATCGTCGATTCGCGGTCGTAGTCACTGTCCTGGCATCCCCTCTTCGCCGAGTGCGAGTTTCTGGCGGTTTTTGTTGTCGGCTAGCGGTGCTTCGGGCTGAAGCTCCATGTTGGCGATGAAGCCACCGCGCGGTGTCTCGGCCACGAACGTGATGGCCCGTCCCAAATCCGCCGCGCGCAGGAAGTAGTCGTGCCGGGCCTGGCCCCACTTGGCCCAGTCCTCCAGAGCCGGGCCGATCTTCTCGGCCGGCAGGCTCCACCCCATCGACGTCTTCGTGGGGCCGGGGTGCACGATCGAGGCCCGCACTCCGGTGCCTTCGAGCTCCATCTGGAAGTTGGTGACCATCGCGACCAGCGCGGCCTTGGCCGCGCCGTAGGCGCCCATGTGCGGGCGCTGACGCAGGGCCACATCGGATCCGACGAAGATCAGGTCGCCGCGCTGTCGCTCGAGCATCCCGGGCAGCACCGCGGTGGCCAGCCGGTTGGCGCCGACGAGGTGGATCTGCAGCTGCGACTCGAACTCGTCGGTGGTGATCTCGGCGAGCTTGCCGAAGTAGGTGTCGCCCGCTCCGGCCACCAGCACCTCGATATCGCCGAGGGCGTCGGTCGACTGCGCGACAAACGATTTCACCGAGTTGGGATCGGTGACGTCGAGGTGGAATCCGACCGCCTCGCCGCCGTCGGCGTTGATCTTGCCGACGATGTCGTCGAGCTTCTCCACCCGGCGGGCACCCAGCGCGACCGGGAATCCGTGCGCCGCGAGCTCGATGGCGGTTGCCTCTCCGATGCCGGAGGAAGCGCCGGCCACGATGGCGGGCCGACGTTCGGGCAAGGGTTCAAAGCGGGGCATTCAGCGGACCTCCACGATCATTGGTAGGTGAGCGAATCCGCGGACGTTACTCGAGTGAACGCGGACGGCGTTGGCCTCGTCCACCTCGTAGCCGCGGATTCGCTTGAACAACTCGGTGAGCGCGACCCGGGCTTCCATCCGCGCTAGATGCGCGCCCAGGCAGAAGTGTGCGCCGCTACCGAAACTCAGTAGTTTGGGCCCGATTTCGCGCCCGATGAGGTAGTCGTCAGGCTTGTCGAAGACCCGCTCGTCGCGATGCCCGGACCCGGGCAACAGCAGCAGGACGTCGCCCTCGGGGATGGTGGTGTCGTAGAGGGTGAGCTCCCCGGACACGGTGCGAGCCAGGATCTGGCTGGAGGTGTCGTAGCGCAGGGTCTCCTCGACCCACAGCGGCACCCGCGACAGGTCCTCGTAGACCGGCGTCAGTTGATCCGGGTTCTTGTGACCCCAAAACGCGGCATTGGCAAGCAGTTTGGTGGTGGTCTCGTTGCCGGCGATCACCATCAGGAACATGAAGCCGAGCACCTCGTCGTCGGTGAGCCGGTCGCCGTCGATCTCGGCCTCCAGCAGCGCGGAGGTCAGGTCGTCGGTCAACTTCTCGCGCCGCTCGGCCACCATCTGCTGGTAGTAGACGATCAGGTTGAGGGAGGCCTCGACGGCCTCCGGCGGCACGTCGGTGACGCCCTCCTCGCGGTGCATCACCCCGTCGGCCCAGGCCCGGACCTGATCGCGATCCGGCTCGGGGACGCCCATCAGCTCGGAGATGACGTCCATGGGCAGCTTGCCGGCGAACTCGTCGACGTAGTCGACACCGTTGCCGTCCCTGGCCTTGTCCAGCATGGTGTCGAGATGCTGCGTCGCGATCTCGGTGACCCGCGGCTCGAGTTCGCGAATCCGGCGCGGGGTGAAGCCTTTTGACACCAGCGTCCGCAGCCGCAGGTGGGCGGGATCGTCCATCGCCAGGAACGACATCGTCTTGCTGGCGTGCGGGCCGCGCGAGGCGGGGTCCAGCGAGACGCCGTACTTATTGGAAAGCGTTGTGCTGTTACGGAATCCCTGCAGCACGTCCTGGTGCCGCGACAACGCCCAGAACTTCAGTTCGTCGTTGCGGTACAGCGGCGCCTCGTCGCGCAGCCGCTGGTAGTACGGGTACGGATCTTCGTGGAAGTCGTAGTCGTAGGGATCGAGGACCAGCTCGTGGTCGCCCACATGGACGGTCATTTAGGTTCGTGTCTCCTGGCTTGTGTTCCCGGGGCCGGGCAAGATCAGACTCACTACGTAGGCCAACTGGTCGGCGATCTGGTGATAGGTGAACTGGCCACTGGCCGCCTGTACCAATGCGCCGAAGAACATCATTTCGAGCGCGGCCACCGTGTTGGGGTCGGCCCCCGGCCCGATGGCCGTCGCGATGCGGCGGTGGATCTCGGCGCCGATGCGATCGCGCACCGCCCCCACCGCGGGATCCGTGCCCCCGCCGAGCAAGGCCGTCGTGCAGGCGGCGCCGACCTCGGGCTCGTCGGCGACCACCAGCGCCAGGTGCCGCAACACCTTGTCCACCCGGACCGGCATCGGGTCGTTGACGTCGGTGAAGAACGGAACCTGGCGCACCAGGTCCAAATAGACCTCGGCGATCAGGTGGTTCTTCGACGAGAAGTAGGTGTACGCGGTGGCCGGTGCGACCTTGGCCCGCGCCGCGACCGCGCGCACCGTCAGGTCGGCGTAGGACTTCTCGCGCAGGGTTTCGATGCCCGCCGCGAGCACCTTGCGGAAGGTCTCCTCCTGGCGACGGTTGCGCGCCGGTTGACCGGCCTGGCGGTCGCCGCCGGAGGTGATCGTCACCAGTGCATCGCTGGACACATGTCCAAGCTAGATGATCGGATCACCGCGAGGCAACCCCGTGACAGGAATACGCAGTTCAATGCGCCTTTCAACGCGTTCGACGGCCAATATCCGAGATCGGCTCTTGCACCGCCGACGCCCTGGCGGCTATGGTTCGATCGGACTATATCGGACAACTGTCCACTAGATTGGCGTGCCGGGTTGGCCGCGCAAAGACGGGAGCGGGAGATGGCCTTGTTGGCCGACGGCGTGAGTGAACTGTTCATCGACGGCAAGCTGTCGCCCGGCGGCGCCGGCAACTTCGCGACGGTGAACCCGGCGACCGAGGAAATGCTGGGCGTCGCCGCCAATGCGGACGCCACCGACATGGACCGTGCCATTGACGCCGCGCGGCGCGCCTTCGACGAGACGGACTGGTCGCGCAACACCGAATTGCGGGTGCGGTGCATCCGCCAGCTGCGCGATGCGATGCGCGAGCACATCGAAGAATTGCGCGACATCACCATCGCCGAGGTCGGCGCCCCGCGGATGCTCACCTCGGCCGCCCAATTGGAGGGACCGGTCGCTGACCTGAGCTTCGCCGCCGACACCGCGGAGTCCTACGAGTGGAACTGCGACCTCGGCCAGGCATCCCCGATGGGCATCCCGACCCGGCGCACGATCGCGCGCGAAGCCGTCGGCGTCGTCGGCGCCATCACGCCGTGGAACTTTCCGCACCAGATCAACCTCGCCAAACTGGGACCCGCGCTGGCCGCCGGCAACACCGTGGTGCTCAAGCCCGCGCCGGACACACCCTGGTGCGCGGCGGTGCTCGGCGAAATCATCGCCGAACACACCGACTTTCCGCCCGGCGTCGTCAACATCATCACGTCCGACGATCACCGAGTCGGGGCGCTGCTCTCGAAAGACCCTCGGGTGGATATGGTTTCGTTCACCGGCTCGACCGCCACCGGTCGCAGCGTCATGGGCGACGCCGCCGCCACCATCAAGCGGGTGTTTCTGGAGCTCGGCGGCAAGTCGGCGTTCGTGGTTCTCGACGACGCCGACCTGGGCGGGGCATGCTCGGTGTCGGCGTTCACCGCGGCCATGCACGCCGGGCAGGGCTGCGCCATCACCACCCGGCTGCTGGTGCCGCGGGCCCGCTACGACGAGGCCGTCGCCATCGCGGCGGGCACCATGGGCTCGATCAAGCCCGGCGACCCCAACGACGCCGGAACCGTTTGCGGGCCGGTGATTTCCGCGCGGCAGCGGGAGCGGGTGCAAAGCTACCTCGATCTGGCGATCGCCGAGGGCGGGACGTTCGCCTGCGGTGGCGGGCGTCCGGCGGACAGGGACCGCGGCTTCTTCATCGAACCGACCGTCATCGCGGGCCTGACCAACGACGCCCGGCCCGCCCGTGAGGAGATCTTCGGACCGGTGCTCACCGTGATCGCCTACGACGGCGAGGACGACGCGCTGCGCATCGCCAACGACTCGCCATATGGCTTGTCCGGCACCGTCTTCAGCGCCGACCCGGAGCGCGCTGCCAACTTCGCGTCGCGGATGCGGGTGGGCACCGTCAATGTCAACGGTGGTGTCTGGTACTCCGCCGACGCGCCGTTCGGTGGATACAAGCAATCCGGCAACGGGCGCGAAATGGGCGTGGCCGGCTTCGAGGAATACCTGGAAATCAAAACCATCGCCACCGCGGTGCAGTGACCGCGCCACGGGGCGACCGAAAGGAAAACATGCGATTCGAGAACAAAGTCGGCATCGTCACCGGGTCCGGTGGCGGCATCGGGCAGGCGTACGCCGAGGCGCTGGCCCGCGAGGGCGCGGCGGTGGTGGTCGCCGACATCAACGCCGAGGCCGCCGACGCGGTCGCCAAACAGATCGTCGCCGACGGCGGAACGGCCATCAGCATTCCGGTCGACGTGTCCGACCCCGCGTCGGCCAAGGAGATGGCCGACCGCACGTTCGCGGAATTCGGCGGCATCGACTACCTCGTCAACAACGCCGCGATCTTCGGCGGCATGAAGCTGGACTTCCTGCTCACCATCGACCCGGAGTACTACCGCAAGTTCATGAGCGTGAACCTCGACGGCGCTCTGTGGTGCACCCGTGCGGTGTACAAGAAGATGGCCAAGCGCGGCGGCGGCGCGATCGTCAACCAATCATCCACCGCCGCCTGGCTTTACGCGAACTACTACGCCCTGGCCAAGGTCGGGCTCAACGGCCTGACCCAGCAACTGTCCCGCGAACTGGGCGGCCAGAAGATCCGGATCAACGCGATCGCCCCCGGCCCCATCGACACCGAGGCCAATCGGACCACCACCCCGAAGGAGATGGTCGACGACATCGTCAAGGGCCTACCGCTGTCGCGGATGGGCACGCCCGAGGACCTGGTCGGCATGTGTCTGTTCCTGCTTTCCGACGAGGCCTCGTGGATCACCGGACAGATCTTCAACGTCGACGGCGGACAGATAATCCGGTCATGAGCCAACAGCACGCGCGCCTCGGATACATCGGCCTCGGTAACATGGGCGCGCCGATGGCCACCAAGATGACCGAATGGCCCGGTGGGGTAACGGTTTACGACATCCGGACCGAGGCGATGACCCCGCTGGCCGAAAGGGGCGCGAGCCTGGCCGACAGCGTTGCCGACGTCGCCGCCGCCGACATCATCCACATCACCGTGCTGAACGACGCCCAGGTGCGGGAGGTGGTCGGTGAACTGGCGGCGCACGCCAAGCCGGGCACCGTCATCGCGATCCACTCGACGATCAGCGACACCACGGCGGTCGAGCTCGCGGCCGAGCACAAGCCGCGCGGCGTTCATATCGTCGACGCGCCGGTCAGCGGTGGGGCGGCCGCCGCGGCGAAGGGCGAGCTGGCCACCATGGTGGGCGCCGAGCGCGAGGTGTACGAGCGGATCAAGCCGGCCTTCAAACATTGGGCAGCGGTGGTCATCCACGCCGGTGAGCCGGGGGCGGGGACCCGAATGAAGCTGGCCCGCAACATGTTGACGTTCACCTCGTACGCCGCGGCGTGCGAGGCCATGAAACTCGCCGAGGCCGCCGGCTTGGATCTGCAGGCGCTGGGCCGGGTGGTGCGCCATACCGACGCGCTCACCAGCGGCCCAGGAGCGATCATCGTCCGCGACAACATGAAAGACCTTGAGCCGGACAATTTTCTGTATCAGTCCTTCCTGCACGCTCGCGAACTGGGGGAGAAGGACCTGAGCCTGGCGTTGGCTCTCGGCGAGTCGGTGTCGGTCGATTTACCGCTTGCCCAGTTGGCCTACCAGCGGTTGGCCGCGGGCCTCGGGGTGCCACACACACAGGAAGAGGCGTGATGGACGAGCTGCGCAGCAAGGGCCTCGCGAAGATGAACGAGGTCTACGGCTGGGAGATGCCCAACATCGAAGGCGACCCGTACTTCGACCTGACCGTAGACCACCTGTTCGGCAGCATCTGGACGCGACCGGGATTGTCGATGCGCGACAAGCGCATCATGACGCTGACCGCGGTGACCGCGATCGGCAACCGCGACCTGGCCGAGATCCAGATCAACGCCGCGCTTCTCAACGGCGAGCTCACCGAGACCGAACTCAAGGAGATGGCGGTCTTCCTCACCCATTACCTGGGCTTCCCGCTGGGTTCGGCGCTCAACGGCGCCGTCGACGCCGTCGTGGCCAAACGCAAGAAGGCCGCGGCGAAGGGCGCCGGGGAGGACAAGAAGGGCAATGTCGACGCCGCGCTGAAGATGCACTCGGGCGACAAGGGCGACTGATCCACCAACCTCAGTACGGCTGAACGCCTTCGGGCATCACGTATTCGGAGATCGGTGCGGCGACCCCGTTGACAGTCGTGCCGCCATTGATGATGCCCGGCGCCATTTCCAGCATGTTGTGCGGGAACCCGAACCTCGGTGTGGTCAGCGCGTCCAGCCGGGCCAGCTCGTCGGCGCCGAGCGTCACGTCCACGGCCCGGACGTTGTCCTCGAGCTGGGAGAGCCTGCGCGCCCCGATGATGACCGACGACACGGCGCGCTGGGCACGCACCCAGGCCAGCGCCACGCTGGCGACGGTGGTGTCGTGCGCTGTCGCGATGGCCTCGAGTTCGTCGATGACGGCGTAGGTCTTTTCGTTGAGAAAGGCGTCGACCATCGCGCCGCGGTCGGCGTTGTGCCGGCCGCTGTTGGCGCGGGTGTACTTGCCGCTGAGGACGCCGCTCTTCAGCGGCGACCATGGCGTAATGCCGAGGCCGAATTCGGAGGCCATCGGGACGAGGTCCTGTTCGATGGCGCGCTCCAGCAGCGAGTACTCGACCTGCAGCCCGACGAACGACGACCAGCCGCGGAAATCGGCGATCAGGTTGGCCTGCGCGATCTTCCACGCCGGGGTGTCCGAAACCCCGATGTAGCGCACCTTGCCGGCCCGAACCAGGTCCTCGAGCGCAGCCATGGTCTCCTCGATGGGGGTGTTCGCATCCCAGATGTGCAGCCAGTACAGGTCGATGTAGTCGGTTTGCAAGCGCCGCAACGAGTTTTCGCAGGCGTTGATCAGCGACTTGCGGCCCGAACCGCCGCCGTTGGGATCACCCGGATACAGGTTGCCGCTGAACTTGGTCGCGATCGCCAGCCGATCGCGGCGGGCGGGGTGGCGCCCGATGTGGTCACCGATGATCTTCTCGGAGTGGCTTCGCGTGTAGAAGTTGGCGGTGTCGATGAAGTTGCCGCCAAGTTCGAGGTAGCGGTCGATGATCTGTTGGGACTCCTCCACACTGGTGCCCCAGCCGAGGTCTTCGCCGAACGTCATCGCGCCCAGGCACAAAGGGCTGACGCGCAGACCGGACCGCCCGAGTGTCACGTATTGATCCAGCGGCATGAGGCCCACTCCCTGGTAGATTGTTCGGCTATGAGGTTGTTCATAACAAAACTAGTTCATAGCTGAACGATCTGGCAAGTCGGATGTCTGCAGTCGATGCGGCCAAGATCTGGTCACTGAACTACCGGGTGCTGCTCTCGGTCATCTCGTGCGCCGAGGCTGATATCTGCGCGCTGGGCCTCGAGTCCAAGGAGCTGTTTCTGCTCGCCGAGATCGACGAGCATCCCTATCCGGCCGAGCTGGCCGCGACGCTGAGCATGCCCAAGGCGACGGTGACGCTGTACCTGAAACGCCTCGAGGCGGCGGGCTTCGTGCGACGCGAGATCGATCCGTGCGATCTGCGCCGGCACCGGCTGCTGCTCACCCCGGCCGGACGCCAGGCGGTCAGGAAGGGCCTGACCCTGCTCTCCGGCGAGTTCGACAAGCGCCTCGGCCGCCTCACCGCCGCGCAGCGCAACGACCTCAGGGCGCTGCTGGAGAAAATCCTTTGAACGTGGGGACGGTGGGCGGGAGCCGTTTGACCGGGCTAGTCTGACGTGTCGTGCGCGTCCTGGTGATTGGTTCCGGTGCCCGTGAGCATGCGTTGCTGCTGGCGCTTCGCAAAGACCCCGAGGTCACGGGGCTGGCGATCGCCCCCGGCAACGCCGGCACCGCGCGGCTGGCCGACCAGCACGACGTCGACGTCACCTCGGCCGACGACGTCGTGGCCCTGGCGCGCGAGGTCCGCGCCGACCTGGTCGTCATCGGTCCCGAGGTGCCGCTGGTCCTCGGGGTGGCCGACGCGGTGCGGGCCGCCGGGATCGTCTGCTTCGGTCCCAGCAAGGACGCGGCTCGCATCGAGGGCTCCAAGGCTTTCGCCAAGGAGATCATGGCCGCGGCCGGGGTGCGCACCGCAACCAGCGAAATCGTCGATACCCCGGCACATTTAGACGCCGCCCTGCAGCGGTTCGGCCCGCCGGCGGGCGACGCGGCCTGGGTGGTGAAGGACGACCGCCTGGCCGCGGGCAAGGGCGTGGTGGTCACCGCGGATCGCGCTGTCGCGCGCGCGCACGCCGCCGGGCTCCTCGAGGCGGGACACCCGGTGCTGCTGGAGTCCTATCTGGACGGCCCGGAGGTGTCGCTGTTCTGCGTGGTCGACGGCGAAACCGTGGTGCCGTTACTGCCGGCGCAGGATTTCAAGCGCGTCGGTGACGGGGACAGCGGACCCAATACCGGGGGCATGGGCGCCTACGCGCCGGTGCCGTGGCTGCCCGACGAGGTGTACCGCGACGTGGTCAGCAACATCGTCGAACCCGTTGCGGCCGAGATGGTTGCGCGGGGCAGCTCCTTCAGCGGATTGCTGTACGCCGGGCTCGCGATCACGGCGAACGGGCCCGCCGTGGTCGAATTCAATTGTCGCTTCGGCGATCCCGAGACGCAGGCGGTGCTGGCGCTGCTGGAATCGCCGCTCGGCCAGCTGCTGTACGCGGCGGGCAGCGGCACCTTGGCGGACTTCGGCGAGTTGCGCTGGCATGACGGTGCCGCCGTGACGGTGGTGGTGGCGGCGGAAAGCTATCCCGGCCGTCCCCGCGTCGGAGACGTCATCGTCGGCTCGGAAGCCGATGGGGTGCTGCACGCCGGGACGGCCCGGCGCGCTGACGGCGAAATCGTGTCCTCGGGTGGGCGGGTGCTGTCGGTGGTGGGCACCGGCGCCGACCTGGCCGCCGCGCGGACCAGGGCTTACGAGGTGGTGCATTCAATTCGGCTGCCGGGCAGTCATTTCCGCAGCGACATCGCCCAGCTGGCCGCTGACGGGAAGATCCGCGTCTAGAAGGCCCTCAAAATCCCAGGGCCTGACCGTCCCGTCGCGGGTCGCTGGCGGCGACATAGCCGCCATCGAGACGCCAGATCGCCTGGCAGCTGCCGAATTGATTGTAGTCGTCGACGGCAACCAGGTCGTGCCCGCGGCGGCGCAACTCGTCGAGTGTTGCTGCGGGGAGCCCCGTTTCGCAGCTCACCTGCATGCCCTCCACCCACCGGAACCGCGGGCCGTCGCATGCCGCCTGTGGGTTCTGCCCGTGGTCGGCGATGCGCACCATCACCTGCACGTGACCCTGGGGCTGCATCAATCCGCCCATCACGCCGAAGCTCATGACCGGTTCGCCGTCTTTGGTCACAAACCCCGGGATGATGGTGTGGTAGGGGCGCTTGTTCGGTCCCACGGCATTCGGATGTCCCTGAGCGGCAGCGAAATTCGCGCCGCGGTTCTGCAGGGAGATCCCGGTGCCCGGCACCACCACGCCCGAACCGAACCCCATGTAGTTCGACTGGATCATCGACACCATCATCCCCGCGGCGTCGGCGGCGGTCAGGTAGACGGTTCCGTCCGCCGGCGCGCCGGCGGACGCCGGCTTGGCGCGTGCGCGGTCGATCAGTGCCGCGCGCTGCTTCAGATACTCCTTGTCCAACAGGCGTTCCGGACCTAGCGGCATGTGCTCGATGTCGGCGACATAGGCCTGGGCGTCGGCGAAGGCCAGCTTCACCGCCTCGATCTGCAGGTGCACGCTGTCGGCGGAATCGGCTGGCAGGGCGGCCAAGTCGAAGTGTTCCAGGATGCCCAAAGCGATCAGCGCGACGATGCCCTGCCCGTTGGGTGGGATCTCGTGCACGGTGTAACCGCGGTAGCCGCCGTCGACCGTGCCCACCCAGTCGGCACGGTGGGCCGCCAGATCCCCGGCCCGCAGGGCCCCGCCGTGCGACAACGCGTGCGCCTCGAGCTTGGCCGCCAGTTCACCGCGGTAGAACGCCTCACCGTTGGTCGCCGCGATCGTCTCGAGCGTCGCGGCATGATCCGGCAGGCTGAATCGCTCGCCGGGTTTCGGTGCCCGCCCGCCCGGCAGAAACGCCTGGGCGAAACCGGGCTGGTCCCGGAAGAGCGGCACTTGGGCCGCCCACTGCTCGGCGACCGTCGGTGATACCAGAAAGCCGTTGCGCCCGTAGGCTATTGCCGGTTCGAACAGCCGCTCGAACGGCAGCTTGCCGAACTTGGCGTGCAGTTCGGTCCACGCCGACACCGCGCCGGGCACGGTCACCGAATTCCAGCCGAGGATCGGAACGGCGGCCCCGCCGAAGTATTCCGGTGTCCAGGCCGCCGGCGACCGGCCGGAGGCGTTCAGGCCGTGCAGTTGCCTGCCGTCCCACACGATGGCGAAGGCGTCCGAACCGATGCCGTTGGATACCGGCTCCACGATCGTCAGCGTGATGGCCGTGGCGATGGCCGCATCGACCGCGCTGCCGCCTTGCGCGAGCATCCGCAGCCCCGCCTGGGCGGCCAGCGGTTGCGATGTGCACACAACGTTTTCCGCCAGGATGGGCTTGCGTGGCCAGGCGTACGGGAAGGTCCAGTCGAAAGGTGCGGTCACCTCCCCGAGCGTAACGCCGGCGTGACGCTCGAGGTGCCCTCACGCCGTCAGCAGCGGCGCCATCCAGGTCAGCTCGGCGGGCAACTGCGAGCTCCAGAAAGCGCCGTCGTGCCCGCCGGGCGAGAAGCCACCGGCCGGCGGATTGGGCAGCTGCGCGATGAATTGCTTTGTCGCGGAGTAAAACGGATCGCTGTCGCCGCAATCGATTCGGATGGGGATCGAGGCCAGGGCGGGCATGCCGAACACCGAGTTCGCGGCGAAATCATCCGGTCCGTCGAACGCTCCCGGCGCGGCCGCACCCGAGGACATCCACAGGGCCGGGCTCACCGCGCAGATCGCCGCGGTGCGGGCCGGTCCCAGCCGGCCACCGAGCAGCAGGGCACCGTAGCCGCCCATCGACCACCCCAAGAACGCCACCCGCGAGGTGTCCAGATTCTGATTGCCCAGCATCGGGATGAGCTCGTCGAGCACCATGGCGCCGCTGTCCTCCCCGGAAGACCGCTTGTGCCAATACCCACCGCCGCCGTCGACGGCGACCACCGCGAACGGCGGTAGTCCGGCGTCGACGGCCTGCGCCAGACCGTGCTCGACGCCGCCGGCCATCACGGTGGACGCGTCACTGCCCTTGCCGTGCAGCGCGATCACCGGTCGCAGCGGCTTGGTCTGGCCCGGAGGGCGCGCGATGGCCCAGTTGGTGTTGGCCCCGCCGCGGGCCGCGGAAGCGAAGGAACCGGTCACCATGGTGGGGGCGGGCGCCGCCGGCGGAGCCGGATCGCGGGGTGGGCTGGGCGGCGGGGCCAACGGCATCCGGGTGCCGGCCGTCGATGCCGGCATGGCGTGAGATGTGCGGGGCTCTAACAGGATGTCGAGCCCGTAGGCGCCGACCGCCCCGAGGGCCGCGCTGGCGCCGAGGCCGAGCAGGGCGCGTCGGCTCAAGTCGGGCATGCGGGCCATTATGCCCCGGCCGTTTGGCCGAAATGGCAATGCAGTACCACTTTGGCTGGCACGATGGCTACTCGTGACTGCAGCGGTTACTCCAAAAGGAGAACGTCGACGGTATGCGCTCGTCAGCGCCGCCGCCGAGCTGCTGGCCGAGGGCGGGTTCGAAGCGGTGCGACACCGGGCGGTCGCGCGGCGGGCCGGATTGCCGTTGGCCTCCACCACTTATTACTTCTCGTCTCTCGACGATCTGATCGCACGCGCCGTCGAACACATCGCGATGATCGAGGTGGCGCAGCTACGGTCGCGGGTCAGCGCCATGTCGCGCCGGCGCCGGGGACCGGAGACCATCGCCGAGGTGTTGGCCGATCTGCTCGTCGGGGACGTGTCCGGACCGGGTCTTACCGATCAGCTGATCTCGCGCTACGAACGGCACATCGCGTGCACCCGGCTGCCCGCGCTGCGCGAGACCATGCGCCGGAGCCTGCGCCAGCGCGCCGAGGCGGTGGCCGAGGCCATCGAGCGCTCGGGCCGGTCGGTGCGCATCGAGCTGGTGTGCACGTTGATCTGCGCGGTCGATGGCTCCGTGGTGTCGGCACTGGTGGAGGGCCGGGACCCACGCGCGGCGGCGCAGGGCGCGGTGGTCGATCTCATCGAGGTGCTCGCGCCCATCGATCAGCGGCCCGTGCAGATCTGACCGCTTGTCACGCACGGCTCCGATTCATCGGCGGCGACGGCGTCACGATGTAGCCGGTGTCGAGGTCGCCGTAGATCGTCACGTCCTGGGGGCTGCGCTGCGCGTACAACGCCACATAGGCACAGACCACGGCGTCGACGGGGTCCTCGGCGCGGCGCATTTCGCTCTTGCGCCGCGCGGCCGCGACGGCCAGGCGCAGCGCGATCCATCCGTCGTGCCCGGCCACGCGCAGCGGCACCGGCGCCCGTTCCAGCCGCTCCACGCCGTCCATCAGCAGCGACAGCTCGGATCTGAGCCGCTCGACGCTGCGTCCGGGCTTCGCCTTGTATTTCAGGGTGCGCTCCAGGCGGAACAGCGCGACGGTGGCCGCGTGGGGGTAGACCTCGATGGCGCGGCGGGCGGCCGGCGATCGCGGGTCCAGGTCCAGGCCGAGCGCCCCGGCCAGCCGGGCCGCGCGCGGGCCGTTGACGAATTCGGGTTTACCCGTGTTGCAGGGGTGGGCTCCGGCCTCGTACCTGCGGAAATCGCGGTTGAGCGCGGTCTCGGCCGGACGCTGTCCGGTCGGGTTGGTGACCACCAGGGGGGCATCGAAGGCGACCAGGCACTCGCCCTGCACGTAGGGGTGCAGCGCGGCCAGGATCTCGTCGTCGTCGCGGACCGCGCACACGCCCACCAGGGCGCCGCCGGAGTCGACGACGGCGACGCCGGTCGGGTTGCGACCCGCCCAGGCGAGGTCGACGCCGGCGAAGTACATCCGCATAGGCTATGGCCGCGACCGTAAGCTGTGTGTTCGTGAGGACCAAGTGAGCATTCCGAATGTGCTGGCCACCCGGTACGCCAGTGCCGAGATGGTCGCGATCTGGTCGCCGGAGGCCAAGGTCATCGGCGAGCGCCGGCTGTGGCTGGCGGTGCTGCGCGCGCAGGCCGAACTGGGCGTGGCGGTGCCTACCGAGGCGATTGCCGACTACGAGCGGGTGATCGAGGACGTCGACCTGGCCTCGATCGCGGACCGCGAACGGGTGCTGCGCCACGACGTCAAGGCGCGCATCGAGGAATTCAACGCGCTGGCCGGGCACGAGCACGTGCACAAGGGCATGACCAGTCGCGACCTGACCGAGAACGTGGAGCAACTGCAGATCAAGCGCTCGCTGGAACTGGTCTTCGCCCACGGCGTGGCGGTCGCGGCGCGGCTCGCCGAGCGCGCGGTGGCCTACCGCGACCTGGTGATGGCCGGACGCAGCCACAACGTCGCCGCGCAAGCCACCACGCTGGGCAAGAGGTTCGCCTCGGCGGCGCAGGAGACGCTGATCGCGTTGACCAGGCTGCGGGAGCTGATCGACCGTTACCCGCTGCGCGGCATCAAGGGCCCGATGGGCACCGCGCAGGACATGCTCGACCTGCTGGACGGCGACGCGGCCAAGCTCGCCGAACTCGAGCGGCGCGTCGCCGAATTCCTGGGATTCGCAACGGTATTGACCAGTGTGGGCCAGGTGTATCCGCGTTCGCTGGACCACGACGTGCTCTCCGCGCTGGTGCAGCTGGGCGCCGGACCGTCGTCGCTGGCGCACACCATCCGGCTGATGGCCGGCCATGAACTCGTCACCGAGGGGTTCGCGCCGGGGCAGGTCGGTTCGTCGGCGATGCCGCACAAGATGAACACGCGCAGTTGCGAACGGGTCAACGGGTTGCAGGTGGTGCTGCGCGGTTACGCGTCCATGGCCGCCGAACTGGCGGGCGCACAGTGGAACGAGGGCGACGTGTTCTGTTCGGTGGTGCGCCGAGTCGCGTTGCCGGACAGCTTCTTTGCCATCGACGGCCAGATCGAGACCTTCTTGACGGTGCTCGACGAGTTCGGCGCCTATCCGGCGGTGATCGGCCGCGAGCTGGACCGCTACCTGCCGTTTTTGGCCACCACCAAGGTGTTGATCGCCGCGGTGCGCGCCGGCGTGGGCCGCGAGGCCGCCCACCATGTGATCCGCGAACACGCGGTGGCAACCGCGCTGGCCATGCGCGAGCAGGGAGCCGAGCCCGACCTGTTGGACCGGCTGGCCGCCGACGATCGGCTGCCGCTGGACCGGGCGGCGCTGGACGCGGCACTGGCCGACAAGAAGGCCTTCATCGGCGCCGCGGGTGATCAGGTGGACGAGGTGGCGGCGCAGGTGGACGCGCTGGTGAACCGCTACCCGGACGCGGCCAAGTACGCCCCGGGTGCGATCCTGTGACGCTGGCCGGCGCGCTCGCGGAGATCGACTTCACCGATCTGGACAACTTCGCCAACGGGTTTCCGCACGAGCTGTTCGCCATCCATCGGCGAGAGGCGCCGGTGTACTGGCACTCACCGACCGACAACACCCCCGACGGTGAAGGCTTCTGGTCGGTCGCAACCTACGCGGAAACGCTTGAGGTGCTTAAGGATCCGGTGACCTATTCATCCGTCACGGGCGGCAGCAGGCCCTATGGGGGGACGCTGCTGCAGGACCTGGCGATTGCCGGTCAGGTGCTCAACATGATGGACGATCCGCGGCATTCGCAGATTCGGCGACTGGTCAGCTCCGGCCTGACACCGCGAATGATCCGTCTCGTCGAGGACGACCTGCGGACCCGCGCGCGCCGGTTGCTCGACGCGGTGGTCCCGGGTGAGCCGTTCGACTTCCTCGTCGACATCGCCGCCGAGCTTCCCATGCAGATGATCTGCATCCTGCTGGGAGTCCCCGAATCCGAACGGCATTGGTTGTTCGAGGCCATCGAGCCCCAATTCGATTTCGGTGGTTCACGAAAGGCGTCCCTGTCGCAGCTTTCGGTCGAAGAGGCCGGATCGCGGATGTATGAGTACGGTCAACAGCTGATCGCGGCCAAGCGCGCAAATCCCACGGATGACATGTTGTCGGTGGTGGCCAACGCGATGCTCGATGACGCCGAAGGTGAAGACGGATCGGCGCTGTCCGACCTCGAGCTGTACCTGTTCTTCAGTCTCTTGTTCAGCGCCGGCGCGGAGACCACCCGCAACGCGGTCGCCGGTGGCCTGCTGGCGCTGGCCCACCACCCGCACCAAATGCAGTCGCTGCGCGGCGATCTCGGCGCACTGCCGACGGCCGTGGAGGAGATGGTGCGGTGGACGTCGCCGTCACCCTCGAAGCGCCGCACCGCCACCCGCGACGTCACGCTGGGCGGGCAGTCGATCGAGGCCGGCCAGAAGATACAGATCTGGGAAGGCTCGGCGAATCGCGACGCCGGTGTGTTCGAGCGCGCCGACGAATTCGACATCGCCCGAAAGCCTAACCCGCACTTGGGCTTCGGTCAGGGTGTGCATTATTGCTTGGGCGCGAATCTGGCCCGGCTGGAGCTGCGGGTGCTGTTCGAAGAGCTGCTGTCCCGGTTCGGCGGGGTGCGTGTCGTGCGGCCGGTCGAATGGGCCCGCAGCAACCGGCACACCGGCATTCGGCACCTCGTCGTGGAGCTATACGAACAACCGTGACGATCCGATTCGCCGATGTCGAGCCCTCACCGGATGTGTTCGCCGCGGTGATGGCGACGGGAATCTTGTCGGTCGGCGCGCACGATCACGGGTACCGGTTGATCAGCGACACCATGGGCATCATCGCCACGCTCGGGCTGGTGTTTCTGGTTGCCCTGGTCCTGGCGAAGGCCGCGATCCCCGGCCAGGGGTTGCGGTGGGACCTGACCGATCCCGACGTCACCCTGCGCCTGATCACCTTCGTGGCCGCCTGCGCGGTGATCGACACCCGCCTATCGTCCAAGGTCTGGGTGGCGCGGGTGCTCGGCGCGGTCGCCCTGGCGGCCTGGCTGGCGCTGATCCTGATCAGCGCACGAAACATGTTGGCGCACCGGTGGACAGAGCTGCGCGACCGGGCCCACGGCCCCTGGCAGCTGGGCAGCGTGGGAACGTCAGGCTTGGCGATCGTGATCGCCCGGGCTGCCCGGCAGACCGGCCATCACTGGTGGCTGGCGGTGGCCGTGGCCGGGTGGGTGGCGGCGCTGTGCATCTACGGCCTGATGACCTGGCTGACCATGTGGCGGGTGGTCAACGAGCGCCAGGACCGCGACGGCTTCGAACCGGACACCTGGATCCTGATGGGCGGCATGGCGATTGCGACGCTGGCCGGCGACACCATCCACGCCGTGGCCCCCGCCTGGCTGGCGGGCCCGGTGCGCGCGGTCAGCATCGTGACCTGGGTGACGGCCACCCTGTGGATACCGCCGCTGATCTACTTTGCGCTGCACCGCATCCGGCGGCATCCCAACATGCTGCAATTCACCGGTGTGTGGTGGGCGTTCGTGTTCCCGCTCGGCATGTACTCCGCGGCCAGCTTCGCCATGGCGGTCGAGCTTCGCGAGCACCCGCTGCTCACCGTGTCGCTGGTGTTCTTCTGGGATGCGTTGGCCGCGTGGCTCATTGTGGTGGTCGCCGGGCTGCTGATGCTGGCGCGGGCGCTGCTGCTAGCCCCCACGCAACGCGATGCCGGCCGACCGTAGTTCGAGCGCGACCAGGGCTCCGATGGTGGCCGGATCCTCACGGCGCCACCCGCTGACCGGATCCGCGCTGACGGCGATCAACTTGCGGGGCGGGCGGTTGGTCAGCGCGCGCAGCGCCAGCAATTGCGCCCCGGCCGGGGTCGCGGCCAGCGCGGTCACCGTCAGCTTGCGGCGAAAGAAGCGCAGCCGCAGAAAGAACCACGGCAGCACCACGATGAGGATCGGGACCGCGACGACGGCCATCGCGAGTAGCACCGCGAGCCAGCTCGCCGCGCTGTCCAGGTCGTGGCCCGCGCCCGCGATGTCCAGCGCGGCGTGGCTGGCCGAGTTGAGCGGCTTGCTGACCGCGTCGCCCACCACCGGGATGTGCTGGGCGCCGTGGCCGGCGGACTCCAGGTTGCCCGCGATGCCCTTCGCGCCGCTCTCCACCTGCCGGCCGGCGTCGGCGATGGTGGCGATGGCGTCGTAGACGGCCAGCCCGACGAGCAGCCAGAGCAGCGTCCACACCACGACGGCGAGGTCGCTGAACAACTGGATGGCCAGCCGGCCGGGCCTGGTGGAGTAGGGCAGAAACCGCGGTGTCATAGCCCCGATCCCAGCACAAACCCCGTTTGCGGGTGCCCGTTAGGCTGACCGGATGCCTGCACTGTCCGACTATGAGCATCTGGCCAGCGGCAAGGTCCGCGAGCTGTACCGCGTCGATGGCGACCACCTGCTGCTGGTCGCCACCGACCGGATCTCGGCCTACGACTTCGTCCTGGACAGCACCATCCCGGACAAGGGGCGCATCCTCACCGCGATGAGCGTCTTCTTCTTCGGGCTCGTCGACGCCCCCAACCATCTGGCCGGGCCGCCCGACGATCCGCGCATCCCCGACGAGGTGCTGGGCCGCGCGCTGGTGGTGCGTCAGCTCGACATGCTTCCGGTGGAATGCGTGGCGCGTGGCTACCTCACCGGCTCGGGACTGCTGGACTACCAGGCGACGGGAAAGGTCTGCGGCATCACCCTGCCGCCCGGGCTGGTCGAAGCCAGCAGGTTCGCCGAGCCGCTGTTCACCCCGGCGACGAAAGCCGCGCTGGGCGACCACGACGAGAACATCTCCTTCGCGCGGGTGATCGAGATGGTCGGTGCCGTGCCCGCCAACCAACTCCGTGACCGCACCCTACAAATCTACGTTCAGGCCGCCGATCACGCGCTCCGGAAGGGAATCATCATCGCGGACACCAAGTTCGAGTTCGGCACCGACCGCGACGGCAACCTGCTGCTGGCCGACGAAATCTTCACGCCGGATTCGTCGCGGTACTGGCCGGCCGACGAGTACCAGGTCGGCGTCGTCCAGAACAGCTTCGACAAACAGTTCGTCCGCAACTGGCTGACCGGTCCCGAGTCCGGTTGGGACCGCCACGGTTCGCAGCCCCCGCCGCCGCTGCCCGCCGACATCATCGAGGCCACCCGTAATCGCTATATCGAGGCCTACGAACGCATTTCCGGCCGGAGCTTCGATGACTGGATTGGTCCCGGCGCATGACCGAAACGCTGCATGAGGGAGCGGTGCCCCCGGTCGCCAAGCGGGTGGAGAGTCGGCGCGAGCATCACGGCGACGTCTTCATCGACCCGTACGAGTGGCTGCGCGAAAAGACCAACCCCGAAGTCATCGCCCATCTCGAGGCGGAAAACGACTACGTCGATCGGATGACCGCGCACCTCGAGCCGCTGCGGCAGCAGATTTTCGCCGAGATCAAGGCGCGCACCAAGGAGACGGATCTGTCGGTGCCCACCCGGCAGGGCCAGTGGTGGTACTACGCGCGGACCTATGAGGGTAAGCAGTACCGCGTCCAGTGCCGTTGTCCGATAAGCGGATCCGGCGACTGGGACCCGCCGATCCTGGACGAGGGCACCGAGATCCCCGGTGAGCAGGTCCTGCTCGATTCCAATGCCGAGGCCGAGGGACACGAATTCTTCTCCCTGGGCGCCGCGACGGTGAGCCTGGATGGGAATCTGCTGGCCTATTCGGTCGACACCCTCGGCGATGAGCGTTACACGTTGCGGTTCAAGGACTTACGCACCGGCGAGCTGTACACCGACGAGATCGCCGACATCGGGGCGGGCGCGACCTGGGCCGCCGACAACCGCACCGTGTACTACCTGACCCTGGATGCCGCCCACCGTCCCGACAAAGTGTGGCGGTATCGGGTGGGCTCGGGTGCGGACCCCGAGCTGGTGTATCACGAAGCCGACGAAAAGTATTGGCTGGGTGTGGGTCTGACGCGCAGCGAGGCCTATGTTTTCATCGCCTCGGGATCCTCGATCACCTCGGAGTATCGCTACGCCGATGCCGCCGACCCGCAGGCATCGTTCACGGTCGTGCTGCCGCGCCGCGAGGGCGTCGAGTACGCGGTCGAACACGCGGTCATCGGCGGCCAGGACCGGTTCTTGATCCTGCACAACGACGGCGCAGTCAACTTCACCCTCGCCGAGGCGCCGGTCAGCGATCCGACACAGCAGCGCACCCTGATCGCGCACCGCGACGACGTCCGGCTCGACGGGGTGGACGCATTCGCCGGCCACCTCGTCGTCGGCTACCGGCGGGAAGCGCTGCCCCGGCTGCAGCTGTGGCCCATCCACGCCGACGGCACATACGGTCGGCCCGAGGAGATTTCCTTCGACTCCGAGCTGATGTCGTCCGGGCTGGCCGGTAATCCCAACTGGGACTCGCCCAAGCTGCGGATCAGGGCCGGATCCCTGGTGACTCCGGCGCGTGTCTACGACATCGACCTCGCGACGGGTGACCGCACACTGCTGCGCGAACAACCCGTGCTCGGCGGTTATCGGCCCGAGGACTATGTGGAACGGCGTGACTGGGCCGTTGCCGACGACGGAACCCGGATCCCGGTGTCCATCGTGCACCGCGCCGATATCGAATTCCCGGCGCCGGCATTGCTTTACGGCTACGGCGCCTACGAGCTGTGCACCGACCCGAGCTTCTCCATCGCCCGGTTGTCGCTGCTGGATCGCGGCATGGTGTTCGCGATCGCTCACGTGCGTGGCGGCGGCGAAATGGGCCGGCTGTGGTACGAGCACGGCAAGCTCATGGAGAAGAAGAACACGTTCACCGACTTCGTCGCCGTCGCAAAGCATTTGGTGGACAGCGGCGTCACCCGGCCTGATCGACTGGTCGCGTTGGGCGGCAGCGCCGGTGGTTTGCTGATGGGCGCGGTGGCCAACCTGGCGCCGGAGCTCTTCGCCGGAATTCTCGCGCAGGTTCCCTTCGTCGACCCGCTGACCACCATCTTGGATCCCTCATTGCCGCTGACCGTCACCGAGTGGGACGAATGGGGAAACCCGTTGGCGGACAAGGACGTCTACTCCTACATGAAGTCCTATTCGCCGTATGAGAACGTGGCGGCCAAGCGGTATCCGGCGATCTTGGCGATGACGTCGCTCAACGATACGAGGGTCTATTACGTGGAGCCGGCCAAGTGGGTGGCGGCGCTGCGGCACGCCAACGGCGACGGCAGCCCCGTCCTGTTGAAGACCCAGATGAACGCCGGGCACGGCGGCGTCAGCGGACGCTACAAGGCGTGGGAGGAAGCGGCGTTCCAATACGCGTGGCTGTTGGCCGCCGCGGGCGCGCCGACGTCGGCGTAGGCCACTTTCGCGCTAGTCGCCCACCGGCGGGGTCGGCGGCTTCTTGGGCAGGAACGACGCCGGGACGATGGTGAACGCCACCAGCACGACGGCCAGCACGAACACCACCGCGTAGGCGTGCGCCAAGTGGTGGGACACGTGGCTGGCCAGGTCGGGGGCGAGCTGCTGCTGCGGGACGCCCGAGGGATCGACCGGCAGGCCCCGCTTGCCGGCGCCGGGGCGGGCCCCGCCCATCTCGTTCGCCGCCATCAGGGCCTCGTTGCGATTGAACTGGTTGGTCAGGATCACCGCCATCAGCGCGGCCCCGATGGATCCGCCCACCTGCTGGTTGACGCTGATCAGCGTCGTCCCGCGGGCGACCTGATGCGGGGCCAGCGCCTGCATGAGCGCCGCGGACAGCGGCGTGGTGGTGAGGCCGATACCCAGACCCATGATCGCGAGGCCCGTCAGCAGAACCGGTGAGTACGCGGCCTGGCTGGCGACCCCGTAGGTGAAGACGCCCAGGCCCACCGCCATCAGCGGCAGGCCGATGAGCACGATGTTGCCGGGGCCGCGTCTGTCCATGAAGGCGCCGCCGAGCGGCATGGTCAGCACCGCACCGATCCCGATCGGCAGCATGTGCAGACCCGACTGCATCGGCGTCTCGTGCCCGACGATCTGAAAGAAACTGGGCACGAGCAGGCCGACGCCCACCGAGGCGGCCCCGAACACCAGCAGCGTGACATTGACCTGGGTGACCACCGGGTTGCGGAACAGCCGCAGGTCGATCAGGGGGTGATCGGTCCGATACCAGGCATGCAGGATGAACGCGGCGATCAGGCCCAGGCCGGCGAGCGCGGGCACCAACACGTAGCGATCGGCGATGGTGTGTCGTCCCGGGATGGAACACACCCCGCACAAAAAGATCGCCACGCCGGGCGAGAGGAGCAGCGCGCCGGTGATGTCGAGGGCCTCCGACGGGGCGGAGCGGTCTTTCGGAAACATGATCGCCGCGAGCGCGAACGCCGTCAGCCCGATCGGCAGGTTGATCAGGAAGATCCATTTCCAGCCGTACGCGCCGATCAGCCAGCCGCCCAGGATCGGCCCACCGATGGGGCCGAGCAGAATCGGGATTCCCCCCACCGCCATCAGCCGACCGACCCGTTTCGGTCCCGCCTCGCGCGTCAGGATGACGAAGCTGAGCGGCAGCAGCATGCCGCCGCCGATGCCCTGGACCACCCGGAACAGGATGAGCAGCAAGATGTTCGGCGCGATCGCGCACAGCAGCGATCCCACCGTGAAGATCAGCACCGAACCCATGAAGAGTCGTTTGGTGCCGAACCGATCCGCCGCCCATCCGGTAACCGGGATCACGGTGGCGAACGCGAGCATGTAGCCGGCGATCGTCCACGAGACGACGGCCTGGGTGGACCCGAACTGCGCGATGAAGGTGCGTTGCGCGACGGCGACGACGGTGCTGTCGAGCACCGCCATGATGCAGGCCAGTCCGCACACCCCGGCGATCCGGAACAGCGCCGCGTCCAGCTTGTCGGGATATTCGTCGGCGCGCAGCGAGGGTCCCGGAGCGGTCGGCAACGGGACGTTGAAGCTTGCGGAACGGGTCTTCTGCATGGCGCCGCTGAGCATATCCACAGGGTTGCCCCGGCTGAAGCGTTTTTACGCGTATTCGCCTATTAGCACGCGTGTAATTCACCGCGCGCCGATTTGTGCCGCGACCGCGACTAAACCGATAAACGGGCTGGTGGCGGTCCTACCTGGGCGAACATATTATTCGGCGGCGGTTTCGCTTGCGGGTTTTTTCGGCAGAAACCACGCCGGAATGAACGTGCAAACCACCAGCGCCACGGCAATCACGAATACCGCCGTATAGGCGTGGGAAAGATCGTGCACGACATTGCTCCAAAAGCCGGGCGCGAGCGACTGCGGGGGTATCGCGGTCTGGTCGACGGGCACCCCGTTGACGGCCGACTTCTGGTGCAGCGCGGCAAGCTTGTTTGCTGCGACGATGTCCGGGCTCCGATTGAACTGATTCGTCAGGATCATCGACATCAACGCGGTTCCCACCGAGCCGCCCACCTGGTGGCTCACGCTCATCAGCGTCGTCCCCCGGGCGATCTGATGGGGCGCGAGCGCCTGCACCGACGCGACCGACAGCGGCATCATGGTGCAGCCCATGCCCAGGCCCATGATCGCCAGCCCCACCAGCAGCGTCGGCAGATAGTGGGCCTGGGTGGCCACCCCGACGGCGAAGGCGCTCAGGCCGGCGGTGATCAGCGCAATCCCGACCAGCACGATTTTGCCCGGGCCCTGCCGGTCCACCAGCGGGCCGGTCAGCCGCATGGTCAGCATGGCGCCCAGCCCCTGCGGGATCATGTGCACGCCCGCCTGCATCGGCGTCTGGTGCAGCACCTGCTGAAAGTAGCTGGGGAGCAGCAGGCCGGCGCCGAAGAACGCCCCGGCGAAGACCAGCATCGTCACGTTGGCGTGGGTGAGCACGGGATTGCGGAACAGGCGCAGATCGATCAGCGGGTGATGGGCGTGATGCCAGGCGTGCACGACGAAGCCCGCGATCAACGCCAGGCCGATGATCGCCGGTATCACCACGTGGCGGTCGGCCACGGTGCCCCGACCCGGTACCGAGGACGCCGCGAACAGGAACATCGCCAGGCCCGGCGAGAGCAGCAGCACGCCGACGGCGTCGAAGGTTTCTGAGCGCGCGGGGTGATCGCGCGGAAACACGATGGCGGCGAGCGCGACGGTGAGGAATCCGATCGGGACGTTGATCAGAAAGATCCATCGCCAGCTCGAGGTGTCGATCAGCCAGCCGCCCAGGATCGGGCCGCCGATCGGGGCGAGCAGCATCGGGATGCTCAGGATCGACATCAGGCGCCCGAGCCGTCCCGGGCCCGCTTCGCGGGTCAGGATCATGAACCCCAACGGCAGCAGCATGCCGCCGCCGATTCCCTGCACCATCCGAAAGACGATGAGCTGCAGGATGTTTGACGCGATCGCGCACAGCAACGAGCCCAGGATGAAGGCCACCACCGATCCGATGAACAGGCGTTTGGTGCCGAACCGGTCGGCGGCCCACCCGGTTATCGGGATCACGGTCGCCAACGCGAGCGTGTAGCCGGTCATCGTCCAGGCCACCACGGCCTGCGAGGACGCGAACTGATCGATGAAGGTTCGCTGGGCGACGCTGACGACCGTGACGTCCAGGATCGCCATCACCGTGGCCAAGATGCACACGCCGGAGATCCGCAACAGCGCGGCATCGAGCTTGTCGGGATATACCCGTTCCTCGACACCCGGGGCGTGGGGCGGCGGCGTTTTGGCCGCCGCATACGAGGCCTCGTCCATGGCGTTGCTTAGCATATCGAACTGATCGCCGGGCCTGGCGCTTGCGGCGTCGGCGGCCTGCGCGAATTCGTCCGGTCGCCGAAATCAGTTATCGGGCTTGGCGCGTGCATATACGCCTGCTGTCTGCGTGTCCTTCACCATTCCGACACTTGGGATCGGCAAACTGCTGGTGTGTCTGGAAAATTGATCGTCTCGGTCTCGGGGATCGGTGAACGCACCCTGCCTGACGTCGAGGCGTTCTGCGCGCAAATGGACGCCCGCACGGTACCGGTGTCGTTACTCGTGGCACCCCGCCTGTCCGGCGACTACCGGCTCGACCACGACCCGGGAACCGTCGAGTGGCTGACCACCCGGCGCGCCGGCGGTGACGCCATCGTGCTGCACGGCTACGACGACGCGGTCACGAAGAAGCGCCGCGGCGAGTTCGCGATATTGCGGGCGCACGAGGCCAATCTGCGATTGATGGCCGCCGACCGGGTGCTCGAGCACCTCGGGCTGCGCACCCGGCTGTTCGCGGCGCCCGGCTGGGTGGTGTCGCCGGGCGTCGTGAAAGCGTTGCCGGGCAACGGGTTCCGGTTGCTAGCCGATCTGCACGGGATCACCGATCTGGTCCGTCACACCACCGTGCGCGCCCGAGTGCTCGGCATCGGCGAAGGCTTCCTCACCGAGCCGTGGTGGTGCCGGATGGTGGTGCTGTCCGCCGAACGGATCGCTCGGCGCGGTGGCGTCGTGCGCGTTGCCGTCGCGGCGCGTCACCTACGGAAACCCGGGCCGCTGCAGGCCATGGTGGACGCGGTCGACCTGGCGTTGATGCACGGCTGCGCCCCCAGCGTGTACCGCTGGGATCAGGCCAGGGCCGTGCTCGACGCCGCCTGAGGCAGCGACCGCCTGACCTGCTCGTCGGGGCATTACCCTGGTCCGACATGAGCGATTCTTCGGTTGCGGGGTTCGGCGCTGATGCCATCGTCGTCGGGGCGGGCCTGGCCGGCCTGGTCGCCGCGTGCGAACTGGTGGATCGCGGCTTGCGGGTGCTCATCGTCGACCAGGAGAACAGCGCCAACCTCGGCGGTCAGGCCTTCTGGTCCTTCGGAGGGCTCTTCTTCGTCGACAGCCCCGAGCAGCGCCGGTTGGGCATCCGCGACAGCCACGAATTGGCGTTGCAGGACTGGCTCGGCACGGCGGCGTTCGACCGGCCCGAGGATTATTGGCCACGCCAATGGGCGCACGCCTACGTCGATTTCGCCGCGGGGGAGAAACGCAGTTGGTTGCGTTCGCGGGGGCTCAAACTGTTCCCGTTGGTGGGCTGGGCGGAACGCGGCGGGTATGGCGCACAGGGACACGGCAATTCGGTTCCCCGCTTCCACATCACCTGGGGAACCGGGCCGGCGCTGGTGGAGATCTTCGCCCGTCAGTTGCGCGACCGCTCATCGGTGCGCTTCGCGCATCGCCATCAGGTCGACGAGTTGATCGTCGAGGGCGAGGCGGTGACCGGCGTGCGGGGCGCCGTGCTGGAGCCCTCCGCCACCCCGCGGGGCGTCGCGTCGTCGCGAAAAGCGTTAGGTCAGTTCGAGTTTCGTGCCGATGCCGTGATCGTCACCAGTGGTGGCATCGGGGCCAATCACGAGCTGGTGCGCAAAAATTGGCCCACACGCATGGGCCGCGTCCCCGAGCAACTGCTCAGCGGGGTGCCGGCCCATGTCGACGGCCGGATGATCGGGATTTCGCAGCGGGCCGGCGCGCGGGTGATCAACCCCGACCGCATGTGGCACTACGTCGAGGGCATCACCAACTACGACCCGATCTGGCCGCTGCACGGCATCCGCATCATCCCCGGCCCGTCGTCGCTGTGGCTGGACGCGAACGGCAACCGGTTGCCGGTGCCGCTGTATCCGGGCTTCGACACGCTGGGCACCTTGGAGTACATCACCAAATCCGGGTTTGATTACACCTGGTTTGTGTTGAACGCCAAGATCATTGAGAAGGAATTCGCGCTCTCCGGGCAGGAACAGAATCCTGACCTGACCGGGCAGAGCATTCGCCAGCTGCTGCGCAACCGGGCCAGCTCCGGGCCGCCGGGACCGGTGCAGGCGTTTGTCGACCGCGGCGTGGACTTCGTCAGCGCGGACTCGTTGCGAGACTTGGTGACTGCGATGAACAAGCTGCCCGATGTGCAGCCGCTGGACTACGCGACGGTCGAGGCCGAGGTCACCGCGCGGGATCGGGAAGTGGCCAACAAGTTCAGCAAGGACGGGCAGATCACGGCGATCCGCGCCGCCCGCAACTATTTGGGTGATCGGCTGGGGCGGGTGGTCGCCCCGCATCGACTGACCGATCCCAAGGCCGGGCCGATGATCGCGGTCAAGCTGCATATCCTGACCCGAAAAACGTTGGGCGGCATCGAAACCGACCTGGCCTCGCGGGTGCTGAAGGCCGACGGCACGCCGTTGAGCGGTCTGTATGCCGCCGGCGAGGTCGCCGGGTTCGGGGGAGGCGGCGTGCACGGCTATCGCGCGCTGGAGGGCACCTTTTTGGGCGGCTGCATCTTCTCCGGGCGCGCCGCCGGGCGCGGCGCCGCCGACGACATCACGTAGCGGGCTGATGTGGCCCGCCGGACCGCGAGCGTCACGCCAGCATGACACGAGCCAATCGCGAACCCGCTAGAACGTGACGGCGTCTTCCTCGGGCAGCACCTGGAAGTCGGTGCTGGTCATCTCCGTCAAGCGTCCGTAGTAGATGCCCCGCGCGTCCGGGGCGATGATCCCCTGATGAATGGGAACGGCCCGCTGGGGGGCCACCGCACGCAGGTAGTCGACCGCCTCGGACACCTTCATCCACGGCGCGGCCGCGGGCGTGGCCAAGACGTCCACCGGCTCGTCGGGCACGAACAGCGCGTCACCGGGGTGCATCAGCCGGGCACGATGGTCGGCGTCGCCCACCAGAAACGAAATGTTTTCTATCACAGGGATTTCGGGGTGGATGACCGCGTGCTTGCCGCCGACGGCGCGCACGGTCAGTTCACCGATCTTCAGCTCGTCGCCGACATGGACCGCCCGGCAGGGCGCGCCCAGTTGCGCGGTGGTCTGCGGGTCGGCGTAGAGCACCGCGTCCGGGTTACCCTCCAGCAGTGCCGGCAGCCGGTTGACGTCGACATGGTCGGGATGCTGATGGGTGATCAAGATGGCGGTCAAGCCGGTGATTCCCTCGAAGCCGTGCGCGAAGGTACCGGGGTCAAAGAGCACGCGGGTGTGGTCGAACTCGGCAAGTAGGCACGAATGGCCGAAATGCGTCAGTTGCATATCTACGATTGTGCCTTGATGGACACGCTGCCGATACGCATGATCCTGGCCACGATGCTGGTCGCCGGCAGCTTCGCGGTCGCCCTGGTTGTCGTCATTCCCGCGCACGCCGAGCCGGAGACGTGCCCGGCGCTGTGCGATCGGATCCCCAACACCGCGTGGATCGATCAGCATGCGGTGCCGCTGGACGCCGTGTATCACTGGCCCGCGCTGGCCGGCCAGGCGGTGCAGACGACCGGTTCGGCGCCCGCGCCGCGTTTCCGGTTCGAGGAGCTGTGCGCGGCGCCGGCGATACCGCAGGACTCTCGTGAGTCGGCCGTCGCGGCGCGCTCGACGGTTCAGCATCCCGACGGGCAGTGGCAACTGCAGGCCCAGATCTTGCACTGGCGTGGTGACACGGCCCGCGGCGGCGCGACCGCGGTCACGGCGTTCAGCAACGCCGTCGCCGCGCTGCGGGCCTGCCAGCAGCGCGCACCCCAGGAGTCGCCGTCGCTGACCAGCGACGAGACGAACCGGATGGCCGCCGTGATCAGCGGCCCGGTGGTGATGCACACCTATCTGTTCGCCCACCCGGCCAGCAGCACAATCAGCGAGGTCACGCTCTGGTCGACGGCGCCGCCGCAGGCGTCCTGGCCGGCGATGGCGGACGATCCGGTGCTGGGCGCCATGAGCGCGCCGCTGTGCGAGGCCTACATTGGCTCGTGCCCGTGACCCCGAGCTGCGCTTTCGCCGGTAGAGTTGGCGCGGAAACGCCAACTTTTCAGGAGGAGCGCCGGTGGCCCGGGTGATCGTAAGCGTGATGCCCAAAGCGGAGATTCTCGACCCGCAGGGTCAGGCGATTGTCGGCGCGCTGGGTCGGCTCGGACATCCGGGAATCTCGGAAGTGCGGCAAGGCAAACGCTTTGAGCTCGAAGTCGACGACAGCGTCGATGATTCGGCGCTCGCCGAGATCGCCGAATCGCTGCTGGCGAACACGGTGATCGAGGACTGGTCCATCAGCCGGGAGACACCGTGACGGCACGCATCGGGATCATCACCTTTCCCGGCACGCTCGACGACGTGGACGCCGCCCGCGCGGCGCGCCGCGTCGGGGCCGAGCCGGTCAGCCTCTGGCACGCCGACGCCGATCTCAAGGGCGTCGACGCCGTGGTGGTGCCCGGCGGCTTCTCCTACGGTGACTACCTGCGGGCCGGTGCGATCGCCAGGTTCGCCCCGGTGATGACCGAGGTGGTGGCGGCCGCCCGGGGCGGCATGCCGGTGTTGGGCATCTGCAACGGTTTTCAGGTGCTCTGCGAGGCGGGACTGCTACCCGGTGCCCTGACGCGCAATGTGGGTCTGCACTTCATCTGTCGCGACGTGTGGCTGCGGGTGGCCTCGACCTCGACGGCGTGGACGTCGCGCTTCGAGCCGGACGCGGATCTGCTGGTCCCGCTGAAATCCGGCGAGGGGCGTTACGTGGCGCCCGCCGAGGTGATCGAGGAGCTCGAGGGCGAGGGGCGGGTGGTGTTCCGCTACCACGAGAACGCCAACGGCTCGCTGCACGACATCGCCGGGGTGAGCTCCGCCAACGGCCGCGTGGTGGGTCTGATGCCGCATCCCGAGCACGCCATCGAAGCGCTGACCGGGCCGTCGGATGACGGCCTGGGCCTGTTCTATTCGGTGCTGGACGGCGTGCTCGCGGGCTGAGCGGAAACCCCTGCGGCGTCGCGTAATTCGGCAAAGGACGCGCCGATGGCGTCGGTGGCCTCGTGCGGGTCGTTGAAAGTCCGGTCGTCGGTGAGCACCGCGATGCCGAGTCGGTCGACATAACTCCACACGGTGATGTTGACCGGGGCGCCGGGGGACAGCACGCCGGTGGAGTAGATCTCGCTGACGGCCGCGCCGCCGAAGTGGCCCCGTTCGCGCGGGCCCACGACGCTGGACACCGCGACGTTCATCAGCTTGTTCGGCGCGTCGCGCAGGCCCAGCCATCGGAACGCGGCGGGGGCGAAGGCGCTCGGCAGGTAGGCCATCATTTTCCCGTAGAGCTCCGGGCCCAGGACTTCGTGGTCCTCCTTGGCGATCTTGGTGGCCAGGGCGACCAGGCGGGCCCGTTCCACGGCGTCGTCGACGTGGACCGGCAACGAGATCATCAGCCCGCTGATCTCGTTGCCGGTGATCCGGTCCGACTTGTCGGTGGCCGTCGGGACCGAGGCGATGATCGGCCGATCGGCCGCGCCGTCATAGGCCAGCAACAGCGTTCGCAACCCCCCGGCCGCCATCGCCAGCACGACGTCGTTCACCGTGATGCCCAAGGCTTTTGCCGTCGCCTTGACCTCGGGCAGCGACAACGAGGTGCTGGCGAACCAGCGCCGCGGCGAGACGACATGGTTGAGGAAGGTCGGCGGTGCGTCGAACGCGTCGGCCAGGTCGGGGTGATCGCCGCGCTCGCGGGACCGGCGGCGCACCCGCATCATCCCGACGGCCGCGTCCTTGAGTAGCCCGGGCAGCTCGCCGATCTGCCGGACATGGTCGCGCGCCGCCGCGCGCAACAGGTCGGCGTTGGACATCGTGACGCCGGCTTCGTCGTTGTCGCGCTCATCGGTGCGCCCGTCGCGCAGGTCCATCGCGCGGGCCAGCAGGTTGACCGAGGCGACGCCGTCGGCCAGCGCGTGATGGACCTTGCCGACCAAGGCGAACCGCCCACCGGCCAGCCCCTCGGCGAAATGGAACTCCCACAGCGGGCGGCTGCGGTCCAGCGGAACCGACGCCACCTCGCCGATCACCTGGTCGAGCTCGCGGCGCCCCCCCGGGGCGGGCACCCGCACTCGGCGCAGGTGGTAGTCCAGGTCGACCTCGCAATTCTCCTGCCACATCGGGTGATGCAGATGCCAGGGGATGTCAACGAGCTTGTAGCGCAACGGTTCCAGCAGATGGAGCCGGCGACGCACGTGGCGGCGGAAGGCGTCGAATCCGAACTCGCCGTCCACGTCCGCGGGGTCGATGACAGCCACCTTCAGGGTGTGCGTGTGCAGGTTGGGCGTCTCGCTGTAGAGCAGCATCGCGTCCATACCGTTGAGTCGTTTCACAGGTCACCTCCCCGTGCCGACGCATCCCGGCGAAACGCCCCGGTCATCGTCAGCCCAGGATCGGGAACCGGCGCTGCTCGGCCAGCCGCTGCAGCGCGGCCTCCATGACGGCGCGCACGTGGGTGTCGACTTCGTCGACGTCGGGGTCTTCGCCGAATTGGGCGGTGATGTCGATCGGCTCGAGAACCTCGGTGACGACCTTTGCCGGCAGGGGCACGTTGGGCGGGAAGATCACGCTCAGCCCGAACGGGAAGCCGACGCTGATCGGCAGGATGTCCATCCGGGCCTTGGTCAGCCCCAGCTTGCGGGCCAGCCAGTTGCCGCGGGTCAAGAACAGCTGGGTCTCCTGGGCGCCGATCGAGACCGTCGGCACGATGGGCACTCCGGCTTCGATGGCGGTCCGCACGTATCCGGTGCGGCCATTGAAGTCGATCGTGTTCGCGCTGAAGGTCGGCCGGTAGGAGTCGTAGTCGCCACCCGGGAACACCAGCACCACCGCGCCGGAATGCAGTGCGGTGGCGGCGTTTTCGCGGCTGGCCTCGATCACCCCGAGGCGGCGGAGCCAGCCGTCCAAGGGGCCGATGAACAGGCCGTAGTGGCCCAGGGTGTAGACCGGCCGGTCGTAGCCGAAGCGTTCGTAGAAGGCGGGGGAGAAGATCAACACGTCCGGGGTCAGCATGCCGCCCGAGTGATTGGACACCACCAGGGCTCCGCCCGAGGGCGGGATGTTGTCGATGTTGCGCACCTCGGCGCGGTAATACCGTTTGATGGCCGGCCCGAGCACTTTGGTGACCTGTTCGGTGAAGGCCGGATCCCATTTGGCGGTTTCCTGGTTGTCCGCCGCCTCCACACCGTTGCCCGTCATGGCTCCCCGCTGTCCGTACTGCGCTCTTTGCTATTTGTTGCCGGTGTGACGCCGGTCTCAAACCTGGACCCCTGGCTAGCATATGCTACTCTCCATTTAGGAGAATGTCATATCCGTTTGCTGGGGGGCAAGCGAGCAGTGGGGGAGCATGTCCGAAAAGGTTCTGGTTACTGGGGGTTTCGGCCTGGTCGGGTCCCAGACGGTGCGGCGGCTGGTTGCCGACGGCCATCGGGTCGTCGCGACCGACCTCGGCACCGCCGCCCAGCGCAAGGCCGCGAAGTCGCTGTCGGCCGGCGCCGAGGCGCACTGGGCGGATCTGACCGACCCGGGTCAGGTTGATCGGCTGCTCGCCGCGACGTCGCCCACGGCCATCGTTCACCTGGCCGCGGTGATCCCGCCGGTGATCTATCGCCAGCCCGCGTTGGGGCGCCGCGTCAACGTCGACGCGACCGTCGCATTGCTGAGCGCGGCGCAATCGCGGTCGCATCCGGTGCGGTTCATTCAGGCGTCGAGCAACGCCGTGTACGGCGCGCGCAACCCCCACCGCCATCGCGAGCTGTTACGTCCGGACTCCCCGATGAAGCCGGCCGACCTCTACGGTGCCCACAAGGCCGAAGCCGAACGGCACATCCGATCCGCGGATCTCGAGTGGGTCATCTTGCGCCTGGCCGGGGTGATGAGCGTGGAGCCGGACGCGATGCCGTTCAGCGTCGACGCGTTGTACTTCGAAAGCGCCCTGCCGACCGATGGTCGCATCCACACCGTCGACGTGCGCGACGTCGCGCGCGCGTTCGCGGCGGCGGTGACCGCCGACGTCGCCGGTGAGACGCTGCTGATCGCCGGTGACGAGTCGCATCGGCTTCGCCAGGGGGAGGTCGGCAAGGCGCTGGCGGCCGCGCGGGGTCTGGTCGACGTCTTGCCCGGGGGCCGCCCGGGCGATCCGGACAGCGACGACGACTGGTTTGTCACGGACTGGATGGATACCGATCGCTCCCAACAGGTTCTGCAATTCCAGCACCACTCGTGGCCGGACATGCTCACCGAGATGCGAGCCACCGCGGGGTGGCGGCGCTACCCGATGCGGGTGATTTCGCCGCTGGCGCGGCGATTCCTGAAAAGTCGTGCGGCCTACCGCAATACGCCGGGACGCTACGCCGACCCGTGGGGCGCGATACGCGCCAAGTTGGGCGAGCCGCGCCCGGATGCCCCGTCGGTTGAGTAGCTCGCCCGGCCTTCAGCCGGCGTCGCGCAACCACGACCGTTCGATGGACGGCAACTCGGCGGTGGGGCTCAGCTCCTCGAAGAGCTCGGTGGCGTCCGCGATGGTCCGGTCGACGAACGACGCGAAATCGTTGAACGAGACGTCGTTTCGGACCCATTGCGACTTGCGGGCCACCACGCCGATGCGCTGCGGATCCGACGAGCCGTGCACGATCGCGGTGACGTGACGGTTAAGACGGTTCCACCTGTCGGCGAAGTACGTCAGCCAGGGGCGGTCGGCCGCCGGGAAGTAGCACCCGGGGCTGACGCGGATGATCAGCACGTCGTCATGCGCCGGCGAAACCTCGAAGTGGATGTGCAGGCGCCGCGGAGCGCTGGTGACGAAGAAGTATTCGCCGTCGTGGTGGCCGCGAAAATAGCGTCGACCGCGGGTGCGCAGGTAACGCTCGACCAGGTTCGCGCACAGCTGCTCATTCGTCATGAATAAATGTTGCGGCCGATGGCTTTGCAGAGGCTGGGAGCCAGGCGATGCGGTAGGAAAGAATTCGTTGAGAATTCGCTGAGTGGCCGTCACGCCCGCCGTTCCAAGATGCCGGCGCCGGGGCCGGGCACCGTGCGCGGCAACGTGACCGAGAACCGGTATCGCTCGGGGCGGTAGTGGAATTCGACCACCTCGAGGGGCTTGTCGTCATGGCCGTAGCTGGTGCGTTCGAGGACCAGCACGGGAGAACCGAGCGGCAGGTTCAGGGCGCCGGCCACCTCCAGCGATGCGCCGGCCGCATGAATCTCATAGTTGGCCCGCGCGATGGGGACCTCGAGTCGGCGCTCCCACATGGTGTAGGTGCTTTCCATGGCCTGCGCGGTCTGCTCCTCGATCGCGCTCTTCAGCAGCGGTTGCACGGCCTCGCCCAATCCGGTTGGCAGGTAAGCGATCATCAGGGCCAGCGGCTGCTCACCGTCGCGGAAGCGCCGGTGGACACAGAGGACTTTGGACAGGCCGAGTATTTCGGCGATTCGCTGCGGCGCATCTTCGACGCGGTGCGACAACACGTCGACGTTCGGCGTGATGCCGGAGCCGGCCAATACCTCGGTAATGGTGCGCACCCCGGGGCCAAGTTCTTGTTTGACCGGGTTGGCGACGAAGGTGCCCAGGCCCTGCTTTCGTACCAGCCATCCCTGACGTTCGAGCAGCCCGACCGCCGCGCGCACGGTCACCCGGCTCACCCGGGTGCGATCGATGAGCTCTCGCTCGGTGGGCAATCGCGCGCCGCGGGGCAGGCGCTGTTTGACGATCGCGGCCTTGAGGGCCTCGGCGAGTTGGGTGCTGGCCGGGACGCTGCCGCGGGATATCCGGAGGTCGGCGACGTCGAGATCCAGCTCATCGGGGGCCACGAGATGTATTAAAACGTTTCATTGGCCGGCCGTAAAGCGAGCTCGCCGGTGTCCGTGCCCTCGTCGTCTATCCGCTCAGCGGATTACCCTGACACCGAACGGGTTTCGCGCGTCGGTAGCCGGCGAAGGGCGGGGACGGCTGCGCACAGGCCAGGAGGATGAGACGTGTCGATCACAGTGGAACGGTTCGACCACATTGTCGTGAATTGCCGCGACGTCGACGCCACCGCCGCGTGGTATGAGCGGGTGTTGGGCATGCGGCGCGAGACGTTCGGGCCGTCGCGCAGGACGGCGCTGCGCTTCGGGGACCAGAAGATCAATCTGCGACCGGTCGGGGCGTCGGCCGACGACCCCGATTGGTTCACCGGGTCCGTCGAGGCGGCCGGTTCCGAAGACCTGTGCTTTATCACCCGGGCCAGCCCGGGTGACGTCCGCGCCCATCTCGCCGCGTGTGGCGTGGCGGTGATCGCCGGGCCGGTGACCAAAGTGGGAGCCCTGGGCGAGATGACCTCGCACTACTGCCGTGACGTCGACGGGAACCTGATCGAGATCGCCGTTTACTGAGGATCGGCCAGCGGATACAGCGCGGGAAGGTTGATCACGACGGCTTCCTGGGTGCTGCGCGCGATCACCACCTCGGCGGTGGTGTCGGGGTCGGGGTTTTCCTCCCGGTGGGGCAGAAACGGCGGGATGAAGACGTAGTCGCCGGGTGCGGTGGCGATGCGGACCTCGCCGGTGCCGTCGTGAAACACGAACTCCGGGTTGCCGCTTCGCACATAGATGGCGGTTTCCGAATCACCGTGATGGTGGTTGTCCGAAGCCGATCGCGGCGATGCGTGCGTCTCGCCCATCCAGAGTTTCTCGGCGCCGACTGACCGGCCGGACAGGGCCGCGAAGCGCCGCAGCCCCTCGGACTGTGCGGTGTCGGAGCTGATCTCGGACGCCTTGATGTGGCGCACCCGGTTGCGTGGGACCGGTGTCGCCGTGTCGTCGAAGTCTGGGTGGAATCCGTCTGTGGTGGCCATCGGTCAATTATCGTCCGGACGTGAGCCGCTCGGCGAGCTCGCGTATGTCGCCGACGACGATGTTCGGCTGCGGCACGCCGTCCACCGGCAGCGGTGCGTTGCCGCGCCGCGTGATCAGAGCCCCACCGAAGCCGACACTCTGCGCACCGATGGTGTCCCAGACGTGGGCGGCCACCATCATGCAGTCGGCCGGGGCCACGCCGATCGTGTCGCACGCGTACCGGTACACGGCGGGTGAGGGCTTGAACACGCTGCGCGCATCGACGCTCAGCTGGCGTTCGAAATAGCCCGCCAGCCCGGAACTTTGCAGTGCCGTCGGGCCATCCGGATTGGGTGGCGAATTGGTCAGCGTGACTAGACGAAAACCGTTGTCGCGCAGCGCGGCGAGCCCCTCGGCGGCATCGGGATGCGCCGGCATGCTCAGCAGTGCGGTCTTCAGGCGATCCACGTCGTCGTCGGTGACGTCCACTCGATGGATGTCGCCCAGCATCCGCAGCGCCCCCTGGGCGAGCACCGGAAACGTCACGTAGTTGTCGGCCAGCGTGAGGGCCATCGAGTACATGATCAACTGCGCGAACCAGTCGCGCAGCACGCCTTCATCGCCGAACAGCTCACCGAAAAGCGGTGCGATCGACTCGATATCGAGCAGCGTCTCGTTGACGTCGAAGATCAGGACGGACGGTTTCGGCATGCTAGGACTCGGCTTTCCTGGGGGAGGGAACGTCAGGCCGCAGATAGCCCGCCAGACATAGACAGATCAGCACCATTCCGGCTATCGGCCACCGCAGCGCGAGGGCGGCCGCCGCGGCGAAGACGCCGATGGTGAGAAACGATCTCATCCGCAACAGTCGGCGCATCCGCTCGGTGAGGTCTTCGTGCGCGGGCCGATCGACCACTTCTTGACACAGCGCCAGATAGGTGACGTTAACCAGCACGAACACCGACGCGTACAGCGTCACGGGAGCGGCGGCCAACCGGCTGTCGGCGATCCACTCCGTCGTGATCGGAATCAACGACACCGAGAACAGATGCGCAAAGTTCGACCACACCAGTCGCGGTGTCGCAACCTCGGCGTAGCCGAACAAGTGATGATGGTTCACCCACACGATCGCGATGAACACATAACTGACCACGTAACTCAGGCCGGTGGGCCACTCCGGCAGCAAGGCGCTGAACGTGTAGGCCTTCGGCGGTTTGAGCTCCAGGACCAGGATCGTGATGAGTACGGCGAACACGCCATCGGAGAATGCTCCCACCCGATCGGGACTGGTTTTCCGCGTGGTCACTGCGCCTCCTCAGGCGTGGTGGTTTCGTTCCTGCAGCACCCAGGTATTTCCGTCGGGATCACGAAAGTCCGCGAAACTGGCGTAATCCGCTCGATCCGGATCGATGCCCGGAACAAAAGCGCCGCGCCACCCGCCCTCGGTGTCCTGGTGGCGGATCTGGCTGACATTGACTCCGCGGCCGGTCAATTCGGCGCGGCATTCCTCGATATCGCTCACCACCAGGTACAGGTTTCGCATCGATCCGGGTGCCGCATCGGTCAGGCCCACTCCGAATTGAATTGAGGTGCCGGAGCCCTCGGGTGTCAGCTGGATGACTCGAAACCCGGGCGCGGGCGCGTAATCGACGTCGAGGGCGAAGCCGATGTGGTCGCGATAGAACCGCAGCGATCGATCGGGGTCGACGACCGGCAGGATGACGACTTCGAGGGACGCCCTCATGACGCACTCCCGGTCGCCGCGTTCTTCCCCAAGATCTCATCCGTGTCGAGCCCGCGGTCCACCCCGTGCGGGATCACGGTTTGCCCGGGTTCGAGCTGGAGTTGCTTGCCGTCGAGGTAGACGTCGATTTTGTCCGGTTCGAAGGAAACCAGGTTGCGGACCCGCACCACCTCGGTCCAAGCATCGACGTAGGACCACGCCGCGCGCTGGCGCTCGCCGATGTCGTAGTAGGAGCAGATCCCCTTGTAGGGGCAAAACGTCTGGATATCAACGAGTTTGAGTGCGGACTCATCGGTGTCTTCGCGCGGCACGTACCATCTCGGCGCAAACCCCGATTCGTACAGCGCCAGCGGGCGGTGGCTGTCCGCGATCACCCGGTCGCCGTCGCGCACGACGAGATGGCGTGCCGTCGAACGGATGTCGATGCGATGGTACGCGTCCGCGGCATGCCCGACGATCCGTTCCTCTTCTTCGTAGAAGGCATCCATCGCACGCCAGGCAAACGCCACCCGGCCGTCGAGGATTCTCGCGTGCGACCCGAGTGCGACGTGTTGCCAGGCGGCGTGATTGACCTCTCGGTCGGCGACTTTGACGCTGAACCACTGTGTCTCGCCGAGGTCGCGGTGTTGGGTGATCCGATCCTCGGCGACCAGAATTCCGGCCTCGATCTCGTCGCGCGAAAAGTAGGCGACGGGGTAGCGGCCCGGCTCATGCAACAGGACCACGTCTTCGCTGTCGACTATCCACGTGTCCGCGAACCGGACTTTCATCCGTCGCCGTAGCGGCTCGGCGAAGAGCAGCCGTTCGGGCAGCGGCTGCTCTGTCAGGAAATGTCCCACCGATCCGGTCGCAAGCGGACCCTGCTGCCATGCCAGCCCCATCGTCGTGTCCCTTCATCGTGAAACCCGCGGTCGCGTCACTGCATGACGACGACCATCTTTCCGTCGGCTTCGCCCGCCTCCATCACCCGGTGCGCTTCGCGGATCTGGTCGAAAGAAAAGATGCGCGAAGGCTCTGCGTCCAGATCGCCGTCGGCGACCTGGCGGGCGATGTCTTGCAGCGGTACGTCCGAGAGCGGGAAGCCGGGAGTCCCAAAGACGAAGCTGCCGAAGAAGTTCCAATTCACGCCGCTGGCCATGCGCAGCAGCGGGTTGAAGTCGCCGATCGGATCGAGTCCCCCCAGCCATCCGGCCAGGCATGCCGTGCCGCCGCGACGCAGCATGTCGAGGGAGTCGAGGATGGTGCTGTTGCCCACGAGATCCAGCACCGCGTCAATCCGTTTGCTTTCGGCGATGTGAGCGGCGAGGTCGCGCCGCTCCACTTCCACGCGCGAAGCGCCCAGCTCCTGCAGCATCGGGATGCGGTGGCTGCTTCGCGCGGTGGCGATGACCCGCGCGCCGGCGGCCACGGCCATCTTGAGTGCGGCCTGGCCGAAGGATGAGGTCGCACCGCGCAACACCAGGGTCTGCCCGGATTTCAGGTTGAGGTTGCGGAACAGGCATGTCCAGGCGACGGCGTAGGTCTCGGGCAGCGCGGCCAATTGCGACCAGGGCAGCTCGGACTCGATGAGGGCGACGTTCGCCGCGCGCACGCGTGTGTATTCGGCATAGCTGCCGTTGATGCTCCGTCCGAGGCCGCCCATGAGCGCGGCCACCTTGGCGCCGACGGGGAACTCGCCTGAAGGACAGGAGTCCACGATGCCGACACATTCGATGCCACTGACCTCCGCGGCCTCGGCCCATTCCCCCCGACGCATGTGGAGTTCGGCGTGATTGATGCCGAAACCCTTTACCGCGATCACGACCTCGCCGTCCTTGGGGAGCGGCTTGGGGATGTCGGTGTAGACCAGGCTGTCCAGACCGCCGAACTTTTCCAGGATGATCGCGCGCATTGTTTCCCCGCCGGGTTGCTCGCGCACTACCGCCGGTGCGGTGGGCAGCCGGGGCGAATCGGTGGCAGCCACTTACCGCCCCTCCCGCAGTTGGAGCAATGCTCGGTCGGTCGACACCGAATGGGCCAACTGACCCAATATTATGTGCGTACCCGCTCACTATGTCCAGGGGCGGCGAAGGAGCGCACATAGCCGACGGCGGCATTGACGGCGGCCCGCAGCGGCTGCGGATCGCCGGTGACGTGGGTGAGCATCGCGCCGCCCTGGTGGGCGGCGACCAAGGAGACGGCCAGATGCCGCGCATCGGCCTCCGGGCGCAGGTCGCCGCGCTCCCGCATCGACTCCAGGCCGGTCCGGAACAGGTCGATCCATTGGTCGTATCCGGCCGCCAGGTCGTCGTGTATTTCGCGGTCGGCCTCGATCAGCTCACCGGCCAAAGACCCGTAGACGCAACCGCCGACGCGGTACACGGCGTCGATGTCGGCCACGCAGGCATCGGCCCACGCCTGCAGGGCATCCAGGCTGTCGAGACCGGCAAACTCCGGCCGGGTGTGGAAGGCCCGAACGTCATTGCGGCGCACATCGACGACGTGGCGGGTGAGGTCGCGCTTGTCGCCGAAGTAGTGGGAGATCTGGGACCCGCCCACCGCGGCGGCCCGCCGTACCTGGTCGATGCTGGTGTTGGCGACGCCCCGCTCGAACATCAGCCGGGCGGCGGCCTCGGTGATGCGTGCGCGCGTCGCCAGCCCCTTGCGGGTGAAGCGCGATGGGTTGCGTTCGGTCACTTCACCGCCCCCGCTGCCAATCGGTCAGCCGGCCCGTCGGGCCGGGGGACGCCCGCGGAATCGGCGCGGCGGACGGGCCGCTCGTTCGGCGGTGTCGGTGGCGAACAGGCGCAGGTAGTTCACCGCGAAGCGAATCGCGTCGGCGTGCGGCCACTCCTGTTGATAGGTGAAGGTCAGCACGCCACCTCCCTGGTGCGCGGTGACGATCACCAGCGCCAGCTGGTGGGGATCGGCGTCGCGAACCAGCAGCCCGTCCTCTTTCATCCGCGCAATTGCCTGTTCCAAGAGGTCAATCCACTGTTGGTAACCGGCGGCCAGCGCGTCGCGCGTGGCGTCGTCTGACTTCGCCAACTGGGCGGTGAGCGCGTGGTAGGTGGGGGTGCCGACGTAACCGATGCGCCGCAGGTAGCGCATGTTGAGGTCGATCCACCGCTCGAAGTCGTCAAAGGAACCCAGGCCGTGAAGTGCGGGCTGGCGGTGAAAGTCCAGGACCACGCCGATCTGACGCCTGATCACCGCGCGAATGAGCGCCGCCTTGTCGGCGAAATAATGGGCGAGCTGTGAGCCGCTGACCGAAGCCGCCCGGCGCACGCTGTCCATGTTGGACGCGGACAAACCGTCGGTGACGATCAGCTGGGCGGCGGCCTGCACGATCCGGTCGCGGGTGGCGCGCCCCTTGGCGGTCAACCGTTGTTCGTCGTGAATATCGGGATGGGCCATCGCGCCAGGCTAACCCGGGAGCGCCCCCATTTATGGGATCTCCAGCCCAGACATCGGGTCAGGGCTGGCCTTGCCCGGCGAGAAAGTTCCGGATCAGCCGGGCGACGTCGTCGCACGCGGACTCGAGCAGAAAGTGTCCGCCGTCGAGCAGATGGATCTCGGCTTCGGGCAGGTCGCCTGCGAACGCCTCGGCACCGGCGGGGCCGAAGATCTCGTCGCCGCGGCCCCAGACCGCCAGCAGCGGCACCCGGCTGGCCCGGAAATAGTCGTGCAAGCGCGGATAGAGGGGCGCATTGGTGGCGTAGTCGCGAAAAAGCTTGAGCTGCACCAAATCATTGCCCGGACGGGAGATCAGCGCGTAGTCGTGCTGCCACGATTCGGGATCGATCAGGGTCTCGTCGGCCACGCCGGTCACATACTGCCAGCGGGTGGCATCCAGGGTGAGGAACTGGCGCACCGCCGCCTCGGTGTCGGCAGTCTGCTCCTGTTGGTATTTGCGCACGACCTGCCAGAAGCTTTCGACGAATCCCGCGTCGTACCCGTTGCCGTTCTGGCTGACGATCGCGGTGGTCGCTGCCGGGTCGCGCAGCGCGAGTCGCCAGCCGATCGGCGCGCCGTAGTCCTGGACGTACATGGCGTACCGGTCGACGCCCAGGGTCCGCAGCAGGTCCGCGGTGAGCTCGGTCAAAGCGTCGAAGGTGTAGTCGAACTCGCCCACCGGTGGGGCGTCGGACAGCCCGAAGCCCAGGTGATCCGGCGCGATGACGTGGTAAGCGTCGGCCAGGGCCGGGATCAGGTGGCGGAACATGTACGAGCTGGTGGGGAAGCCGTGCAGGAGGAGCACCGTGGGAGCGGTCGGGTCTCCCGCCTCGCGGTAGAAGAGCCGATGGCCGTCGACGGTGGCGTAGCGATGGTGAACGGCGGGCATGACGTTTCTCCTGACTCAACGCGTTTCACCGTCGTGCGCCGCGGCGGCGCTCGATGAAATCCACGACACCCAGTTCCGGGGTTCTGGGTTGTATGACCCATTATGCACCACCGCCGCGCCGCGCAACAGCCGGTGCGGCCGACGTATTGCACGTGCCGGCCGGGCTGCCATATTCTGGGCGAACCATCCCAGTTGGGCTCGGTACGAATGCGACCCGGTTCGAGGTGACACTGGTGGGCAAGCTTGTTTCGGTGAACGTGGGCATGCCCAAGAACGTTCAATGGCGGGACAAAACGGTCTATACGGGGATCTGGAAGGTCCCGATCGAGGGGCCGGTCATGGTGCGCCGCCTCAACGTCGACGGCGACGGTCAAGGCGACCTCGCCGGTCATGGGGGCGAGCAACGCGCGGTCATGGTGTACCAGCGCGAGTCCTACGACTTCTGGAAGAGCTACCTGGGGCGCGACGATCTGCGAGCCGGGCACTTCGGTGAAAACTTCACCGTCACCGGGCTCGGCGACGACGACGTCTGCATCGGCGACCGCTATCGCATCGGAGACGCCGAGTTCGAGGTGACCCAGCCGCGCGTCACCTGTTTCCGGGTCGGCCTTCGCCTCGACGAGCCCGACATGCCCAATCTGCTCGTCTCGCAACACCGTCCGGGCTTTTACTTCCGCGTGATCACCGAGGGCCACGTGCGGGCCGGCGACGACATCGTGCGGACCCGCCGGGGCCGTCACGAACTCAGCGTCGCCGACGTGGACGCGCTGCTCTATCTACCCGACCGCGATGTCGAAACGCTGCGCAAAGCCGTCGACATCCCGGCGCTGAGCCCGGGCTGGCAGCAGTCGTTTCACGAGCTGCTGGCGGCGCACGACGGCGCGGCACCCGCGGTGGCGCCGCCCATCGGCGTCGAGCCGGGGTGGAAGGGGTTCCGTCGCCTGCGGGTCACCGAAACATGCTGGGAGAGTCCGGAAGTACTCTCGATCCGGCTGGAAGCCGACGACCGGGCTCCGCTGCCACCGGCGCTGCCCGGCCAGTACCTGACGGTCAAGCTCACCGACGCCGGCGATCCCGCGCCGCTGCGCAGTTATTCGTTGTCGGATGACTCCTCCGCCGGCCATTACCGCATCAGTGTCAAGCGCGAGGACCACGGCGTGGTGAGCCGGTGGCTGCACACCCATATCCAGCCGGGTTCGGTGATCGCGGCGGCCGCTCCGCGCGGCGATTTCTATCTGGCCGAAGACAGCCGACCGGTCGTCCTGTTCTCCGCCGGAATCGGCGCGACGCCGGTCCTGGCGATGCTGCATGCCCTGTCCGCGGCCGCCGGTCCGCGCGACATCTGGTGGTTACACACCACTCGCAGCCGCGAAACCCACGTGTTCGCAGCCGAAGTCGACGCGCTGATCAAATCGCTACCGCGCGCCCGGCAGCGGGTCTTTTACACCGAAACGCAGGGCCGGCTGCGCGCAGAGACCATCGCGAAGCTGGGCCTGCCGACCGACGCCGCCGTTTACCTCTGCGGCCCAACCCAATTCATGGCAGATATGCGAGATGCCCTGGTGGACACCGGATTCGACGCGTCCCGGATTCACAGCGAGCTGTTCGGCGCGCTGCCCGCGATCAACCCGGGAGTTGTCGAGACCGGCGAGCGCACACCGCCCCACCCGCCGCCCGGGGCGCCGGGGCGCGGGCCGGCGATCACCTTCACGCGCAGCGGATTAACCGTCAACTGGTCACCGGCATACCGCAGCATCCTCGACCTCGCCGAGGCCTGCGACGTGCCAACCCGCTTCTCCTGCCGGAGCGGCGTGTGCCACCTGTGCGTCACCGGCGTGGTCGCCGGCACGACCACCTACGTGCAGCAGCCGTTGGAGCCGCCTGGTGAGGGCTCGGTGCTCATCTGCTCTGCGGCACCGGAAACCGACGTGGTGCTCGATCTCTAGCGGAACCCTTACGCGGCAATCGCTCGCTGTCCCCCGGTCGCGTGCAAAACGGCCCCGTTGACGTAGCTGGCCTCGGGGGAGCTGAGGAAGACCACCGCGCTCGCGATCTCATCGGCGGCGGCCGGTCTGCCCAGCGCGGTCGCACTCGCCCCGAGTCCTTCGACCATGCCGGGAATGGTGGCGGCGCCTGGGGTGTGTGTCGGCCCAGCGGCCACTGCGTTGACCCGCACACCGGCTTGGCCGAACTCGTCGGCCCACACTCGTGTCAGCTGTTCCAAACCGGCCTTGGTCGCCCCGTAAATACCCGCGGCTCGCGCCGGGATGGAGGCCGCAACGGTGCTCAGGTTCACCACGGCGCCATGTCCGCGAGCGGCCATGGCGGGCACCAATTGCTGCACCAGGATGTACGGCGCGCGCAGATTGACGTTCACGTGTTCGTCGAAGGTCGCATCGTCGGTGTCCGCGGTGAGGCCGAATTCGTAGATGCCGGCGTTGTTGATCAGGATGTCCACGGGCCCCGCCTCGGTGGCCAGTCGCCGCACGTCGTGCGCATCGTTGAGATCGGCGGCGACGAAACGCGCCTTACCACCGGCGTTTTCGATATCGCTGACGGTCTTGGCGCCGCGTTCGGCGTCGCGGCCCTGCACCACCACCTCGGCGCCGCGTTCCGCAAGCTGCAGTGCGATTTGCCTGCCGATGCCCGATGTCGCGCCGGTCACCAAAGCGGTCGAGCCGGCCAAGGATGTTGCCATCGAAATCCTGCCTCCAGGAGAGAAGTTCAGTTGCTTTCCCGGTAAGCAGCGATCGTTCGGCGTTTATTCCTAGGGGTTCAGCGGGACGGACGCCTCGGCGGTGTAGCACAGGAAGGTCAGCGTCTCCTGCAGATACAGCTGGACCGTGTCCGCGTCATGGCTGGTGTATCCGATCGACACGTCGGTGCCGAGCTGCAGGTCGAAGTCGCCGCCGCGGGTGGTCAGCACGAAGGCACCGTCGATGGCCGGCGCCCAGATGATGTCTCCGGGAACGAGTCGATCGATGTGTTCGAGGATCGGATATCCGTGTTCGGTGGTCTCGCTGACCCGCGTGTAGACGTCGGCGGACAACAGCACCGAGTACGGGCCGTCGACACCGGCCAGGCGGAGCTCGGAGATCGCCTGGGTGATGACGTCGGGAATCTCGCGGGGATCGGCCGGCAGGGTCAGCGACTTGTTCGAGCTGGCCGAGCGGATCCCCTCGATCGACGCCGCGGCGTAGCCCTCGAAGATGGCGCGGTCTTCCACGAACGCCAGCTTCTTGGCCGCCTCCTTGACCGGGTCCCAGTCGGAGTCGTTGGCGCCGCGCTCGACGTTGTCGATCTCGTAACGCGACAGGGTAAACGGAACACGCAGCCGGACAAGGGGTTTGCTTTCCCGCAGGTGGGCCTCCACGCCGTCGGTGGGCGACGCCACGTTGGCGAGTCGACCGGTGCTGACGGCGGCGGTGACCGGCCCGCCCGGCTCGCTGACGTCGACGACGCGGCGCCCGGCAATGTGGCGCTTGAAGGTGCGGGTCGCCTCCGTCTCGATTTCCGCCCAGGCGGCGTCGGTGACCGGTGCCAGGTCGCGGTAGAGGTTGTTCATCAAGAGGTTCCTTTCAGGCTGCCGATCGAAAGTGAGCCGTTCTGTGCCACAGGCGTTTCCGCCACCGGCGCTGTGGGCAACGGCGGTGGGTCGTCGAGGAAGTCGAGGGTGGGGGAGAAGAACAGTCCACCGGTGACCGCGGTGGAGAAGTCGAGGATCCGGTCGGTGTTACCCGCCGGATCGCCGAGAAACATGTTGCGCAGCATCTGCTCGGTGACTTGCGGTGTCCGCGAATAGCCGATGAAGTACGTGCCGTATTCGCCCTTGCCGAGCTCGCCGAACGGCATGTTGTGCCGCACGATTTTCAGCTCCGTGCCCTCGTCGTCGGTGATCACGTTGAGCGCGATGTGGGCGTTGGCCGGCTTGACGTCGTCATCGAGTTCGATGTCGTCCAGTTTGGTCCGGCCGATCACCCGCTCCTGCTCGGTGACCGAGATCGAATTCCACGCCGCCATGTCGTGCACGTACTTCTGCACGTGCACGTAGCACGAGCCGGCGAAGTCGGGGTCCTCGTCGCCGATCGCGGTGGCACTGACCGCCAGCGCGCCGTCCGGGTTCTCGGTGCCGTCGACGAATCCGAGCAAGTCGCGATTGTCGAAGTAGCGGAAGCCATGCACCTCGTCGACCACGGTGACCGCGCCCGCCATCGATTTGAGGATCCGGTCGGCCAGTTCGAAGCAGACGTCCAAGCTCTCGGCCCTGATGTGGAACAACAGGTCTCCGGGGGTGGCGGGGGCATGGTGCCGCGGCCCGTTCAGCTCGGTGAACCGATGCAGCTCGGCGGGCCGCGGTCCGGAGAACAAGCGGTCCCACGCGTCGGAGCCGATCGAGGCGATCGCCGACAACCGCTTCTGGGGTTCGCGGAAACCGATCCCGCGCACCAGTCCGGGAATGTCGGGCAGCGCGTCGTGCACCGTCGCCTCCCCGCCGTCGTCGATGGTCACCACCAAAAAGATCGCCGCGGGCGTCAACGGCGCGAGGATGGGTTGCGGCTGGACGGGGGGCACGTGGATGACCCTAACGTGAACCGCACAATGGCGGACAGCCATGATGTTCAACATGTCCGGCGGACCTCGGAACCAGGCGACGTCCTCGGCGAGCGCGCAAGGACTCGGCGATTTCATCGACGCCTCCCCGTCGCCCTTTCACGTTTGTGCCACGGTGGCCGCCCGGTTGACCGCTGCCGGATACACCGAACTGGACGAGGCCAAACGGTGGCCATCCGAGCCGGGACGCTACTTCACGGTGCGGGCCGGCTCGCTGGTCGCGTGGGATTCCAATGCCGCCGACGGCCCCTTCCGGATAGTCGGCGCACACACCGACAGCCCGAATCTGCGGGTCAAACAGCATCCCGACCGGGTGGTCGCCGGGTGGCGCGTGCTCGCCTTGGAGCCCTACGGCGGCGCGTGGCTCAACTCGTGGCTGGACCGCGACCTGGGCATCAGTGGGCGGTTGTCGGTGCATGACGGCGGTGGGATCGAGCACCGGCTGGTCCGGATCGACGAGCCGATCCTGCGGGTGCCGCAGCTGGCCATTCACCTGGCCGAGGACCGCAAATCGCTGACACTGGACCCGCAGCGACACGTCAACGCGGTGTGGGGCGTCGGTGAGACGGCCCGGCCATTCGTCGATTACGTCGCAGACCGCGCCGGGGTGGCGGCAACCGACGTGCTGGCCGCCGACCTGATGACCCACGACCTGACGCCCTCTACGGTGATCGGCGCCAACGCGGACCTGCTGAGCGCACCCCGGCTGGACAACCAGGCCAGTTGTTATGCGGGGCTCGAGGCGCTGCTGGCCGTGGCAGAGCCCACGGCCGCGCTGCCGGTGTTGGTGCTCTTCGATCACGAGGAGGTCGGGTCGTCGTCGGACCACGGTGCGCAATCCGACCTGCTCGGTACCGTCCTGGAGCGCATCGTGCTCACCGCCGGCGGTACCCGAGAGGACTACCTACGCCGTCTGCCCGACTCGCTGCTGGCCTCGGCTGACATGGCGCACGCCACCCACCCCAACTATCCGGAGCGGCACGAACCCGGCCACCCGATAGAGGTCAACGCGGGGCCGGTGCTCAAGGTGCACCCGAACCTGCGTTATGCCACCGATGGCCGCACCGCCGCGGCGTTCGCGCTGGCCTGCCGGCAGGCCGGAGTGGAGCTGCAGCGCTACGAACACCGGGCCGACCTGCCGTGCGGGTCGACGATCGGACCGTTGACCTCCGCGCGCACGGGCATCCCCACCGTCGACGTCGGCGCCGCGCAGCTGGCGATGCACTCGGCGCGCGAGTTGATGGGCGCGCAGGACGTCGCCGCTTACTCGGCCGCGATGCAGGCGTTCCTTTTCCCCGACTAGCGGCCTAAGGTCTGCCGGTATGCCGCTCAACGTGGAGATGCTGACCTTCGACTGCGCCGACCCGGCGAAGCTGGCCGGCTGGTGGGCCGACCAGTTCGGCGGGACGACGCACGAGGTGCTCGCCGACGAATTCACCGCGGTGACCTTCGGCGACGGGCTGCGGCTCGGATTCCAGAAGGTGCCCGACCCGACGCCCGGTAAGAACCGCGTGCACCTCGACTTGAGCGCGTCCGACGTCGACGCGGAGGTGTCTCGGCTGACGGCGGCCGGAGCGACCGAGGTCGGCCGGCACCAGTTCGGCGACAGCTTCCGCTGGGTGGTGCTGGCCGACCCCGAGGGCAACGTGTTCTGCGTGGTGCGTCAGTAGCCGTAGCTCAGCGCCGACCCGCGAATGCCGGCTCGTAGCGGATGACGTTCTCCACCATGATCCCGTCGCGGGTGCGGACCCGGTCGATGCCCCGGATCTCGAACGGTCCGTCCGGGCCGGTGCCGCGACCGACATAGTGCAAGAACACCAGTTCCTCCCCGGCGGCCGCGCCGGGCACGGGCGTTCTACCCCGCCGACACCGAAAGCGCAGACCTGCTTCGCGGCGGATAGGTCCCACGTGACGAGAGGGTCGGCCATCTCGGCGCCTGCACGCCGCCCAGCCCTAGACTGTCTGGCGTGACTGTCTCCGGGACGAGTGCGCCCACCCAGGCCATCGACACCGTCGAGCATGCCGCCACCACTCCCGACGAGCCGCAACCCTTCGCCGAGCTGGGCCTCAAAGACGACGAGTACCAGCGCATCCGCGAGATCCTGGGCCGCCGCCCCACCGACACCGAGCTGGCGATGTACTCGGTGATGTGGAGCGAGCACTGCTCCTACAAGTCGTCCAAGGTGCACCTGCGCTACTTCGGCGAGACCACCACCGACGAGATGCGCACCGGCATGCTGGCCGGCATCGGCGAGAACGCCGGCGTCGTCGACATCGGCGACGGCTGGGCGGTCACCTTCAAGGTCGAATCGCACAACCACCCGTCCTACGTCGAGCCCTACCAGGGTGCGGCCACCGGCGTCGGCGGGATCGTCCGCGACATCATGGCGATGGGCGCGCGACCGGTCGCGGTGATGGACCAGCTTCGGTTCGGCGCGGCCGACGCGCCGGACACCCGCCGCGTGCTCGACGGCGTGGTCCGCGGCATCGGCGGGTATGGCAACTCATTGGGCCTGCCCAACATCGGCGGCGAAACCGTCTTCGACGCGTGCTACGCGGGCAACCCGTTGGTCAACGCCATGTGCGTCGGCGTCTTGCGCCAAGAGGATCTGCATCTGGCCTTCGCCTCGGGTACGGGCAACAAGATCATCCTGTTCGGCGCGCGGACGGGGCTCGACGGCATCGGCGGGGTGTCGGTGCTGGCGTCGGACACCTTCGACGCCGAGAACTCGCGCAAGAAGCTGCCCTCGGTTCAGGTGGGCGACCCGTTCATGGAGAAGGTGCTCATCGAGTGCTGCCTCGAGCTGTACGCCAGTCATCTGGTGGTCGGCATCCAGGACCTGGGTGGCGCCGGATTATCCTGCGCCACTTCGGAATTGGCCTCGGCGGGCGACGGTGGGATGACGATCCAGCTCGAGACCGTGCCGCTGCGCACCACCGGCATGACGCCCGCGGAGATCCTGTGCAGCGAGTCCCAGGAGCGGATGTGCGCGGTGGTCACCCCGGACAACGTCGACGCCTTCCTGGCGGTCTGCCGCAAGTGGGACGTGCTGGCCACCGTGATCGGCGAGGTCACCGACGGCGACCGGTTGCGGATCACCTGGCACGGCCAGACCGTCGTCGACGTCCCGCCGCGCACCGTCGCCCACGAAGGTCCGGTCTACCAGCGGCCGGTGGCCCGCCCCGACACGCAGGACGCCCTGAATGCGGACAGCTCGGCCGGGCTGCCCCGACCGGTCACCGGTGACGAGTTGCGTGCCACTTTGCTTGCGCTGCTGGGTAGTCCGCATCTGTGCAGCCGCGCCTTCATCACCGAGCAGTACGACCGATACGTGCGTGGCAATACCGTGCTGGCCGAGCACGCCGACGGCGGCGTGCTGCGCGTCGACGAATCCACCGGCCGCGGCATCGCCTTGTCGACCGACGCGTCCGGCCGCTACACCAAGCTGGACCCCTATGCCGGGGCCCAGCTCGCCCTCGCCGAGGCCTACCGCAACGTGGCGGTCACCGGGGCGGCGCCCGTCGCGGTGACGAACTGCCTGAATTTCGGTTCGCCCGAGGACCCCGGTGTGATGTGGCAGTTCTCGCAGGCCGTCAAGGGCCTGGCCGATGGCTGTGTGGCACTGGGGATTCCGGTCACCGGCGGCAACGTCAGCTTCTACAACCAAACGGGCTCGGCGGCGATCCTGCCCACACCGGTGGTGGGGGTGCTCGGCGTCATCGACGACGTCGGCCGGCGCATTCCCACCGGCCTGGGCACCGAGCCCGGGGAAACCCTGATGCTGCTCGGCGATACCCGCGACGAGTTCGACGGCTCGATCTGGGCGCAGGTGACCGCCGACCATCTGGGCGGGCTGCCGCCCGAGGTGGACCTGGCCCGCGAGAAGCTGCTGGGCGAGGTGCTGCGTTCGGCATCGCGCGACGGGCTGGTGTCCGCGGCGCACGACCTGTCCGAAGGCGGCCTCGCTCAGGCCGTCGTCGAAGCGGCCCTGGCCGGTGAAACCGGTTGCCGCATCGTACTTCCCGAGGGAGCCGATCCGTTCGTGACGTTGTTCTCCGAGTCGGCCGGCCGCGTGCTGGTGGCCGTGCCGCGCACCGAGGAGAGCCGATTCCGGTCGATGTGCGAGGCGCGGGGACTGCCGGCGGTGCGCATCGGCGTCGTCGACCAGGCCTCCGACTCGGTGGAGGTCCAGGGCCTGTTCACGATTTCGTTGGCCGAACTGCGGGAGACCTCCGAGGCGGTGCTGCCGCGGCTCTTCGGATGAGTGCCCGCAGCGAGTTCTGATGTCCGACAGGAGCTTCCGTCGGACCGCCGCGCTGTCCTTGGCCGCCGCCCTGGTCGGCTGGAGTTTCGTCAGCCCCAGGTTGCCCGCGAGCTGGCGGACGGCGCTGCAGGCCGTGGTGGGCGGGGCGCTGGTGTTGGTC
>NZ_QMEV01000035.1 GCF_003284935.1 Mycobacterium colombiense
CACCAACCCATCACGACGACCCAACCCCGCCGGCGAACAACGCAACCGATACACCAACTCCCGCAGATCAGTTAACCGCCAATAGGGTCGGTGCGCGGGTGCCCGCAAAACAGCCACGCCACGAACCGGCCCATTTCAGAAGCCCAGGCACGCTGCCGGTCAAGCGTTCCAAGGAACTCCCAAACCGCCTCTGGCATCCAATCGTCATCGCCAGTCAGCTCCCCATTCAGCCAACGGATTGCCCATGCCTGGTCCCACCGTGCAGATCGGCCACGCCGTGACGGAAGCCGAAACCACAGACAGCGACCGCGGCCGCGGGGCCAACGTGGATCCACCTCACCAAGCTCAGACACCAGATCAATATCCGCGAAGGGGACGCCCGGACGCACGACGGTGGGATAGGGAAACGTCGTGGACACACTCACGCGCTTATCACAAGCCAGTGCCCCAATGGCCCGGTGCAAACTCACCCGCTCACTGCGTGGCGCGTTGTCATCAACCAAATCCAGCAGATCGATGGTGTACCACCGCCACCGCGCCCGCCATTCAGGCAGATACAGATCGTTTTCGCGGCGGTCGTGCAGCGCAGTCAACACCTGGCGCTGACGCACCCCCAGACCCCGCGACACAGCTGCCATCTTAAGTGTTGCTTGATCAGAAAAGGTGGCACCCGCGGTCCAGAGAATAGAGCCTGCCCCATCCAACCGGCCCAGGGGACTGGACAAATCCCGAACTGTCCTGCCACCCAGCGAAACTCAGGAAGGAACGCGGATTGATCAATTCCGCCTAACGTAGTGACCCATGGCAATCAGCTCGAAGTCCTCTTGAGAAGGGGCCACGGGCCCTCGAAACTAAAAACCGCCCCCCACGCCGTTGCCGGGCGTAGGAGGCAGTCCAAGCAGTTCCCCAGCATTCCAACAACACTCAAGGAACTTTCATGATGGTAGACCCCGATGACCACCGACAAAACTCGTTTCCAGCAAAACGAGCCACCGACCCCCGACTGGCCTTAGCCCTGGCGGCCTCCTGCGCCGCCCTGGCCGCATACACCACCGACTGGCCCACCGCGGTCCACATCTTCGCCCTGGTTCTAAGCCTCTTCACTCCCCAGCACAAACCCCCCAGCGCTGACGAGTAACAGTTAGCCGCCGAATCCGTGGCACCGCGACGACACCGTAACGCCTAACGCAGTCCCAATCGCCGCCCAAGTCGCACCCCGCCGGCGGCAACGGCCCCATCAGGGCCGTAACACCTCGTTGACGATGCGCAGCACCACCAGCGCCCACCGCTGCTCCACCGCAGTCAACAGCTCGAAGCGTGAATCACCGAGGTCTCGGCGCATCAGGCGACCAGGGTGAGGACCTGGTCGCCGCATTGGGCACAGGGTCAGGTGTCGTACTCGACCAGGCCGTCGAGTTCACGGTGCGCGTAGGCGTGCAGCCGATCCATGTAGTCCAGGATTTCGCCCGGCTCGCCTTCGAGCACAGTGCCGTCACCGTTGGCGTTGAACAGCCCCAGCGCATGCCCCGAGGTGACACCCACTGACCATGGGTCGGCCGGGTCTGGCGCGGGCAGATTCCACTCGTCGGGTGCCGTCTCACGCGTCACCAGTTGGTAGTTGCCGCTGCGGGCGTCTCCCCACTCGTAATGACTGCTCACGCGGACGCCCGCTCACTGTTATAGCGGGGCGGGTCGAAGAACTCGGCCGCCGGGTCGGGACTGGCGTCGAAGACCGTGATCTGGCTGCGTTCTAGCCCCTGGAATCCGTCGTTGTTCAGCTCGGCCAGGCCGTCGCCGAGGTCACATTCATCGGGGTCGAAGTCCGCCGGCACCCGCACCTTCACCCGGTGCCGTGATTCTTCGACCCATTCGATCACCACTGTCTTAGGTTGCTGCTCAACGTGATTCGCTATCACTGCGCCTCACCGTGCTCGAAGGGGCAGCAATCCGATGTGTGGTCGACGTGCTGGTACCCACGCGCGCAGTGGTAGGAATCTGCCTGCCGCGCCGCCCCAGCGTCGTCGTGCGCACGGCTCAGGAGCCCGTTGAGATCCGCCAGCCGCACGATAAAGCTGCCTCGCACGTCCAGTCCGCTGCCGTAAGCCTGGCGGGGCAGCCTGCCGACCGCAACACACAGCTCGGAGTCATCGTCGAACGGCGGCTCTGGCCGGGTCTTGGTGAAATCGACCGCCAGCCACGTGCGTTCACGCTCGATCAGCCATGTCCTCACCACCTCGACCGCGCGCCGCTCGCCCGCCGCGCGTGCCTGGTCCTGGCGGGCGAGCAGCGCGGGCTGCTGCGGAGCGGTGGCAGCCCCGGCCGCCGCTCCACGCGGGTTTGTCATCGTCGTCACCTCAGCGCACCCCCGCAGTGCCGCTGACGGCCACGCCGGCGGACTCGTCGAGCCAGCTGGGCCGGTGGAACGTCCATTCGTCACCCGGGGGCCGTACGGGCATCAGCAGCCCGAAGAAGTCCTCACCAATCCGGATCGCGGTCGGGCCGGGCTTGCCGCTCGACGTCACCGATGGGAACACGACCATCTGCACGCCGCTGGCCTGCTCATCAGCACGTGCCTGGGTGAAACGCTTCAGGTAGCCCGGGGTGTATCCCATCCCGACAATGCCACCCATCCGTGAGGCATCCGCCGGCACTAGTTGCCGCCACTTCGGGAACTGGACGTCCAGGCCGCGCACGGTCATTGCTTCTCCGGTGCTGAATCGGAACGTCACCAGCGCACCCGCGTCGGCGACCTCGACGGTCACCTCACGCGTAGTCTCATCCCGCTTGACCGTCTTGGCCATCTTTACCAGCGCCTTCGCATCCGCTCCCGCGACCATCACTGTGAATGCCTCCCCGGAGTACTCCACTCGCGAAGCGCCCAGCACAAACCGATCCGTCGCGACCGCCACCAGCTGATCCGCCCCGAACTCCAGACGCACCGCCTCCAGAAACGGCAGCTTCGCCGACGCCGGAGCCGCGAACAGCAGCGCATCGAACACGGCGGTGAATAACGCCTTGGCCTTCAACGTGTTGACGACCGGCATCGCCGCACCCTCCACCGAGGCCTCCCCGACGTCGGCCGGGTTGTCCAGAACAGCTGTCATGCCACTCCCCTTTCGTGGGAATCTCGGGCCGACCCGACTGGCCTGCCCAACACCACCGACACTACCAACGCCCACCGACAACAACGAGCTGGCGACGACGACGACGAACGAAGAAGAAATGAGGCGATGCAGCGAAGATTGACCAGAATCGCCGAGGTACTTTGACAGATACCCGGCGTGTCGCGTACCGGTGTCAAACTAGCTGCCCGCCGAAATCGCCACTCTTCCAACGCAATTACGGCTCGGCATGCCTGCGCGACCTGTTGTTAAACAACACTGGCCACCTTGTCAATCTTCACTGCATCTCGACACCACCACCACCACCACACCCGCACTCCCGCATACGGATTGACCACTACCCCAGCCCCGTGCCGGGTGGGGTAGTGAACCGCATTGCGGGTTGGCAGGGTGCGATCAGCGCCAGGCATATCCGCACCCCGCGACCTCCGGGCAAGGGTCAAATCACCAGCGCTGAGACATGGTGCTGGATTAGGTTGCGAATCTCTTCAGGCCGCACTCCGTTCTGCAGCGCGCAATCCAGCAATCCGGCCATCCGATGAGCTGGATCGTCTGCCAACGCCGCCTCGAGCGCGACGCCAGCTAGCGGCCCTTCGCCCCGCGAAAATGCGCTGAATCCGACGAGGCACAAGGCTTCGGATCGGTAGGGCTGTGGCAGGACCCGCGCCAGCTGGCTCCACAGCATCTCGGCTGCGCTCGCTTCGTGTGAGTCCACCAACGTAAACAGCGCATCTCGCACCCGCACGTCGCCCAGCGATGCGCCGATGTCCGCCAGCTCGGCATTCGACAAGACGGCGCCCTGGCCCACGCGACGCACCGCAGCCACCGCCTGGCGCACCGATACGGGCACGTCATCCACCGCGCCGCCAGCACCGTCCAGCATGGGCGCCACCGCAGCGGCGCGCTGAACATCAACGGCCACAATCGCTCTTAGCTCATCCCGCGTCTCATACATCCGGCGTCCCGCGACCACCGCTGCCGCCGCGGCGGCCGAAGACGCTGGATCGTCGAGCACACCGGACTTGCCACACCGGTCCACACATTGCCACCGTCCACCCGCCTCGACTCGGTCCAACATCACGGCATCCAGAAGGCGCACGCCCGCCGCTTCCAGCGCCTCTCCCAACCTTGCCGCCATGCCAGCAAAGCGCTCCGCGCACATCTCGCACGAGCTGCTCGGCGTCGACACGAACACCGCCAGGGCGCCATCGGCACCACTGCGCCCCACCAACGACGCCAACCTCTCCAGCGCATTCGACGCCGCGACGTCGCTGAGATCCACACGCAGAACGCAACTCACGCAGCCACCCTGTACGGCCGCCACCACCAGCGACTCCACAGGCCGAAACCCAAGCACTCCCACCAGATTCCGAACGACGTCACCAATGGACTTGGTTGAATACATCTTGCGCTCCCCCTTTGGGAATTGTGGGCCAGCCCCAATGACCTGCCCTTACAACACCGATCGTATCGGCAGCCACCGACAACAACGACGCTATCGCGGCTACTGCTGGTGGTGGTGGGTGGTGGTTGAGGAGATGCAGCGAAGATTGACCAGAATCGCCGAGGTACTTTGACAGATACCCGGCGTGTCGCGTACCGGTGTCAAACTAGCTGCCCGCCGAAATCGCCACTCTCCCGGAGCAATTACGGCTCGGCATGCCTGCGCGACCTGTTGTTAAACAACACTGACCACCTTGTCAATCCTCACTGCATCTCGACAACAACAACAGTGGTTAATGCTGCTTTTCGGACTGCACCCCCACCCCACGCCTGTGCCGGGTGGGGTTTTAACACTGCCGGCGGCCCGGCTGGATGCTTAACGGGTGGTTGAGCATCGCCACCGTTGGTGGCCGTAGGCGTGAGGACACACCGCAGCGTTAGTAACTGAAAAACGCTGCCCTCGTCGGAAAAACTGTGCCCCCGCGGAGACTCGAACTCCGGACCCGCAGATTAAAAGTCAGCTGCTCTACCAACTGAGCTACGGAGGCCTTGGTCGTATCTTTACCTTGACACCCCAAAGCGTAGCAGCGCCGCTTTGGCGCGTCAAGGTATGATCGTTGCATGCCACCATCTCGAAAACGCCGCCGCCCAGACGAAACCCAGTCGTTAATCCTCGACGCCGCTCAGGAATTGCTGATCGAGGCCGGGCCGCGGGCGGTCGAAGTACGCGCCGTCGCCGAGCGCGTCGGCATAACCGACGCCGGTGTCAACCATCACTTCGGTAGCCGCGAAGGGCTGCTCGCAGCTGTGCTGCGTCACAGCAGCGGCCGGATCCGCGCGGCCGTCGAGGACGCCGCACAGGAGTGGGTGCGCGCCGGCGCGCAGATACCTGAGCTGGTGGACCGTATCGCTGAGGTCTACGCCGACGGATACGGCGAGCTCGCGATGGCCCTCCACAGCGCGGGATGGCGCGATCACAGCGACGGCATCTTGGAACCTGTCGTTGACGCCCTCCATGCCGCCCGGCGCAAATCCGGCGGCCGGCGCCCCCCACGCGACGACACCCGCCTCGCCGTCGCCGCTCTGCACCAGGCGCTGGCCACCGAACCCGCCTACGGTGCTGAATTTCGTCGCACTGCGGGCATCAAGGAACCCGACGCCAGCCGCCGCCGCCAACTGCGCTGGTGGACACAGACACTGACAGCCGTGCTGGATCTCGACCGGCCAGCCACACGCGCGTAACAGGCCATAGCGCCCATCCGTGACCGGCGCGCTGAGGCCGCGCCGCTGTTGCCCGAACTGCAGTTCAGCAAGCTGCCACAGTTGGTAGGTTTACTCCACGCACGGCAGACGCGGCGGAGGAGGGCTGTCTCGTGGATGCCATCGAGCAGCTGGAGATGCTGTCACAAGAACAGCATCGGCGCTATTTCGATTTGTTCGGCTCCACCCCCGTCGATGGCGGCGGCTTTGGTGACCTCAGTAGCTACGCTCGCACCCTCAGTCAAGGGACCAACGACACGCGCGCCCAGATAATCGGGGCGAGGTTCTCAACCGCCGTGGCCGCTTCCTACGCCGTCGCCACACAAGCCGACCATCTCGTTCTGGATGCGACCGCGCGTTCTCACGGTACCTGGGCCTCTATCACCGATGAGAGCCGTCGGATCAACTTCGAAGGCGCCCGAGCCATCGATGCAAACGCCCGACTCGAGGCGTCCGAGGTCGGCGCCATCCCGGACCCGAATTCGCCGGCGGGTCAAGCGCAAATCCTGAGCCGCATCAACGACCACCAAGCCAAAGCTGCCGCCCTCGTGGAACAAGCCGCGACGGCCGAGCAAGCTTTAGGCGCACGCGCAGCCGCAGCTGGCGAGCAAGGATCGACACCGCGTATACAGGCGGTCGACCAGCACACGTTCAAACAAGATCCCCCACCCCCACCCCCGCCTAAGCCCCCAGTCGAGGGCCTCCCACCTGAGGGCGTGCGGCCGCCCGTCGAGGGGCCCCTGACCGAGGGGCCTGCGAGTCGTCCCAGCGCGGTGGCACGCGGAGGGCGAAGCCTCTATGACCAACACGGCGGTGAGTGGCGCTACTACCCCGGTGACGAATGGCAGCACAATCCGCACTGGGATTACAAACCCCGCCCGGGGCCGGGCTCTGACTGGGAAAACGTTCCCATTGGCGGGCTACCTCCAGTCAGCGGCCCCTCGATCATCTCCGGTCTGCCGCCGTGGTTGCTCAATCCGAATGCGCCCGCACCGCCGGGCGTGATCGGGCCACCACAGAATCCGTTGTTGGCGCCGTTCCCCGGCGCCACCATGCCGGCGCCACCCCCGGCATCCTCCCCGCCGCCGGCGCCGAGCTTGATCCCCCACATCAGCCCGCCGCACATCGACGTGCCACCGCCGAGCCCCGCCGAAACCGAGGTGGCCGGCGGCGGGCTACTTCTGTTGCTCCTCCTGGGCGCGGTGGCCATCGCATGAACGACGTTTCCCCCATGCCGACCGCGTTTGATCCCACCGCGGTGTCGTCGCTGGCACAAGAAATCGCCCAGCACGTCGGCCCCTTGCAACATGTGGCCTCCACACACCTGCACCTCTGGTTGCCGGCACTCGCCGTCCCCTCCGCGTGGGCTATCGCCGACGCTGACGCCCCCGCGGTGACGCGTCTGCTGCTTCGCCGCGTGAACAGCACCAACCACTGGGATGGCTGCGAGGTCCTCAACCTGTACCGGGTACCGGGCACGGTGCCAGAAGCACTTGTTCTACGTAACGCCGACCGCATCTTGCGCGACAGTCAGGCAACCGAGATCAGCGCTCACCCGGTCGACGTACCGCCGCAATACGCAATCGTCGCCACCCGGGCCTCGGGCCGCCTAACCACCGGTAACCGCCAGGTTCTCAGTCACTTCAACAACTACGTCGTCAACAGCGCTGGCGGCGGGGCACTCATCGAGCAAGCCGTTGTCGTTGGCGCCGACGCCCAGTCGGCCTTAGCCGCGGAGTGCGCCGCATTGACTGAAAACCTGTACCGCTCGCTACTTGCCAGCATCGACCGTCCGCACGATCCGAGATTATGAGCCCGCGCTGCGCGATGAAGAAATCACACATCGTCCGTCTTGTCTTTGCGCCTCGGTATCATTCAACAACGACACTCAACTAGGTGCCTGGATAATCCCATGAACATAATTCGCGTGAACTATCTGCCCCGCTTTGATTACGGGCACGATGCGGTGTTGCTGACTCTGGACGGCCCTGGGCTCGACACTTTCCGCGCCGCACTCAACGACGCCATCCAGCGAGGGTCGTCGCGTTTGGAGCACGACAGCGTGACCCACGAATTCGTCATCAGCGCCGGCGCAGCCGATATCACCCTTGACCCAACGCACGTCACTTGGCAACTTGACCCGGCCAAAGCGGACGAGATCTCCCTTGACCTAACGGTTTTAAGCCAGAAGGGCCGCGCCGGCCATAACTACGTCGATATGTCGACACCTGCATCCACCCTCGTTGTGTCGCGCGACGAATACCTCGCAGTGACCTATCCCTGGATCGACCCGCCGGCACAAAGTCAAGGTACCCACGCCTAGGGCACGCTCCTGCGGCCTGCATTGGCTCCTCTCGGCCTGGGGGTCGAATGCCGTTCGGGCAGCGTTCTTTCCGCTGCCGCCGCGCAACCATCATTCGCCTCACGGATGAGGTTACTGGGCGGCAAACCGGTGGTGTGGATGCTCAGGCGTGAGCAGCAGTCCAAGCGACGGCGAAGTAGCTCACCATCAATCCGACGCCGATCAGCAGTGGCGCGATTCTGTAGGTGGCTGCGTGCGGATGGCTTTTGTTGGTGTTGATGTAGATCAGCGGTGCTGCGATCAGCCACAGGATTACTGCGACGTACGAGGCGATATGCAGGGCGTAGAAATACAATCCGGCGGCGGCGAGGGTGAAAGTCACCACGAACCAGAATCCGACTCCGGCGGCGAGGCCCGTCCCCAGGAAGGCCACCCATTGGATGCGGTTCAATGCTGTCATTCTATTGCCTGAGTTCCTCAGTGCGAGTGGAGATTTCGCCACGGCCGCATCGCTCACACTTCATCCGACTCGGAGGTCTGATGAGTCATTGGTCCCACGTTGTTCGACGCTCTTTCGAGTACGAAAGTTCCTTTGCGTAGCGACCACCTGTAGATCCACAGGTTGAGCACGACGAGTACCGCCAGAACGTAGCTCGAGGGCGAGGGCTTTGTCGGAATCAGAAGAACCAGTACACAAGTGGCGACCCAGTAGATGTTCTGTCCCACTGTTGCCCAGATTCCGCGACGCATGACGACCGCAAGCAGAATGAAGTACAACAGCACTGGCAAACTCCACCAATACTCACCCACGTTCTTCATCGAGACGTCCTTAGGGCCCGGCGATCATGCTGGGCATGATGGGTCCAAGTCCTGAATTTCCGCCTGTAGCAGTGCCGTTGAGGAAGGAGAACTGGAAACCACAGTCGTCGGGCATGTAGTAGTGAATGCTGGGGTTCGCTGCCGACAGTGTCGCGATTTGCGGAAGAGTTATCGGCTCCCATGGACCTCGGTATGCCGGCGGGCTGATGCCTGAGAGGCCGCCGGTGTTGGTACCGCCCAGCTCGCCGGTGATCTCGTTGGGGGCTTTAGGGGCCCATGCCGGCCCGGCGATTGTGCCCTGCGTCCATTTTTGAGCCTCGTAGGTGTACTGCACCCATTGCTGCTGGTGGCCGTCAACGGGGTCAGTGCGGGTGTAGTGCGTGTAGTCCTCACCTGAGATGCGGAAGCGATATTGTTCTTGCAGGTAGGCGAACGGCGGAGCGTTGTCATCGGCCCATGTTTTGCCGCCGGGCGGATAGAAGCCTGTGGGGCCGCCCTCAAGCGAAGGGCCTTTCCAGGGGCGGTGTCCAGTCCAGGGCGGCGGCGGAGTTTTCCCCACGTAGGGCGGCGGGACGATGTCTTGCCAGTGACCGAATCGTTCGTCTCCCACAAAGGGATTCCTGGGGTCGATCGCGGGCTGGGGTTGGTCGGGGTCGTTCGCAGCGTCCTTGTTGTCGACGGGGCGGAACTCGTTGTCCAGTGCCTGCGCGCCGGTCTGGTCGGCCTTGGTGTAGGTGGCGCTGTGCTCAGTGAAGCGCTGCGAGTAGGTGTTGAAGTCGGCGACCTTGGCCTGGAGCGGGCCCTCGGCCTTGGCCAGGCCGGCGGCGATGCCCACCGCCGTGGGGTAGCCCATCGGCCCGTGAGTCTGCATGACCCGCTGTAGTTCGGTGACGGCCTGCGGTGAAATCTGCGCTGCACGCTGGGCCAGCTCAGAGTAGGCGTCAGCGAACCGCAACAAGTCAGCCGGGTTGGCGTTTAGCTCCGCCATGTCCACCCCCCCATGGTGTCTTTGCCCGCGGCCGTGTCTGCGCTCGGGCCGGCTTCAGCCTACTGCGCGCTTTGGACAGGGTAAACCGCTGACCATCGGCGGTTGAGGCGCACGTCGCGGGCCACGTCCCACAGCAGATGCGGTGCTGCACTGCCTTTGCCTGCAGCAGCGCGCCGAGTCAGAGTTGGTTGGTCCCGTCCGTCGACGGAATGGCAGCGAGCCGGGCCAGCACGTCGTCTGCGGTGTGTGTGATGGTGCGAACGTCGCGGTGGTGCAGGTCGTGGTCGGCGCATACCGCCCGTTTGGAATCTCTCTTGTCGTAGAGACGGTGCAAGATCTCGGCGAGCTGCGTGGTGGGCAGCTCGCCGATCTTGCGCACGTCGCTGTTCTGCTCGCGTATGACTGCGGCGATGGATTCCCACCAGAGCCGCCGCTCGGCCTCGGATCGCGGGCCGCTGCTGACAGTGCCGGCGGCCGGCGAGAGCGGCACTGTCGCACCAGCCGGCGTCTCGATACCCTCACCGCCGTTACGTGGGGAGGCCAGGGTCAGCAACGCCAACGTCGAGCAGATCAGCGACATGTCGACCCCGATCGGCCACAGCCACGCCGTACCTGCGCTCATACCGACCAAGATCATGAGGTTCCGCAGAGACACGAACGACATCGCGAACGCACAGCCGGCGACACCCGCCATCAGCAGCAGCGCAGCGCCCAGCACGGCGGCGTCGACGCGGCGGTAGCCGTGTCGACGGTTCTTGATCAGTAGAGCCACCGAATGCGTCGACCCGAGCAGGATCGCGGGCGGAACGGCGGCCGCGATCGAGGCCAGCAGCTTCAAGTGGGGAGCCGGCGCAGTCATCCACGCATGAATCACGTTGCCGCCGATGGAAACCACGGTGGCGAACAGCAACCACATCCAGAAAAACCACACTGCGTGGCGCCGGGTGTCGTCGGGTTTGACGACATCGCTTTGGGCGAGGGTCCGCGACGGCTTCGCCTCGAGCGCAAGCTCCGCGGGCGCCGGTCCTGGCCACGACGAAGCGGACCGCAGGTGCTCGGCGGTGTCTGCCCCGTTACGGGCCGGAGCATCGTTATCAAGCACTGTCATGGGGTTTCTCAGTTCTCGTTATTCCGTCTCTGGGGTGACACCTGAGGGGTACAACGCCGCGGACGACATTGTCCGCGCTCGGAATCAGCTGTAGCACAATCTGATTAGTTGACCGCAGCCTTGCCTGGCCGGATGGTAACAGCCCGAACGGACACCGTCGATGGATAGCGCACCTGGTGGGGATAACGCGGCTCAGTCCTGTGCCGCTTCGGCCCTGCACTGGCCGCGATGGAGTTCGATGTGACCACCTTCAATGAGCCTTTCGCCCGTCGTGGTCGTCGAAGACCACCACCACGAACTCAGCTGCGGGCCAGGTCGCGAAAACTTGACATGTGCAGGGTGCTCGCGACTGTCAAAGTTCTTGGGGCGGGCCCATTTCGTTGTTTGGCGACGATCAGGTCCGCCTCGCCTCCTCGGGGGCTGTCCCGATCGTAGGCGTCGGGCCTGTGAATGAGGATGACCATGTCGGCGTCCTGCTCCAATTGACCGGTCTCGCGTAGGTCAGAGAGTTGGGGGATTTTGTCGGTGCGTTGTTCGGGCCCGCGGTTGAGCTGGCTGACGGCGACGACCGGCACATCGAGTTCTTTGGCCATCAGCTTGAGGCTGCGGGAAAATTCGGCCACTTCGGTCTGGCGGGATTCGACACGCTTGCCTGAGGTCATCAGCTGCAGATAGTCCACCACGATCAGCTGTAGGTCGGTCTTTTGTTTGAGCCGGCGGGCTTTGGCGCGGATCTCCATCATGGTCAGGTTGGGTGAATCATCGATATACAGTGGAGCGTCGGTGATTTCGCCCATGCGGCGCGCCATTTTGGTCCAATCGTCATCACTGAGACGTCCAGAGCGCATGTCGGCCAACTTGATCCGCGCTTCGGCCGACAGCAGCCGCATCACGATCTCTGACTTGCTCATCTCAAGGCTGAAGATGACGCTGGCCCTGTTGTGGTGGATGGAGCAGGATCGCATGAAATCCATTGCCAGAGTGGATTTGCCTTGGCCGGGCCTGCCCGCCACGATGACCATCTGTCCACCGTGTAGACCGGTGGTGAGGTCGTCGAGCTCGGCGAATCCAGTGGGAACACCGCGGGTCAGTCCGCCGCGGGACTGGATGGCGTCGATCTCGTCCATGGTGTCTTGGATGAGATCGCCCAGCGGCGCATAGTCCTGGGAGGCGCGGTCTTCGGTGACGTCATAGACCTCGGCTTGGGCCCGATCGACTACCTCGGCGATGTCAGCGCCGTCCGCGCCGGCGTAGCCGTACTGCACCACCCGGGTGCCGGCTTGCACCAGGCGGCGCAGCACGGCCTTTTCGGCGACGATGCCGGCGTAGTAGCCGGCGTTGGCCGCGGTGGGCACCGCGGAGATCAGCGTGTGCAGATACGGCGCACCGCCGACCCGGGCTAGCAGGCTGCGCCGGTCGAGCTCGGCGGCCACCATTACCGCGTCGGCGGGCTCGCCGCGGCCGTACAGGTCCAGGATCACGTCGTAGATGCTCTGGTGGGCTGGCCGGTAGAAGTCAACCGGGCGCAGCCTTTCCAGCACGTCGGCGATCGCATCCTTGCTCAACAGCATCCCGCCCAGCACCGACTGCTCGGCGTCGAGGTCCTGCGGGGGCTGGCGCCGATCGTCGAGCTCGGTGTAAGCCTGCAGCCGCTGGCGGGCGCGGGTCGGTGTGGGCATCTCGAGATCGGTCATGCGGCCACCCACTGGGCGCCGTCGTGATCCTCGTCGCGGTCGCCGGCGAGTTCGGCCGCGATCACGGGCCAGCACTGATCACACACCATCGATTTCAGCGGCAGTTCGGGGCGCATGGTGGCGCGGTGTGAACCGCACAGCATGCACTGGCAGCCTCCGCTGATCGCCAGGTCCATCAGCAGGTCGGTGTCGATAGCGGATGGAGCCGCAATGTCTTCGACCGCAACGGGTTCCGCTGTCAACTGGGCTACGGTTTCGTGCGCCCAGCGGGTCAAGGCCGCCGCCAAAGGCATCTGCGGGAACAACCGATGGGCCCGCCGTCCCGCCGCGGCCAGCGCGGCGATCGGGTCCACGGGACGGCCGAATTTCACCTCGTGTGCCTTGAGGAGCTCGGCGCGGCCGGCGGGGCTGGTGACCGCGGCCACTTGGGCATACCAGTGCGCAGTGGTGCGTTCCTGTTCCTGGCGGGCCTGGCGTTGGGCCCGCTGCTCCCAGGCGCGTTGCAAGGGGCGCAGCCGGGGTCCGGCACCGGGCACGTTGTGGTGCAGCCGCCACAGCGCGAGGCGCCAGGGCCGCTGCAGGTCCGCCGGCATCGGCCGGTGCAGCTTGTCGAGGATCTGATCGGGCAACCACCCTGCGGCCAGCCGGTTTTGGATCTGCGCACCCAGCATGAACCTCAGGTGCTTGGGCAGCCGTGCCAGCACCTCGGGCAAGCCGGCCAGCACCTGGCGCAGTTCGTCGGTGGATACCTCGACCTCAACCGGTCGGGAGCTGTCGGGCTGCTCGTCGTTGCGGGGGGTAGGGGGGTAGAGAGATTGGTTCTTATAAGGAAGGCGCCGCGAAAAGGTGACCGAATCGGGCTCGCAGTGGCTGCCCGAGGTGATGACCCGGCCGTCGCGATCCCGGGCGAGCACGGCGATATCACCGGTGAATTGGTCGTTGATCGCCACCAGTGCGCGGGTGTTGCGGCCTTGGGCTGCCCGATAGACGATCAGCCCGTCGGCTGCCAACGCCGCTAGCGCGCGCCCGACGGTTTTGAGGTCGTAGCGTCGGCCGCCGCCGGCGGCGATGAGCTCGACGAGTTGTCCGAGTGCTACCCGGTCGTCGGTGATTCGGCTCCAGCCGCACAGCAGCTTGAGTACCGCGGTCAGGACGTGGCGTCGGGCGCCTCGCAGGCCAAGCTGGGCAGCGTGTGTTTCGACACGGCCGCGCACCATTTCGGCGTCGGAAAACGTCACCCGCTGTCGATGCCGGCAAACTTCCTGCGGCCGGCCTCCGCCGCGCCGGCGCGCGCCGACATGTGGCGTCTTTGAGCAGTTCAGACGGTGTTTCTGCGACACTTCGCCTGAATACGTTGAATTGTGTCCTGGGTAGGAGCTACCCTGGGAACTACTTGTCACGCAGTTCTCCCTGTTCAGCACGGGGACCGAGATTCGAAGTTGGCGCTTCGGACCTCACGAAACTCGGAGTTGGCGCTCCGAATTCGACCTTCTGATCGATTCCCAGATCCCCCTTCCGGGGGGTTTCTGTTTTCTGGTCCCGCTATTTTTTTGTGGCGTCTCTCCCCTGGTGTTCGGGGATGTTGGGCGGCTATTGCCTCCTTTCCGGCGTGGCTTCCTGATCCGAGTCGTCGGCTTCATCCGACCATGCCTTTGACCGATGAAGGCGGACCGACACGAACTTTCCTGTTTGCTGGCTCTAGCTCGGCGTCATATGGGCGCTCGGAGTCGCTGAAATCGTGTTTGCTGAGCTGCCCCCACCGACGATTTGCCAAATAAAATCGCTGGTAGAGCACCATTTCTACGCATTGTTTGCTGGCGGCCGACCGGCGGCACCGAAGGGCTCCACGCCCTCGAAACCGTGTTTGCTGGCGCGCTAGCCCCTCCATGGGCGTGGGGAAAAGCCCAGGTCGGCCCCGGTTGTCGGGCCGGACAACCGGGACCCCAACCGCCTGGTGCTAACTGTTGCAAGCGCCAGCTGTTGGGTCGGGCGCAGATCACGCGGTGGCCTTGGTCAGCTCGGCGCCGAGCGCTAGGTCGACGCCGCTGCCGACGCGTACCGACCACCCGGCGTCGGTCATCTGCTGTCGCAGAAGGGGGTCGGGTTCGAGCAGGGCCATGGCCGTCGCGGGCTCTGTAGCCTGATCACTGCGATACCAGGCGTACGGGTAGCCAGCGGGATCACAGACGACCCAGCCACGATGGCCGGACGGTCGTCCTTTGGTGGCCGCACCGTCAGCGCTCTTGGCGGATGACATGAGAACTCCTTTCCGATTTCAGCTGCACCCCTGCCGGGTGCGGGAACCTCAGAGCCGAGGGGGCATCGACAATGCGCGCCCCGGCGGCTCGGCATCGCTGCCGTCGGCAACATCCACGCCGTAGTGGTGGGCCAGGGTGATCAGCACCGAACACGGGGCGCCGACGACACACTCACCGGTCGGCACGCCCTCGCGCTCCCCCGCCCACGGCCCAGCACTGAACGTGCACTCGGCGCAGACCACGGCAGAGTCGGGACAGCACAGGGTCTCCTCGCCATGGGCCGTTGCAGCGCTCGAGCTCTCGTTGCAGGCCTGGCAGACCATGACCACGGGGCGGTGCCGGGCCGCGTGTGCGAGCAGATCCGAACGATGCCCAGGCTCACCAGCTCGCCCGGGCGGGGCATCAGCCAGAATCGCCACGAAGATGCGCCGCAGCAGATCGGGGTAGCCACCCGCGGTGGCGGCGATGACATCGCGATGCGCGCCATCAGGGAGGTAGTGCGCGATTTCTTGTTCCACTGTGCCTCGGCTCAACGCCACCACCCAGCCGCACCGCTCGCAGCGCCGCGAGGCCAGCCAACGGCTGCCGTAGGTGAAGGGGCCTAACCGCGTGGCGATGTGGTTGCAGCGTTGTCCACACACTGCATAGATTTCGGGCCGGTAGCATTCTTCGACAGCCGCCGCCACGCGAGGCCCGAAAACGGCGACATCCACCGCGTGCCAACGCGACTGAAATCCATCGCTGGCCGCCGCGATGGCAAACCGCGATTCGCCATAGCCACTCATCGGGTCACCGTCGCAGTGTCGGCGGCATCGGCGGCAACTGCGCCGGCACCGGACGGCGGCGACAGCCAACGCGGATCGACCTCGACCCCGCCCTGCTGAGCTCGCGCAGTGACCAATTGCCGACGACGCTGCGCGGCAACCGTATTCACCGAAGCCCCATCGTGCTGTCTCACGCTGTTTTCTCCATTGCCGGTAACCGATCGGCCTGCTCCACCACATGGGCGGCCAATCGCCTGATCTGCGCGTAGCGCTCCGGGGTCATCCGATCCGGGGCCGGCTTGCGCACGCCATCACCAGAACCGGTGATGAGCGCATCGGCCTGCAAAGTCTTGATGTCGAGCGTCTCGAGCATCACCGGATCAGACCCGAAATCGGTGGTCGCGAAATAGGCACGCACCGGCCTGGTCTGTCCAGGCCGCCCAGGCCGCCCCATGGCCTGCTTGTGCACGCCCGGGGACCAATCCAGCTCCCCGAATACCAGCGTGTTGACCACCTCTTGCAGCCCGTCGATACCAGCCCCCGAACGCAGCGACATGATCAGCACTCGGGCCCGACCGGCCATGAAATCGTCTAAGGACCGCTCTTTTTCCCTGTCCGTCTCGCGCCCGGTGTACATCGCCGGCCGGTAGGAGCGCAGCCGTTCGGCCCAGATGTCATGCACGGCGTGATGCCACCCCAGCAGGATCACCCGCTGTTCGCTTTGCAACAGCAGCTCCACGAAGTCGGCAACAAACGGCGCCTTGGCAATTCCGGTGTGCTGACGCATCATCCAGTCGAATTGACCTGCCGCCGTCCAGCGTTCGCGAGGGTTAGCAGACTGGTCCAAGATCAGCCGGGCCAGCGCAACCGCATTACCCTCTATCTCGCTGAGCACCTTGGGATCCGACGGCACCGACTGCTCGATCGGAATGATCGGCGGAACCTCGATACCGACCTCTTCAAGCGTGCGCCGCAGCAACAGACCCTGCGAGGTCAAATATGATCTCAACGCCGTCGGGTCATACACCTGGGTTTTGGTGTCCAGCCCCGAGGTGTGGCACCACTCCCGCGCGAACTCATAGCGGTCGCCCAACGCGCCCGGGCGCAGGACGTCGATGACGTTGTAGATCTCCCCGCCGTAGTTGTAGATCGGGGTCCCCGACAGACCAACACGGTAGGTGGCCTCGCGGGCCACGGTCATCGCGGCCTTATACCGGTCGGATTGGTCCCGGCGCAGTTCCTGCACCTCATCGAAAATCACCGTGTTCACAACACCTTTGAGGTGGTGCTGCCACTTGGCCAGCTTCGAGTAACTCATCACAATCAGATCCGCGGTGCGCCCGCGGCGCCGCAGCGAATGAATCGGCCCGGTCTTGACCTCGACCGAGGTGAGCTGAGGGTAGAAGGTGGCCAGCTGGCGCCGCCACTGCTTGGGCATCGTGCCGGTCAACGTGACCGCGAGAGCCGGGCGCGCCTGCGGCCGCTCCAACAGCGCCAGGCTGGTGAACGTCTTGCCCATCCCGAGCTCGTCGGCAACCAGCACCCCGCCGGTCGCCCACACCAGATCCCGCGCGGTGCGCTGATAGCCCCGCAGCGGCACCGCCGGCGACACCCATCCAAGGCCCGCATCGACCGACAGCGCGCCGCCGGAAAGAACATGCTGCACAGCGCTTTCGGCGCGCCGATGCTCGCCGGCCATCGCCCGCAGCCGCTGGCGATCCTGCAACGAGGCCTTCATGGGCCACCGGTCGGTCAGCCATTCCAAATCCCGCGCGACCTCGAGAGTGCCCGTCAGCGTGACCGTGCCACGGGTGGTGGCGGCCACCCGCGGAAAGATCCGCTTGATGCGGATCATGACGTCGGGCTCTGCCTCGATCTCCCACACCCCTTCCGGGGCCCACCGGTACTGACCGACGACGCGCGCCGTCACAGCACCAACCCCGGCCCCGGCAGCGCGACCATCCGCACCGGCACCCCGAAAATTTCGGCGGGCATCCCCGACAGCGAGGACAGCCGCGGCGTCGCGACCACCAGCGCCCCCACCCGCTCATGCGCGGCATACCGGGCCAACTGCGCCAGCACCGACGAACCGCTGGCCCGCATCTTGACCTCAAGAGCCACGCAACCATCAACGAGGAAGTCGGGCCGGTCGCGCTGGGTGAGCCGAAATTCCCGCTCAACCCGAAAGTCGTGCTCCTGCAAGACCTGTTCGATACCGTCTTGCAGGGCGATCTCGCGCGCTGCACGGTAGATCCGCCGCCCCAGGACCGCCACAACATGGTCAGCGATTGCCACCGCATCCGCCGCGGTGTCGTGCGTGGCGTAGTGCGGCGCGCTCACTGTGCCACCACGCTGTCGAACCCAGCGAGCGCATCGCTGTCTGTCAGCAGTGCAGACCACCGCGGGTCGACATCGATCATGTCGCGGTGCGCTCGTGCAGTCAGGCATTGCAGCGGCGTGTCTTTGCGCAGATATAGCGGGTGGCGCGGCTGTCCGCTGCAGGTCCAGCCCAGTACGGCGAGGCTGCCGCCGGTGGCCTGACAGATCCGCCACATCCGGCTGGCCACGGCCCGGGCCCGCGCCGGGTCGGCGTCAGCACCCCAGGCCAAGACGATCACGTCGTGCGCGGCGGCCTGGGCGTCGAGCTGAGCGTCATTGTCGTACTGCGGATCGTCGCTGGTCCCGATCGGATCATCCATGCCGCCAAGGTCTTTGGGGTTGGTGGCCCGCGCGGCGTACAGGTTGGTCAAGGTGACCGCGCTGTAGCCGAAACCGTCGGCAAACCCGATGTCACGCCGCGATGTGGGGTCGTCGCGGTGCTCGTCGGCGGCCGACGGGTTCAAGGAGATGAACATCAGTGCCGGCCCGGGCCCACGCCGGCAGCTCAGCCAGTACCGGTAGCGCCGATCCGGCGAGAAGTGCGCTCGGCGCTCGGGGCGATGCCAGTGCGGCAGGTGAAGATCCAACATCAATGTCACAACACACCTCTTATGAGTGAAAAGCCCTGCGACTCAGGCGCTTTTGGCTGGCAGGGGACGTGAGCGCGCGTTGCGCGCCCCGCCGCCGAAGGTGCGCGCGCAGACCAAGACACGCTGTCCTGGTACGCGGCGGTTCCTGTTGTAGAGCACCATGATCGTGATCGCCATCCGCACACCTGCGGTGCCGGTCAGGGTCTCCCCCAACGCGGCAGCGTGGGTGCGCAGGGCCGGCGGAAGCACACCCAGCAGGGTGTCGGCCAGCCGCTCCGGATCGATACGGTCGCCCAGATGGTGTTGGATCAAGCCGATGCCATGGACAAGCGGCGCATCGTAGGCATCCATGCGCAGGTCCCACACCTGAAAAATCAATTCCAGGGTGTCGCGAATGAGATCGGCGCCGCCGAGGGCAAAAAGCTTCTCCAATGTCGCGGTGCAGCGCACGTTTCCGGCCTTGGGTGCGTGATGAATCTGCAGCTCCAAACTGGTCACGACGCGTTCAATCGCCAGCACGTCGGGATCACCGCTGGCCTTGCGGGCCTGCCAGTGATCCCAGGTGGACGGGCGCCGGCGTTCCCGGTTGAGCCGATCAAACAACCGGGCTTCGTCAGCTACCGTCAGACCCTCATGGATGCGGGCCACCATCGTGGCCTGGGGGTCGCGCAATCGCGCAGCCTCCCAACGGTGTTGGCCATCAACCACCGCGTAGCGCGGGTTGTGGTCGTGACCGCGATCGCTGACCTCGATCACCCCGGCCAGCCGGCGATCCCAGCTGGCGGCCAGCTTGCGGGCCCGGCCCATATCGACCGCGCGCTGATAGGACGGATCGACGAACAACTCCTCGACGCGCACCGCGTCGATGTAGCCGCCCGCGTTGGCCGCCGCCGCGGTGACACTCACACTCATCGTCATGCTGCTGTGGTCCTTCCTCGCCGCGCACCCGGTGTGCGCTCCACGCCGCCGCCGGCATAGATGTCGTGGCAGGCATCGCATCGGGTCCGGCCCGGTGAGTGCCAGGTGGCTTTGCAGTCCACGCACAACCCACGCCGGTACGCGTCATGCCCATCGGCAGGCGTCCCGCTGCCCGCCGCCGCCGGCGCTCGTCTCGCCGTGCCGCCGGCCGCCCTCATGCCGCCCCCTGGTCTTCGGCGACGACTCCTGGCCGCTGGGCGCTGCGCCGCCGTTGGCGACGCAACTCACGGACACGTTCGGCCATGGTCATCCCGCCCAGGACACCGCGCTGATCACGGCCCCTGTTCAGCCCGTAGCTGCGGCACTCGTCCAACACCGGGCAGTACTGGCAGATCGCCTTGGCTTCGGCCTGCACCAACGGACTACGGCTTAGCCAGTCGACCTCGGGAAACGCAGCGCACGCCCCCTTTGAGACGAAGCTGACCAAGTCCACTTCCTCGCTGGCCGGCGGCGGTTCTGGACAAGGCAACGACAAATACCGGTGCACCGAGCGGGGAGTGACCCGCAAGTAGTCGGCGATCGCATCAGGTGACTGGCCACGATTGCGCATCCGGTGCGCGGTGATTCGGTGGTTGATCGATCGCGTATTCGGTGTTGTCGCAACCTCATTCATGATCGGCCCCCCAACGTGTTCTCACGCAGCCGCCGATACTGCGCGCCGACGTCGGCGATACCCAGCCGCGCCAACGCCTCAGGAACACGGCCCGGGCCGACCGCGGCGCGCGGGCGCCCGTCAGTGGGCTTCGCGTGGATCCCTAACCGCGACATCACCGCGGTGAGCGTCAGCATCATCGACGCGCTCGGGCACGCCACCTTCATCCCTTGTCGATTGAAATGCGCCGCGGCATGCACCGCCCCGCGGCTGACTCCCACCGCTGCGGGCATGCCCTGCCCGAACAGCCACCGACCATCACGAAAGCCATAGCGGCCTAACACGGTTTGCGGATTGGCGATGACGATCGTGCCGCCGTCGGCGCCGACGTCGATCAACTCGACATCCTTGTGCGCCAGAGCCTGTGCCATCCATAAGGCGGTGGGCCCGTCCTCGAAGTGAATCCGCATCCGTTGACCGACACGCTCGATGGGTGTGAACGCCAACACCGCCGCGACGTGACGCGTACGCGTCTCGGGATCCTCACCCACAGCGCACAGATGCAACCGGACCGCAGACACGAACGAAGCGAAATCCTGCGACTGCGGCCGCGGCCGCCGCGGGGGTGCACATTTGGTCGCGTTCATGCCGAGACCCCCAGCCCGGTGAGCTCACCTGAACCCGCCTGCAGGCCAGCGATCTCACCCAACCTGGCCATCGCTAGAGCCCACTGAGTTTTCTTGCGGCGCTCGGGCAGCCACACGCCGGCATACAGCCCGCTCTCGGCCCCAGAGGCGACTGCGTCACCCGCGCATTGCCGCCCCACGGGGCAGCGCCGGCACATCTGCTCGAGGTGGACCCGCACATCCTGCTTGGGCCGATGCTCAGGGGTCCACAACTCCGGGGCATCCGAGGTCTCCAGGTAGCACACGGCCTGCTTGCGCCACTGCTGCTCACGGAGCGCGATCATCATCGCGCACGCCCCAATACCGTTGGTGTGCTGGTAATTTCAGCGATAAACCGCACCGCCATGCCGGCTACTCGCGCGGCAGCGGGCCGGGCGGGATCGTCGAAACGAATCGCTGACCACAGCGCGTCGTATTCGCGTCGCAGGAAGCCGAATCCCTCGTGGCTCGACGACAAGGCGCGCCTGGGGCCCACGGCCGCGCGCACGGCGCGCTGCTCGGCCAGTGCGGCACGACACCGGTCGCCGGCGGGCCCAATGGGGTTGTAGAGGTCGGCGATGAACCGGACGGCCATCGCGCCGGCCTGCGTAGCCTCAATGCGGGCGTGGTCGATGCGGTTGGCGCGTACGTCCTCCCAGAGCTCGTCGACCTCCTCGCCCAGCAGCATCGCGCCCTCTTCGACCGATCCCCAGATGCGCGGATAGGCGGTCAGGCATCGGGTCAACTCCTCCCAGATAGCCAGCTCGGCGCACTGGTAAGGGCCCGCGGGGGCCGCCATCAGCTCGGCGGGTGTTGAGAGGTCTTCGATGGTGCTCGCCTCGACGAACAGCGCTGGTGTGCTCATACCAGCACCGCCTGCCGGTCCAGGCCCAGGTGCCGGATGCACTCGGCGCACGCCTCGTCGCCAGGCACGCACGGCCAGCTGCACAGCAGGCAGGAGCTGGTGCAACTACGGCAGGCCCATTGGCCGTCCACCCGGACCGGCTCGATCGGCTCCTTGCCGCACAGCGGGCAGTCAGCGAAGGCCGCGGATGCGGGCCGACTGAGGCCCAAGGAGGCGGCGACGGCCCCAGCGGCCGCGTCTAGGCCGGTGTTGGTGCACGTCAGCACCGTGGAACGGACATTGAGGGCAGAAAGGCTTGATTCCGCTGATGGGTAGCCTCTACCCTGAGATTGACTCAGCAAAGTCATCTCCTCCTTCAGGGGGGAAGACCCTTGGGCGCGAAGCTGGTACCTTCGTCGTCCAAATCCCAGAGTTAGCCCCCTTCGGGGGGTTCTCTGTTTTCTGGGACAGGGTCATCGCTATTGACATGTGCGAAAAGCGCCGCGCCCGCGGCGGGCGCAGCTAGCTCAGCAGCCGTACCACCACCTTCGAAAAGCCCTGCGCGCCAAGAAACATCACAAGATCCGTCCTTCCCCTGCCGCAGGGTCGGCGATGGCTTGCCGCACCAGCCGGCGTTGGCCGGTGCTAAGCCGGACAAGGTGGTTGGCCAGCGCCGCGGCCTCGGTGCCGTCCGGCGCCATATCCCCGGGGTAGACGACCAGCCTCGGCTCGCCGTCCGGGGCCGGCATCTCGGCAACGAACCCAAGCCGAGCAACATCTTCGCCGCAGGCGTGCAGCTGCCACCCCTGGCGCAGCAACGCCAGCGCCCACCAGTACGCGATACGCACCCCGCGGTCGTGTTGGCACACCCGCCCCGGAATCGGCGCCACGCACTTACGGATCGGCGCCGGCGCGCTCATCAAGCCGAGCCCGCGCAGCAGGTCCAGGAGCTCGTCGAGCTGCTCAGTCCACCCGAGGGCACCCAGGCGCCACACCGCTTCGGCGAGCAGGGTGGGCACGTCATGGGGAAGCGCAGGGTTGTGGTCGTTGCTGCGCACCACCTCGACGAGGCGATACGAGGCCAGACGCACACTCACGCGCGCCGCCAGCTGATTGGCATCGAAGTGCACGCCAAGCAGCAGATCGCCGCGCCGGCGCAGTTCAGTGGTCCACCAGTACACGGGACGCACGGCCTGGGCGGGCTGCTTGATCCGCGAGGTGGGAATGGGGGCGAAGCATGGCTCGAACCCGGCAAGGGAAGGCATCTGAGGCGTTGGGCGATGCCCAAGTGCGTGAGGCAGTTTCACGGAATCCTCCTCAACGGGGTAGCCCTGAACGCACCATACCTTAAACTATGACGCAAAGAAAAGACGCAGCCATTGAAGAAATCGAGGAGTTCTCGGTGACCCTGTCTAGTTATGACGCGCCAGGCCGTAGACCGCGTATGACGCGTCGTGTGCTGCGCGGCTTCGATGCCGCGAGCTTCGCGCAGGTGCGCCGACGTAACGGCATCAGCGTCAGCGACCTCGCCCGACTTGCCGACGTCTCGTCGGTCACGATCTTCAACTGGGAAGCAGGCAGGGGTACACCGCAAGTCGACCTGCTGGCCCGCGTCATGCGCATCCTCGACGCCTCGATCGAGCAAGTCGTCGCGATCTCCCCGGATCAGCGCTACCCGGGTGACTGGCGCGTCCTTAAAGGACTCACCCAGCCCGAGCTGGCTGCAGCTGTCAAAATTCCCACCAGTACGTTGCGAGACATTGAGCGCGGCGACCGGGCTCTCAATGATGTGAATGCCGACAAGCTCGCAACGCACCTGGGCATCAGTGTCGAGGAGTACCGCGCCTCCTACCAGCGTGTGCGTCAGCGCCCGCCGGGCGCCCCGGTGTAACGGCGCAACTCCCAGCAAATCCCTGCGGTCGACATAGTCTCGATCGGTGCGCGCCGCGCAGCTGAGCTGCATGTGGGGCAGGGCCGCCGCGCAACCAGCAGCCACAGCCACAACGGGCCTGCTGGCGAGCCTTTCCATTCCCATCGTTCCTCCGAACGCCCTATGCCTTTGCCCCGGCACCGAGGCTGGGTACAGAAAAATTCCAACAGGTCAAAAGCGGAAAGTCACGAAAGTGAGCAAAGGAAAAAACGACAACTCGCCAATAACGATTCGATAACAATCGCTGGGGGCGGAGCCGGGTCGGCGAATGGGGCCAGCCGGTGAGCAGCAGGCACAGGGCGGTGGCGCCGAGGGGTGCCCAGCGGACTGTGGCAGTGGGCCGTGATGCACGGGTGCTGCGCTTTGGCGCGCTGTTTTCCGGCGTCCTGGGGGGTGGTTCTGAGGCGCTCACGGGGCGCGGTCTCCTTGCCTGGGCCTGGTGGGTATGGGTGCAGACGCTACCAACAAAAACACAGCGGTGCAATGGTTTGAAACATCGCGCTAGGTTTTCTGCTGGGGTCTAGTCCAAAGCATGCAGGGCAGCACGGCAGCGCCCGAGGGCTTCACCCCTCGGCTTAAGCAGGTCCCGGCCCCTACCGCACCACTACTCGATATCGGTGACATAGCGACACAATGCGCGATCGGGCGGTCGTTCCGCGACGTCTTGCAGACCCGTTTGGTCGCGTACCAAGTCGTATTTCGTCCCGCCACATCGCGCGACTCGACGCGACTCGGCTACCCGTCTTGCGGCCTGCGTTCAGGCAGAGTCGACGATGTCTGAGAGCGCGAGCGGCCCGTCGAACTGGTTACGCCCGGCGAGGGTGTCATAGACAGCGCCGGGATCGTCCAAGGTGACCGCATCGAGGTCGACGCCCTCGACTGAGTGTGGATCGACCCGCACCCAGCGCCACGGATGGGCCACTACCGCAGCGTCATTGAGAAAACCGGTGTAGTAGCCGTCGAGAATCGTTTCACCGGGCAGCATCACAAGATGCAGCGAGCCAAAGAAGTAGCGGTCGTTGTGATTACGGAAATGACCCATCAGGTGTCGACCGAACAGCCGTGCGGTGACATCGGTTTCGTGCCCGGCCGAATGACCTTCAAAGCGCGGCGCCGGCGGATAGTTGCGGGAAACGATCCCCGCTCCCCGCACGGTGACCGTCGACAGATCGACGTGCCGGTAGCCGCCACTGATCAGGTAGCCCGTCGCCCACAACCCTCCCAACAGCGCAGGATCTAGGCCTGGCCCGATCCCGGCGAGCACATCGTCATCCACTGCAACTGATGGGCCGCGAGGCTGTTCATGGCCGAACAGCTCTTTGGCCGTCCAGCCCGAGAACATCTGCTCGAGCACCACACAGTGATGCCCTTGGGGAAGGGTCCGCACCTGACCTCCGACCCAGCGGTAATACTGCGATTTCGTGGGCGGAACGGCATTGCGGGGCAGGTCTAATTCCCGGGCCACGCGCTTATATTCAGCGATGAATTCGGAGTAAGCGTGCATGTGACGTTCGTCGAGAAGCGCCTTCAACAAATTCGCCACAAAGCCAGCCTAGAAGCCAAAAGCGACTCTATGCGACTTCACCACGCGACTCGATGCGACTCCGAAAGACGAGAAGAGGCCCGGAAGCGACATCGCTTGGCGCTAACTGGGTGCCCGCGGTGCTTACGATGAAGCCAATGACCGCCACCTCGCTGTTCAAAGACCACGCCAGCGCCTACGCCGCCTGGTCGGTGAGGAATCCGGTCAACAACCAATACGACCGGCCCACCATCCTTGAACTGGCCGGCGATTTGAGCGGAAAACGCGTTCTCGAACTGGGATGCGCCGCCGGCGGCCTGACCACCCATCTGGTCCAACGAGCCGCCGAGGTCCTCGCCGTTGACGCCGAGCCGCAAATGATCGAGCTCGCCCGTCAACGGCTCGGCACTGCGGCGCAGTTCAAACTCGTCGACCTCGACCAGCCCACCGACATCGCCCCACCCGCCAGCGTGGACGTCGTCGTGGCCTCGCTAGTCCTGCACTACATCCAAGACTGGGCTCCGCTGATGCGAGAGCTTCACCGCTGCCTCAAGCCCGGCGGAACGCTGGTCTTCTCCATGCACCACCCCATCACCGGATGGCTGTTGTCAGATCGCGCGGATTACCACCGCACGCAGCTGGTCAGCGAGGTGTGGAACTGGGGTGGCCTCGAGGTGACAGCCCAGTCATACCGCCGGCCCCTATCGAGCATCTTCGGTGAACTCCGACGCGCAGGCTTCAGCATCGACACCGTCGAAGAACCACAGATCCAGCCCACCGCTGACATCGACGCCGAGCTGCTCCACGCACTAAACACCCAACCGTTCTTCCTCTACATACGCGCCCAACGCGACTAACTACCCGCCGCCATGAATCCTGCTGTGCGCGTGAAGATTTGCGGCATCGGCACGACTGACGACCTGGCGGCCGCGGTCACCGCCGGCGCCGACGCAATAGGACTGATCGTTGGCACCACACACCTCAGCGAAGATGAACTCGACATCGAACAAGCCCAACACCTCGCCGCGGCCACCCCGGTGTTCGTTTCCACGGTGCTGGTCACCCACCTCACCGAGGCCTCCCGCATCTGCGAAGTGGCAGACCTCCTCGGCGTCGACACCATCCAAGCCCACGGCGAGCTGACCGCCACTGCCGCGCGCGAACTCTGGCGCCAACGCGCGCACCGCCGCATCATCCGCACCGTGCACATCACCGGCCCACAGAGCATCGACGAAGCCGACGAAGCAGCCACCGCCGCCCACGCGCTCCTGCTCGATAGCCGCACCGAAACCCGCTTGGGCGGCACCGGCCTCACGCACGACTGGACCACCAGCCGTCGCATCGTCGAACGCCTCCACCCGCTGCCGGTCATCCTCGCCGGCGGCCTGGCCGCAGACAACGTCGGCCAAGCCATCCACACCGTCCACCCATTCGGCGTCGACGCCAACAGCCGCCTCAAATCCGCGACCGGCCGCAAAGACCCCGCCGCCTGCACCGCCTTCGTCGCAGCCGCCGCCGCCCGCGTCAGGTAAAAAGCCGCAACGTCGCTCTACGGCGCTATCGTCGCCCCATGAGGCCAGCATGAGCACCCAGGCCGACACCACAAGACCAGGCGCAATCGACCTCGCGCCCGGCGTCCAGCTGCCACCTGAAATCGTGACCGCCGGTGTCGCGGTACTAGCCAACCGCGGCGGCGGAAAATCCGCCGTCACACACCGACTCGTCGAACTCATGCACACCGCCGGCCTGCCAGTGGTCGTACTCGACGTCAAAGGCGACTGGTGGGGCATCCGCTCCAGCGCCGACGGCAAGGGCCCAGGCCTGCCCTTCGTCATCTTCGGCGGAGACCACCACGACGTCCCCCTGGAACCAACCGCCGGCCAGTTACTCGCAGACCTCATCGTCGACGACCGGATCCCCGCCGTGCTGGACCTATCACACATGAGCAAGGCCCAAGCACGCACATTTGCCACCGCATTCGCCGAACGGCTCTACCACCGCAACCGCGACCCCCTCCACGTAGTGATCGAAGAAGCCGACGTCCTCATCCCCCAACGCGTATCAGCCGACACAGCACGACTTTTGGGCGCAATGGAAGACCTCGCCAAACGCGGCCGCCACCGCGGCCTGGGCCTCACAGTGGTCAGCCAGCGCGCACAAGAAACCGCGAAATCCGTATTAGAGCTGATGGAGACGGTGATCCTGCTCCGCATGACCGGACCCCGCTCGATCAAAGCCGTCCAAGACTGGATCAACGTCAACGCCGACCACGACGACACCACCGCCCGCCAAGTCATAGCATCCCTGCCATCACTGGCCGTCGGCGAAGGATGGGTGTGGAGCCCCGGGTTCCTCCGAATCCTCAAGCGCACAACCTTTCCGATGTTCACCACCTTCGATTCGCACGCCACACCCAAGCCAGGACAAACACGGGTGGTCCCGAAGAAACGCGCCGACATCGACCTCGACAAACTCGGCGCAGAGATCGCCGCAACACGAGAACGCGCCCACCACAACGACCCACACACCCTTCACGCCGAAATACAGACCCTCCGCAGCCAACTCGCCGCCGCCAGCGCACGCGCAGACCAGGCGACCCGACAGGCGTCCTCCTCTGCCCAGCTCCTCGAGCAGCGCGAGAGCGAAATCGCCACACTGCGCGCACAACTGACCGACCTTCAGACACGACGTCACGAAGACCCCCACGTCGTCAAGGCACTGCGCTCAGCCGCCGAACTGATCAACTCGGCACTGCACACCCTCACCACCGCGCCGACAGCGCCTACCCCACCAGCGCACGAGACCACATCCCCCACACGGCCTGCCGACCCCAAGCACCCGAGCCAACCACGCCCCACCAACGCTGCCACCGCACAGCACAACGGCGACCCATGCTCCCCCACCACCCTCGGCCAACCGGCCGAACCAAACAGTGACGCGCCGTTGCGGTTTCGCTCCGGAGCGCACCGCATGATCACCGCGCTGGCCCGAATGGCCCCACTGCGACTCACCAAATCCCAGTGGGCCACGGTCGCGCGAATGAAGCACACCGGCGGCACCTGGTCGACCTACCTCGGACAACTGCGCCGCGCCGGACTCATCGACGAAAACGCCACCGGGTTCACCTTGACCGAGGCCGGCTGGCAATACGTCGGCCACCGGCCCAAACCCATGACCGCCCAAGAACTCCAGCAGCACTACCTCGGCATCCTGCGCGCCGGCGCGGCGCGAATGCTCCAAGCAGCCATCGACGCCTACCCGAACGGGTTGACCCGAGATCAGATCGCCCAGGCAGCCGATGTGAGCGTCAGTGGCGGCACCTTTTCGACCTACCTCGGCCAGCTGCGCCGCAACGGCCTCGTCGAACAACGCGGTGACCTCGTCGTCGCCACCGACGTCCTCATGCACGCAGCATCAGGCGCAAGCGACTCACTGCCACACAGGGATTCAGAACAGCGCTGAAAGTCAAGGTGTCAGCCTGTTGCTTTTAGCCTGTTCGGCGCAGCCGAAGAACGTCGCGCACCACGCAGCCGACGCGCTCGGCGGCCTCCGCGGCCGATAGCGTCGGATTGAGCAGAATCTGCAGCTCGTCGGCAGTGAACCTGGGTTCGGCATCCCAGGGTGCCTCATCCCACCCGGTTTCGCTGAAGCCGGAAAACAATTCGTCGCGCACAGCAATCCTCACGAAAGTTGATGCAGAAGGGGAGCTTTCGAGCGCCATTACAAGATAGCCATCGCCGAGCGCTCCGCGGGGCGTCATCGCCCGCCTCGGAAGAACCGCTCGCGTCGATCGTACCGGCGCCACCTCCGTCAGTCATTTCGAGATGTCGGCTCAACGAACCTCCACCCGATCACGAATTCGGCCCAGCCACGCGCATGTGGCCAGGGCCGGCCGAGCTCCACCCAGGCTCTATGTGGTTCGTCGAAGACCCAGCGAAACACCAGGCCGGTGTCGCCCTCGCCCAGGAAGGCCAGCCGTCGGACTTCGTGGCAGCCAGAACGCACGCGAACTCGAACACCGCGCGGCTGAAATCGCTCCACCGCCCACCTCTTTCCTGCTCACCCATCGTGGCGTGCATAGCAGTGTCAGTCACTCCCGAGCGTGGTAATCACGCCCCCTTCTTGGGAGGCATAGTGCTCGGCGAGAGCGTGCTCGGCATCAGTGAACGCGCGGATCGCCTCGGGCCGGCCAGGAACTCGAACCAACATCGTCAGATCTTGGATTCGCGCGGGAGGCAGTTTCGGCGCCTGCCGACTACTGTGCAAAGGCTCAGACACCAGCCCATTATCGACGACCGAACCGACATCACCGACGCAACAGCTCGACGCCCCTGGGGCAACCGCGCTGTGCGGACGGACGAATTGCTCGCCCTGTCATGAGACGGCGTTACGGTCGGCAGCATGCACGCCACCGCCACTACAACCCGAAGGCACCGCGCCAGCCGGTGGGCCGTGGTTGCGGCCGCGGTGATCACTGTCGGCTGCGCCCACCTCGGTGTCAGCCAAGCCGGCCCAGCGGCGCCGCCGGCCACCGGCTCTGTGGCCGGCCTACTCGCACAGGTACGAGTCGTCGACCAGATAAACCCCGTACCCGGGTATGACCGCGGATGCGGAAAAGGACACGGCTGCGTGTTCGGCCCCGCCTGGAACGATCCCCTCGATCACACCGGCTGCGATACCCGAAACCGCTTGCTGCACAATTCGTTACATGATATCGAATACAAGCCGGGAACGCGGGACTGCAAGGTCATCGCAGGCCGGCTAGAGCCCGACCCCTACACCGGGCAAGTCGTCGACCTCAAACACGTGGCAGTCGATCACATCGTGCCGCTGCGGGCTTCGTGGAATGCCGGTGCGGCCCAATGGGATTTGCAGCAGCGCCGGATCTTCGCCAATGACATGACCGAGCTCATCGCGGTGTCCAGCTCGGCCAACAGCAGCAAAGGCGACTCCACCTTGTCCGAATGGCTACCCGCGATCGGCAGATGCGCCTATGTCGTCCGCTATCTCACCGTCACCGTCAAGTACCAGCTGCCGATCACCGTCAAAGACCGCGCGGCCGCGGCTGCGGCATGCCAGAGCGACTGAGCGCGCGATCGCTTCGCCGTCCGTGCCACACGACGTCGATAGGTGCCGACCGGCCGGCGCGGATGGTGGCGCAGAATAATTTGCATGCTGCTCGCCCACATCAATTGCCCAATTGTCAGCGCCGAGGAATGGCGCATCGACTCATTCCTCGAGCTCGCATGAGCCGGCGGCGTGGCGCGCCCTGGGCGGCGACGAGCGTTCCGATCATCCGCCGGCAGTGGTGCAGCGCGCTCGAGGCCACGGCGGAGATCTCATTCGACCAGTACAAGGTCCCACCACCGGCGAATGCTTCAGCGCACGACATCGCCACGGCGAAAAGAATTCAACGTCTGATCGCGAGATTCGCCGACACCGCCCCCATCATCAGGGCCGAAGCCCAGGCCCTGCGCACCGCGGAGCTCTACTGGGTCGCCCGCGACATGGTCGACGTCGTTTTGGATGCTGCCCAGTCCCTACCGGAATGGACACCGGCAGCCGCGTTACCGGCGCCCACCGGCATGCTGTGCTGGGCGAAATCGGCGGGCACCGTCCCGTCGGGAACGCTCAAACCCGACGCCGTCGAGGCCGGGCTGAACAACCCTGCCTACATCGCCCAAGGCCTCACCCCAGACGTCGCCACCATCATCGACATCTCCTGGGACGGCGTGTGGTGGTGGAGCAGACCAGATGGCCTGCTGCAAATGGTGCCGTTCTCACGCGAAGACCAAAACCCTGAGGTGTTACGGCTCGCCGACACCACCTCCCCGGTCTGGGCAGCGCAAACCATCATGGCCAAACCCGAAGTGCCGCGCACCGAGGAAGCCCACAACACCGAAAGCGCGCACCCCTTCGTCAGCGTCGTAGGAGCGGCCTGGTTACTCATGGCCCAAGCCAACGTCGCCGAAACCCGCACCATCGGACCTCCTCCACCGCCGCAGTCCCAACCATCGGACACCGATGATCACCAGCCCGCACAGCTTCCGCCGCGAGAACCCTCAACCGTGACGATCGTCGACCTGCGAGCCCGAGCCGCCACCTCTGAACCCGGCGGGGAGCCCAGCCACACCTACAACCACCGCTTCCCCGTCACCGGCCACTGGCGCCAACAGGCCTGGGGCCCCAACCACAGCTGGCGCAAGCCCAAATACATCGGCGACTACATCAAGGGACCCAAGGGCGCCCCGCTCATCGCCCCGAAAGCCCGAGTGCACGTGCTCCGCAAAAGCCGCTGACCAGTGCCCAATCATCAAGAGCCGCATGGTCTCAAGCTCTCCCAGGCCGCGACCCGTAGGTTTGTTGCCGAAGGTCTCGCAGTGAATTGGAGGCGACTGATCGATGGCGCATAGCGGTCTTCTGTTTCGCACCAACGCGATCCAGACTCCCGCGACAGTGGCGCGGCTCATCGTGACTAGACGCGACCCTGACAGCACGTATTGGGCAATAGGCTTCCTCGACAAACTCGTCGACGGCACCTTCGAGTTCGCGTACTTGCAGACGGCAGTGAAGCATCCGTCGTTCGTGCCCCTGATCGGCTTCAGCGACGTCCGCCGACGCTATCGCCGCGCCCAAATGTTTTCCGCGTTCGCCGAGCGTGTGATTGGCGCCAAGCGAGCCGACAGGCCACAGTACTTGGCGAGCCTGAACCTGGCTGAAGACGCTGATTCGTGGGAGATCCTCACCGCCTCGGGCGGATATCGCGAGGGCGACACGATCGAACTCATTGCGCTACCAGAGATTGACCAGGCCGACGGCCGCACCGAGGCGCGGTTCTTGCCGCACGGCATCCGTTACTGCACTGACGAGGCCAGCCGCGCAATTTCGGCGCTGGCGCGCGACGCCGTGCTGGGACTACAGCGTGAACCCGACAACCCGGTGAACCCGGCGGCGATCAGAATCACTCACCGCGACCTCCACTTGGGTTACGTACCCGACCCATTGATCGACTACGTCAGCGCCGTGATCTCCGGCGGTCAAACGCGTTTGAGCGTCGTGCAGGCAAACCCGCCGGAGACCAACCCACATTTGCGGCTCCTGCTGCGGTTGGACGGAGTGCTCCGCGGACCCTCACCGTTCGATGGCCCACAGTGGCGGACCGAGGCCTAACAGCCGATACGGTCGCGATCGCTTAGCCGCGGCGCGCGGCACCCTTGAGTAGGGATTGTCGGGTGGCGGCCTCGGCGGCGGCACGAGTACGGCGTTGCGCGCGAAGGTCTCGGCTGAAGCGGCGGCGCAGGATACGTCTTTCGCGCCAGCTTTGTTCGCTGCTGATGAGCCGGTTCATCTGGGTGTCGGTGAGACTCGCGGGGTGGCCGTCGCTGTCGTGGGCGGCGATCACGATGTCGCCGCGCAGCAGCGGTACCTCGTGGGCGGTAAAGCGGGTGGTGGCCAACAGCAACCCGGTCGCTTGACGGTTGACTCGCAGCCATTGGTGATGGCTGAACCAGAAATCGAGCGTGCCATCAGTACTGGTCAGTACTTGCAGTCGGTCGCCGCGGACCAAGTCGGCGATGTCGGCCACACATCGAGGCTCAATCTTGTACAACTCTTCGTTGTGACTGGCCAGAAGCGTAATCATGATTCCCTTCCCCGTGATGACTATTCGGCGAACGCACGCGATCACCCGCGCGGCTGCCGCCGTGGCCGTCGCACCCGCGCGGGGTCGGATGGCGCACGCCTATTGCGGTGTGGTCTGCCCGGGCAGCATGCTATGCGGGTTATACGGCTCGGGAACCATATCGCCGTGCCACAGATAGATCCCTGAGCCCGGCAGCCATTCGTCATACCCATAGGGCGGCAAAGGGTTTGGCGTAACACCCGGCGAATACATCTTGGCGCCAGGGAAATCCGATTGCGGCACCCACACCCCCGACTTCGGGGTCAGCTCAACGTATTGGATCTCGTTGCCATGTTCGTCATAGAACGGCGCCGGGCCTAATTGATTGGGCGGCAGGACTTTCACCCCGGGGATCTCATCAGAGCGCACGAAACTGTGCGGCACTTGATCAGGATCTTTGGTCCTGTCGTAGATATCGACCCACGGCGGCGCATCGGCAGTGTTCGGCGGCCCCTTTCCGCCTTTGCCTGCGATGTAAGGCATGTGGCGTTTGTCGCCGGGCTTCCACGTCTTGGAGTCCAACGGTGTGGCCGGGGAGTCTTTGCCTTGCCCAGTACCGGGCAGATCGGTGGAGAAGTCCGCTGCCTTGTACCGCTGCGCGTCCTGGCCGTCGACCCGGGTGTAGGTGTCGGCGTGCTCAGTGAGCCGCTGGGCGTAGGTGTTGAAATCAGCAACCTTAGCCTGCACCGGCCCTTCGGCCTTGGCCAGACCGGCCGCGATCCCGACCGCGGTGGGATAGCCCATCGGTCCGTGGGTGTCGATCACCTTCTGCACCTCGTCGGCGGCCTGCGGCGAAATCTGCGCCGCACGGTGCGCCAACTGCGAATAGGCGTCAGCGAAGCGCACCAAATCAGCCGGATTGGCGTCTAACTCAGCCACACCACGTCTCCTACCTGGATCAATCCAACAACTAGCCCCGATTCTCCCCGATAACTGTGACACCAGGCGACACTTGCGCGCCGATTGCAGCGTCCTTTTCTCAAGCCCGCCAGTCCACAGCGACAGCCAGCGCCGCGCACACCGCCCGCATCGGCTCCTCAGCCAGTCGCCCCAGGCGGGCATGCAGCGCGACGACGGGAACGCCGTCGACCAAATCCAGGTTCACCGCCCCGGGACGGGACACGGGCTCATCCTCGGGCTGCAACACCACTTCGCTGGCACAGCCCGCGCACCGCCGTCGTGCACGGCGCTACCAAGTGCCCGCTGCAACCGTGCGATGGCCGCATCACGCGAGAGCACTGGTAGTACCCGACCGGCGCGCGGCGCGCTGCCCTCGGCCGGTACGGTTCAGCCACGATGACCAAAGCACGCCGCTCTCCCTGGCTCGACGACCGCGCCGCAATGCTGGTCTCCCTGCTCGCCGACCGGCACGGACTCACCGTCAGCGAGGACACCGCCCGCCAGGACATCTCTGACGACCTCGACCACGTCGCCCGCCTCGCGCGCATCGGCCGCCAGGCCGCCAAGGTCTACATCACCGACGAGACGATCAGCAAGATGGCTGACCGCATCGCCGCCGCCGTCGCCGAACACCAGACCGCCACCGCAGCCGGGGGCGTCGAGCATCAGCACGTCGACGTCGTCGATCTCGACACCGAACGCCGCCGGCGCCGCTGACTTATCGGCCGCCCACCGCCACCACCAACGCGGCGCACACCGCCGCCATCCTCGAATCCGCCAGCCGACCCAGCCGCGTCCCCAGGGCCGCCACCGGCACACTTTCCACCAAATCCAGATTCACCGCCGCACGCTGAGGCACCGGATCGTCACTCGGGTCGAGCACCACCTCGCTGGCCAGCCCCCGCACCGTCGTCGTACATGGCGCCACGAGCACGCGCCGCAACTTCGGAATCGCCGCATCACGGGACAGCACCACCACTGGCCGCGCGCCCGAGCCGGGGATCTCGCACCACCACAGCTCACCGTGCGCCGGCAAGGTCATCGTCGACCCGCAGACCGGCGCCAGTCGGCGACCTCGCCCCACTGGTCGGGCTCATCGGCCGGGTGCTCGTCGTAGGCGGCGTAGCTCGCGTCGACCTCGGCGGCCCGGTTGGCGGCCAGGAGCGCGCCCAGGGCCTCGTCGAATAAGGCGTGGTCCTTGGCGCCGGCCCGCAGAGTGCGCGCGCTGGCGAGCAGATCGGCGTCGACCGTTGTGCTCACCCTGGTGCGATTGCGGGGCATGGCATAAGTGTGGCACGCACGCGGGACACCAGGCAGGAGTCCGCGCTCACCGCGACGGCCGCCCGAAGGCCTCGCGCAGCAGGCTCAGCGCCACACCGGTAGCGGTGAGGGCCTGGCCGACGTCGTTGGTGCAATACCCGTAGCCGATGCCGACGGCCACGGCCACAGCCGCGCGGGTGATCGCGCCCACCCGGCCAGGCCGTTCGGATGTCGGTTCGGGGGTGGTGTCCTGGTGCTCGGTCATCGGCGGTGTGGTCCTTCCATGAGATCAACGGTGGCCCTTCTTAGGCACCTACCTACGAAGTACCGACCAGATCCACCGTTTCCGTCGGAACGATGCCGACGAATTTTTAGTCGGAATCCACCCGCTCAGACGCCAGGTGTGGCCTACCCACACCGGAGCCAGCGTCTTCTGGATAGGCGTCGCAGATCCTCCAGCGCCGCGCCCAGGCCCTCGATGAGCGGAAGGGGTATCAGCGCGTCGGCGGCTGCGGCTTTGCGAGATAGGCCTGCGCGGCGGCCGATCGTTGGTGGCCGGCCGGAACGACCCGCCCCTCCAACTTGGCCGACGCCTTCACAGCGCGCATCGCAGAGCGTTTCACCGCAGCCTTCGACACCACGACCTTCTTCGGCGTTCTACGTTCCACGGGGCACACCTCGTTGACCACTCGACCAGCGTCGATGCTACCGGCCCGTCGTCGGCCGCCGCGGCACTCAGGACGCATTCAGCGGCACGGCGTGCAGGCGCAGGTACTCCATCAGTGCTGGTTCGGGCCACCCGGAGACCCGATAGCGCCGCGGGAACACCGCCGATGTCGGCGCGATCCCGACCACGTCGACGACCACCGAGAACGGCACCACGAACTGCTCGTGGTTGTTGTCGATGAACACGATGTAGTCGACCTCGGGTAAGTCGTAGGTCACCCCTTCACCCCACACGGTGGCCGAGGCCAGACCGTGCCCGGTTTCGATGACTTGTGCGGCCGCCACATACACCGCGACCAGGTCATCCTCGTAGGCCTGCTTCAAGAACTCGGTCTGTTCCTCGTATTGGCGAAACGCCGCGCACGTGCGCGCCCGCACTGCCAACCGTCTTAACGGATGCGGACCGGCCTTGTCGAAGGGCACCAGCCGCCCGCCGTGGACGGTGAATCCCTCTGGCGAGACCGGTCTTTCGGCCTCGCAATACATCTTCTCGGCGACCTCGAAGAACTTCGCCCCCTCATCAGGGTCGTCGCTGCCGATGATCAAGACGTCTTCGCTGGGCACAAACGCCACCGGGCGCGGCCCCTCCGGCCGGCCGAACCCTGCCAGCCACCCGGGCGTCAGAATCGCCGAGCTGATGTAGGTCGCCTGCTCGACGTCGTAGAACGCCGGCGCCTCGGTGCACGACACCTCGGTGCTCACCGGGTGAAGCGCTGCAACATTGTCTCGGCCGGCGGCGAACGCCTCCCGCCAACTCACACCCCACTGCTTGGTGTTCGCGACGGTGACGATGAGGCGCGCCTGCGGGAAATCCAGCGCCACCAACTCATGTGCGAACGCCGACACCGGCTGCCGCCACGCGACCGCCTCACCGGATCTGCGCAAGCTGGCGTAGGTGGACGGTCGCAAGATGGACCGCAACAACGGCCTGGCTTCCTCCCAGGTTTGCGGCGGCTCAGGCAGCATCAGTGTCGTCCCCAATTCTCGATCGCCAGGACCGGGTCGCCCGGTCTGATCACCAACGGCGGCTTCGTGCCAGCGACCAGCTGCGCCAACGGCGAGGTGGGACTGTAGGGCACCTCGTAGCGTGTGATGTCGCCGCTGGCGTCCAGAATCAAGTTCGTCAGGATCTGCACCAACGTCTGCTTGCCTGCTCTGCCGCCGCTAGGCCCGGCGTCTGTCACTCCGAAACCTGTTGCGGGCAAAGGCCACACCGCGCCCCGTGAGTCGCGGAACATACCGCCGTCGCGCTCGTAGAACAATTCGGTCAGTTGGCCAGTCGCCGGGACCGATCGCCCCACCGTCGAGTAGATGGTGTCCCGGCTCGCCACGACCCAGCAGTGGGGATTGAACGGGTCCCGGTAGGTCATCATGTCCGCCGCGGCGGCGCGGTTGGCCCGCGCCCGCCAGAACCCGAGCTCGCGGCCATCAGCAGGCTCGAGGCGGGTGATCCATTCCTGTGCCAACGGATTGGAAGCGATGGGGATCGCAAGAACATCGGAGATCGGGCTATGACCCACAAGCAGCTTGAGCATGTCCTCGGCGATCGCGGGATCGTCGCAGACTTGGTGCAGCAGCACCGCCACCTCCGCCTTGGTGATCTGCACTGCCGGGCGGCTGAGGTCGACATCGGCTACCGCGGCATGCAGCAGACCGGGCCGGGCGGGTATCTGCTGGCGATCCTGATCACCGATGCATCCCGATGCCGCGTCCCGGTTGAGGTACTCGATCGCACGGCCCACCAGAGAGCTCACGTATTCCGTCGTGTCCGTGGTGACAAGAGCTGCCAGCCGTCGCGGATCCGGGCCATCCCCCACCCGGGCTCGGATGCGCTGCACCGGGGCACCCGGCTGCCAGGCCGCGATCGCGTCGACATTCCGCAACGCCGGCGGCCACCACGGAAGGTCGACCCGTAGGAGCCCGGCCACCTCGAACCAGCCGCAGGTGGCCACGCGATGATGGCGGTCTGCCACGGCGACGTAGGGCGCTGAACCGCCGTCGTTGGCCCTGTGGGTCGATATTTCCGGTAGGCAGACCGCCGTGGCCCACGGCAGGCGCGCCAACAACGGTGCGGCGAGCGGATAGAGCTCGTTTTCGTGCTGCTCGTGTCCGGCATAGGCCACCGCGATCGGGCCCCGTCCATCGCCGGGCTGCCACGCGTGCACGGCCATCCCGTCGACAACCTGACCGAACAGGAACGCGGCCGGGGCCAGTGCCGCGGTGAACGGATACAGCCGAGGGACCCGGTCCCGCAGTTCTGGTTGGTGCAGCAGAATGTAGTTGTAAATCGTTGCGTGCGACCACCGTTGAGCAGCGCCAGGCTCACGCTGCGGGCTCGGCAGCCGAGGTGCGCGCCGCGGCAAGTCTGCGGGGTCACCGATATCGAGTAGCTCGGCGACGTCGCCGGCAGACAGCTCCGGCTGTGACCACCGGGTGCCCATCATGCGAAGCCAGTAGGCGTCGTCCTGGTCAATCCGATCTTGGTCGATGCTCATGCGCGCTCCGGTGTGAGGTCGAAGTAGGCGTAGACGTGGACTTGGTCGCCGGCCGCTGCGGGCTGCAGGGCGTCTTGAGAGCCGACGGCCAGGATCTGGGTGGGGTTAAACCACCGCTGTAACCGGTTGGTGCGCGACCACACCACGAATGCAAGGTCCTCACCATTCGGCCTGGTTTGCCCCGCGTTGTGAACCCGCAAGCTCGTTGCGGACAGGTAGCCGCCAACGCTGTTACGCACTGCGTCCCAGATGAAGTCGCCCTTGCTCGCCAGAAACCGTTCCGCGGTCGGCCGGTAGCCGGGCTCAACACCGGCGGCGAATTGACGCAACGCCGCTTCGGCACGGGCACGCTCAGGCCCGGGCACGGCATCGAGCGGGTAGGCGGAGCCGACGAACGGATACTCGGGCAGGCTGGCCAGCGAGGACGGCTTGTGCGCGAACACATACTGCGCCCCGATATACGCTGCGGCCGCGATGATGACCAATGTGGTTGCCGCCAAAGCCCATAGCTTTGTTGAACGGTTCATTTCCCCAGTTCTCCAATGTTGACATTGAACGTTGGATGGGTTCCTAGCCCGCCGAACTTGCCGGTCGGTCCGGAGCCGATGACATCGCCAAGCCGAACCTGAATCAGAGGGTTCCCCGGATCGTTGGGGTTGCCTCCCCAGGGGTTACGCAGCGTCAGCTGGGCGTCGCTGCCGCTGCCGCTGATGCCTTCGACGATGTAGACGTGAGTGTTCAGCAGTGGTCCACCGGTGGGGGTGGTCGAGATCGTCACCGGTTGATGGCTGGCCAGCGCCCCCGAGATCGACTGATCGATGTGCTGATTGGTCCACCACACCTCCCGCGGGTCGATACTCACCCCGCGGTTACCGGTCAACGCCTGCAACGCATCTGGGGCTGAGCCGCCGCGCCCGATCCCGTAATCGAGTGCATGTCCGAGGTCATCGCCAGGGCATTGCATTTTCGCGTACGCCGACTCCATCACGCTGGGCCACAACGGCGCATTGGGCTGCCCGTTATCCAACCAACTGGCTCCGTGATGGTCGATATCGGTCTGGATGTCGTCTTGGGTGACCGTAATGTGTTGCCACGCATGGCCGTTCCACAACGTCACATCAAAGGAGTTGTTGTCCTCGTCGAAATGGACCCGGTCTTTGATCCACTGAGGGTTGGCCTCCGCGATCGCCCCGATCGTGGCGTCAAAGTAGCAGTCACCAACGCTGTCCTGCTTGATGTCGGCCGCCGAGGGCGCGTGAGGGAACAGATCTTTATCGGTCCAGCGCCGGTGAAACTCGATGCCACCACCGGTGTCCAGGGGAACCGGTCCTCCGTCGATGCCGGGCCCGCGCTCTCCGAAGCCCGCTTCATGGACATCGCCGGTGTGTCCGTTGGGTGGAGGGTTGCTGGGATCGAAGTCAAGACCGTCGAGTTTCGCGGTCCCGCTGCCGTCGGCGGTGGTGTAGGTGGCGGCGTGTTCAGTCAACCGCTGCGCATACGCGTCGAAGTCGTCGACCTTCGCCTGCAGCGGACCTTCCGCCTTCGCGAGTCCCGCAGCGATCCCGACCGCGGTGGGATAACCCATCAGGCCGTGGGTGTCGGCGATGCGCTGCACCTCCTGGGCTGCCTGCGGGGAAATCTGTGCCGCACGCGTGGCCAGCTCGGAATAGGCGTCGGCGAACCGCAACAGGTCAGCTGGGTTGGCATCGAGTGCACCCACGACCCCGTCCTCCTACCTGTTGTTTCGACTGCCGTTGATTGTCGCCGACGACAGCGACATCGCGCGCTGAACGGCTGCGCCGGTCCGGCTCGGCGCTGGCGGAGACCCCGCCACTACAGATCGCCGCGCGACTCCCCCGAGTTCTCGCAGAAATGAAGTCTTCCCCGGTTATGACCCGGGGGCCGGCGAAGCAGTTATGCCGCCCACCATCGATTGACTCTCAATTTTCCTTGCGCCCGAGCCGCGTAGTCAGGGCCGCGTGCAGGCCCGTATCGGTGCCATCTCCCACCCAGGCGATGTATCCATCGGGTCGAACCAATACGGCTTCGGGGGCTGTTACTTCGCCCAGAACGGGAATTTCCCACGGCCCGGCGTACTCGGCGTCGATGGCTTTCACCCGATGTGCCCACGAAGAGATGTCGAAATCCCAAGGCGTGCCGAGGTTGAGCAGCACCGCGCGGGCGTCGTGGAGAAGTGTGAATAGTCGCAGTGGACCAGTGGGGGTGAGGAGGTCGAGATCAGGCATCCGGTGCCCGAGTAGTGGGTGTCCGTTGCCGAGGTCGTACTGAATGTCGAGACCAGTCGGCAGTTCCCTATTCATTCGGCGTGTTGACGCAGGTGGCGCGGAGGTCACTAATTGTGGTCGACATAGTGTTCCCACCCTAGCGATAAGTCGCTTTGAGGACCGCAGTTGCGCTTTGCTGTTGGAACTTTGATCACGTAGTTCTATCAACCGAAGTTAATTGCGCACCGACACACGGGCTGGGACGGGCCAGCGATCCGATTGCCCTAAAGAGGAGCGCACCGGCGGCCGCACAGCGCAAACTGGCAAGCCGTGCGTGTCCCGCCAAGCGATGCACGAGGGTGTTCACCATCTCGGCGATATTTGTCGAGTGGTTCAATGCAAGCTGGCTGCGCCTAGCTCTGCGACGGTGCCGCCGAGCCAGCAGGTTCCGTCGCGCTGGGTGGCGGCCATCGCGGTGCGGTTGGCGTCGTCACCGCCCTGCAGCCGCAAGAGCACCTGGCTGAATACGGCGTCGTTGAGCACCCATGGCCATCCTTGGTGAACACAGCGTCCGTGCACTGCCGCAGGGACTGCCCCCAGTTTGGTTGACTCCTGACCTGTGAGGATTCGTCCTCGCTGGAAGGATCAGCTCGTGCCGAAACCGTTTCCTGCCGAGTTCCGAGCCGACGTCATCGCTGTGGCCCGCAAGGGCGAGGCGCCGCTGCGCCAGATCGCGAAGGACTTCGGCATCTCGGAAGCCTGCTTGCACCGCTGGCTCAAGATCGCCGACCGCCAAGACGGTGGCGACCGGGCCAGCACGCCATCTGCCGTTGCTGACGATGTAGCCGCGCAGCTGCGCGAGGCGCACAAGCGGATCAAACTCCTCGAGCAGGAGGCCGAGGTGATGCGCCGCGCGGTCGGCTACCTGTCCCGGGACGCTAACCCAAAATGATGTACCCGCTGGTCCTCGACCTTGCCGCTGACGGGATCCCTGTTACGGTGACCTGCCGGGTCTTGGGATTCTCTACCCAGGCGTTCTACAAATGGCGCAAAGCACCGCTGTCGCAGCGAGATTGGGACGATGCGCACCTGATCAACGCCGCCCGCGACATCCACGCCGACGACCCCGCATTCGGCTACCGATTCATCGCAGACGAACTTCCCGGGCGCGGGATCACCGCCGGTGAGAACCGCGTCGCACGGCTGTGTTCCCAGGAGCGCATCTGGTCGATCTTCGCCAAGAAACGTGGACTAAACCGTCGATCCGGACCACCGGTCCACGACGACCTCGTCCAGCGTCAGTTCGGCGCCCCGGCCGCCAACCAGGTCTGGCTGGCCGATATCACCGAGCACCGCACCGACGAAGGCAAGCTCTACCTCTGCGCCATCAAAGACGTCCACTCCAACCGGATCGTGGGCTACTCGATCGACTCGCGAATGAAGTCTTCGCTGGCGGTGGCCGCCCTGGATCACGCCGTGGCGCTTCGCGCACCTGTCGCGACGATCGTTCATTCCGACAGGGGCAGCCAATTTCGGTCACGAAAATTCGTCCACGCACTGTCGCACAACGGGTTACACGGATCGATGGGCCGGGTCGGTGCGTGCGGAGACAACGCCGCCATGGAGTCGTTCTTCGCCCTTCTGCAACGCAACGTGCTCGACCGGCGACGCTGGTCCACCCGAGCCGAACTACGCCTGGCGATCGTGACCTGGATCGAGCGGACCTACCACCGACGCCGCCGGCAACGCGCACTCGGCAGGCTCACCCCGATAGAGTTCGAACTGCTCCACACACCAGTCGCAACCGCGGCCTGAAAATCACACCCCGCGAGTCAACTGAACTCGGGGCAGTCCCGCATGTGGCGTTGACCCGCGGCCGCGACGCCAGTCAGGTCTACCTCACTGCGCGGCGCCGAAGAGAAACCGACACGTCCCGGTCCCGATGGGGGTTTACGTGGCCCGTTGCGGCACCAGCGCTGAGGCCGCCGCGTTGGCGCCCGCTCATCGCCCACGACGCGGCCGCAGCATGAGCCGCATCTCAAGCGCGCGGCCAGTCTGCGCGGTCGACGTGAGAAAGCCGTCCACCATCGGCCGCACCACCTACCGGCGTTGGCGCGATCAGCGCCGCGAGGAGGCTTTGGACAGCAGCGTTTTCTCGACCGAAATAGCAGTCGCAACGACGCAGCGGTCAGGGCCTCCAAAGTTAGTTGTCCGGAACTGGATCAGCGGGGTTTTGCGAGGTGTCGTTGTCTCGGAGGGTGAGTGAAGCCGCGACTTGCCTGGAGTTGGTGTAGGTCTGAGGGTGAATTGCTTGTAGTGCGGCGATGGTGTCGGCGTCGCAGTCGAGGCGGTTAGCGGCGGTGAGCAGATCGTCCTTGCTGGCGGGGAAGGCGACGGCATCTAGGCAGCGACGGAGCTGTTCGGCCGTAGTGGAGGCAGGCATCGGCGGTGTGGGTTCCTCTGGTTGCGGTTTGGGGGGCCGGGAGCGAGTCGGCTTCATTTCGGCGGGATTTCGGTGGTGAGCAGGATGTGGTCGACTTGGGTTTGGGTTTCTGGCGGCATGCTGCCGGCCATGGCGGCGAGGAATTGTTGAGCGAATTGGCGGACTTTGGTGTTGGTTTGCTGGGAGCGCCAGACCAGGATGTCGAAGGCGCGTTGTGCGGTGATGCCGTAAGTGACCATCAGGACGCCTTTGGCTTGTTCGATGTCGGCGCGTGCGGCGGCGACGTGGGTGACGGCATTGGTGATGTCGGATTGCAGGGTTTCGGTGACGTCGACGAAGAATCCGGTGGTGCCGATGACGGCGCCGGTGTCGTCGAGCATGCGGTCGCCGACTACGACTACCCAGTGGGTGTGCCGATTAGTGTCGATGATGCGGTGGCGGCTGCTGAAAGGTTCCCCGGCGAGCACTCGTTTGATCCCGTCGATGGCGCGTTCGCGGTCCTCGGGGTGTTTATGGCTGATCAACAGGTCGGTGTCGGGGGTCATGGTCCCGGGTTCATAGCCGTGCATGCGGGCCACCGCATCCGACCATTCCCAGCGTTGATCGGCCAAAACGAACCGGAATGACCCTACTCGCTGGGGCTCACCGAGGCCCACCACGCGATCGAGTTGCGCGAGGGCATCGTCGCGTTCTACCGGTTCTGACACGTCACGCTTCCGGGCTTGTTGTAGGTGTCAGCGGGCATAGCAGCGCATCTCATCGTCGCTGGGTGCTAGGTGGACAGACATGCCCAGGGTGGGATCGGGACGGTGAGCAGCTCGGCGGCTCCGGGTGCGGTGGTCAGCGCCAGCACGGCGGTAGCCAGACGCTTGAGTGGCAGGACGAAATCGGCGCAGCCGGTGGCGATCGCGGTGGCCGGCATGCTGGAGGCCTCGGCGGTGAAGGGATCTTGTACCAGCACGCGTCCGCCGCCGCGTTTGACCACCCGACACCCCGCGGCGCCGTCGGTCAGCCGGCCGGTCAGGATCACCGCGATGGTGCGCGCCGCCGCGGCCGAACTCATTAATACGGCATCGCCGATACCGACATTGCAGCTTGGTGTGGTCAGCGACCATAAGTCACAGTCGTCGATGGTGGCGATGGTGCCGGCGGGCACGATGGTCACTCCCGGGGCGTTGCTGGCCTCGCCGTGGCTCGCGACGCGCACCGGCAGGTGGCAGTGGCGAGACACCACCTCGGCCAGCACATCGGGCCTGTTGGGCACCGCGCGGCGGTGCTGGGCCAAAACGACGGGCAGCGGAAAGCTTTCCGGCAGGCCGGCCACCACGGTGGTGAGGGCTTTCATGCCGCCTTGGGAGGCCACCAGTACCACCCGCCCGAACGGCGCAAAGCCATCGGTGTGTCGGGTCGCGGACATAACCACGAGGGTACGCATTGTGTCGTGTCGCTGACATCGATCGACCCGATTCGGGTAGCCCTCCTGCGAAGGCGCCGGCCGCAGGACCGGTACGGCCGCGGCCAACCTTGGAGATACCAGGTATTGATCGCACGACTGCGAGGGATCGACCGATGAATGAGGACCCGTTTCGGCGCAACGCCATCCTCAACCAGCTGCCTGACAGCGAGTACGCCCAGCTGCGTCCCGACCTGCAGCTTGAGCATGCGCAGATGAAACAGACCGCCTATTGGCCCGGCGGCTCGATCAGCGAGGTCTATTTTCCGTTGTCGGCGGTGTATTCGCTGGTGGCGGGAACCGATCGCGGCATGGCGGTCGAGGTCGCCACCATCGGCAAGGAAGGCTTTGTGGGACTTCCCGTGTATCTGGGGGCATCCAGTAGCCCGCAGACCGCGTTTTGCCAAATCCCCGGTGACACCGCGCATCTGAGCACCGAGCGTTTCCGCCAGGCCCTGTCCCGGGACGGGGCCCTGCACGCGCTGTTGAGTCGCTTCACCCAGGCCACCATGGTGCAGGTTTCCCAGAATGTGGTGTGCAACCGCAGTCATCCGGCCGAGATGCGCATGGCGCGTTGGCTGCTGACCACCCAAGACCGCGTCGGTGACAGCAACGAATTCACCATCACCCAAGAGTTTTTGGCCCAGATGCTCGGGGTGCACCGGCCCACCGTGTCCGAGACCGCCCAAAAAATCCAGGCCGCAGGCCTGATCCACTACCGCCGCGGTGTCATCACCATCATCGACCGGCAAGGACTGCACGACAAGGCTTGCGACTGCTACGACATCGTCAAAGCCGAGTTCGACTCCACCGTCCATCAGCATCCACACGGCGAGTCACCGCGATAACCTGAGCCCCATTTCCTCGTGTGAGCATTGCAAGGTATCGCTTGAATGCAGCACGTTCGGGTCTGTGGTCGGAAAGACGCAGCCCTAAAACCTTTGCCATGCACGGCATTTCACCGCAGTTTTGACATTTGCAGCACCGGCCGGCCGGGGCAGGCGATCAGCGGGTCATGATCGGTGCGCGGGTGCTGAGTCGGTCCTGTGGGGATTGGTTGTGGTGGCGTTGGGAAAGTACGCGGCGGGCCAACAAGCCCACGATCAGCACGCACAACGCCGGGATCCCGAGCACCAACACCTCTACGGTGAGGCCTGTTTTCGTCGAGAGGGTGCCGCTCAACGCGCTCGCCAACACCACCCCAATGGCCAGCCAGGACACCAGACACGTCAGCACCGCGGCCAGCACGGCGATCACCGTCGAGCGGGCCGCCCCGCTAGGCCGGATAGCCAGAAACCGCCAAGACCAGCACCAGCGTGATAACCAGGATGGCCGCCGCTGCCCCGGGGCCGGCCGGTGTCCCGAGCCGCTGGGCTGCAGGTATGACCAACCAGGCTGCTGCGAGCGCGGCGACCACCACGCCGCCTATCGCGATCACGCGGGCATTGCTTGCTTTCACGGCAGTGGTGTGCCCGCCACGTCGCCATGTAACCGCAGCGTCTCCGACGTACTGGCAGGTCTGACTGGACGGCTCTGCACTATTTACGGGAAATTATTGCCGCGCAGGCGCAACGTCGCGTGGGACGCCGCCGCGCCAGCGCGACACGAAGCCCCGTGCGGAAGTCGCGACAGTGTGAGCGGATTGGACAGTGTGAACGGATGGGACTCTGTCAACGTCGCGTGCCGGGGCTGGGGCGATCTGCCTACCGACACCGGCAAGGCCGTGTGGGTGGGCGGTGATCGGCCCGGAAAATCGCAGCTTGGCGCGCGCAACGCCATACACACCGCGCAACGCACCGGTCAACGCAGCGCTCGCTCCAAGAACTATCGCCCGAAAATCGGGGTTGCGTTCGTGCACATAGTGATCGACGACCACTCTCGCATCACCAACGACCACTATTCAGCATTCCGGCTGCGATTTACGCCCGCTGTGCCCGGGTAAACCCGGTAAAAGGCAAGGGGAAGGCCACACCATGCCCGATACGTTCGGTGATCCTCTTGACCATCAGCGGTCCAGCCGTCCCCGAGTCGGCCAAACTTTGAAGAATCCCGCCAAAATTCCCGGGGTTTTCCTCGTCGGCATCGGGGTGGTAGCTGTTGCGTTCTGCGTGATCAGCTTCGCCCGCCAGCACCTCGGCTTGGCGATCCTGGCCGTGGTGATCGCGGTGGGGGCCACCGGCGCCGGCCTGGGGTGGTTGGCCCGGGAAGCCAAGCGCCTGCGGGAGCTGGAAAGGCAACACGACAATCCCTGACAGCACCCGCCGCGGGTCGTGGGACACCGATACCGCGACGCCCGTCCCGAGTTGGCCTCGACCATCTGACCGCAGCGTACGAGCCGGCAAAGAATCGACTGACGCTGCACCACGGTCGGGGTAGAGTCTGCCGCTACTAGTCCAATGAGCTGCGACCGCTCGGCAGGCCGGAGTTGCCTCCCTTACGGCGACGTCACCGGTAGGGGAAGGCGGGTAGGAGGCGAGCCGGTGAACGACAGCGCTGACCGATCCCGGTGTGGTCCAGTTGACACTCAGGGTCAGCGGGCAACTTGCGGAGGCGGGCCCGACGCTGGCCGCGGCGCTCGGTTGAGTCGGGAGGTGATCCTGGACACCGCCATCGCACTGGTTGACCGCGAGGGTTTGGCGCAGCTGACGATGCGCCGGCTGGGCGCGGCCTGCGGTGTCGAGGCGATGGCACTGTATCGCCACGTCCACAGTCGCGGTGATCTGCTGACCGGGATTGTCGACCGGCTGGTGGAGCGGTTGCACGCCGACCAGCTAGCGGCCCGCCGCCAGCAGGACGGCTGGCAGGACTACCTGGTGCGCCTAGCGCATGGGGTGCGCCGGGTGGCCCTGGATCATCCGCAGGTCTTCCCGCTGTTGGCGACCCAGGCCCCCGAGGCGCCCTGGGTGCGCCCGCCGCTGCGCAGCCTGCGTTGGATGGAAACCTTTCTGGACACGCTGATCTCCTCGGGCTTTGATGACACCGCCGCGGTGGCCGCTTACCGCAGCTACACCACGTTCCTGCTGGGCCAACTGCTGCTGGAAGTACATGCCCGCGGCGCTGAACTGCATCCTGATGAACCTCTGCTCGAAGGCGCCGCGCCATCACCGCGCAAGCTGGGCGGCTATCCGTGCCTGCAGCACCTGCAGCCCATGTTGTCGCAGGACCACAGCAGCGCCGAGTTCGAGGAAGGACTCGAGGCGCTGCTGGACCGGCTGGAATTATTGGTCGTCCGCGGCTAACACCACCTTGTCATAGCTGCGGGTAAGCGTGTGTACAACGTCAGCCTCGTGTTTACAACATCAGCCCCGGTGTTTACGCTGTAAACGCGCGGCTGTAGCAGCACGGCTGTGCGTTCTAATGGCGGGTAAGCAGCACGGCCTCGGGAGTGGATGCGACCACCGGATGTACTGCGGCCCAGTCAAGCTCGACACTGACACAGGGGGTTGAGACGTGCGTGTGCATCGGGTCGCTGGTGTTGTTGGTGGTGGGTTGTTGACTGCGGGGATGCTGCCGGTCCTGGGCCTGGCCTCGGCGGTGGCGCAGGGGTGCCCTGACGTGCAGGCGGTGTTTGCGCGCGGGACCGGCGAGGCGCCGGGTGTGGGCCCGACCGGGCAAGCCTTCGTCGATGCCCTGCAGTCGCGGGTGAGCGCGGGGTCTTTCGAGGTCTATGCGGTCAACTACCCCGCCAGCGATCAATGGGACACCGGCATCGACGGGATCCGTGACGCCGGCGCCCATGTGGTGGCCACCGCTCACGACTGCCCGAACACCAAGATGGTGCTTGGAGGCTACTCCCAAGGCGCGGCGGTGATGGGCTTTGTCACCTCGGCGGCCGTGCCGGACGGGGTCGATCCCGCGACAGTGCCTAAACCGCTGGCACCCGACGTGGCCAGTCACGTCGCGGCGGTGGTGCTGTTTGGTATGCCCAATGTGCGGGCCATGAACTTCCTCAATGAGCCGCCGGTGGTCATCGGCCCGGCCTATCAGGACAAGACCATCAAAGTCTGTGTGCCTGAGGATCCGGTGTGTTCTGACGGTCTCAATTTCGCCGCGCACAACACCTACGCCGATGACGGCAGCATGATCGACCAGGGCGCCGATTTCGCCGCTCGCCGGCTGAACCAAACCGGCGCCCCGCGGCGTCCGCCCCAGCCCCCGCCGGCACCCGGTGACTGGTCCCAACCTTCCGGGCGCTGATGTCAATGGCTAAGTACTGGCTTGCGCTGCCCGACACGGCAGATCCGCGCGACCCGGGGCGGTGAATGATGCCTAACCGCGACGACACTACGGACAACGCCGCCGCGTCGTCGGCCTCGCTTGCCGACCCGGCGAAGGTCTTCGGCGGCCTAGCAGACATTGTCTACCAAGGGTCAACACCGGGCGAGATCTATGCCGCGATCAGCGTCGCGGCCACCCTGATGGTGCCCGGCTGCCACCACGCCAGCGTGATGCTGCGCGATAACGGCACCGCGCTGACCGTGGCGGCCACCGACTCCATCGCCCGCACAGTCGACAAACTCGAACAGGCTCTCACCGAGGGGCCGTGCCTGGACGCCATTACCGAAGAAACCCCGCAGATCGATCCTGATCTGCTCACCGGGAGCCAATGGCCCCGCCTAGCGGCGCGGGTCATCACCGAGACGCCGGTGCGTGGGGTGATGGGCTTTCGGCTGCTGGTCGGGCAGCACAAGATGGGGGCGCTGAATCTGTTCTCTGACACACCACGCGCCTTCGACACCGTGTCGGCAGAACGCGCGATTCTGCTGGCGGCCTTCGCCGGGGTAGCGGCCCACGCCGTCGCCAACGGCGAGGATGCGCAAACTCTGCAGCGTGGCCTTGCCAGCAACCGCGAAATCGGCAAGGCCATCGGCTTGCTGATGGCGCATCACGACATCGCCGAAGCCCAAGCCTTCGACCTGCTGCGCCGCATCTCCCAAGAGGCCAACATCAAGCTGGCCGATATCGCTACCCGGGTCGTGCAGCATCACAACGCCTCCCTCAACGAGTAGATGAGGCGAACGAGTGGCTCGGTGGTGCGCTGGGACGAGGATGATAGTGAAGGCAAGGGTAAAGACGTGGCGGCGCACCACTGTGTGCCGCGCAGGATTGTGGAGGTGTTGACCATGTCGGCGACGGCGCGGCTGCGGCGAATTTCGAAGACGTCCAAGCCCATTACGACCTGTCCAATGACTTCTTCGCGACGTTTCTCGATCCGTCGCGGACCTACAGTTGCGCGTTGTTCGAGCGCGACGACATGACGTTGGAGCAGGCCCAGATCGCCAAGGTCGACCTCACGTTAGACAGTCTGGATCTCGCGCCGGGGACGACGCTGCTCGACATCGGGTGTGGCTGGGGTTCCACGCTCAAACGCGCGATCCAACGCTACGACGTCCACGTCATCGGACTCACACTGAGCCTTAACCAGCACGCCTACACCCAGCAGTTGCTAGACCGCCTCGACACCAGCGCGTGCTGCTGTGTTGCTGGGAGCAATTCGACGAGCCGAGGATCGCATCGTGAGCATCGAAGCGTTCGAGGCGTTCGGCGTTCGGCGTTCGGCAAACAGCGCTACGCGGCGTTTTTCGAGATGGCCTACACCAGCCTGCCGCGGGAGGGCCGCATAGTGCTCGAAACGATCTTCACCCAACCCAAGAGAAGCTATGACTGACCAAGGCCACGCCAGAAACCTGCTAGGACTAGGACCTGCCAAGCCGCACCAAGGCCCGGCCGGCGCAACAGTGCAGAATGTGGCGGCGTCGATGCCACAGGTGGACCGGCGCCGGCCAGAACACAACGCGCAATCGCCGATCGCCGTATTGCACCAGATGCCCGCCGTGGTGGTGCTCGAACGTCTTCCGCGCGCTGTGCTCGCCGTCGATCGCGACGGCGGCATCGTTTTCGTCAATACCGCGTTTGCCCAAATGCTCGGCTATACGCGCGAAGAACTCGTCAAGCTGACCTTCGATCAGATCTTTTCTGCTCTGTTGCCCGTCGACGGATCGGCGGTCACCGCGGTGCGCAAAAATGCCGACCACGTCGTGGAGCTGCTCCACGCCGACGGCTCGACCGTGCGCGCCCGGATGAGCAAATCGGCGCTCGTGCGCGACGATGATGCGCTGGCCATGATGTCCTTCGATGACCTCACCGCACGGCTGTGGACCGACGGCGCATCCTAAGACACCCCGGACACGGCTTTTGAAGGTATCGACAATGCCGTACCTGCGCTTGATCAGTCCACCAGTTGATGGCAAGCACCGGCGCCGCTCGCTGTCGAACTGACCGACGTGGTGGAGAGGCTGTTGACCCCGCGCCGGGAGGCAATCGCCTGAGCGCAGCGGACACAATAGTTCACGACGTGATCAGCCCGTCCGGCAACTGAGACTTTCGATCTTGGGGCGTTTGTGCGCAGGTCGGCTGGGTAAAGTCGGAAGTGTGTCGTTGTCGTCGCGCCTGGTCGGGATGCATTATCGCTATCCGGATTACTACGAGGTGGACCGGGAACAGATCCGCCAGTATGCGTTAGCCGTGAAGAACCGCAACGCCACTTTTTTGACCGAAGACGCCGCTGCACAGCTCGGTTATGACAGCTTGCCTGCGCCACTGACGTTCACCTCGATGTTCGGTTACAAAGCCCAGCTGGCGTTCTTTCACGACGCGAACATCGCGCTCGAGGAGGTACAAATCGTCCAGGTGGATCAGGTGTTGAAATACTTCAAGCCGATCAAGGCCGGTATGCGCTTGTACTGCGATGTGTACGTGGATTCGGTGCGCCAAGCCCATGGCGTCGACATCATCGTGCTCAAAAGCGTCGTGACCGACGACCGCGATGAGCTCGTGCAAGAGACCTACACGACTCTGGCGGGTCGCTCCGGTGAGCAAGGACAAGAAGGCTTTACTGACTGCCCTGCGCCATCGGGTTCGTCGCGGCGGTCGGCATAGCGGACGACAATGTCCTATATACGGTCAGGCCTGCTTTCGCAAGAGAAGGGTGTCGGAAAACATGACAAGGTTGGTGACCGGCGAAACGTTGCCGAATGTGGTCGTCACCGGCATCGCGATGTCGACCGCGCTGGCCACTGATGCCGAGAATACCTGGAAGCTGTTGCTGGACAGCCAAAGTGGTATCCGGGTCCTCGAGGATCCCTTCGTCGAGGAGTTCGACCTGCCGGTGCGCATCGGCGGGCACCTACAGGAGGAATTCGACAGCCAGCTCACCAACGTGGAGCTGCGCCGGATGGGTTACACACAAACAATGTCGACGATCTTGGGCCGGCGGGTGTGGGAGAACGCCGGCTCCCCCGAAGTCGACCCCAACCGGCTGATGGTGTCCATCGGCACCGGCCTGGGCTCAGCCGAACAACTCGTGTTCAGCTACGACGACATGCGCGCCCGCGGCATGAAGGCCGTCTCCCCGCTGGCGGTCATGAAATACATGCCCAACGGTGCCGCCGCGGCGGTGGGCCTGGAACGCCACGCCAAAGCCGGGGTGATCACCCCCGTCTCGGCATGCGCCTCGGGTTCCGAAGGGGTGGCGCAGGCCTGGCGCAACATCGTCTTCGGCGAGGCCGACATCGCCATCTGCGGTGGCGTCGAAGTCAAGATCGAGGCGGTGCCGATCGCGGCGTTCGCCAAGATGCGCATCGTGATGTCGACCAACAACGACGACCCGGTCGGCGCGTGTCGCCCGTTTGACCGCGACCGCACCGGCTTCGTGTTCGGCGAGGCCGGAGCCCTGCTGGTCATCGAAACCGAGGAGCACGCCAAAGCCCGCGGCGCCAACATCCTGGCGCGCATCATGGGCGCGAGCATCACCTCCGACGGCTACCACATGGTCGCCCCCGACCCCAACGGCGAACGCGCCGGACACGCCATGAGCCGCGCCATCCAACTCGCCGGCCTGAGCCCCGCCGACATCGGCCACGTCAACGCCCACGCCACCGGCACCTCGGTCGGCGACGTCGCCGAGGGCAAAGCCATCAACAACGCGCTGGGCCCCCACGGCGGCAACGCCGCCGTCTACGCCCCCAAGGCCGCGCTCGGGCACTCGGTGGGTGCGGTCGGTGCCGTGGAATCCATCCTGACCGTGCTCGCCCTGCGCGACCAAGTCGTCCCCCCGACGCTCAACCTGGAAAACCTCGACCCCGACATCGACCTGGACGTCGTGGCCGGCAGACCCCGGCCCGGCGACTACGACTACGCGATCAACAACTCGTTCGGCTTCGGCGGACACAACGTCGCCATCGTCTTCGGGCGAGCGTAAAACCTGTGGGCGCGCTGTACACCAAGGAAGGTAGACCACTGCAGGTCAGCTGTTCTGCCGTCTACTCCCGTTCGGGGCAGTACGTGGGCAACATCTGCGGCGATAAGGTGTTCGATCCTGAGGGCAGATACGCAGGAACCATCGTCGGGGACCGCGTGGTCTACCGGCGCACCGACAGCGCGCGCAGAAGCAGCCCGAGCGTGCAAGCCCGACACATACGATCGGCGGCCGCACAGCACGCCCGCTCGGCGATCTGGGGCGACGAGCCAGATTTCCCCGACTAACGCCCTCGCTCGCACCCTCGCTGGCGGGAACCGGCCCCAGACTGCTCAACGATTCTGGGCGTATTACCTGGGCGGCTGCGTCTTCGGGAACGCAATGACCGTGCGTCCGGATTGGGCTAACTGGCTGCGTAGTAGATCGTTTTCCAGGGTGAGCTGGTTGACGACGCGTACGAGGGCGGGGACATCTGTTCGGAGTTGTTTAAGCTCGCCGTTCTTGTTGACGATGGTCTTGCGAAGCTTTGCAATGGTGTTACGAAGTCTTGTCTCCAGTTCTGATGGTCCGCCCTTTCCCCGTACCTGTTGGTAGAACTGGTTTTTCAGGTCGGTATGGCGTTGGGTTAGGGCGTTGCGGGGCACGTCAGCTTCTTGCGCGAGGGCAACGATCGTCAGCGCACCGTTGGAACGTTGCGGTGTGCCGGCCAGGATGCGGTCCATGGCGGCGCGGATGCGGGCGCGTTCATCGAGTGCAGCGCTCACTTTGACTCCTCGGACAGGTGGTGTTTGTCTTACTCACTCGTGGTGATGCGCGTGTGGTCGTGGGTGTCGGCGTAGTGCCGAAGTTTTGCGGCGTTGAGGCGTAGCCGTTCACCGATCGGTTGAGGCGTGTGGGCGGCATGTTGTTCGAGCTGGTCGGCGCGGGTGCGTAGCTGGGCGGCGTGCCGATCGGTGCGTATGACGTTGCCGCAGCGGGGATCACAAGCTTCCAGCTTGGGGGCATCTTTGATGCCGTCGCGTTGGCATAGGGCCCGGTCTGGCTTGTAGCGGCACAGCAGTAAAGCTTGCGGGTTGTCGTAGATCATCAGGTCAGGGTTGGCGACGAGCCGGCGAGCGGTTTTCGCGGTGATCGTTGTCCCGCTGAATGTGGGTGCGTGTGCCGCGATTTTGATGGCGTCGCGGGCCGCTGGGCCCGAGACTCCACCGCCGTCGTCGAGGTGGTCTCGAAGTTCGGCGACGGTGTCGGCTACGGCGCGTACGGTTTCGATGTCGAGCAGGTCGTGGATACCGTCGCGGCCGCGCGAGGCGTAACGTCCCGAGACGACGGCCGAACGCATATGCCCGTATTGGATGGCCAGTGCGACGTGTCCATTTGGTCGCCGGGCGATGTGCCAGGCGAGGGATCGGCGGAAGCGTTTGAGCCCGATTCTGCCGTGCGGGTCAGGCGGGATTGTCTCGCTGGCCAGGTTGTGTCGTGCGGCTTGAGTGTTGGCCCAGTCAACGAAATCATCGATC
>NZ_QMEV01000036.1 GCF_003284935.1 Mycobacterium colombiense
GCGGACCGCATGGTGAACAGCATGTTGGCCCCGGTGTCGGAGTCGGCGACGGGGAAGACGTTGAGCCGGTTGATCTCGTCGATGTGCGTGATCAGGTCGCTGACGGCGGTGTGCGCCCAGTCGCGCAGGGTGATCGCGTCCAGGAGACGTTCCTGCGACGTATCAGCAGTGCCCAGTCTGACCCACCTCCTCCGCACCAGTCCTCCGGTGGGCGCCAGCGTAGCCCGGCGTCGGAGCCGTTGCGCTCAGTTGCTCCGCGCCGTTGAGGAAGATCGGGCGGCCAGCATCAGACCCCCCGGGGGCGAGGTCATCACCGACGCCGTTGACCCCGGCAAGAATAAACCGTGGTCGCGCTTAATAACCCTGCCGGATACCGGGATTGGCCTGCCCCACGAGCATGCGCTGATTGCTGCCATCGCGGTTCACCCCGTAGCGGCTCATCTGGTAGTTCATCGACGCGCACGCGGTGGCCACCGGATCCCATGCCGAATTCGAAGTTCCCGCCTGGTGGAACATCGCGAACGTATCCGGCATCACCTGCCACGGACCCCGGGTTGCATGCAGCGGGCCGCCGTCGGGCTGGGGCGGTCCGTAGGCGTTGCTGTCCGAGAGGTTGATCGCGCCCGAGTGGAACTGCGCCTCATGATCGGCGATGGTCATCATGCCGTCGATCCAGCGGCCACGGGCCGGCGGCTCGGTAATGCCGATCCTGTCGAGCGCCTCCTCGAGGTAGCCGCGGATCGCCTCCGGTCCCTCCGGCCACGTGCCCCGGCCCTCGAAACCCACCTCCGACAGCTGGATCGGGCCCCGCGCGGCGGCCGCCGGCGGCACCGGAGCGAGAAGGGCGGGAGGCTGCCACCAGGAGGGCGCGGCACCGGCCGGGCCGGGCCACGACGCCTTCGGGCCCAGCCCGTCCTGGACCGTCGAGCTGACGCCGGCGGTGCTGCCGATGGCGAGGCTGCCGAGCGCCGTCACCACCACATACGCCGCCGCGACCCGGCGGACCCGCGAGACCAGCCGTCGTATCGCCGCCGGAACGCCCCGCCGATCGCCGGCGCGGGCGCAACCTCCGGTGTCTTCTGCGCGCGCAACCACCCCGCGCACTCCCCTCAAGCCTGCCGATGTTTGCTCCCCAGCCTCATCCGCAACTCCGCGCAGGCCGGCGCCGCCAGGAAAGGCCTTCAGCCGGCCCGGCGCACCGTCGCGTGCCCACAGGCAGCGACCGCGCCGACCATCGGCGGCGCTGTCATCCTAACGACCGGGCGTCCGAGGAGCCCGGATTTGCCCTGGTACTGTGATCGACTCGATGCTGACGGCTTCGGGGGGCGCGGCGCACACACCTGGGTGCGGCGTGACCCGGAGCTTGGCCGTTGACGTTTTGGTGGTTGCCAGCCCAGTCGGTATCCTGGTTGGGCCCGGGTGGACCCGGGCTGTCCCGGCCAGATTGCCGGACCCCCGAGATTTGAGGAGCTTGAACAATGGCCGCTGTGTGCGACATCTGCGGGAAAGGCCCCGGCTTCGGTAAGTCGGTGTCGCACTCCCACCGCCGCACCAGCCGCCGGTGGGACCCCAACGTTCAGACCGTGCACGTCGTCACCCGTCCGGGCGGCAACAAGCAGCGGCTGAACGTCTGCACGTCCTGCATCAAGGCCGGCAAGGTCGTTCGCGGCTAAGTGGCGATCGCAAGCGCGGCGTAGCCGACGCCGGGGGCACCTCCCGCTTGCGGGGGACGGGTCGCGACCATCGGCTAGACGCCGCAGCTACATGACGACGTGGCCGGCATCCACCGGGATCGACACGCCCGTCACATAGCGGGCTTTCGGGCCGGCCAGCCACAACACCGCTTCGGTAACATCCTGCGCTTCGACGAGCGGCACGTCCGGCAGCAGCATCTGCGAGACCGCCGGGTTCGGGTTCTCCAGCATCCGGTTGACGACGAAATCGTTGAGGATCATCGGCGTCATGACACCGGCCGGGTGGATCGAGTTGACCCGAATCTTGTGCGGCGCATAGGCATTCGCGGCCGAACGCATCAACCCGACCACGCCGTGTTTGGACGCGGCGTAGGCGAACATCGCGGCGCTGCCATCACCGCCGCGGCCGGTCAAACCCTGCGACGAGCTGATCATCACGATCGAGCCGCCGCGGCCCTTGCGGATGATCGACGGCACCGTCGCGAGCAGCGTGTGCCAGACCCCCTTGAGGTTCGTGTCCACGATCGAGTTGAACACCGGCTCGGAATGGACCTCGGTCTCCCCGATCGCGACCACTCCCGCGTTGGCGATGACGATGTCCACCTCACCGATCGCGTCGATCGCACCCTGCACCCCGGCCTCCAGCTGCGCCAGGTCGCGTACGTCGGCGACCACGGGCAGGGCCTTGCGACCCGCGGCTTCGACCAGGCGTACGGTCTCGGCGAGATCGGATTCGGTCCCCAGGGCGTAGGGAATCGCCTCGAGATCGGCGCAGATGTCGACGGCGATGACGTCGGCCCCCTGCTCGGCCAGCGCCACGGCGTGGCTGCGGCCCTGTCCGCGCGCGGCGCCGGTGATGACGGCGACCGTGTTGTCGAATTCGCCCATGACTACACCTCCAGTCTCGTGCCGGTCTCGCGTTCGGCGAAGTCCACCAGCCGCGCGGCCGTGTCGTAGTCGCAGGCCAGGGGCGTGCGGCCGATCAGCACCGGGCCGCCGCGCAGCCCGAACCTGCCGCTGACCCCCACGTAGCTGCCCGGCGGAATCGGCTCGCTGATGCAGTACAGCGTGGGCGCCGCGCCCTCGTCGATGTCGTTGGCCAACCGGTCGGCCACCACCTTGACCCCTTTGTGGGCCACCGCCTTTAGCGGCGAGTCCCCGAGGTTCGACAGGTTCGAGGCCACCCAGCCCGGGTGGGTGAGCTGCGCGACGATCGGCGATCCCGCCGCGCGCAGCCTGCGGTCCAGCTCCAGCCCCCACAGCATGACCGCGAGCTTCGACTGCGCGTAGGCGCCCAGCCTCGTCCACTTGTGCTGGCGCAGGTGCGGGTCGTCGAGCCGCAGCGTCGCCGACCGGTGCGCATCGGAGCCCACGTTGATGATCTGCGAACGCACCCTTTGCAGGAGCAGATTGGTCAGGGCGAACGGTCCGAGCAGGTTGGTGCCCAGCGTCATCTCGAAGCCGTCGGCCGTCTCGGTGCGCCGGTCCGTCAGGGCCCCGGCGTTGTTGATCAGGATGTCCACCGGTTCATCGATGAGGTCCGCGAAGGCGCGCACCGACGACAGGTCGGCGAGGTCGAGCTTGATGACGGCGGTCGAACCGCCCATTTGGGCGGCGCGCTGCTCGCCGAGTTCGGTGTTGCGCACCGCCAGGATCACGTGCGCCCCGGCTTTGGCGAGCGCACGCGCGGTGCCGAGCCCGACGCCGTTGGTCGCCCCGGTCACGATCACGCGTTTGCCGGTGAGGTTGCCGAGCCGGCTCGGCGTCCACGGTAAGGTCACGGCGATCCAGAGTAATGGTCGGTTCTATGTAAGTTGGACCGGTTCTGCCAACATTGTTGCGGAACGGTGCGGAAGACTCCCGAGGCGGTTCGACATGACTGGCAGCGCCACCGAGATCACCAACCTCATCTACACCTATGCGCAGCTTCTCGACGGCGGTGACCTGGACGGGGTGGCCCGGCTCTTCGAGCACGGCCGCATCTGCGGGGTCGAGGACGGGCCGCCGGAGACGGTGTTCGCCGGCTCGGCCCGGGTGCGCGAGATGTACGAGATGGCCACGCGCATCTACGACGACGGCACCCCGAAGACCAAACACAACACCACCAACGTGCAGCTCTACATCGACGAGGCGGCCGGGACCGCGCAGAGCACGTCCTATTACTGCGTCACGCAGGCCACCGACGACCTCCCCCTGCAGGTCATCGTGACGGGGCACTACAAGGACACCTTTCACCGGGTGGACGGGGCCTGGTGCTTTGACAGCCGCACCATGTTCGTCGACCAGGTCGGCGACGTCAGCCAGCACCTGAAGTTCTGACCCGTGCCTTCGGCGAGCGCGTTCTTCGACCCGGCCGCCGTCATGGCCGACGCGCAACGCAAGGAAGCGCTGACCGACTGGGGCCCGGGCGAATTCGAGGGCCCGCTGCGGGTGCTGCTGGCCGACTACGCGCGCGCCGACCTCAACGACATCGGCGTGCACATCCTGCGCTCGGGCATCGTGCACAGCCTGCGGATGCGGCTGCGCGCGCAGGAGTGGATCCGGCGCCACCCGGAGATCCTCGACGAGCGGGTGGCCGCGCCGATCGTCGTCGTGGGGATGATGCGCAGTGGCACCACGCTGCTGCAGCGGCTGCTGGCCGCCGACCCGCGCTTCGTCTGCGCTTATGGATGGGAGGTCGTCGAGGTCGCGCCGCGGCTGAACCATCGGTTCACCGACGCGCCCGATCCGCGCATCGCGATCAGCGAGGTCCGCGAAGCGAAATCCCGCGAACTGGCGCCGGAATTGTTCTCGATTCACCCGATGTACGCCAGGCAGGCCGAAGAGGAGATCGTCTTCCTGGCCGACGCGTTCTTGTCGCACGTTCCCGAGTCCGGGGCACACCTGCCGCGGTACCGGTCCTGGCTCAACGACCAGGACTTCTCCCCCGCCTACGGGTATCTGCACCGGATGCTGCAGTTCCTGCAGTGGCAGAAACGACAGTGCGGCATCACCGGACAGCGCTGGGTGCTCAAATCGCCTGCGCACCTTGGGTATTTGAACCTGCTGCGCGCCCAGTTTCCCGGCCTGCACATCGTGCACATGCATCGCGACCCGCGCACCACCATCGCGTCGGGCGCCAGCCTGAACGCGACCCTGCACGCGATGCACGCCGACACCGTCGACGTGCATCGGGTCGGCGCGCAGTGGCTGGAGCGGATGGGCTGGACCAACGACCGGGCGATGGCGATCCGCGGCGGCTGGACCGATCAGGATGCCGTGGTCACCGACATCGGGTTCGATGAGGCGGTGGCCGACCCGATCGGTCAGGTGGCCCGGGTGTACCACGCCATCGGCCTGCCGCTGACCGTGCAGGCCGAGGACGCGATGCGGCGCTGGCTGGCCCACCGTCCCCACGAGGTGCCGCGGCCGCCCTACGGGCTGGACAACTACGGCCTGCGTCCCGAGCAGGTCGACGAACGATTCACGTTGTACAACAAGCGTTTCGGACAGCACATCGGAGGAACAGCACATGCCTGACGACCCGGTCGCGACGGCGTCGCAGCACGAGCAGGAGCTGGCGGCCCTCGACCTGATCGAGCACCCTACCGTCAAGGCCGCCTACCGCACGGTCGCCGAGACCTGGCTCGGTCGCGCCAAGGCGTCCGACGCGATGCGCGAACGGTTCGACGACGCGTTCGCCGAAGTGATGTTCTCCGCGGCGGTGTGGTCGTCCAACCAGGACAAGCTGCGACCGAAGGTCAGCTGCATCACCCGGCTCGCGCATCCGGTGGACGGCCGCCGCATTCCCGGATCGCGGTGGGGCATCGACAATCCCGACAGCATCTACCGGGTGATCCCGATCTCGGGCGACGAACGCTACGAGATCCGCGGCCGCGTCGGCGAGCACCGCATGACCGAGAACTACTTCACGCTGTGGGACGCGCACATGGGCACCGTCGCCGTGCTGAACGGCCGCACCATGCAGGTCGACTCCGACGGCAGCTACACCATCACCGTCGACTCCGACCCGGCCGGCGGCCGGCCCAACCACGTGCAGACCTCGCCGCAAGCCCACGAGTTCTACATCCGCGACGTGCTGCTGGACTGGGGTCTCGACGACCCGAATCACATTGAGGTGCAACGCCTCGGCGGTCCTCCGGCCACGCCGGCGCGCACGCTCGACGAACAGGCGGAGGCCACCGCGACGATGATGGCTTACTTCGCCGACTTCACCGGCAAGCTCAGCCACGGTGTGTACAAGATGCCCGCCAACCACTTCAACCTGGCGTGGTCGGCGGACAAGGTCGGTGCGATGCGCAACCAGGTCTACGTGATGGGCCGGTTCGACCTCGCCCCCGACGAGGCGTTCGTCGTCGACCTGAACGACGGTGGGGCCGAATACTTCACGGTGCCGCTGAGCAACATCTGGGGCACCACCCTGAATCTCGTCGACCGCACCGGCAGCCTCAACAAGGCGCAGTCGGTGGCCAACGAGGACGGCAGCTACACCTATGTGATCTCGCCCGTCGACCCCGGCGTGGCGAACTGGATCGACTCCGACGGTCTGCGGGAGGCCATTTTGACGTTGCGGATGGCGGAGTTCGGTGCGGCCGGTCCGCGCGAAGACCTCGGGGCACGCGGCCGGGTGGTCAAGCTGGACCGGCTCGACGCCGAGGTGCCGCACTTGCCGCGGGTGAGTGAACAGCAGCGCGCGGCGGAGCTGGCGCAGCGGCGCGAGGCCTATCTGCGGCGCCTGCCGGAAGGGACGATCTGACCATGTCGCGCTGGCTGATCACGGGATGCTCCACGGGTTTCGGCCGCGAAATCGCGCGCGCCGCACTGGAAGCCGGACACAGCGTGGTGGTGACCGCGCGGCGGGCGGAGGCGGTGCGCGACATCGCCGACGAATTCGGCGATCGGGCCGTGGCCGTCGCGCTCGACGTGACCGACGCCGCCCAGATCGCGGCGGCGGTGTCGGCGGCGGACGAGGCGTTCGGCGGGATCGACGTCCTGGTCAACAACGCCGGCCACGGCTACCTGTCCTCGGTGGAAGAGGGGGAGGACGCCGAGGTCCGAAAGCTGTTCGACGTGAACTACTTCGGGGCGGTCGACATGATCAAGGCGGTGCTGCCGGCCATGCGCGCCCGCGGATCGGGGCACATCATCAACATCTCCTCGATGACCGGGCTGGTGGCCAACCCACCCAACGCCTACTACTCCTCGACCAAATTCGCGCTGGAAGCGGTCACCGAGGCGCTGGCCGCCGAGGTGCGCCCGCTGGGCATCAAGGTGACCGCGATCGAGCCCGGCGCGTTTCGCACCGACTGGGCCACGCGGTCGATGAAGGAGTCCGGCAGCCCGATCGCCGACTACGCCGACGTGGCCGCGCGCAAGGACCTGATCAAGCAGTTCGCCGATCACCTGCCCGGTGACCCGCGCAAGGTCGCCGAAGCGGTGCTGATGGTGACCACGCTCGACGAGCCGCCGCTGCGACTGCTGCTCGGTCGTGACGTGCTGAAAGCCATGCGGGACAAGCTCGCCGCGCTGTCGGCGTCGATCGAAGAATGGAAGGCCGTCACAAAGGACGTGAATTTCGCGGATTCGTGACGCCACTCAGTCCCGCACGACGAGGACCGTCTTGCCGGCGCGCCCCCGGCCGTGGTCGCGGCTTTCGAACGCCTCCCGGCCCTCGTCGAGCGCGAACGTCGCGGCGATCGCGACGTGCAACCGGTCGCTGTCGACCAGCGCGGCGAGTTCGTCGAGCTGATCCCGATTCGGCGTGACGATGAAAAAGGTTGCGGTGACGCCGAATTCCTCGGCTCGGCCCACCGGAGGCGGTGCGGACAGCGTGACCAGCCGGCCACCGCGGCGCAGCACCCCGAACGACCGCTCCAACGTCGGCCCGCCGACCGTGTCGATGACGACGTCGTAGCCGGCACCGGTTTCGTCGAATGCCTCGGTGCGCACGTCGATCACCCGCTGCGCGCCACACCCGCGCAGCAGGTTGGCGGTGTCGCTGCGCACGGTCGCGGTCACCCGCGCGCCCAGCATCGCGGCGAGCTGCACCGTCAGCAGGCCCACTCCCCCGGCACCGCCGTGCACGAGCACGCTCTCTCCCGGCTGCACGGCGGCGTGGTCGACCAGTGCCTGCAGGGCGGTCAGCCCGGCCAGCGGCAGCGCGGCGGCGACGGTGTGCGACACCGTCGCCGGCTTGCTCGCCAGGTCGGCGGCGGGCACGGCGACAAAATCGGCCGCCGCGCCGTCACGGTCGAACCCGATCAACCCATACACCTCGGCGCCCGGCGCGAAATCCGACACGTCGGCGGCGACCGCTTCGACCACACCCGACACCTCGTGGGAGGGGATCACCGGCACGCGGCTGACGCCGTCGCGGGTCCAGGTCTCCTCCCAAGTCAGCTCGTCGAACGTGATCCCGACCGCGTGTACCGCCACCAGCACTTCCCCGGGGGCCAACACCGGTCGCGGGGCCCGTTCGAGCACCAACTGCTCCGGGCCGCCCCGCCGGTGCGCCCGCAGCGCCGTCATCTCGGTCATGGCAGCCGCCAATCGATCGCGTCGGCGCCCATCCCGGTCAGCAACTCGTTGGCGCGGCTGAACGGGCGCGAACCGAAGAACCCGCGCGACGCCGACAGCGGGGACGGATGCGGGGACTCGATGGCCACGCAATTTCCTTGGGCGAGAATCGGTTTGAGGGTCGACGCGTCACGGCCCCATAGGATCGCCACCAGGGGCCGCGACCGCTCGGTCAGCGCCCGGATGGCGCATTCGGTCACCGCCTCCCAGCCCTTGCCGCGATGCGATGCCGGGTTGCTGGGGCGGACCGTGAGCACCCTGTTCAGCAGCAGCACACCGCGCTGCGCCCACGGCGTCAGGTCGCCGCAGGAGGGCGGCGGATGGCCGAGGTCCGCGGTGTACTCCTGAAAGATGTTGGCCAGGCTGCGGGGCAGCGGTCGTACCTCGGGCGCCACCGAAAAGCTCAGGCCCACAGCATGTCCGGGCGTCGGGTAGGGGTCCTGCCCGACAATCAGCACCCTGACGTCGTCGAAGGGATAGGTGAAGGCGCGCAACACATTCGGCCCGGCCGGCAGATATCTGCGCCCGGCCGCAACCTCTGCCCGCAGGAACTGTCCCATCTCAGCCACCTGGTCGGCCACCGGCTGCAGCGCACTCGCCCAACCCGGCTCGACCAGCTCCCCCAACGGACGCGCGGTCATCACCGGTTGCCCGCGATCGCGTAAACGGTCACCGCGTCACCCTAATACGATTGCCAGCCGGCGTGGCCGCTCCACTCCTGATCGTCGACGAGCACCCGCGCCGGCCCGTCGAGAACCCGCCCGATGATGCGCCAGCCGGCCGGCGCGGGACCGGCGAAACACGCCACCAGGGCATGGTCCTCGCCGCCGCCGAGCACCCAGTGCCACGGATCGGCGTCCGCGGCCGCCGCGGCGGCGGCGAGCGCGTCGCGGTCGGCGGCCAGCGCCGCCGTGGACAGATCCATGCCCACCCCCGACGCCTCGGCCACATGACGCAGGTCGGCGATCAGGCCGTCGGAGACGTCGATCATCGCGAGCGCACCCCCGGCCGCCGCCGCCGCTCCCTGTCCATAGGGTGGCTCCGGCACCAGATGCCGGCGCCGCAGCTCGTCGAAGTCGGCAATCCCGTTGCGCCACAAAGCCAATCCCGCAGCCGAGCGGCCCAAGTCACCTGCGACGGCGATCAGCGCACCGGGCTGCGCGCCCGATCGCCGCACCGGTGCGCGCCCGTCCAGGTCGCCCAGCACCGTCACCGAGATGACCCACTGCGGGCAGTGCACCAGGTCACCGCCGGCGATGCCGGCGCCGACCCGTTGCGCCTCGTCCCACATCCCGTCGACCAGCGCGTCCACCCGCGCCGCCGGTGTGTCACCGGGCGCCCCGAAGGCGACCACGAAGGCGGTCGGCCGCCCGCCCATCGCCTCGATGTCCGCGGCGTTCTGGGCGATCGCCTTGCGACCGATGTCGTGCGGCGTCGACCAGTCCAGCCGGAAGTGCCGATCCTGCACCAGCATGTCGGTCGACACCAGGCAGCTCCCAGCACCGGACGACACCAGCGCCGCGTCGTCTCCGGGCCCGAGCACGACCGCGGCGGGCTGCCGGCGACCCCGCACCAGGCGATCGATCACGGCGAACTCACCGAGTTGTCGCAGCGACGGGGACTCGCCCGGTTCGTCTTGCACGCCACCCACGATAGGGCTCCCGCCGTCGCTCGGACCGGCCGAGAATAAATTGGCGTGGACGTCGACGACGGCGATAGTGGTGAGCAGACAAGGAGGTGCGCGGCGGTGGCAACCCAACCGGACGCCGATGGCGGGCCGCCGCGTGCGCTGATCATCGCCGCGATCGTGCTGGCCGTCGCCACGATCGGGGTGATCCTGGCCATCGCGGCGACCCGGGAGGCGCCCCCGCGTGCGGTCGCCGTGCCCGCGGTCCCGGCGCCGCAGGCCGGCGGGTCCGGCTGCCGTGCGCTGATGGGTTCCCTGCCGCAGCGCCTCGGCGATTACCAGCGCGCGCCCCTCGAGCAGCCCGGCCCGCAGGGCGCCGCCGCCTGGCGCGCGGGGCCGGACAGCGACCCGGTGGTGCTGCGCTGCGGGCTGGACCGCCCGGCCGAATTCGTGCTCGGCGCCCCCATCCAGGTGGTCGACCGGGTGCAGTGGTTCCAGGTGAGTTCCGAACCGCAATCCGCCGGTGACGCGGGCAGGTCCACCTGGTACGCGGTGGATCGCGGGACCTACGTGGCGCTGACCCTGCCGAGCGGGTCGGGCCCGACGCCGATCCAGCGGATTTCTGAGGTCATCGATCGCAGCATGCCGGTCGCGCCCATCGACCCCGGGCAGCCCCGCTAACCGACCGTGGCGACCCCGGCGCCCGGCTACACCGCGCTTGCGATCCCCACACGCCCGACGGTGGCGACCCGCGGCGCCCGGCTACGCCGCGCTTGCGATCCCCACACGCCCGGCGGTGGCGACCCACGGCGCCCGGCTACGCCGCGCTTGCGATCACCACTAACGCAGGCCGACGCCGCGGGCCAACGCGGTCTCGACCATCGTCGCCAACAGGGTCCCGTAATCCACGCCGCTGGCCGCCCACATCCTCGGGAACATCGAGATCGTGGTGAATCCCGGCATGGTGTTGATCTCGTTGGGGACCGGCCCGTCCTCGGTGAGGAAGAAGTCCACCCGGGCCAGCCCCTGACAGTCGATGGCCTTGAACGCCCGGACCGCCAATTGCCGTATGGCGTCGGCGGTTTCGTCGTCCACCTTGGCGGGCACGTCCAATTCGGCAGCGTCGTCAAGGTATTTGGTGGAAAAGTCGTAGAACGAATCCTCGCGCCCACGCACCCCGGCCACCCGGATCTCGCCGAGCGTGCTGGCTTCGACTGTGCCGTCGGGCATTTCGAGCACGCCACACTCCAGCTCACGCCCGACGATGGCCGCCTCGACGATGACTTTGGGGTCATGGCGGCGTGCGGTGGCGACGGCGGCGTCCAGCTGATCCCAGCTCGACACCCGGCTGACCCCGATCGAGGAGCCGCCCCGCGCGGGTTTGACGAACACCGGCAGACCCAGCCGCTCGCACTCCTCGGGGCGCAGCCTCGAGCGCGACGGGCGCAGCACCGCGTAGTCACCGACCGGCAGTCCCTCGGCGGCGAACAGCTTCTTGGTGAACTCCTTGTCCATGCCGGCCGCGCTGGCCAGCACGCCGGCCCCCACATAGGGCACCCCGGCGAGTTCCAGCAGGCCCTGAATCGTGCCGTCCTCGCCGTAGGGGCCGTGCAGCACCGGGAAGACCACGTCGACCGCCGTCAAGACCTCGCTGGCGCCCGGCGACAGGGACACCAACTGGCCGCCGCGCTGGGGATCGGCCGGCAACGCCAGTTCGGTGCCCGATTCGGCGGTCACCTCGGGCAGGCGCCGGTCGGTGATCGCCAGCGCGGCCGGGTCGCCGTCGGTCAGCACCCACGAGCCTTCCGGGGTGATGCCGATCGCGACCACCTCGAACCGATTCGGGTCCAGGTTGCGCAGAATGCTGCCCGCCGAGACGCACGAGATGGCGTGCTCGTTGCTGCGCCCCCCGAAGACGACGGCGACGCGCACCCGTGAGCCGGGGTGCGGCGCCGACCGGTCGCTGGCATTCACAATCTGAAGAGGCTACCGGGTGGCGGCCGCCCCGGTAGGGTGGCGGCCCATCGGCCGGCCTGTTATTCGGGCTTGGTGCTGCGGCCCAGGAGCAGGGCGATCGCCTCGTCGACCGACAGTCCCTTGTGGCACACCCGGTGCACGGCGTCGGTCAGCGGCATCTCGACGTCGTAACTGGCGGCCAGCGCCAGCACCGACTCGCAGGACGTCACTCCCTCGACGACGTGCCCGTCGCCGCCGTCGGGCGTGCCGGCCAGCAGCGCCTGGATGGTCGCTCCCCGGCCGAGGCGTTCGCCCAGGGAACGGTTGCGCGACCGCGGCGAGCTGCAGGTGGCCACCAGATCGCCCACCCCGGCCAGCCCGGCCAGCGTCGCGCCCTTGGCGCCCAGCGCGATCCCCAGCCGCATGATCTCGGCGAGGCCGCGGGTGATGATCGCCGCCGTGGTGTTCTCGCCGAGCCCGACTCCGACCGCCATGCCGCAGGCGAGCGCGATGACGTTCTTGCAGGCCCCACCGACCTCGGTGCCCACCACATCGCTGTTGGTGTAGGGCCGGAAGTATCCGCTGTTCAGCATGCGTTGCAGGGCGACCGCCCGGCCCGAATCGCTGCACGCGACGACGGTGGCCGCGGGCTGGGATGCGGCGATCTCGCTGGCCAGGTTCGGCCCCGAGATCACCGCGACCTGAGCCGGGTCGACGCCGGTGACCGAGACGATCACCTGACTCATCCGCATCAAGGTACCCAGCTCGATGCCCTTGGCCAGGCTCACCAGCGTCGCACCCTCACGGATCAGCGGCGCCCAGCGCTCGAGGTTGCCGCGCATGGTCTGCGCCGGCACGCCGAGCAGCACCGTCGACGCGTCGCGCAGGGCCTCGGCGGGGTCGGCCGTGGCGCGGATGCCGGGCGGCAGCAGCGTGCCGGGCAGGTAGTCGGGGTTGTAGCGGGTGGTGTTGATCCGCTCGGCGATCTCGGGTCTGCGGGCCCACAGCGTGACCTGCGTTTCCGGTCCCCCGGCCTCGACCAGCACCTTGGCCAGCGCCGTGCCCCACGCGCCGGCACCCATGACCGCCACGGCACCCGGTGTTGTGCTGGTCATCTACCACCCCCCTATCCGTGGTCGGCGTTGCTCACGCGGCACTTGCAGCCGCTACACACTAGATCAGCGGCGGACCGGGCGTCACGCGAGCCAGCGTGTCCCGGCGGCGGGGCGTCGCTGGCAGGATGAGAACTCATGAGCGGCATACGAGCCGACGGTTCGGCCAACGGTGCGGGCGATGTCGCCCTGATCATCGCCGTCAAGAGGTTGGCCGCGGCCAAGACCCGGCTGGCCCCGGTCTTCTCGGCGCGCACCCGGGAAAGCGTGGTACTCGCCATGTTGGTGGACACCCTGACCGCCGCCGGGCGGGTCCGCTCGCTGGGCTCGATCACCGTGATCACGCCCGACGACGCGGCGGCCGCCGCGGCCACCGAGCTGGGCGCCGACGTGCTGGCCGACCCCACACCCGAGGGTCACCCCGATCCGCTGAACAACGCCATCGCCACCGCGGAGCGCGCGGTGTCCGGTTCCTTCGCCAATGTCGTTGCGCTGCAAGGAGATTTACCCGCGCTGCAGACTCAGGAGCTGAACGAGGCGATCGCCGCCGCGCGCCAGCACCGGCGCAGCTTCGTCGCCGACCGGCTGGCGACGGGCACCGCCGCGCTGTTCGCGTTCGGAAGCCCGCTCGAGCCGCGTTTCGGCTCCGATTCCTCGGCGCGGCACCGCAGTTCGGGTGCGATCGAGCTGACCGGCGCCTGGCCCGGCCTGCGCTGTGACGTCGACACGCCCACCGACCTCGCCGCCGCCCGTCGCCTCGGGGTGGGGGCGGCGACCGCCCGGGCCATCGCGACGCACTGATTTCGATCACTGTCGTTTGTCTGTCCGACGGGTGAACTCCGTCCCAACGGCGAATGGATGTCCCGCGAGCGCTAGCAGCACCCACGCGTGATGAGCAATGATCGCAGGGTGACTGAAATCGAAGCTGAGACGCGACCCGACGAGAACTTGTGGCATTCGGGCGACTCGGCAGTGACAGCACCACCGGCTGCGACCCAGGCCGCGCTGACCGATCTGCCGGAGGACCGTTACCTCAACCGGGAACTGAGCTGGCTGGACTTCAACGCCCGCGTGCTGGCGCTGGCCGACGACAACTCGTTGCCGCTGCTGGAACGCGCCAAGTTCCTGGCGATCTTCGCCTCCAACCTCGACGAGTTCTATATGGTGCGCGTCGCCGGCCTCAAACGCCGCGACGAGATGGGATTGTCGGTCCGCTCGGCCGACGGCCTGACGCCGCGTAAGCAGCTCGCCCTCATCGGGGAACAGACTCAGCGCATCGCGACACGGCACGCGCGGGTGTTCCTCGATTCGGTGCGGCCGGCGCTCGCCGAGGAAGGCATCCACATCGTCACGTGGGCCGATCTCGATCAGGCCGAGCGCGACGAATTGTCGACCTATTTCACCGAACAGGTCTTCCCGGTCCTGACCCCGCTGGCCGTCGACCCCGCGCACCCGTTCCCGTTCGTCAGCGGCCTGAGCCTGAACCTGGCGGTGATGGTGCGCCAGCCCGAGGACGGCGGCCAGCATTTCGCGCGAGTCAAGGTGCCCAACAACGTCGATCGCTTCGTCGAACTCCCCACCATCGACAACCCCGACGGCTCCGGGCGGGGCATCGTCCGCTACCTGCCCACCGAGGAACTGATCGCCGCCTTCCTTCCTCTTCTGTTCCCGGGCATGGACATCGTGGAACATCACGCTTTCCGCATCACCCGCAACGCCGACATGGAGGTCGAAGAAGACCGCGACGAGGATCTGCTGCAAGCGCTGGAACGGGAATTGGCGCGCCGGCGGTTCGGCCCGCCGGTGCGGCTCGAGATCGCCGACGACATGACCGAGGGCATGCTGGAACTGCTGTTGCGCGAACTCGACGTGCATCCCGGTGACGTCATCGAAGTTCCAGGGCTGCTCGATCTTTCGTCGCTGTGGCAGATCTACGGACTGGACCGGCCGGCGCTCAAGGACCCGGCGTTCGTCCCGGATACCCACCCCGCCTTCGCCGATCGCGAATCCCCCAAGAGCATCTTCGCGACGCTGCGCGAGGGCGACGTCCTGGTGCACCACCCGTACGACTCCTTCTCCACCAGCGTGCAGCGCTTCATTCAGCAGGCCGCCGCGGACCCCAATGTCCTGGCGATCAAACAAACGCTGTACCGCACCTCCGGTGATTCGCCGATCGTGCGGGCGCTCATCGAAGCCGCCGAGGCCGGAAAGCAGGCCGTGGCGCTCGTGGAGATCAAGGCGCGCTTCGACGAACAGGCCAACATCCGTTGGGCGCGCGCACTCGAGCAGGCGGGCGTGCACGTGGTCTACGGCCTCGTCGGGCTCAAGACGCACTGCAAGACCTGCCTGGTGGTGCGCCGCGAAGGGTCGGCGATCCGGCGGTACTGCCACATCGGAACCGGCAACTACAACAGCAAGACCGCCCGCCTGTATGAGGATGTCGGCCTGTTGACGGCGAGCCCGGACATCGGTGCGGACCTCACCGATTTGTTCAATTCGCTTACCGGCTATTCGCGTAAGGTCTCCTACCGCAATCTGCTGGTGGCCCCGCACGGAATTCGCACCGGCATCATCGACCGGGTGGAACGCGAGATCGCCGCACACCGCGAACGAGGTAACGGACGAATACGTCTCAAGATGAACGCGCTGGTGGACGAGCAGGTGATCGACGCGCTCTACCGGGCGTCGCAGGCGGGAGTGCGCGTCGAGGTCGTGGTGCGCGGCATCTGCGCGTTGCGCCCGGGCGCCGAGGGCTACTCCGAAAACATCGTCGTGCGCTCCATTCTCGGCCGCTTCCTCGAGCATTCGCGGATCATCCATTTCGGCAACATCAACGAATTCTGGATCGGCAGCGCCGACATGATGCACCGCAACCTCGATCGGCGCGTGGAGGTGCTGGTCCAGGTGAAGGATCCCAAGCTCACCGGTCAGCTGGACGAATTGTTCGAATCCGCACTGGATCCGTCCACCCGGTGCTGGGAACTGGGACCCGAGGGGCAGTGGACCCCGTCGCCGCAAGAAGGCCATACCGTGCGCGACCACCAAGTATCGTTGATGGAGCGCCATCGCAGTCCCTAGCTCTGTGCGGTGACTTCGGAGTTGTTCTTCCGGTCCGCATCTCCTTGAGCGTGCGGCTCCGACCGAATTGATCTGCAGGAGTTGAGGTGCCGACCAATAATTCGTCCGCCGCTCGGCGCTCCGGAAGCCGAGTGGTCTATGCCGCCGGCGCGGTGCTGTGGCGACCAGGCGATGCCGACGCGGCCGACCACGACATCGAGGTCGCCGTCATTCACCGGCCGCGGTATGACGACTGGTCACTGCCCAAGGGCAAGGTGGACCCGGGCGAGACGGCCCCGGTGGCCGCCGTGCGCGAGGTGCTGGAGGAGACGGGTCAGCGCGCGGTCCTCGGCCGGCGGCTCGACCTGGTCAGCTATCCGATCGAGGCGGGCGTCAAAAAAGTCTTCTACTGGGCGGCGCGCGCCACCGGCGGCGAATTCGTGCCGAACCACGAGGTGGACGACTTGGTGTGGCTCCCGATCACGGAGGCGATGAAGAAGCTCGGCTACGCCCAAGACCGAAAAGTGTTGCGCCACTTCACTAAAAAGCCCGCCGACACCCACACCCTGTTGGTGGTCCGGCACGGCACGGCGGGGCGCAAATCGCGCTTCTCCGGCGATGACGCCAAGCGGCCGCTGGACAAACGCGGACGCGCGCAGGCCGAGGCGCTGGTTCCGCAGCTGCTCGCCTTTGGTGCGTCGCACGTGTACGCGGCCGACCGCGTCCGCTGCCACCAGACGGTGGAACCGCTTGCCGCGGAATTGGGCGTGCCCGTGCACAACGAGCCGGCCCTCACCGAGGAGGCCTACGCCCATCATGCGAAACGCGGCCGCCACCGAATGCTGGATATCGCCGAGCAGCACGGGACGGCGGTTGTCTGCACGCAGGGCAAGGTGATTCCGGACCTGATCGCGTGGTGGTGTGAGCGCGACGGCGTGCGGCCCGACAAATCGCGCAACCACAAGGGCAGCACCTGGGTGCTCTCGCTGTCAGACGGCCGGCTGGTGGCCGCCGACCACATCGGTGGCGCGCTGGCCGCCAACGTCCGGGCCTAGCGACCGCCGCTAAGCGCACGAATACCCTTCGGGGGCACCGCTGCCGCCCGAAGGGTACTCGTGTCTAGAACTTGACTGCGCTTACTTGCGACCGCGACGTGCGGTCGTCTTCTTGGCCGGGGCCTTGCGGGCCGGAGCCTTGCTCGCCGCCTTCTTGGCCGGAGCCTTGGTCGCGGCCTTCTTGGCCGGGGCCTTCTTGGCCGCAGCCTTCTTGGCCGGAGCCTTCTTGGCCGCAGCCTTGCGCACCGGGGCCTTGGTCGCGGCCTTCTTGGCCGGAGCCTTGGTCGCGGCCTTGCGGGCCGGAGCCTTCTTGGCCGCAGCCTTCTTGGCCGGAGCCTTCTTGGCCGCAGCCTTCTTGGCCGGAGCCTTCTTGGCGGCGGTCTTCTTGGCCGCACCACTTCCGGCTACCACACCGCGCTTGACGGCCGGGCCGTCCGACGGGAGGCGCTGTGCGCCAGACACAACCGCTTTGAACTGAGCACCGGGGCGGAACGCCGGAACGGACGTCGGCTTGACCTTCACCGTCTCACCGGTCCGCGGGTTGCGGGCCACCCGCGCTGCGCGGCGCCGCTGTTCGAAAACGCCGAACCCGGTGATGGTGACGCTGTCGCCCTTGTGTACCGCACGCACAATGGTGTCGACAACGTTCTCGACCGCAGCGGTCGCCTGTCGACGGTCCGTGTTCAATTTAGTTGTGAGCACATCAATGAGCTCTGCCTTGTTCATCAATCCCTCCGACACTAGTGGTCCTCGATTTGAACCGACTAGTGGACACGGTAAACCCTCACCCAGCAAATTTCCAAGAGCCACGCGCAATTTCACGGCAAGGCGTACGGCGTTTTCGCAATCTGGTTGGCGCCCTTGACCGGTGGAGGGACTTAAAAATCGGCTCGGATTAGTTAGCCGATCAAGCAGAAAATCGGCCGCGGCCGACCGCTCACGAGGTGGGCGTTGTGCGCGGCTTCCAGTCCGGATACGCCATCTCGAACGACTCGATTTTGTCGAGTTTCCGCAGCGTAAGGGCTATATCGTCAAGCCCTTCGAGCAATCGCCACGCGGTGTGGTCGTCAATCTTGAACGGCAGCACCGTCGTTCCCGCGGTGATATTTCGATCTTGAAGATTGACAGTGATTTCCAAGCCGGGACTCTGCTCGATGAGCTTCCAGAGCAGCTCCACGCCGTCCTGAGAAACTTCGGCCGCCACCAGCCCGGCCTTGCCGGCGTTGCCCCGGAAAATGTCACCGAATCGAGACGAGATGACCACCCGGAACCCGTAGTCCATCAGCGCCCACACCGCATGCTCGCGCGAGGATCCCGTCCCGAAATCGGGTCCCGCCACGAGCACTGACCCCCGGTCAAAGGGGCTGAGGTTTAGTACGAATGACGGATCCGTTCGCCAACTGGCGAACAGGCCGTCCTCGAAACCGGTTCGGGTGACGCGCTTCAAATACACCGCCGGAATGATCTGATCGGTGTCGACATTGGAGCGCCGCAGCGGCACACCGATACCGGTGTGGGTGTGAAATGCTTCCATGCTCAATCCCTTCGCAGTCGAATCCGTCAGCTCAAATCGGCGGGAGCAGACAATGTGCCGCGAACCGCCGTCGCGGCGGCAACGGCCGGAGACACCAAATGCGTGCGGCCGCCTTTACCCTGGCGCCCTTCGAAGTTGCGGTTGGACGTCGCCGCACACCGCTCCCCCGGTGCAAGCTGGTCGGGATTCATCCCCAGGCACATCGAGCAGCCCGCCTGGCGCCATTCCGCGCCGGCGGCGGTGAAAACCTCGCCCAGCCCTTCGGCTTCGGCCTGCGCACGCACCCGCATCGAGCCCGGCACGACGAGCATCCGCACCCCGGGCGCGACCTTGCGACCGCGCAGCACGTCGGCGACGAGGCGCAAGTCCTCGATACGACCGTTGGTACAAGAGCCCACGAACACCGTGTCGACGGCGATGTCACGCATCGGCGTGCCGGGTCGAAGGTCCATATATGCCAAGGCTTTCTCGGCCGCCTGGCGCTGTCCGTCATCGGTCATCAGCTCCGGGTCCGGAACGGCGTCGGCCAGCGGCACGCCCTGGCCGGGGTTCGTCCCCCACGTCACGAACGGGCTCAGCGACGCGGCATCGAGGTAGACCTCGGTGTCGAATTCCGCTCCGGGGTCGGTGTGCAGCTGCTGCCAATAGCGCATCGCCGCATCCCATTGCGCCCCTTGCGGCGCGTGCGGGCGGTCCCGCAGAAAATCGAATGTGGTGTCGTCCGGAGCCACCATCCCCGCCCGGGCACCGGCTTCGATGCTCATATTGCAGACGGTCATCCGCCCTTCCATCGACAGCGATTCGATGGCGCTGCCGCGGTATTCGATGACATGGCCCTGCCCACCGCCGGTGCCGATCTTGGCGATCAGCGCCAAAATGATGTCCTTGGCCGTCACGCCGGCGGGCAGTTGCCCATCGACATTGACCGCCATCGTCTTGAACGGCCGCAGCGGCAACGTCTGGGTGGCGAGCACATGTTCGACTTCCGAGGTGCCAATTCCCATGGCCAGTGCGCCGAAAGCGCCGTGGGTCGAGGTGTGACTGTCCCCACAAACGATCGTCATCCCGGGCTGGGTGAGGCCCAGCTGCGGCCCGACCACGTGCACGATGCCCTGCTCGACGTTGCCCATTGGGTATAGCCGCACACCGAATTCGGCACAATTTCGCCGCAATGTCTCGACCTGGGTCCGCGACACCGGGTCGGCGATCGGCTTGTCGATATCGATGGTCGGGACGTTGTGATCCTCGGTCGCCAGCGTGAGATCGGGACGGCGCACCGGCCGGCCGGCCAGGCGCAGGCCGTCGAAGGCCTGCGGGCTGGTGACTTCGTGCACCAGGTGCAGGTCGATGTAGATCAGGTCGGGCTCGCTGGCGCCACCGGACACCACAACGTGGTCATCCCAGACCTTTTCGGCCAGAGTGCGCGGTGTGGTGGCGGCCGCCGCCGTCGCTTGGTCGGTTCCCATCTCGAACTCGCCTCGATTCGCCTCACGTAGCGGCTCGCCGAGCATCCGGGCTGTGATCTCAGAATGCGAGACGCTAATATCTCCTTATGAGACAGCATAGCGGTATCGGCGTCCTGGACAAAGCCGTGGGTCTCTTGCACGCGGTCGCCCAATCACCCTGTGGATTAGCGGAACTGTGTGAGCGGACGGCGTTACCTCGTGCCACGGCGTACCGGCTGGCGGCCGCCCTCGAAGTCCATCGCCTGCTCGCCCGCGACGACGAAGGACGCTGGCTGCTCGGCCCGGCCGTCACCGAACTCGCCGCCCATGTCAACGATCCGCTGCTGGCCGCCAGCAGCGCGGTGCTCCCACTGTTGCGTGAGACCACCGGCGAAAGCGTGCAGCTGTACCGCCGCGAGGGCACCGACCGGGTCTGCGTCGCCGCGCTGGAACCCGCTGCCGGCCTTCGCGATACGGTTCCGATCGGCGCGCGGCTGCCGATGACGGCCGGCTCAGGCGCCAAAGTGCTGCTGGCCCATAGCGACGCGGCCACTCAGAAAGCGGTGCTCGCGACGGCGAAATTCACCGAACGAACGCTGGCCGAAGTGCGGCGGCGCGGCTGGGCCCAGAGCGTGGCCGAGCGCGAGCCGGGGGTGGCGAGCGTGTCGGCGCCGGTGCGCGACAGCCGCGGTGCCGTCGTCGCGGCGATCTCGGTATCGGGGCCCATCGACCGGATCGGCCGGCGCCCGGGGGCGCGCTGGGCCGCCGATCTGCTGTCCGCCGCCGACGCGCTCACCCGTCGTCTCTGAGCCACCGGCGCACACCGGATCACAGCCGGCCTGACAGACTGACCGGCATGGGAACCAATCAGCGCGCGAGCATCGTCATGTCCGAAGACGAGGTCGCCGAGTTCGTCGTCAAAAGCCGCACCGGCACGCTGGCCACCATCGGCGCCGACGGCCAGCCTCACCTGACCGCCATGTGGTACGCCGTCGTCGACGGCGAGATCTGGCTGGAGACCAAGGCCAAGTCGCAGAAGGCCGTCAACCTCAAGCGCGACCCGCGGGTGAGCTTCCTGATCGAGGACGGTCACACCTACGACACGCTGCGCGGGGTGTCCTTCGAGGGCGTCGCCGAGATCGTCGACGATCCCGACGTCTCACACCGCGTGGGGGTCAGCGTCTGGGAGCGCTACACGGGTCCCTACACCGACGACATGAAGCCGTTCGTCGAGCAGATGATGAACAAGCGGGTTTGCGTTCGCATCGTGGCCCGGCGGGCTCGCTCATGGGATCACCGCAAACTCGGCCTGGCGGCCATGCCGTTGGGTGGATCGACAGCACCGGCGGTCCTGGGGACCGACCAGTAGCCGCGATATTTGTAGCCCCGATGGGATTCGAACCCACGCTACCGCCGTGAGAGGGCGGCGTCCTAGGCCGCTAGACGACGGGGCCAGAAACGATCCGAGCAGTCAGCATAGCTCACCCCGCTAGGCCCACCTAATCGCTTGAGGCGGAGCGAGTTTTGCTGGGGTACCAGGACTCGAACCTAGAATGGCTGAACCAGAATCAGCTGTGTTGCCAATTACACCATACCCCATTGGCCGCCTAAAACCGCTGGTCAGCGTCGATTGCGGACTTTCATAACCTCTGTGGAGTCCGCCTCCGCCAGCCGTCGTCGGCTTTCGTAAACCGCAGTGCAGACTACCAAAGTCTGGCCGCGCCCTGCGCCGCGTGGTCCCGCTCGCTCAGGCGGGGTCCCGCCCGGCCGTCTCGCGCGCCGCCCGCAGCCGCGCCACGCTGCGGTCGCGGCCGAGCAGCTCCAGCGACTCGAACAACGGCGGACTGATCGTCGTGCCGGTGGCCCCCACCCGGATCGGGCCAAACGCCTTGCGCGGTTTGAGCCCCAGCTCGTCGATGAGGGCAGTCTTGAGCGCGGCCTCGAGCTGGGGCGCCGTCCAGTCCGTCACGCCGTCCAGCGCGGGCAGCGCCGCGTCCAGGACCGCGGCACCGTCGGGTCCCAGCTCTTTGGCGGCCGCCTTGGGGTCGATGGCGTACTCGTCGTCGTTCAGGAACTTCAGCAGGGACCAGGCGTCACCGAGCACCACGATCCGGGTCTGCACCAACTCGGCGGCGGTGGCGAAGCCGGCGTCGTCCAATTCGAGGCGATGACCGTGCGCGTCGAAATAGTCGCGCAGCCTGGCGGTGAAATCGTCGACGGTCAGCAGCCGGATGTGCTCGGCGTTGAGCGCGTCGGCCTTCTTCTGGTCGAAGCGGGCGGGATTGGAGTTGACGTTGACCACATCGAACGCGGCGACCATCTCGTCGAGGCTGAACACGTCGTGGTCGTCGGCGATGGCCCAGCCGAGGAGCGCGAGATAGTTGAGCAGACCCTCGGGGATGAAGCCCCGGTCGCGGTGGGCGAACAGGTTGGATTGCGGATCGCGCTTGGACAGTTTTTTGGTGCCCTCCCCCAATACCGTTGGAAGGTGGGCGAACTGCGGAGTGCGCTCTGCCACGCCGATCCGTATCAGCGCCTGATACAGCGCCAGCTGGCGCGGGGTCGAGGGCAGCAGGTCCTCGCCGCGCAGCACGTGCGTGATTTTCATCAGCGCGTCGTCACACGGGTTGACCAACGTATACAACGGATCTCCGTTGGCGCGGGTCAACGCGAAATCGGGGACGGACCCGGCCGCGAAGCTGGTGGTCCCGCGCACCAGGTCGTCCCAGGCGAGATCTTCGTCGGGCATCCGCAGCCGCACCACCGGCTTTCGGCCCTCCGCCAAAAACGCGGCGCGCTGGGAATCGGTCAGCTGGCGGTCGAAATTGTCGTAGCCCAGCTTGGGATTACGGCCCGCGGCGACATGGCGCGCCTCGACTTCCTCTGGCGTCGAAAAGGCGTAATAGGCCTCACCCGCTTCGAGCAGCTTGGCCACCACGTCGTGATAGATCTCACTGCGCAGCGATTGGCGGTAGGGGCCGTAGGGACCACCGACCTCGGGTCCCTCGTCCCAATCAAGGCCGAGCCAGCGCAGTGCGTCGAGCAGCGCCAGATAGCTTTCCTCGCTGTCGCGCTGCGCATCGGTGTCCTCGATGCGAAAGACGAAGGTACCCCCGGTGTGTCGTGCGTAGGCCCAGTTGAACAGCGCCGTGCGGACCATGCCGACGTGCGGGGTGCCGGTGGGCGAGGGACAGAATCGAACCCGGACCAGGTCTGGTTGTGCGGGTGCAGTCACGATTTTCCTTTGCGGACCACGGGATTGGTGAGGGTGCCGATGCCCTCGATGGTGATCGAGACGGTGTCGCCGTCCTCGATGGGGCCGACACCGGCCGGCGTGCCGGTGAGGATGATGTCGCCGGGCAGCAGGGTCATCACGGCCGAGATCCACTCGACGATGGCGCCGATGTCGTGGATGAGTAGCGAGGTCCGGCTGTTCTGCTTGACCTCGCCGTTGACCTCGGTGCGCAATTCCAGATCGCCCGGGTCGAGCGGTGTGAGATCGGTGACGATCCACGGGCCGACCGGGCAGAAGGTGTCATGCCCCTTGGCCCGGGTCCACTGGCCATCGGATTTTTGTTGATCGCGCGCCGACACATCGTTACCGATGGTGTAGCCGAGGATGTTCTCCGCGGCCTGGGCGGCCGAGACGTCCTTGCAGGGCCGGCCGATCACCACCGCCAGCTCGCCCTCGAAGTGCACCGGTGAAGCGTTGGCGGGCAACCGAATCGGCACGTTGGGCCCGATGATCGCGGTGTTGGGTTTGAGGAAGATCACCGGATCCACCGGGGCCGGCCCGGTCATCTCCTTCATCTCGGCGATGTGATCGGCGTAGTTCTTCCCGATGCACACCACCTTGCTGGCCAGTATCGGGGCGAGCAGCCGGACGTCGGCCAGCGGCCATGATCGGCCGGTGAAGTTCGGGGTGCCGAATGGATGTTCGGCGATCTCCCGCGCGATCATCTCGGCTGGGTCGTTGAGATCGCCTTCGATGCTGACGAAGGCGACACCGTCCGGGCTGGCGATTCGACCAAGGCGCATTCGGTTGAGCCTAGTGACGGTCGCGAGCGCGGCGTAGCCGGGCGTGGCGGGCCGTCACCATCCGAGCTTGCTTCTGGCGACGATTCGGGCCGGGACGGCCCGAGGAGGAGCCAGACGATCCGGCCTAGTGACGGTCGCGAGCGCGGCGTGGCGGGCCCCAAATGGCGAGCAACGGCACCAGTCCTACCCCTAAAATTCGCGCCGGTATGCAAGCATGGGGAATGCAGACCGAGCCCGCCGCGACGCCCGAAATCGGCACGGCCGCGCGCTGGTCGATCATGATCGTTTCGCTGCTGGCGACCGCGAGTTCGTTCCTCTTCATCAACGGCGTCGCGTTCCTCATCCCGTCGCTGCAGGGCGCGCGCGGGATCCGGCTCGACGAAGCCGGCCTGCTGGCCTCGATGCCCAGCTGGGGCATGGTGTGCACGCTGGTGCTCTGGGGGTATGTGCTGGACCGGGTCGGCGAGCGGGCGGTGATGGCCACCGGCTCGGCGCTGACCGCCATCGCGGCCTACGCCGCCGCGTCGGCGCATTCGATGGTGCTGATCGCCGTCTATCTATTTCTCGGTGGGATGGCCGCGGCCAGTTGCAACACGGCCGGCGGGCGGCTGGTGTCCGCGTGGTTCCCGCCCCATCAGCGCGGGCTGGCCATGGGCATCCGCCAGACCGCCCAGCCCCTGGGAATCGCCTTGGGCGCGATGATAATTCCCGAGCTCGCCGAACACGGGCCACAGGCCGGGCTTCGGTTCACCGCGCTGGCGTGCACGCTCGGGGCGGTCGTGAGCGTGGTCGGCATCGTCGACCCCCCGCGCAAGCCCCGTGCCAGCGCGAGCCATCAGGAACTGGCCAGCCCATACCGAGGGTCGTTGACGCTGTGGCGAATTCACGCGGTGGCGGGCCTGATGATGATGCCGCAGACGGTCACCGTGACGTTCATGCTGGTGTGGCTGATCAAGAACCTGCACTGGTCGGTCGCGGTCGCCGGCGGATTGGTCACCCTGTCGCAGCTGCTCGGCGCGCTCGGCCGGGTGGCCGTAGGCCGCTGGTCGGATCGGCTGGGTTCACGCATGCGGCCGGTGCGCTACATCGCCGCCGCCGCGGTGCTGACCCTGCTGCTGCTGGCGTGGGCCGATTACATGAACACCCGGTGGCAGGCGGTGCTGATGGTCGCCATCTCGGTGATCGCGGTGCTCGACAACGGCCTGGAAGCCACCGCCATCACCGAATTCGCCGGCCCGTACTGGAGCGGCCGGGCCCTGGGCATCCAGAACACCACCCAGCGGATGATGGCGGCCGCCGGTCCCCCGCTGTTCGGTGCCTTGATCTCGGCCGCGAAATATCCGCCGGCATGGATGCTGTGCGCGTTGTTCCCCTTGGCGGCAATGCCGTTGGTGCCGACCCGGTTGCTGCCGCCCGGCTTGGAAACTAGAGCCCGGCGGCAATCCGTTCGCCGACTTCGGTGGTGGCGCGCCGTTCGTTCCCACGCGTTGCCAGATACTGCTCGACGGCCCGGTCCACCCGCTTAGCGGCGGCGTCCTCGCCCAGATGGGCCAGCAGCAGCGCCACCGACATGATGGCGGCGGTCGGATCGGCGATGCCCTGGCCGGCGATGTCGGGCGCGCTGCCGTGGACGGGCTCGAACATCGACGGATTGGTGCGGGTGCCGTCGATATTTCCACTGGCCGCCAGGCCGATTCCGCCGCACACCGCCGCCGACAGATCGGTGATGATGTCGCCGAACAGGTTGTCGGTGACGATCACGTCGAACCGGCCGGGGTCGGTGACCATGAAGATGGTCGCGGCGTCGATGTGTTGGTAGGCCACCTCGACGTCGGGATAGTCCCGGCCGACCTCGGCCACGACGCGCGACCACAGCCTGCCGGCGAAGGTCAGGACGTTGGTTTTGTGCACCAGCGTCAAGTGCTTTCGGCGGCGCTGCGCCCGCTCGAACGCGTCGGTCACCACGCGGCGCACACCGAACGCCGTGTTCTGGCTTACCTCGGTGGCGACCTCGTTGGGCGTTCCGACGCGGATGGCGCCGCCGGTGCCGGTGTAGGGCCCTTCGGTTCCCTCGCGCACCACCACGAAGTCGATCTCGGGGTTGCCGGCCAGCGGGCTGTTCACGCCCGGGTACAGCCGGCCCGGCCGCAGGTTGATGTGGTGGTCCAGCTCGAAACGCAAGCGCAGCAACAAGCCTCGCTCCAGGGCGCCGCTGGGCACCGAGGGGTCACCGATGGCCCCGAGCAGAATGGCATCGTGCGCGCGCAGTTCGTCGACGACGGAGTCCGGCAGTAGCTCGCCGGTGGCGTGGTATCGCCGCGCACCCAGGTCGTAGCTGGTCTTGTCCACCCCGGGCAGCACCGCGTCGAGCACCTTGACGGCCTCGGCCACCACCTCTGGGCCGATGCCGTCACCTTCGATGATGGCGAGCTTCACGAAAGATCAACCACCTCAAGCTTGTTGGCGCCCACGGCGGCGCCGATTTCGGCCCGCACGTCGCCCGGCACGTCGCGGTCCAGCCGCAGCAGGATCGTCGCGCTCGAGCCCTCGGCGTCCTCGGACAGTTGCGCGGCCTGGATGTTCACCCCGGCCGAACCGAGCAGGGTGCCGATCTTGCCCAGCGCACCGGGCTGGTCGACATAGTTGATCACCAGGTTGATACCGCGGGCACGGAGATCGAAGTTGCGGCCGTTGATCTGCACGAGCTTCTCCACCAGCTGCGGCCCGGACAGGGTGCCCGCGACGTTGACCGCGGTGCCGTCGGGCGCCACCGCGCGCACGTCGACCACGCTGCGGTGGTTCGGGCTCTCCGAAGCGGTGCCGATTTCGGCGGTGATGCCGCGCTCTTCGGCCAGTGCCGGCGCGTTGACGAAGGTGACCGGGCCCTCGACGACGGCGGAGAACAACCCCCGCAGGGCCGAAAGCTTAAGCACCTCAACATCTTCGGAGGCAAGCTCGCCGCGCACCTGCACCGACAGCGAGACCGGCGGGCCGTCGGACAGCGTGGCGGCCAGCACCCCGAGCTTGCGCACCAGGTCCAGCCAGGGCGCGACCTCCTCGTTGACCACCCCGCCGCCGACGTTGACCGCGTCGGGAACGAATTCCCCGGCCAGAGCGAGCTTCACGCTCGCCGCCACGTCGGTGCCGGCCCGGTCCTGCGCCTCTTCGGTCGACGCCCCCAGGTGCGGGGTGACCACCACCTGCGGCAGCTCGAACAGCGGGCTGTCGGTGCAGGGTTCCTTGGAGAAGACGTCGAGACCGGCCGCGCGCACGTGGCCGCTGCGCACCGCGTCCGCGAGCGCCGCCTCGTCGACCAGACCACCGCGGGCCGCGTTGACGATGATGACGCCCGGCTTGGTCTTGGCCAGCGCATCCTTGTCGATCAGACCCGCGGTCTCGGGCGTCTTCGGCAGGTGCACCGAGATGAAGTCGGCGCGGCCCAGCAGCTCGTCCAGCGTCAGCAGTTCGATGCCCAACTGCGCGGCCCGCGCCGGCGACACGTAGGGATCGTAGGCGATCAGGTGAGTGCCGAAGGCGCTGAGCCGCTGGGCAACCAGCTGGCCGATCCGGCCCAGCCCCACCACGCCGACCGTCTTGCCGAAGATCTCGGTGCCCGAGAACGACGACCGCTTCCAGGCGTGCTCGCGCAGCGAGGCGTCGGCGGCCGGCACCTGGCGGGCCGCGGACAGCAACAGCGCCAGCGCGTGCTCGGCGGCGCTGTGGATGTTCGACGTCGGCGCGTTGACCACCAGCACGCCGCGCTCGGTGGCGGCGTCGACGTCGACGTTGTCCAGCCCGACCCCGGCGCGGGCGACGATCTTCAGCTTGGGCGCCGCCGCCAGCACCTCGGCGTCGACCGTCGTGGCCGAACGCACCAGCAGCGCATCGGCCTCCGGCACGGCCGCCAGCAGCTTCTCCCGGTCGGGGCCGTCCACCCAGCGCACCTCGACCTGGTCGCCCAGGGCGGCGACGGTGGATTCGGCGAGCTTGTCGGCAATGAGTACAACAGGCAGATTCACCCGGCCAGCCTATCGGCTGTAATTGACGCGTGGACGTCACCATCGTCGGCAGCGGACCCAACGGGCTGGCCGCTGCCGTAATCTGCGCCCGGGCCGGCCTGAAAGTGCAGGTCGTCGAAGCTCAGCCGACGTTTGGCGGGGGCGCGCGCACCGCCCCCGACCCAGATTGTGCGGGAGTCTTGCACGACATCTGCTCCGCGGTGCACCCGCTGGCGCTGGCGTCGCCGTTCTTCGCCGAATTCGACCTGCCCGCCCGCGGCGTGCGGCTGGCGGTGCCGGAGATCTCCTACGCCAACCCGCTGCCCGGACGTCCGGCGGCCATCGCCTACCGCGACCTGGACCGCACCTGCGCCGAACTCGAGCACGGTGCGTCGTTCAGACGCCTGCTGGGTCCGCTGGTCGAGCGGTCCGACGACGTGGTGGCCCTGCTGCTGGGTGACAAACGGTCGATCCCGAACTCGCTGCCCTCGGCGGTGCGGCTGGGGCTGCGGATGCTGGCCCAGGGCACCCCGGCGTGGGGGACGCTGGCCGGCGAGGACGCCCGCGCGCTGTTCACCGGCGTTGCCGCCCATATCATTTCGCGGATGCCGTCGCTGACCGCGGCGGGTGCCGGGATGATGCTGGCCACCCTCGCGCATTCGGTCGGCTGGCCGATCCCGGTGGGCGGCAGCCAGGCCATCACCGACACGCTGATCGCCGACCTGCGCGCGCACGGTGGCGAGCTCACGGCGGGCACGGAGGTCACCGAACCGCCGGGTGGCGTCGTCGCCTTCGACACCGCGCCGACCGCGCTGCTGCGCATCTACGGTGACGCCCTGCCCGCCCGCTACTCGAAAGCGTTGCGCCGCTATACGTTTGGCCCGGGCGTCGCGAAGGTGGACTTCGTGCTGGGCGACGAGATCCCGTGGCAGGACGAGCGGCTGCGGCAAGCCCCGACGCTGCACCTCGGCGGCAGCCGAACCCAGATGGCCCGCGCCGAGGCCGACATCGCCGCCGGCCGGCACGCGCAGTGGCCCATGGTGCTGGCGGCGTCACCGCACGTCGCCGACCCCGGCCGCGTCGACGCCGCCGGCCGCCGCCCGTTTTGGACCTATGCCCACGTGCCGTCGGGGTCCACCGTCGACGCGACCGAGGCGGTGACGGCGGTGGTCGAGCGCTTTGCTCCCGGTTTCCGCGACGTGGTGGTGGCGGCGCGCGCGGTGCCGGCCGCGCGGTTGTGCGACCACAACGCGAACTACGTCGGCGGTGACATCGGGATCGGCGGCAACTCCGCCTGGCGGGCGATCGCCGGGCCCACACCGCGGTTAAACCCTTGGCGCACACCGATTCCCAAGGTTTACCTGTGTTCTGCGGCCACCCCGCCGGGCGGCGGTGTGCACGGCATGGCCGGCTACTACGCGGCGCGCACGCTGTTGAAACGCGAATTCGGCATCGTCGAGCTGCCTAAGCTGGCGCCATGACGAAACTCGCGGTCATCTACTACTCGGCCACCGGCCATAACACCACGATGGCGCGGCGCGTTGCCGCCGCCGCCGAGGAGGCGGGGGCCGACGTGCGCCTGCGGCACGTCGCCGAAACACAGGATCCCGAAACCTTCGCCCACAACCCGGCCTGGACGGCGAACTACGAGGCCACCAAGGACCTTCCGGCGGCCACCGGCGACGACATTGTCTGGGCCGACGCGGTGATCTTCGGTTCACCGACCCGCTTCGGCTCCCCGGCAGCGCAATTGCGGGCGTTCCTCGACTCGCTGGGCGGGCTGTGGGCGCAGGGCAAGCTCGCCGACAAGGTGTACGCGGCGTTCACGTCGTCCAACACCGTGCACGGCGGTCAGGAAACCACCCTGCTCTCGCTGTACATCACGCTGATGCATTTCGGCGGCATCATCGTGCCGCCGGGATACACCGACCCGTGCAAGTTCGTCGACGGCAACCCCTATGGGGTCAGCCTGGTCTCCACCCACGACAACATCAGCGAATTCGACGAACCCACCGAGAAGGCCCTCGAGCATCTGGCCCGCCGCGTGGTCGAGACGGCCGACCGGCTGGGTTCTGCGCCGCGACACTGAAACTACGCACACGACACGCCGCGGCGGGTGTGCGTAGTTTCAGTCTCGACGCATCAGGGAGTTAGGCCGTTTCGGTGATCGGCCGGTCGACCCAGCTCATCAGGTCGCGCAGCTTCTTGCCGGTGACCTCGATGGGGTGCTCGGCGTTCTCCTTGCGAAGCTGCTCGAGTTGCTTGTTGCCGCCCTCGACGTTGGCCACCAGCTTCTTGGTGAACTCACCACTTTGGATGTCGCGCAGGATCTCTCGCATCCGCTCCTTGGTGCCGGCGTCGATGACCCGCGGGCCGGACAGGTAGCCGCCGAATTCCGCGGTGTCGGACACCGAGTAGTTCATCCGGGCGATGCCGCCCTCGTACATCAGGTCGACGATCAGCTTGAGCTCGTGCAGCACCTCGAAGTAGGCCATCTCCGGCGGGTAGCCCGCCTCGACCATCACGTCGAAACCGGTCTTCACCAATTCCTCTGTGCCACCGCACAACACGGCCTGCTCACCGAACAGGTCGGTCTCGGTCTCGTCCTTGAAGGTGGTCTTGATGACACCGGCGCGGGTGCCGCCGATGGCCTTGGCGTAGGACAGGGCCAGCGCCTCGCCCTCGCCGTTCGGGTCCTGGTCGACGGCGATCAGCGCGGGCACACCCTTGCCGTCGACGAACTGGCGACGCACCAGGTGCCCCGGGCCCTTGGGTGCCACCATGGCGACGGTGACGTTGGCCGGCGGCTTGATCAGGTCGAAGTGGATGTTGAGCCCGTGGCCGAAGAACAACGCGTCGCCATCGGAGAGGTTGGGTTCGATGTCGTTCTTGAAGATGTCGGCCTGCGCGGTGTCGGGCGCCAGCAGCATGATGACGTCGGCCCACTTGGCGACCTCGGCGGGGGTGTCGACGTCCAGGCCCTGCTCTTGCACCTTGGCCCGCGACTTCGACCCCTCCTTGAGGCCCACCTTCACCTGCACGCCGGAGTCGCGCAGGCTCAGCGAGTGCGCGTGCCCCTGGCTGCCGTATCCGATGACCCCGACCTTGCGACCCTGGATGATCGTCAGGTCCGCATCGTCGTCGTAGAACATCGGCAATGTCTCCCCAGACGGGTTAGCCACTTCACTATCTCCTTCTCGTTTGCACTGAAAACTTATTTGGCCGTGCCGATTCCGCGTGGACCGCGGGACAACGACACCACCCCGGACTGGACGATTTCGCGGATCCCGAAGGGTTCCAGGACCCGCAGCAGCGCCTCGATCTTGCCGCGGTCACCCGTGGCCTCGATCGTCAGCGCCTCCGGCGACACGTCGATCACCTTGGCGCGGAACAGGTTCACCGCTTCGATCACCTGACTGCGGATGCCCGCGTCGGCGCGCACCTTGATCAGCGAAAGTTCCCGCGACACCGAGTTGTCGTCGTCGAGCTCGACGATCTTGATGACGTTGATCAGCTTGTTGAGCTGCTTGGTGATCTGTTCGAGCGGGGTCTCCTCGGCGGAGACCACGATCGTCATGCGCGACATGTCCTTCTGCTCGGTGGCGCCGACGGCCAGCGATTCGATGTTGAAGCCGCGCCGGCTGAACAGCGCCGCCACCCGGGCGAGCACGCCGGGCTTGTCCTCGACCAACACCGACAGGGTGTGTGTGTGCATCAGGCGTGCCCTTCGCTCTCGTCGTCGAACAGCGGGCGGATGCCGCGGGCCGCCTGAATCTCGTCGTTGCTGGTGCCGGCGGCCACCATCGGCCACACCTGCGCGTCGGCGCCGACGATGAAGTCGATCACCACCGGGCGGTCGTTGATCGCACGCGCCGCGTTGATCACGTCCTCGACGTCTTCCTCACGCTCGCACCGCAATCCGACGCAGCCCAGCGCCTCGGCCAGCTTCACGAAGTCCGGGATGCGATGCGAGTGCGTGGCCAGATCGGTCTGCGAGTAGCGCTCCTCGTAGAACAGCGTCTGCCACTGGCGCACCATGCCCAGGTTGCCGTTGTTGATCAGCGCCACCTTAATCGGGACGCCCTCGATCGCGCAGGTGGCCAGCTCCTGGTTGGTCATCTGGAAGCAGCCGTCGCCGTCGATCGCCCACACCTCGGCCTCCGGGCGTGCCATCTTGGCGCCCATCGCCGCCGGGATGGCGAAGCCCATGGTGCCCAGCCCGCCCGAGTTCAGCCAGGTGCGCGGCTTCTCATACGAGATGAATTGGGCCGCCCACATCTGGTGCTGGCCCACGCCGGCGACGTACAGGGCGTCCGGACCGGCGATCTGGCCAAGCTTTTCGATGACGTATTCCGGGCCGAGGCTGCCGTCGCTCTGCGGCCCGTAACTCAGCGGATAGGTGGACTGAACCTCGTTGAGGTAGGCCCACCACTCGGTCATGTCGAGCTTGCCGGGGATCCCGTCCTGGCGCAGCAACTCGAGCAGCTCGATGATGACGGCCTTGACGTCGCCGACGATCGGCACGTCGGCGTGGCGGTTCTTGCCGATCTCGGCGGGGTCGATGTCGGCGTGAATGACCTTGGCCTCCGGGGCGAAGGTGTCCAGCTTCCCGGTCACCCGGTCATCGAAGCGGGTTCCCAGCGCGATCAGCAGGTCGCTGCGCTGCAGGGCCGCCACCGCGGCGACGGTGCCGTGCATGCCGGGCATGCCCATGTGCTGCGGGTGGCTGTCCGGGAAGGCGCCGCGCGCCATCAGCGTGGTCACCACGGGGATGCCGGTCAGCTCGGCCAGCTCGCGTAGCTGCTCGGTCGCTTCCCCGCGGATGACGCCGCCGCCCACGTAGAGCACGGGCTTGCGGGCGGCCGCGATCAGCTTGGCGGCCTCGCGGATCTGCCGGCTGTGCGGTTTGGTGTTCGGCTTGTATCCGGGCAGGTCCAGACGCGGCGGCCAGCTGAACGTGCACTGGCCCTGCAGCACGTCCTTGGGGATGTCGACCAGCACCGCGCCGGGGCGACCCGAGGATGCGATGTGGAACGCCTCGGCCATCACCTGCGGGATCTCGTTGCCCGAGCGGACCAGGAAGTTGTGCTTGGTGATCGGCATCGTGATGCCCGAGATGTCGGCCTCCTGGAAGGCGTCGGTGCCGATCAGCGAGCGTCCGACCTGGCCGGTGACGGCCACGACGGGAATCGAGTCCATCTGGGCGTCGGCCAGCGGGGTCACCAGGTTGGTGGCGCCCGGCCCGGAGGTCGCCATGCAGACACCGACCTTGCCGGTGGCGTGGGCGTAGCCGCTGGCGGCGTGGCCGGCGCCCTGCTCGTGGCGGACCAGCACGTGGCGCAGCTTCTTCGAGTCGAACAGCGGGTCATAGACCGGCAGGACCGCGCCGCCGGGAATGCCGAAGATAACCTCTACGCCGAGTTCCTCCAGCGAACGGATCACCGATTGGGCGCCGGTAACTTGTTCGGGCCCAATGCGTTTCGGCTTACCGGCCGCGGACTTCGCGGCGGGCTTGGCCGCGTCCGTGGCGATGTCGGCAGCGTCCGGTGTCGCGGGGGCGTGCTGCCTGATGGGAGCGCTCACTGTCGTTCAGTCCTTATTCATGTCCGGGAATCTCGCTGGGGCAACAAAAAACCCCCGACAGCTCATCTGCTGCACGAGGGTTGCGCGTTGGTGCTGGATTGCTTCAAATGCTCAAACGCAAGTCAGCCGCCAACGCGCCGACCAATTACTACGAGCATTCCGGGCTTTCCGGCGGTATCCATAGCGTCCGACGGTAGCCTTCGCACAGCTCAGCAGTCAAATCCGTGACCGGTCACCGGGCGGGCGGCCGCCGCGGGCCCGGGTGAACGCACGCGGAACCGGCCGCGGGCGTGGGGTGAAAGGATGGTGGGGTGGCTAGCGGTTCGTCTCCCCAAACCCCGTCCCAGGCGCCCGTCGTGATCAAGGTGTCGCCGATAGCGCACCTGGCCGTCGGGTTCTTGACCCTCGGGTTGCTGATCCCGGTGATGCTCTGGCCGCCGTCCCTGCCGCTGCTGATCCTGCCGATGCTGCTGTCGGCGTTGATCATCCGGCTACGCACCGTCGCCGACGACCGGGGCGTGACCGTTCGGACGCTGTTGGGCAGCCGACGGGTGCGCTGGGACGACATCGACGGGTTGCGTTTCCATCGCGGTTCGTGGGGTCGCGCGCGCCTCAAGAACGGTGAGGAACTGCGGTTGCCCGCGGTCACGTTCTCTACGCTGCCGCAGCTGACGGAGGCCAGCGCGGGACGGGTCCCCAACCCCTACCAGTGAAGTGGCTGGTCAGCCGATCGGATTCACGCCGTTGAGCGCCACCCACACCCCGACGCCCGCGGCGATGCCGGCCAGCAGCGCGACGAAGGAGCCGATGAAGGGCCGGTGGGCCCAGCCGCGGCGCGCGTCCAGTCCGTAGCGGCCGGGTCCGCACAGGATGACCGCGGCGGCGAGCACGATCAGGGTGATCTGGTATTCGTGGCCCTCGGGCAGGAAGTACGAGAAGTTGCGGGTGTGCGGGCGCACCGAGACGCTGGCCAGCAGGCCGTTGATCAGGAACGCCAGCGCGCCCGCCGCGGCTACCGGCGTGAACAAGCCCAGTATCAGCAGCACGCCCGCCACGGCCTCACCGCCGGCGCTCACGTAGGCCAGGATGTCGGCGTGCTGGTAGCCGACATCGGACAGTGAGTTCTTGAAGCCCGCCACGCCCGAGCCACCCCACCAGCCGAACAGCTTCTGCAGCCCGTGCGCGCCGAGCACCACGCCCAGCCCGACGCGCAGCAGCAGCAAACCGAGATGCTGCGTCCCGCGCCGGCCGACGTCCTGCAATCGGTCGTGGTGTTCGTCGTCGTCGAGGTCGGTGGTCTCGGGGGCCGCGTGCCGGGCCGCCGAGTGCGGCTGGACGTAGGGCAGGGGTTCCTGCTGTTCGAGCAGGTTGTAACCCCCGGCAGCGGAGCCGGCGACCGCGGCGGCGCCGCCGTACGGGATGACCGTGGTGGTGCCGGTGGACGGGTTGAAGTCGCCGGGGTAGCCGACGGGCGTCAGATCATCTTCGGGATCGACCAGCCGCGCCGAGGCGGGGCGTCCCGGGGTCGGCTCCGGGGATTCGCCGGGGCGCTGCCAATGTGCGTCATTCGGTTGACTGGTCACGGGTGTCAGGGTAAGGGCATTCCGGCCTGAATTGGGGATTTGAGCGGCGCTTTCGCCTGGCAATCGGTGGTTTGCCCGCCAAAGGGGGCCGGATCGGCCCGAAATCGCCGTCCGAGCCCGTTTCGGCGGCCCGCGACGGGGATCTCGGGTGGGGCAGGCCGGCCCCTTGGCCGGACCCAATCGGGTCTTCGGCGGCCGGCACCAGGGACGTGTGTGGCGGCGTCGCGGGCACTGTCCGTAGCCTGACGGTCATGCGACTAGGGCGAGCGGGACGGTCGGTTCGGCGCGGGTTCGCCGCGCTGTGCGCCCTCGTGCTGGTGACGAGCGGGTGCGCGCGCTTCAATGACGCACAATCGCAACCGTTCACCACCGCGCCCGAACTCAAGCCGCAACCCAGCTCGACGCCTCCCCCGCCGCCGCCGCTGCCGCCCACGCCGTTCCCCAAGGCCTGCCCCGCCCCCGGCGTGATGCAGGGCTGCCTGGAGAGCACCAGCGGCCTGATCATGGGTCCGGACAGCAAAACCGCGCTGGTCGCCGAGCGCACCACCGGGGCGGTCAAGGAGATCGCGGTCAACGCCGAGCCGAAGGTGAAGACGGTGATCCCGGTCGACCCGTCCGGCGACGGCGGCCTGATGGACATCGTCATGTCGCCGACCTACACCCAGGACCGCCTGATGTACGCCTACATCAGCACGCCCACCGACAATCGGGTGATCCGGGTGGCCGACGGTGACATCCCCAAGGACATCCTGACCGGGATTCCCAAGGGCGCCACCGGAAACACCGGGGCATTGATCTTCACCAGCCCCACCACGCTGGTCGTGATGACCGGCGACGCGGGCAATCCGGCGCTGGCCGCCGATCCCAAGTCGCTGGCCGGCAAGGTGCTGCGGATCGAGCAGCCCACCACCGTGGGCCAGGCGCCGCCGACGACGGCGCTGTCCGGCGTGGGCGCCGGCGGCGGCCTGTGCACCGACCCCGTCGACGGCTCGCTCTACGTCGCCGACCGCACCCCGACGGCGGATCGGTTGCAGCGCATCACCAAAACGTCCGACGTCTCGACGGTGTGGACCTGGCCGGACAAGCCCGGCGTGGCCGGCTGCGCGGCGATGGACGGGACCGTGCTGGTCAACCTGATCAACACCAAGCTGACGGTCGCGGTCCGGCTGGCGCCGGCCACCGGCGCGGTCACCGGTGAACCCGACGTCGTCCGCAAGGACACCCACGCGCACGCCTGGGCGCTGCGCATGTCACCGGATGGAAACGTCTGGGGCGCAACGGTCAACAAGACGGCCGGGGATGCCGAGAAGCTGGACGACGTGGTGTTCCCGCTCTTCCCGCAGGGCGGCGGGTTCCCGCGCAACAGCGACGACAAGAGCTAGATCGGCGCCACTGCGCCGAGTGTGAACTCACGACGCCGTACCGGCGTGTCGCGTCGTGGAATGCACCGTCGGCAGCGGCCGGCGGCTAGCCCTGGCCGCAGGCGGCCAACACCAGTTCGCGCACCCGGGCGGCGTCGGCCTGGCCGCGGGTTGCCTTCATCACCGCGCCGACGATCGCGCCGGCCGCGGCCACCTTGCCGCCGCGAATCTTTTCTGCCACATCGGGATTGGCGGCCAGCGCCTCGTCGACGGCCGCCTGGGTCACCGAGTCGTCGCGCACCAGCGCCAGACCGCGGGCGGTCATCACCTCTTCGGGCTCGCCCTCCCCGGCCAGCACGCCCTCGACGACCTGACGGGCCAGCTTGGTCGACAGCTTGCCCTCGTCGACCAGGGCCACCACGGCGGCGACCTGGGCGGGGGTGATGGCCAGCTCGTCCAGCGCCACGTTGGCCTCGTTGGCCTTCTGCATCAGGAAGTTTCCCCACCAGGCGCGGGCCTGCTCGCTGGACGCGCCATGTGCGATGGTCGCGGTGACCAAATCGATCGCCCCCGCGTTGACCAGGTCGCGCATCACCTCGTCGGAGATTCCCCATTCGTCCTGAATACGCTTGCGGCTCAACCACGGCAGCTCGGGGATGGTCGCGCGCAGCTGCTCGACCAGTTCGCGGCTGGGCGCGACGGGCTCCAGGTCCGGCTCGGGGAAATACCGGTAGTCCTCGGCCGTTTCCTTGGTGCGGCCCGGGCTCGTGTAACCGCCAGCCTCGTGAAAGTGCCTGGTTTCCTGGATGATCCGACCCCCCGAGGCCAGAACCGCGCCCTGGCGCTGCATTTCGTAGCGCACCGCCACCTCGACGCTTTTGAGCGAGTTGACGTTCTTGGTCTCGGTCCGGGTGCCGAACTCGGTCGCACCGGTGGGTTTGAGCGACACATTGGAATCACAACGCATAGAGCCCTGGTCCATGCGGACGTCGGATACCCCCAAGGCGCGCAACAGGTCTCGCAACGCCGTGACGTAGGCGCGGGCGATCTGCGGCGCCCGGGCCCCGGCGCCCTCGATGGGCTTGGTGACGATTTCGATCAGCGGCACACCGGCGCGGTTGTAGTCGATCAGCGACGTGGTCGCGCCGTGGATGCGGCCCGTCTCGCTGCCGATGTGGGTGAGCTTGCCGGTGTCTTCCTCCATGTGCGCGCGCTCGATCTCGACCCGCCAGGTGGTGCCGTCGTCCAGCGGCGCCTCCAGATAGCCGTTGATGGCGATCGGCTCGTCGTACTGCGAAATCTGGTAGTTCTTCGGCTGGTCGGGGTAGAAGTAGTTCTTCCGGGCGAAGCGGCACCACGGCACGATCTCGCAGTTCAGCGCCAGCCCGATGCGAATGGCCGACTCGACCGCGCTCTGGTTGAGCACGGGCAGCGAGCCGGGCAGGCCCAGGCACACCGGACACACCTGGGTGTTGGGTTCGGCGCCGAAAGCGGTGGTGCAACCGCAGAACATCTTGGTGACGGTGGACAATTCCACGTGTACCTCGAGGCCGAGTACCGGATCGAAACGCGCGATGACGTCGTCGAAGTCCATCAGATCGGCGCTGGCGGCAACACTCATGCGCTCGATCCTAGTGGTGATCGCGAGCGCGGCGGAGCCGGGCGAAGCGGGTCACCACCCCGACGGTCTAGTGGTGATCGCGAGCGCGGCGGAGCCGGGCGAAGCGGGTCACCACCCCGACGGTCTAGTGGTGGCGGAGCCGGGCGAAGCGGGTCACCACCCCGACGGTCTAGTGGTGATCGCGAGCGCGGCGGAGCCGGGCGAAGCGGGTCACCACCCGACGGTCTAGTGGTGGACGCGAAGGGGCTCCCCTCCCCTGCCCGGGAACATCTCGGCCAGCACGGCCGCCATCTGCAGATAACTGCGCCGGCTCTCCTTGCTCAACCGGTCCAGCGCGATCTTTCGTCCATCGTGCACGTGGCGATCGAACGGCAGCACCACCGTGGCGCCGACGCGGGCGGACAACCGGTCGAGTTCGGTGACGGCCACGCCGTCGACCTTGGCCGGCTCGACGTGGTTGATGGCCAGCACCGTCCACTGCATCAAGGACTGATAACCGTTGTGGCACAACCACTCCAGCGTCGCCCGGGTTTTACGTACCGCATCGATGGCGGGGCTGGTGACCACGACCAGGGCGCGCGATTCCGGCAGAACCGCGTCCATCACAGCGGAATTGAGCGTTTTGACGCAGTCGACCAGCACCACCGAATACTGGTTTCGCAGCATCGAGAAGGCCCGCAGCATGTCGTGGCGCTCCAGGCGCCAGTCGCTGTCCGGCAGCCCCAGCACTTCCAGCCCGAAGCCGTTCATGTACGTCAGCGCGCGGATGTCCTCGTACTGCGGCGCGGGGTTGCCGCGCAGCAGGTCGGCGATGCTGTGCGGGCTGTGCTGACCGTGGCGCTCCGCCAGGTCCCCGGCGTCGATATCGAGGGCGAGCACCCGGTCGTCGCGCACCGCCGCGAACGTCGACCCGAGCGCCTCCACCACGGTGGTCTTACCGACCCCGCCCTTGAGGTTGAGCACGGCGATCGGAAAGGCGCCGCCGACGGTGGCGCGGATGCGCTGCCGCAGCTCGTTCTCGTACGCCGTGTCCTTGCCCGGGCCAAGTTCGATGCCCGTCACGCGATGCAGCAACTGTCGCCAATCGAACCTGTTGGCGGCGGTGTCGTGCGTGTCGAAGCGGTCCAGCGCCGTCGCCCCCAGCATCGGTTCGGGACGCGCCGGCGCCGGCCGGGGCGGTGGCCGCAGGGGCAAGGGCGGGGGTGGCGGCGGTCCGGTCGGCTGGCGATGCGGTCCGCGGGACTGCGGCACGGTGGCCGCCGCGGAGTCGACGCCGGCGCGGCGCCTGGGCGGCGGGCCCGGCCTATGGTTCGGCGGAACCGGTGGTCCCCCCGCTGCTGCGGATTGCTGAACGACTCCGCGAATCGCACCGCGGTGGCTCATACCCCCGGTATAACCCCTGAGGACCGGTCCGGAAACCACAAAATGCGGCGATCGCGAACCACTCGGATCATTGGCGGGCAAATTCAGGCCACGGCTCACTGAGATCCACCGGATGTTCGCCCAGCGGGGGCGTCTAACCGAAGAAGGCCGCGGCGTCGTCGTAGCGGCTATCGGGGACCAGCTTGAGCTGGCGCACCGCGTCGGCCAGCGGAACCCGGCCGATATCCTGCCCGCGCAACGACACCATCTGCCCGTATTCCCCCGCGTGCGCGGCGTCGGCCGCATTCACCCCGAACCGCGTGGCCAGCACCCGGTCGTAGGCCGTCGGGGTGCCGCCGCGCTGGACGTGACCCAGCACGGTCACCCGGACGTCCTTGTTGATCCGCTTCTCCACCTCGGCACCGAGCTGGGCGGCCACGCCGGTGAACTTCTCGTGGCCGAATTCGTCAATCCCGCCCTCCCGCAACGCGATCGAACCGGGGATGGGCTTGGCGCCCTCGGCGACCACGCAGATGAAGTGCGAATCTCCGCGCTGGAAGCGCCTTTTCACGAGCCGGCAGACCTCTTCGACGTCGAAGGGCTGCTCGGGAATCAGGGTCATGTGCGCGCCCGAAGCCAGGCCGGCGTTCAGCGCGATCCAGCCGGCGTGGCGGCCCATCACCTCGACCAGCATCACCCGCTGGTGCGATTCGGCGGTGCTGTGCAGCCGGTCGATCGCGTCGGTGGCGACGGTCAACGCGGTGTCGTGGCCGAAAGTCACGTCGGTGCAATCGATGTCGTTGTCGATGGTCTTGGGGACACCGACCACCGGCACGTTCTCCTCCGAGAGCCAGTGCGCGGCCGTGAGCGTGCCCTCCCCGCCGATGGGAATCAGGACGTCGATCCCGTTGTCGTCGAGGGTCTGCTTGATCTGGTTGAGCCCGGCCCGCAATTTGTCGGGGTGCACCCGGGCGGTGCCCAGCATGGTTCCACCCTTGGCCAACAGACGGTCGTTGCGGTCGTCGTTCTGCAGCTGAATGCGCCGGTTCTCCAGCAATCCGCGCCAGCCGTCCTGGAATCCGACCACCGACGAGCCGTACCGGGAGTCGCAGGTTCGCACCACTGCCCGGATGACCGCGTTGAGCCCGGGGCAGTCGCCGCCTCCGGTGAGCACTCCGATCCGCATGATCTCATCTTGCCTGGGCCGGCGGGGTTATGGCGCGATTAGCCCGCGACAGCCCGCTAGACGGTGGGCGCCGCGGGCAGCGGCCCCCGGGCCGCCTCGTAGGCGGCGCCGACCCGGTAGAGCCGATCGTCAGCCAGCGCGGGCGCCATGATCTGCAGGCCGACGGGCAGCTCGTCATCCGGCGACAGACCGGCCGGCACCGACATGCCGCAGTGTCCGGCCAGATTCAGCGGCAGCGTGCACAGGTCGAACAGATACATCGCCAGCGGATCGTCGACCTTCTCGCCCAGCCGGAACGCCGTGGTCGGGGTCGCGGGCGACACCACAACGTCCACCGAGCGGTAGGCCTCGTCCAGGTCGCGGGCGATCAGGGTGCGCACCTTCTGGGCCTGGTTGTAGTACGCGTCGTAATAACCGGCCGACAGCGCGTACGTGCCGATCATGATGCGGCGCTTGACCTCCGGCCCGAAGCCGGCGGCCCGCGTCAACGCCATCACCTCCTCGGCGCTGTGGCTGCCGTCGTCGCCGACGCGCAACCCGTAACGCATCGCGTCGAAGCGGGCCAGGTTGCTCGACACCTCCGACGGCAGGATCAGGTAGTAGGCCGCCAGCGCGTACTCGAAGTGCGGGCAGTCGACCTCGCTCACGTCGGCGCCCAGGGCGGTCAGCTGCTCGACGGCGGCCCCGAAAGCGCTCAGCACGCCGGGCTGATAGCCCTCGCCGCGCAGCTGCTTGACCACCCCGACGCGCACGCCCTTGAGGTCGCCGGCCGCGCCGGCCCGCGCAGCGCCCACGACGTCGGGCACCGCCGCGTCCACCGACGTGGAGTCGCGGGGGTCGTGCCCGGCGATCACCTGATGCAGCAGCGCGGTGTCGAGCACCGTTCGCGCACACGGCCCGCCCTGATCCAGCGACGACGCGCACGCCACCAGGCCGTAGCGCGACACCGTGCCGTAGGTCGGCTTGACGCCCACCGTCGCGGTGAGCGCGGCGGGCTGCCGGATGGACCCGCCGGTGTCGGATCCGATCGCCAGCGGCGCCTGGAACGCGGCCAACGCCGCCGCGCTGCCGCCGCCGGAGCCGCCCGGCACCCGGTCGACATCCCAGGGGTTGCGGGTGGGCCCGAAGGCGGAGTTCTCCGTCGAGCTGCCCATCGCGAACTCGTCCATGTTGGTCTTGCCCAAGATCGGGATCCCGGCGGCGCGCAGCCGCGAGGTGACGGTGGCGTCGTAGGGCGAACGCCAGCCCTCGAGGATTTTGGACCCGCAGGTGGTCGGCATGTCGACGGTGGTGAAGACGTCCTTGAGCGCCAGCGGGACACCGGCCAGCGGGGACGGCAACCGCTCCCCGGCGGCCACCGCCTCGTCGACCGCCGCCGCCGCGCCCAGCGCCTCGTCGGCCGCCACGTGCAGGAAGGCGTGGTAGCGCTCGTCGGTCGCGGCGATCTGGTCCAGGCATGCCTGGGTGACCTCGACCGAAGACACCTCTTTGGCGGCGATGCGGGCGGCCAGCGTGGCGGCGTCGGAGCGGACGATGTCGTTCACTCGCTGTCCCCCAGGATCTGCGGGACGCCGAAGCGGCCGTCGACGGCTTCGGGCGCCTCGGCCAGCGCCTCGGCCTGGGTGAGGCAGGGGGCCGGCTCGTCCGGGCGGGTGACGTTGACGTCCTTGAGCGGGTTGTCGGTGGCCTCGACGCCGGTGACGTCCACCGCCTGGACCTGGCTGACATGGGTAAGGATCGCGCCGAGCTGGCCGGCGAAGCTGTCGAGTTCGCTGTCGGTCAGCGCCAGCCGGGACAGCCGGGCCAGGTGCGCTACCTCGTCGCGGGAGATCTGGGACACGATCCGAAAGCCTAGCCGCGGGCGCGGGGCCCGCTGCACGCCGTTGCCGATCGCGCGGCCGGATCGAGCCGAAATGCCAGCGACACATCCTTATGTCACAGTGTTGGCCGTGCCCTCCTATCTGTTGCGCATCGAGCTCGTCGACCGGCCAGGCAGCCTGGGGTCGCTGGCGGTCGCGCTCGGTTCGGTGGGAGCCGACATTCTGTCGCTCGACGTCGTGGATCGCAGCGCGGGCTACGCGACCGACGACCTGGTGATCGAACTGCCGCCGGGGGCCATGCCGGACAGGCTGATCACCGCGGCCGAGTCCCTGTCCGGTGTCCGCGTGGATAGCGTGCGCCCGCACACCGGCCTGCTGGAGGCGCACCGCGAGCTGGAGTTGCTCGACCACGTCGCGGCGGCCGACGGCAACGCGGCGCGACTGCGGGTTCTGGCCAACGAGGCGCCCAAGGTGCTGCGCGTCAGTTGGTGCACGGTGCTGCGCAGTTCGGGCGGCGAGCTCGAGCGCCTGGCCGGCAGTCCGGGCGCCCCGGAGACCAAGGCGGACTCGGCGCCCTGGCTGCCGATCGAGCGGGCGGTGACGCTGGACAGCAGCGCCGAATGGGTGCCGAAGGCATGGCGCGATATGGACGTCACGATGGTCGCGGCCCCGTTGGGTGACCCGCACACCGCGGTGGTGCTCGGCCGCCCCGGCCCGGAATTCCGGCCCTCGGAGGTGGCCCGGTTGGGCTACCTCGCCGGGATCGTCGCCACCATGCTGCGCTAGCGCGACGGGTTGACTTGAGCCTGTAGCGAGAGCGAATTTCCTTTATGCCCCAGTATGTTTGGGCTTCGATGCATGACCGGCATGACGGGTGCCGCATCAAGTTAGTTGGTTGTCGGTGGCGGTTGGGGGTTGGAAGGGTATGTACCACCGCCAGTCGGCGCGTTACGGCCCCACCGCGGGCGAGGGTTTAGTCGGGGGCGCGCCAGGCTCGGCCCTCGGCCGGCGTCGTCGCTGACCACAAGTGCGCCTGCGGGTCCGGTGATGGTGATGGCGCCACGATGGCGCAGCCGGTGATGATAAGGGCACAACAGCACCAGGTTGACCAACTCGTGGGCCCACCATCTTCCCGGTGCCGAAACGCGGGAACTCGCCAGCCGGCCGGCGATGGCGGTGAGCGTGTGCGCGTTCGCCGGCGAGCAGGCCGTCTTCCCAAGCCACCAACGCCGGCACCGACCGCGCGCCGGTCACCCCACAGAGCGCGTCGCGATCGATCTCGGCCACGATCTCCACGATGCGCCCATCAATCGCATTACGCCGCCCGGCCAACTCCGCCAACTCCTCGAACAACACCTCAAGACGCTCACCAGGACCCACCATCACAGCGCCAACAGATGCGGTCGAAGACATGGCCCCGTCATCGCAGCCACCACCGACAAAAACGGGCCCCCGAGCCCCAGCCCGCGGCAGTTACCACAAATCCCGGTGCCTTAACCAAGTCCGGTCGTGCCAGGTCGGCGCGCGACGGGAATTTCCATCGAGTTACGTTCGGCTACAACAGCTTTCGCTTGGTCAACGATGCGCGGAGAGTTCCCCCGTGGCATCGGGTAGACGACGTTTCAAGGCGGCGATTCTGAGTAGCTGGATGGTTAAGTTCGTGGCTCCCAGCATGGGGAAAAGCCCGATATATATCCGAAGGGATTTGATGCTGTGCAGTTCAATAGTACTGAACACAATAAAACATCCGATGGTGAAAACAGCGGCCGGGATCGAGTAAGCGATAAGGGAGCTGCGATCGGCGATGATTTGTGTCGCAAATTCTAATTCTTGTTCTGACATCGGTTCGCCTTTACGTAATTTCCTCATAACTTTTCTGATACCACCGACTTCTTCACCAACCGGCACAGGTGGTCGCTCGAGGAGTCGCTTCACGAAAGTGAAGACGCAGGCGGCGAACACCAACTCGGCCACGCCGGCTAGCACCGCCAGATAACCAAACAGGCCCAAATTTGTTCACTCCTTCATCGACCAAGACACCGTGGGGTCGCCGACGAACCGCTTGTCGCGCCCTTTCAGGCGTGGGAACGCCTTGCATTTGAAGGCGATTCGGATGTCGCTACGGGGTCTCCGTCTTCCCAGAGCAGCAGTTGTCGAACCGCTTGGCGTGACCCGTACGGGCGGAGCATCGTGCTGGCCGGGCGGGGTCTCACGCGTTGGGGCCACCAGAACCAGCGCCCGAGCAGCGCTGCGACGGACGGCGTCATGAATGAACGCACGATCAGGGTATCGAACAGCAGACCCAAGGCGATCGTGGTCCCGATTTGACCCAGCACCAGCAGGGAGGCGGACACGAAGGAGGCCATGGTGAAGGCGAACACCAGGCCGGCGGAGGTCACCACAGCCCCGCTGCCTGCCATGGCCCGGATAATGCCCGTATTCAGGCCGGCATGGATCTCTTCCTTGAACCGAGAGATCAACAGGAGGTTATAGTCGGATCCCACCGCTAGCAGGATGATCACCGAGAGCGCCAGGCAGATCCAGTAGAGCTTGATACCGAGGATGTCCTGCCAGACCAGAACGGAAAGCCCGAAAGAAGCGCCCAGCGAAAGCGCTACCGTGCCCACAATGACGATCGCTGCGACCAGACTTCGGGTAATGATCACCATGATGAGCAGAATGAGGCTCAACGCGGCTATTCCGGCGATCATGAGATCGTATTTGGCACCGTCGGCTATGTCCTTATAGGTTGCGGCCGTGCCGGCGAGATAGATGTTGGAATCCCCCAAGGGGGTGTTCTTCACAGCCTGCTTGGCCGCGTTCCTGATCGGTTCGATGTGCGAGATACCTTCAGGGGTCGCGGGATCACCCTCGTGGGAGATGATCATGCGCGCCGCCTTCCCGTCCGGCGAGAGAAATAATTTCAGGCCCCTTTTGAACTCGGGGTTGTTGAAAGCCTCGGGCGGCAGGTAGAAGGAATCGTCATTTTTGGCGGCGTCATACGCCTGACCCAGGGCCGTCGCGGTGTCGGTACTTGCCTTCGCCTGCTCGTTGATTCCCAAGTTGGTGGCGTAGTTGGACAGCGTGAGGCCGAGGTTCTTCTCCTGGTCGGCGATCTGAGGCGGTAACAGGGTCACCAATTTCTGCTGGCCCGCATCCAACTTGTCCAAGCTCGCGGTGAGCTTTTCAAACTGCGCACTGAGCTGATCGATACCGTCGAGCGCATCGAAGACAGATCTGAACGCGAAGCAGGCCGGAATGTCGAAGCAGTGTTTTTCCCAATAGAAATAACTGCGTACCGGCCTGAAAAAGTCGTCGAAATTCGCGATCTTATCCCGCAGGTCATTGATGATGGCGATCGTGTCGTGAAAGCTTTGGGTCTCGTCGTGCGTCGAGGCGGCGAGTTGTTTTTGCAGCCCGTACTGCTGGTTCAGAATCCCGATCGTATCTTTGAGATTGTCGGCCTGTTTCAACAAATCCTGGGCGCGCTCTTTCTGGTAGTGCAGGTTCTCGATGTTGCCGATGCTGCCCGCGCTGATCTGAAATGCCAACGAGGTGTGCTCGATCGGGGTCCCCAAGGGTCTGGTCATGGACTGGACTTGGGAGATGCCGGGCAGGTGGGCGATCGCTTTGGCAACCCTTTCCAGATTGATCATGTCGGCAGGATTACGCATATCGTGGTCGGTTTCGATCATCAACAATTCGGGGTTGAGCCGGGCCTGAGAAAAATGCCGCTCCGCGGCCGCATACCCCGTATTGGCCGGGGCGCTGGCTGGCATGTAGGCCCGAGCGTCATAGTTTGTCTTATATCCGGGCAAAGCGAGCAAACCGATGAGGGCGACCCCGGTCGCCACCACCAGGATGGGTCCGGGCCAGCGAACGATTGCGGTGCCGATGCGCCGCCAGCCCCGGGTCGCCAGCTGGCGTTTCGGATCGAACAGCCCGAAAAGGCTGCCAACGGTAATCACGGCTGGAGTCAGGCTGAGCGCGGCCGCCAGTGCGACCCCGATACCGATTGCGGCGGGAATGCCCAGGCTTTGGAAATAATTGAGCCTGGTAAAGCGCAGGCAGAGCACCGCACCGGCGACGGTCAGACCGGAACCCAGTACCACGTGGGTCGTCCCGCGATACATGGTGTAGTAGGCGGTTTCGCGGTTCTGCCCGTCGTGCCGCGCCTCGTGGTAGCGGCCGACAAAGAAGATCGCGTAGTCGGTGCCGGCGGCGATGACGAGCAAGGTGAGTAGATTCGTCGCATACGTCGAAAGCCCGATCAACCCGATGCTTCCCAGAAACGCGACAATACCCCTGGCGGCCGCCATTTCGACGATGACCGTGACCAGCACGAAAACCGCTGTGACGGAACGGTAGACCCATAACAACATCGCCAAGATCACCAACACGGTGACCACGGTGACCTTGAAGATGCCGTTGCTGCCTACTTCGAACTGATCGGTGACCAGCGGCGCCGCGCCGGTCACGTAGGCCTTCACCCCCCGTGGTGGGGGCGTGTGCGCCACGATCTGGCGGATGGCGTCGACCGACGCGTTGGCCAATGCATCGCCCTGGTTGCCGGCAAGATACACCTGCACGTAGGCGGCCTTGCCGTCCTTGCTTTGCGAGCCTGCCGCCGTCAGCGGATCCCCCCAGAAATCCTGGACGTGCTCCACGTGCTTGGTGTCGTGCTCGAGCTTGCGGACCAGAACGTCGTAAAACCGGTGGGCGTCATCGCCTAGGGGCTTGTCGCCTTCAAGGACGATCATGGCCGCACTGTCGGAATCGAACTCGTGAAACACCTTGCCTATGTGTTGCATCGCCTGAAACGACGGCGCATCCGGGGTGTTCAGAGAGACGTTGTGCGCTTTGGCCACGTCCTCCAAATTCGGTACGGCGATATTGGAGATAGCCGCCAGACCCACCCACAGCAGCAGGATAGGCACCGCAAACCGACGAATACCTTGCGCTACGGCGGACCTCGGGGCGTGATCGTCGCTCATGCGGACTTCACCAGGCAGAAGGTATAGGCGTTCACTTGGTTGACGATCCTTTCGTCCTTGACGTCACCATCCACCGTGATGCGGCAGCCCAGGGAATCGCTATTGCCCTGCGCGACAAGGTTGCTGAAGGCTCCGGGCTGTGTCGTCACCATAGTCAGCGACCACGGCAGGGGCGCGTTCAACACTTGCTGCGGCTGCACATTGATGTCAACATAATTGATGGTCGCCACCGCTCCAGCGTCACCAAAAACCTCAAGGGTGATGTGCTTGGGACTGAACGGTTCGGTCTGATCGGAGATACCACCGGCAGCCGACGTGTTGTTGTGCGAGCCGAAGTTCCCGTGGAGCCGGAACACGCAGAACCCCGCGACAGCCACCACCACCACGGCGACGATCACCATCCACCCGCGTCTAACCAGGGATGTTATCGAAAAGCCTTTCACCCGTTAGCCTTTCGAGTATCGGGCGACAGAACCACGCCCGGGGCCGGGCGTGGTTGCCAAAACATCATAAGCGTCGTCAACAGGTAAGACGGTACGGTACGGGACCGTACCCGTACAAGAGACGCGCGCGTATATATTTTTCAACAGGCGGCTATCCCCGAATGCCGGCTTAACTACCCGGTGCGCCTGGTCAGGCCCGGGATGAGAAACCCGTCGACGAACTCCTGCACGGTGCGACGAGTCGGCGGCCGACTTTGAACGATCGACCGAAAGATGAGATAGCCGGGCAACAGGTCCCACAGTTCGTCGGTGATGACGTCCTCGGCGATCTCGCCCCGGTCCACCGCCTGGTGCAGCAGGTGCTGGATCACGGCTTTGCGCTGGTCGAGGAATTGATGCTGCATCGCCTCGTTGAGCGCCGGGTGGCGCGACACCTCGACCATGACCGCGCGGATGGTGCTGGCGTGGCGCCCACTCTCCTGGCTGATCGTCTCCCCCAGGCTCAGCAGGTCGCCGCGCAGCGAGCCGGTATTCGGCGGGACGGCCACCTGGCGGACGCCTTCGGTGAAGGCGGCCAGCACCAGTTCGGCCTTGGAGGGCCAGCGCCGGTAGACCGTGGCTTTGCTGGCGCGCGCGGCGGCAGCCACCGCGTCCACCGTCAGGTGGTCATAGCCGTGTTCCTGCAGCAACGCCAGCGTCACGGCCAGTATCTCGGCCTCGCGCGGCGACCACGGTGATGCGTGCTCGCACCGATCGGCCGTCTGGGTCATAGAGCCCACGATAGAGCCGCTCGGGCGATGCGGACCAATTTCGGTGCAGTCGGGCCCGACGGATGTCGTGTCAGCGCGAGGGCATCATCGCGCGTTCGATGTCGGCGAGCAGGTCGTCGGTGTCCTCGATACCCAGTGAGATGCGCGCGAAGCCGTCGGCGACCGGGTCTCCCCAGCGCGCCCGGCGGTCCACCGAGGTGTGCAGGCCCCCGAAACTGGTGGAGGCGATCAGCAGTTCGCTGCGGTCCACCAGGGCGTGCACCGCGGCCGCATCGGCCAATTCGACCGACACCAGCGCCCCGAATCGGCGCATCTGCGCCATGGCCACCGGATGCGCCGGGTCGTCGGCCAAACCCGGATATCGCACCGCCCGCACCGCGGGGTGACGGGCCAGCATGGTCGCCACCGCCCGGGCGTTCTGGCATTGGCGTTCGAAGCGCAATCCGGCAGTTCCCATGCTGCGCAACAGAAGCCACGCCTCGAACCCGCCCAGCACCGCACCGGCGAGCAGCCTGTGCCGCTCCACTCCGGCGAGCAGCTCCGGCTGGTTGCTGGCGACGTAGCCGGCCAGCAGGTCGCCGTGACCGGACAGGGCCTTCGTCGCGCTGGCCACCACCGCGTCGGCGCCCAGGGACAGCGGCTGCTGACCCAACGGCGTCGCGGCGGTGTTGTCGACGACCAACCGCGCGTCGCGGCCCCGGCAGACGGTGGCCAGCCGGTGCAGATCGATCACGTCCAGCGCCGGGTTGGTGGGCGTCTCGGCCAGCACCACGTCGGCCTGGGCGGCCGCGTCATAGATCTGCGCGCACGACGCCTCGATGACCGTCACGCCCGCGGGCACCAGGTCCTCACGGGCGTAGCGGCGCACCTGGTAATAGCCGTCGGCAGGCACCACCACCGTCGATCCGGGCGTCGCGAGCGTGCGTAGCACGGCGGTGATGGCCGCCATGCCCGAGCCGAACACCAGCGCCCCGCCGGCCGCCTCGAGCTCGGCGAGCGCGGATTCCAGTTGCCGCCAGGTCGGATTGGAGCCGCGGCCGTAGCTGTCCAGCGCGGCCGTTTCGTCGCCGGACAGGTGGTAGGTGGCGGCCAGCACCGCCTGCGGTGCCACCGGCTGTCCCGAAACGGCTTGCCCGTCAATGGCTTTGAGGCTGCGGGTGGAATCCCCGTACCGACCGGTCATGCTCCGTCGGCCGGTGTTTCGGTCGGCCCTTCGGCCAGCAGTTTCCGGAAGCCGTCCTCGTCGAGGACGGGCACCCCCAGCTCGATCGCCTTGTCGTACTTGGAACCCGGCGAATCGCCGGCCACGACGTAATCGGTCTTCTTCGACACCGAGCCGGCGGCCTTGCCCCCGCGGGCCAGGATCGCCTCCTTGGCGTCGTCGCGGGAGAAGCCGGCCAGCGACCCGGTGACCACAACCGTCAGCCCCTCCAGGGTGCGCGGCACGCTGGCGTCGCGCTCGTCGGCCATCCGCACGCCGGCGGCCCGCCACTTCTCGACGATCGCGCGGTGCCAGTCGACGGTGAACCACTCGGTGAGCGCCGCCGCGATCGTCGGCCCGACGCCTTCCACCGCGGCCAGCCGCTCGGTGGATGCCGACATGATCGCGTCCAGGTCACCGAACTCGGTCGCCAGGGCCCGCGCGGCCGTCGGCCCGACATGCCGGATCGACAACGCCACCAGCACCCGCCACAGCGCCACCGCCTTGGCCTTGTCCAAATTGTCCAGCAGCCGTTTGCCGTTCGCGGACAGGGAACCGGCCTTGGTCCGGAACAGCTCGGTGCGCAGCAGGTCGTCCTCGGTGAGGGTGAACAGATCACCCTCGTCGGCGATCACGCCGGCCTTGAGCAGCGCAATGGCCGCCTCGTAGCCGAGGCCCTCGATGTCGAACGCGCCGCGCCCGGCGACGTGGAACACCCGCTCCCGCAACTGCGCCGGGCACGACCGGGCGTTGGGACAGCGGATGTCGGCGTCGCCCTCCTTGGCCGGCGCCAGCGGGGTGCCGCACTCGGGACATGTGGTGGGCATGTCGAATTCGCGTTCGGAGCCGTCGCGCAGGTCGACGACGGGGCCGAGCACCTCCGGGATCACGTCGCCGGCCTTGCGGATCATCACCGTGTCGCCGATCAGCACGCCCTTGCGCTTGACCTCGGCGGCGTTGTGCAGGGTGGCCAGCCCCACCGTCGACCCCGCCACCTTCACCGGTGTCATGAACGCGAACGGTGTGACGCGCCCGGTGCGCCCGACGTTGACGCGGATGTCGAGCAGCTTGGTCTGCGCTTCCTGCGGCGGGTACTTGTACGCGACGGCCCATCGCGGCGCGCGCGAGGTGGTCCCCAGCCGGCGCTGCAGGGCGACGTCGTCGACTTTGACCACCACACCGTCGATTTCGTGCTCGAGCTCGTAGCGGTGCTCACCCCAGTAGGCGATCCGCTCCTCCACGGCGGCCAGGCCCCGCACCCGCGCGGTCTGCGCGGCCACCGGCAGGCCCCAGGCGCTCAGCGCGGCGTAGGCCTCGTGCTGGCTGGTGGGCGCGAACCCCTCGGTGCGACCGATGCCGTGACAGATCATCCGCAGCTTGCGCCGGGCGGTCACGGCCGGGTTTTTCTGGCGCAGCGAGCCGGCGGCGCTGTTGCGCGGATTGGCGAACGGCGCCTTGCCGTCCTCGACCAGACTGGCGTTGAGCGCTTCGAAATCGGCGAGCAGGAAGAACACCTCGCCGCGCACCTCGAGCAGGGCCGGAACCGGGAAGTCCGTGGCCGCCGACAGCCGCTCGGGGACATCGTCGATGGTGCGCGCGTTGAGCGTCACGTCCTCACCGACCCGGCCGTCGCCGCGAGTCGCGGCCCGCTCCAACCGGCCGTCCCGATACACCAGCGACAGGGCCACGCCGTCGATCTTGAGTTCGCACAGGTAATGCGGCTCGGCGCCGACCTCGTTCTCGACGCGGTTGCTCCACGCCACCAGCTCGTCGCGATCAAAGACGTCGTCGAGGCTCAACATCCGTTCCAGGTGCGCCGCCTCGGCGAACTCGGTGGCAAACCCCGCGCCGCCGACCAGCTGCGTCGGGGAATCGGGCACCCGGAGCTCCGGATGCCGCTCCTCCAACGCCAGGAGTTCGTTGAACAGCGTGTCGAACTCCGCGTCCGAAATGATCGGCGCGTCCTTGATGTAGTAGCGGAACTGGTGTTCACGGACGGTCTCGGCCAGGTCGTGCCACTGCCGGCGCACCTCGGGGGTGACCGAATCAGCTTCTGCTGAGCTCACCTTGGCAGGCTATCCGAGGACACCGACGCAAAACCCCGGCGCGCTCAGTCCTGGACGTAAGACCGCAACCGGTCGAGCGCGGCATCCCACCGGCGGGACAGTTGGCTCAGATCGTCGCTGGCCGACGCCAGCGGCTGGGTCTGCACCGCCACACGCGCTCGCGGCCGCGTCGACGGCGCCCGTCATACCCGGGCGCGCAACCGTTTGATTGCCTATCCAATGGCGTCGGGGTCCTCCGCGAACATCTCGGCCGCCTTGCGGGCGAGCTCGATC
>NZ_QMEV01000037.1 GCF_003284935.1 Mycobacterium colombiense
TCCCCGCGTTGCGGCTCCGGGCGCTGACGCGTGACTCGGTGGGGCTGGGCACCGCGGCGCGCGAACGCAACATCGCCGGCCGGGTGGTGCTGCGCGGTCGACCGCCGCACACCGAAGTCATGCTCGTCGACGACATCGTCACCACCGGCGCGACGGCGCGCGAATCGGTGCGCGTCCTGCACGCCGCCGGGGTTCGGGTCGCCGCGGTGCTGGCGATCGCCGCGGTCTGAACCGGCCGCGGCTGCGCGCAACCCATGAACCAGCCAAGAGCTTGTGAAGAACTCGCAACAGCTGGACCAAATTAGTGGCATCGGCAGGCGAACACGAGCTAACGTCGACAACAACGAAGAACGACTCATCGGTCTGACTCACTGGTCGCGAATTTCCAGGTGGGACCCATCCGCGGGAAGGGGTGAGTATTCGACACCTTGCTCCGGCGGGCAGCCTGCGGCGGTAGCCAGTCTCGAACCGCTCTCACCTCGTCGGCGCATCAAGCAGCCGGGCACGCAGGGCGCGTGCGACGTGAAAAGAGAAACGAGTTGTCACGTATGTCAAGGCTATCCGTGGATTCCGGTCAGATTCTGGACCAACCGCCCATCACCGATGAGCAAGCCCCACCGACAACCACCGCCGATGTTGTGTTCAAGGGCCGCAACGTTGAAGTCCCCGATCATTACCGTCTGTACGTCTCGCAAAAACTCGCCCGGCTCGAGCGGTTCGACCGCTCCATCTATCTCTTCGATGTCGAGCTCAAGCACGCGCCCAACCGGCGTCAGCGCAAATCCTGTCAGCGCGTGGAAATCACCGCCCGCGGCCGGGGCCCGGTGACCCGCGCGGAGGCCTGCGCCAACAGCTTCTACGCCGCGTTCGAGTCCGCGGTCGACAAGCTGGAGAACCGGCTGCGCCGCGTCAAGGACCGTCGCAAGGTTCACTACGGGGACAAGACGCCGGTGTCGCTGGCCGCCGCCACCGCGGTGCCGCCCCCGGTCCCGCTGGACAGCGCGCCGCAGCCCGCGCCGGCCGAGCCCGACGGCGCGGAACCCGGCCACGAGCCCGGACGGATCGTGCGGACCAAGGAACACCCGGCGACGCCGATGACGGTCGACGACGCGCTCTACGAGATGGAGCTGGTCGGACACGACTTCTTCCTGTTCCACGACAAGCAGACCGAACGGCCGTGCGTGGTCTACCGGCGGCACGCCTACGACTACGGCTTGATCCGACTGGGCTGATCAGGCTCTCCTGAACGGGGTCCTCGGGCGTCGACCCGCGGTGCCCGGCGTTGCCGCGCTTGCGATCGCCGCGGGGTCTTCGGGCGGCGACCCGCGGCGCCCGGCGTTGCCGCGCTTGCGATCGCCGGTACGGCGGTACTCAAGAGCTCGTCGCCTACCATGGGAGTCGCTCAAGAAAAGACTCCTACCAACAGGGGCACATCCCAAAAGGGGACAACACCGTGCTGTCGAAGTTGCTGCGCCTTGGCGAAGGTCGCATGCTCAAGCGTCTCAAGCGGGTGTCTGACTACGTCAACACCTTGTCCGACGAGATCGAGAAGCTCACCGACGCCGAGTTGCGGGCCAAGACCGACGAGTTCAAGAAGCGGCACGCCGACGGCGAAAGCCTCGACGACCTGCTGCCCGAGGCTTTCGCGGTGGCCCGCGAAGCGGCCTGGCGGGTGCTCGACCAGCGACCCTTCGATGTGCAGCTGATGGGCGGCGCGGCGCTGCACTTCGGCAACGTCGCCGAGATGAAGACCGGTGAGGGCAAGACCCTGACCTCGGTGCTGCCGGCCTACCTCAACGGCATCGGCGGCAAGGGCGTGCACATCGTCACCGTCAACGACTACCTGGCCAAACGCGACAGCGAGTGGATGGGCCGCGTGCACCGCTTCCTCGGCCTGGACGTCGGCGTGATCCTCGCGCAGATGACCCCCGACGAGCGCCGGGTCGCGTACGCCGCCGACATCACCTACGGCACCAACAACGAATTCGGCTTTGACTACCTGCGCGACAACATGGCGCATTCGCTCGACGATCTGGTCCAGCGCGGACACAACTTCGCCATCGTCGACGAGGTCGACTCCATCCTGATCGACGAGGCCCGCACCCCGCTGATCATCTCCGGCCCCGCCGACGGCGCCTCCAACTGGTACCTCGAGTTCGCCCGGCTGGCGCCGCTGATGGAGAAGGACGTCCACTACGAGGTGGACCTGCGCAAGCGCACGGTGGGCGTGCACGAGCTGGGCGTGGAGTTCGTCGAGGACCAGCTCGGCATCGACAACCTCTACGAGGCCGCCAACTCGCCGCTGGTCAGCTACCTCAACAACGCGCTGAAGGCCAAGGAGCTGTTCAACCGCGACAAGGACTACATCGTGCGCGACGGCGAGGTCCTGATCGTCGACGAGTTCACCGGCCGCGTGCTCTACGGCCGCCGTTACAACGAGGGCATGCACCAGGCCATCGAGGCCAAGGAGCACGTCGAGATCAAGGCCGAGAACCAAACGCTGGCCACCATCACGCTGCAGAACTACTTCCGCCTCTACGACAAGCTGGCCGGCATGACCGGTACCGCCCAGACCGAGGCGGCCGAGCTGCACGAGATCTACAAGCTCGGCGTGGTGCCCATCCCCACTAACAAGCCGATGATCCGCGCCGACCAGTCCGACCTGATCTACAAGACCGAGGAAGCCAAATACATCGCCGTGGTCGACGACGTCGTCGAGCGCTACGAGAAGGGCCAGCCCGTCCTGATCGGTACCACCAGCGTCGAGCGCTCGGAGTACCTGTCGCGCCAGTTCCAGAAGCGCCGCGTGCCGCACAACGTGCTCAACGCGAAGTTCCACGAGCAGGAGGCCGGCATCGTCGCCGTCGCCGGCCGCCGCGGCGGGGTCACTGTGGCCACCAACATGGCCGGCCGTGGTACCGACATCGTGCTGGGCGGCAACGCCGACTTCCTCACTGACCAGCGGCTGCGCGAGCGCGGCCTCGACCCGGTCGAGACGCCGGACGAGTACGAGTCCGCCTGGCACGAGGAGCTCCCCAAGGTCAAGGAGGAGGTCAGCGCCGAGGCCGCCGACGTGATCGAGGCCGGCGGCCTGTACGTGCTGGGCACCGAGCGCCACGAGTCCCGCCGCATCGACAACCAGCTGCGCGGCCGTTCCGGCCGGCAGGGCGACCCGGGCGAGTCGCGGTTCTACCTGTCGCTGGGCGATGAACTCATGCGCCGGTTCAACGGCGCCGCGCTGGAGGCGATGCTCAACCGGCTGAACCTGCCCGACGACGTGCCCATCGAGGCCAAGATGGTCACCCGGGCGATCAAGAGCGCCCAGACCCAGGTGGAGCAGCAGAACTTCGAGGTCCGCAAGAACGTCCTGAAGTACGACGAGGTGATGAACCAGCAGCGCAAGGTGATCTACGCCGAGCGCCGCCGCATCCTGGAGGGCGAGAACCTCAAGGAGCAGGCGCTGGACATGGTCCGCGACGTGGTCACCGCCTACGTCAACGGAGCGACCGCCGAGGGCTACGCCGAGGACTGGGACCTCGAAGCCCTGTGGACGGCGCTGAAGACGCTGTACCCGGTGGGCATCGACCATGCGCCGCTGACCCACCGCGACGCGGACTCCGACCGCGACGACCTCACCCGCGAGGAGCTGCTCGAGGCGCTGCTCAAGGATGCCGAAAACGCTTATGCCATAAGGGAAGCCGAGCTCGAGGAGATCGCAGGCGAGGGCGCGATGCGTCAGCTGGAACGCAACGTGCTGCTCAACGTCATCGACCGCAAGTGGCGCGAGCACCTCTACGAGATGGACTACCTCAAGGAGGGCATCGGGCTGCGCGCGATGGCCCAGCGCGACCCGCTGGTCGAGTACCAGCGCGAGGGCTACGACATGTTCATGGCGATGCTCGATGGCATGAAGGAGGAGTCCGTCGGGTTCCTGTTCAACGTCACCGTCGAGGCGGTGCCCAGCCCGCAGGTCGCCCCGGTGGAAACCCCGGAGGGGCTGGCCGAATTCGCCACCGCCGCGGCCGGCAAGCAGGGCGGCGCCGCGACGGCCGTGCGCGAAGAGGCCCCAACGCAGTTGCGCGCCAAGGGGATTGACAACGAAGCGCCGGCGATGACGTACTCGGGTCCGTCAGAGGACGGTTCGGCGGCGGTGCAGCGCAACGGCGGCGATGGCAAGGCGCCGGCCGGGGTCCCCGGCGGCGCCAGCCGGCGCGAACGCCGCGCCGCGGCGCGACAACAGGGTCGCGGCGCCAAGCCGCCCAAGTCGGTCAAGCGCCGCTAATCGGGCCGCGCCTCGCGCGGGCCCTCCCCGCGAGCGTGAAGTTACCTTCACGCTCGGCGCCGAGCGTGCGACTAGCTTCACGCTCGGCACCCAACCGCGCGGACTCAACCGCGCTTGGTGCGGCCGGGAACAATGAGGCAATCGCCCCATGTTCTTCCGGGCCGTTGAGGCGCACAATCAGCGAATGAAGCGTTACCTGACGGTCGGCTACGGCGCGGCCGCTTATCTGCTCTTTCTCGCCGTATTCCTGTATCTCGTCGCGTTCCTGGGCAACTTCTGGGTGCCGCGAACGGTCGATCACGGGCTCTCGGCGCCCATCGGCCAGGCGGTGTTGGTCAACATGGTGCTGCTCGGGGTGTTCGGCGTCCAGCACAGCGTCATGGCGCGGCCGGGGTTCAAGGCCCGGTGGACGCGGTTGGTGCCGCCGGCGATCGAGCGCAGCACCTACGTGATGCTGTCCAACGTCGTGCTGGTGCTGCTCTACTGGCAATGGCGAACGATGCCGGCCGTCATCTGGGAGGTAGGGCTTCCCGCCGGGCGCCTGGCGCTGTGGACGCTGTTCTGGCTCGGCTGGGCCATCGCGCTGGCGTCGACGTTCATGATCAACCATTTCGACCTGTTCGGGCTCCGGCAGGTGTATTTGGCTTGGCGCGCAAGGCCTTACACCAACCTCGAATTTCGCGTCCGGTTCTTTTACCGCCTGGTGCGGCACCCGCTGATGCTGGGCTTCGTCATCGCGTTCTGGGCGGTGCCCACCATGACGGCCGGACATCTGCTCTTCTCCATCGCGATGACGGGCTACATCCTGGTCGCCACCCACTTCGAAGAGCGCGACCTGGTGGCCGCGCTGGGCGACGACTACCGCGACTACCGCCGCCAGGTGCCCATGCTGGTGCCGCTGGGGCGCCGGTCGCGCGGTGGCCCCACCCAACCGGCCGAGCTGCACTAGTTTCGGGCCGGCTATGAACATTTCCGCCCGGCGACACCGGCGACGGGCGACCTGTCAGGATTGACGGTATGGACGTCAAGGAGGTGCTGCTCCCCGGGGTCGGTCTTCGCTACGAATACACCGACCAGAAGGGTGACCGCATCGGCATCATCGCGCGGCGCAGCGGCGATTTCGACGTCGTCGTCTATGCCCGCGAAGATCCGGACGAGGCCAGGCCGCTGCTGCACCTCACCGACCAGGAGGCCGAAGCCGTGGCCCAGATCCTGGGCGCCCCACGGATCGCCGAACGGTTCACTGAGCTGGCCCGGGAGATCCCCGGGCTCGAGACGGGCCAGGTGCACATCCTGGCCGGCAGCCCGTTCGTCGATCACCCGCTAGGCGACACCAGGGCCCGCACCCGCACCGGGGCGTCCATCGTGGCGATCGTGCGCAACGAGGAGGTGCTCGCCTCGCCCGGCCCCTCCGAGATGCTGCACGTCCAAGACGTTCTGATAGTCATCGGCACCGAAGACGGAATCGCGGGCGTCGAGAAGATTATCGACAAAGGCTGAGCCGGTGCAGATTTCGGGGACGCTGCTCTTACAGCTCGGCGCCCTCCTGGCCACTCTGGCCGTATTAGGCGCCGCCGCACGCCGATTCGCGTTGTCGCCCATCCCGGTGTACCTGCTGGCCGGCCTGGCCCTGGGCAACGGTGGCATTCTCCCGCTGGCGGCCGGCGGGCAGTTCATCACGACCAGCGCACCCATCGGCGTGGTCTTGCTGCTGCTGACCCTGGGCTGCGAATTCTCGGTGGCCGAATTCTCTTCCAGCATGCGCCACCACCTGCCGTCGGCGGCCGTCGACATCGTCCTCAACTCGGCGCCCGGCGCGATCGCGGGCTGGCTGCTGGGGTTGGACGGCGTGGCCATCCTGTGCCTGGCCGGCGTCACCTACATCTCCTCGTCGGGCGTCATCGCGCGGCTGCTCGAGGACCTGCACCGGCTCGGTAACCGGGAGACGCCGGCCGTGCTGTCGGTGCTGGTGCTCGAGGATTTCGCGATGGCCGCCTACCTGCCGCTGTTCGCGGTCCTGGCATCCGGCGGCGGGTGGCTGCACGCCGTCGGCGGCATGGTCGTGGCGGTGGGCGCGTTGCTGGCCGCGTTCGCCGCCTCCTACCGCTGGGGCCACCACGTGGAGCGGCTGGTGCAGCATCCCGACTCCGAACAGCTCATGCTGCGGGTGCTGGGCATCACCCTGATCGTGGCGGCCATGGCCGAGTCGCTGCACGCCTCGGCGGCGGTCGGCGCCTTCCTGGTGGGCCTCACCCTGACCGGCGAGACGGCCGAGCGGGCCCGCCGAGTGCTGGGTCCGCTGCGCGATCTGTTCGCCGCCATCTTCTTCCTGGCCATCGGCTTCTCGGTGGATCCGCACGAATTGGTTCCCATGCTGCCGGCGGCGCTGATCCTGGCCGCGGTGACCGCGGCGACGAAGGTGGCCACGGGGGTCTTCGCCGCCCGGCACGACGGCGTGGCGCGGCGCGGGCAGCTGCGCGCCGGCACCGCCCTGATCGCCCGCGGCGAATTCTCGTTGATCATCATCGGCCTGGCCGGCAAGTCGCTGCCCGCCGTCGCCGCGCTGGCGACGTCCTACGTGTTCATCATGGCGATCATGGGCCCCGTGCTCACCCGCTACACCGGCGGCCCGAGGGCGACCGGCGCCGCACCGGCGAACTGAGCCCGGCCCGTCCGGTTAGCCGATGTGCAGGGCGACCACCATCCACCGGGTTGCGCCCGCCGCGTCGACCTGTTCGACCCGGCAGGCGATGGCGTGGCTCCGGTTTCCGCGGCTGAAGGAACCGAAGACTTCGGCCGCCGAGTCGGGGTCCCGGTGCCCGGCTGGCTGCAGCCGCATACGGCGCAGCACCGCGGCGCCGCGCCGACCACCCGCCTGGGCCGCGGCCGAACGTGCCACCGCGGCTACCGAATCCACCAGGCTCGGCGCGAGCAGCCCATTGAGCTGGGTGGCCGGACGGCGGCGGTCGATGACCTCCAGCACCCGGCGCAGCGCGGCGTCGGCGAAGACGGCCGCCTGGCGCATCCGTGGGGACATGACCGTGCCGCGCTCCGGTGCGGCCGAGCGGCTGGGCTGCCCGGTATAGGCCCGCGGCGCATGGCTGCTCCGTCGGCGCAACGGCGGGCGCGAGGAGGGCCGGCACGGCGGGGCGGGGTGCGACACGTCCTGCGTCGGCGGCTCGTAGTCGACGACTGGTATGACGGTGAAAGCGTCAGCTGGATTCGCAACAGGACTGGTGTTCAACGCGCACTCTCCAAGTCTTCGGCCGGACCGGCAGCCTGCTGGAGAGGGGCAGACAGTGGTTAGTCAGTGGTCATCATGGCACAACTCGACCGCACGCGTACCCACGCTGAGTTACCGCACCGCCACCCGGTTACCGTGGGCGGGACGGGGCCCCCACGGCCCAGGGCTCCCCGTGCACGGGCGACGAACCGACCAGGAGGACAGCGCCGCATGGTGAGTCGCTTGTCCCCGCCGGACGCGTCCTTCTATCGGCTGGAGAACTCCGCCACCCCCATGTATGTCGGATCGCTGGCGATCCTGCGCCGCCCCCGATCGGGCTTGAGCTACGAAACGCTGCTGGCCACCGTCGAGCAGCGGCTGCCACAGATACCGCGCTACCGGCAGAAGGTGCGCGAGGTGCGGGTCGGCACGGCCCGGCCGGTGTGGCTCGACGACAACGACTTCGACATCACCTATCACGTGCGGCGTTCGGCGTTGCCCTCGCCGGGCAGCGATGAGCAGCTGCACGAGCTGATCGCGCGCCTGGCCGCGCGGCCGCTGGACAAGTCGCGCCCGCTCTGGGAGATGTACCTGGTCGAAGGCCTGTCCCAGAACCGGGTCGCCCTGTACACCAAGTCGCATCAGGCGCTGATCAACGGCATGTCCGCGCTGGAGATCAACCACGTCATCGCCGACCGGACGAAACGCCCGCCACCGTTTCCCGAGGACATCTGGGTACCGGAGCGCGACCCCGGCAACACCCGGTTGATGTTGGGCGCGGTCAGCGAATGGGTCACCGGGCCCGGCGCCCAGCTGCAGGCCGTCGGCTCGATGATCGGTGGGCTGGTGACCAATCACGGCGAGCTGCTGACCGCCGGTCGCCGGGCCGTCGACTTCGTGCGCACCGTGGCCCGGGGAACCGCGCCCAGCAGCCCGCTCAACGCCACCGTGTCACGGCATCGGCGCTTCACCGTCGCCCGCGGCAGCCTCGACGACTACCGCGCCGTGCGCGCGCGCTACGACTGCGACGTCAACGACGTGGTGCTCGCCGTGATCGCCGGCGCCCTGGGTAACTGGCTGATGTCGCGCGGGGTGGCGGTGTCGCCGACCGCGACCGTGCGGGCGATGGCGCCGCTGCCGGTATACGGCGACGGCGACCTCGACGCCAGCGGTCCCGGTCAGGCGATCAGCCAGGTGACGCCGTTCCTCGTCGACCTGCCGGTGGGGGAGCCCAACGCCGTGGTGCGGCTCTCCCAGATCGCGCACGCCACCGAGTCGAACCCGACCGCCGCGCATCTGGTGGACGCCAGGACCATCGTCACGCTGTCGGGCTTCGCCCCACCGACGTTGCACGCCATGGGGATTCGGGTGGCGACCAGTTTCCCGAGTTTCTCCAAGCGCACGTTCAACCTGCTGATCACCAACGCGCCCGGCGCCCAGTCGCAGATGTACATCGCCGGCACCAAATTGCTCGAGACCTACGCGGTGCCACCGCTGCTGCACAACCAGGCGCTGGCCATCGGGGTGACGTCCTACAACGGCGAGCTGTACTACGGGATCAACGCCGACCGCGAAGCCATGAGCGATGTCGAGCTGCTGCCCGGCCTGCTGAACCAAGCGCTCGACGAACTGCTGGAGGCTTCCCGGTCCTAGTCTGCGGTGAAAACCACTGCGTGGGGCTATCATTCGTTGCTGTGAGCACCACGAAACGCGACGGCCCACCGTCGAAGCCGAACAAAAAGTCGGCTTCCCCGGCCGTAGCCAAGATCTCCGACGAGGTCTACGAAGCCGAATTGTTCAGGCTGCAAACGGAATTGGTGAAGCTGCAGGAATGGGTGCGCTATTTCGGGGCGCGGGTGGTGGTGCTCTTCGAGGGCCGCGACGCCGCGGGCAAGGGCGGTGCCATCAAACGGATTACCGAGTACCTCAGCCCACGGATCGCACGCATCGCCGCGCTGCCGGTGCCCTCGGATCGGGAACGCGGCCAGTGGTATTACCAGCGCTACATCGCCCATCTGCCCACCAAGGGCGAGATCGTGCTGTTCGACCGGTCCTGGTACAACCGCGCGGGCATCGAGAAGGTCATGGGCTTCTGCACACCGCAGGAGTATGCGCTGTTCATGCGGCAGACGCCGATCTTCGAGCAGATGCTCATCGACGACGGGATATTGCTGCGCAAGTACTGGTTCTCGGTTTCCGAGGCCGAACAGCTGCGGCGGTTCAAGGCGCGGCTGAACGACCCGGTCCGGCGCTGGAAGCTGTCCCCGATCGACCTGGAATCGGTATACCGGTGGGAGGATTACTCACGCGCCAAGGACGAGATGATGGTGCACACCGACACCCCGGAGAGCCCGTGGTACGTCGTCGAATCCGATATCAAGAAACACGCGCGACTGAACATGATGGCCCATTTGCTGTCCACGATTCCCTACCGCGATGTCGAGACGCCCAAGGTCAAGCTGCCCCGGCGTCCCGTCGTCAGTGGCAACTACCAGCGCCCGCCGCGTGAGCTGTCGACGTACGTCGCCGACCATGCGGCCACGCTGATCTAGGCGATCGAGGCGCGCCATGACCGTCGTCTATATCCCCGCCACGGTGCCGATGTTGCAGCAACTCGTCGCCGACGGCTCGCTGTGGCCCGTCAATGGCACGGCGTTCGCACTGACACCGAGACTGCGCGAGGCCTACGCCGAGGGCGACGACGACGAGCTCGCCGACGTGGCACTGCGCGAGGCGGCGCTGGCGTCCCTGCGCCTGCTGGCGGCCCAGGGGGCCGAGGCGCCGTCGGAGTCGCTGCCGCCGCGCCGCGCGGTGCTGGCCGCCGACGTCGAGGACGTCACCTACCGCCCCGACCTCGACGACGCCGTGGTCAGGCTGGCCGGCCCGGTTCGGATCGACCAGGTGATCGCCGCGTACGTCGACAACGCCGCGGCCGAACCGGCGGTGGCGAAGGCGATCGAGGCCGTCGACGCCGCCGACCTGGGTGACGAGGATGCCGACCTGATCGTCGGCGATGCCCAGGACCACGATCTGGCCTGGTACGCCAACCAGGAGCTGCCATTTCTGCTGGAGCTGATGTGACGGCGAATGTGAGGCAGTCGGCGCCGCAGCGCTAGCTACGACACCGTAGGTTACGGTACCGTAGGTTTCGTGAAGCGCACAGAATCGATCACAATGTGAGCGTCAGTCACACGCCGCGTAGTGAGCAGGAGCTTCCCCTGGGCAGACGTAACCCATCGATCACGGGCAACGTCGTCGACACCACGCGACCTGTTGTCGCCGGCGCGGACCGGCATCCCGGTTGGCATGCGCTGCGCAAGCTCGCCGCCCGCATCACCACACCGCTGTTGCCCGACGACTACCTGCATCTGGCCAATCCGCTGTGGTCGGCGCGCGAACTGCGGGGCCGGATCCTGCAGGTGCGCCGCGAGACCGAGGACTCCGCGACCCTGGTCATCAAGCCGGGCTGGGGCTTCAACTTCGACTACCAGCCGGGCCAGTACATCGGCATCGGACTGCTGATGGACGGGCGCTGGCGTTGGCGGTCGTATTCGCTCACCTCGGCCCCGGCCGGTAAGAGCCCGCGCTCGGCATCCGGTTCGGCGCGCACCGTGACCATCACGGTCAAGGCGATGCCCGAGGGGTTCCTGTCGTCGCACCTGGTGGCCGGCGTCGAGCCGGGCACGATCGTGCGGCTGGCCGCCCCGCAGGGCAACTTCGTGCTGCCCGACCCCGCGCCGCCATCGATCCTGTTCCTCACCGCGGGCTCCGGGATCACGCCGGTGATGTCCATGCTGCGAACCTTGGTGCGCCGCAACCAGATTGGTGACGTCGTCCACCTGCACTCCGCACCCACCGAATCCGACGTGATGTTTCGCGCGGAGCTGGCCGCCCTGGCCGCCGAGCACCCGGGCTACCGGATGCGGCTGCGCGAGACGCGCACCCAGGGCCGGCTCGACCTGTCCGTGCTGGACCACGAGGTGCCGGACTGGCGCGAACGGCAGACCTGGGCCTGCGGTCCGGAAGGCATGCTCGGCGAGGCCGAGCGGGCATGGTCGGCCGCGGGCATCGGCGAGCACTTGCACCTCGAACGGTTCGCGGTGTCTCGGGCCGCACCGACCGGCGCCGGCGGCGCCGTCACCTTCGCCCGCAGCGGACGCACCGTCGACGCCGACGCCGCGACATCGTTGATGGACGCGGGCGAGAGCGCCGGCGTGCAGATGCCCTTCGGCTGCCGCATGGGCATCTGCCAATCGTGCGTGGTCGGCCTCGTCGAGGGTCACGTCCGCGACCTGCGGACCGGCCAGGAACACGACCCGGGGACCCGGGTGCAGACCTGCGTGTCCGCCGCGTCCGGCGATTGCGTGCTCGACATTTAAAGGCTACTCATAGGTAACCTACGGCTTCGTAGGTTACGATAGCGTAGGTAAGTCAGCACACACGACCGCAGGGAGAAAAAGACGATGGCGATCACCGACGTCGACGTATTCGCCCATCTGACGGACGCCGACATCGAAAACCTGGCCGTTGAGCTCGATGCCATTCGCCAGGACGTGGAAGACTCGCGCGGCGAGCGGGACGCTCGCTACATCCGCCGCACCATCGCGGCCCAGCGCGCGCTCGAGGTGACCGGCCGGCTGCTGCTGGCCGCCAGCTCGCGGCGCTCGGCCTGGTGGGCGGGGACCGTGACCCTGGGCGTGGCCAAGATCGTCGAGAACATGGAGATCGGCCACAACGTCATGCACGGCCAGTGGGACTGGATGAACGACCCCGAGATTCACTCCTCAACGTGGGAGTGGGACATGAGCGGGTCGTCCAAGCACTGGCGCTACACGCACAACTTCGTGCACCACAAATACACCAACATCCTCGGGATGGACGACGACGTGGGCTACGGCCTGCTGCGTGTCACCCGCGACCAGCGCTGGAAGCGCTTCAACCTGTTCAACCTGGTGTACAACACCCTGCTCGCGCTGCTCTTCGAGTGGGGCGTCGGCCTGCAGCATGTGGAGCTCGGCAAGATCGCCAAGCGCCGCATGGACAACGACGAGGCCCGGCAACGGGTCGACGAGTTCCTGGCCAAGGCCGGTCGGCAGGTGCTCAAGGACTACGTCGCCTTCCCGGCGCTGACCTCCTTGTCGCCCGGTGCCACCTACATGTCCACGCTGAAGGCCAACGCGCTTGCCAACGTGATCCGCAACGTGTGGGCCAACGCGGTGATCTTCTGCGGCCATTTCCCCGACGGCGCAGAGAAATTCACCAAGACCGACATGATCGGCGAGACCAAGGGGCAGTGGTACCTGCGCCAGATGCTGGGCAGCGCCAACTTCGAGGCCGGCCCCGCGCTGCGGTTCATGAGCGGCAACCTGTGCCACCAGATCGAGCACCACCTGTATCCGGACCTGCCGAGCAACCGTCTGCACGAGATCTCGGTGCGGGTGCGCCAGGTGTGCGACAAGTACGACTTGCCTTACACCACAGGCTCTTTCCTGTTCCAGTACGCCAAGACGTGGCGCACGCTGGCCAAGCTCTCGCTGCCGAACAAGTACCTGCGCGACGACGCCGACAACGCGCCCGAGACCCGCAGCGAGCGGATGTTCGCCGAGCTCGAGCCCGGTTTCCTGGGCACGGACCCGGCCACCGGGCGCCGTCGCGGCCTCAAGTCCGCGATTGCCGCCGTGCGCGGTTGGCGACGGGAAAAGCGGGCCGCCGCCGCGCGCCGCGCCGAGGACGACCTGGCGGCCTAACTGCCGACTGCGTCACGGGTGCGTGACCAGATAGGTCTCGTTGGTCAGGCCGGCGGTGAGTTCCTCGACATCGAAGGGGCGATCCAGGCGTGCGTGCAACGCCTTCGGATCGAGGAGCAGGCTGATTTCCGCGGTTTGGCGGGCGAACAGCCGCCCGATGAGGGGATAGATTCGGCGCATGACCGCCCGCTCGGCGGCCGTGCAACGCGACGCGCAATAGCCGACGTGGCCGATCTCGTCGGTCAGGATCTCGCTGTAGAGCAACTCAATTCGTTCGGCGACGAGCGGCTCGTCGGCGAAAAGTCTGCTGCCGGCGCGGCGTAATTCGTCGAACAGGATGCAGCCCGCCATCTCCGCGGCTCCGACGAACAGGAAGCCGAGCCGTTCGGGCAGGAATACGTTCGCTTTGACGAACTGGCGGATGACGAAGGGCGGCGGGACAACCTGGAAGGTCAGGTCGAACGCGTCGAGAGCGTAGGCCAGCAGCCGGGTGTGGTAGTGCTCTTCCAGCTCGAGGTAGACGCGCTCGGGCGGCACGCTCTCGTCGCTGTTGCGCCCGTAGGTCTCGCCCAGGCCCACGCCGAATCGCTCCGCCTGGTTCAGCTTCGCGGTGGCCAGCAGGAAGAGCATCTTGTCGTCCAGACCGGGTTCGGGTCGCCGCCGTCGCAGGTTGCGCAGGAAGGTGGCGCGGTCGGCGGGATGGGCCGACCGGATGGGATTGGATTCCAGGTCGCCGAAGAACTGCTCGCGATTGGCCAGCCGCCTGTTGAGCAGATCGGCCTCGCCGTCGCGTTGGGCCAAAAAGTCCCGATAGCCTTCGATGCCGGTGCGATTCATCGCTTCTCCATTCCCTTGACAATCGTTGTCACGTAACGGTTTAACAACGCGGCATCGTGGGCCCCGGTGGCCAGCAGCGCGAAAAGTCCGGTGAGAAAGAACGTTGCGAGTTCGGCCGCGTCCACGTCGGGGTCGACCCGCCCCGCGTCCTGCGCTCGAGCGATGACGCCCACCAGATGTTGTCCGAGCGGGTGCTGGGCAAGCTCGTCTTCGACCGGGCGGGCCGAGGAGAAATGCAGTCCGAGCATGTCCCGGAAAACCGCTTCGCCCAAGCGGGTTTCGGCGCTCAGTACGTGATGCACAAGCTGGGAGAGCACCGACGCCAGATCCCCCTTGGCGTCGCCGAGTTCGCTGATGATGCGGGTCTCCTCGACGCGCTCCGCCTCGATGAGAACGTGCTCCTTGGTGGGGAAGTGGAAGTAGAACGTCCCCCGTGCCACGTCCGCAGCGGCGACGATCGCGCTGACGTCGGCGGCGGCCACACCGCGCCGCGAGATCTCGGCCAGCGCCGCGTCGAACAGGCGCGCACGGGTCTGGAGCCTGCGGGCCTCGCGCACGCTCCCCCCCGGCGATCCGGTCGCGGACGGCGCGCGTGACTCCATGCGGGCACCGTACGCCCATTGACTGACGATCGTCAATGACGGGCGTCAGTGAGTGGCGCTCGTCGGGGCCGGGCGCCCGCTTGCTGGACATGTATCGTCAAGCTTCCGGTAAGCGCGTACGTGGCCGTGCGTGTGCGCGTGACGACAGGACGCCCAACGATGAGCGGTCAATGCAGCGACGACATCGAACGCATCGCCAACCGTTTGGGCTTCAGCTGCGAGCACGCCTCGCCGTGGGTGACCCTGAGAAACCCGTTCGGACTGGCGAATTGGACGCTGCCGGTGATTGAACTGCTGGTCGTCGCGGGCGCCGTGCTGGCGCTGTGGTGGGCGATCCACCGACTGCGCCGCGATCGCGAACCCGCCAACGTGGTGATCTGGTTCGCGACGGTGATCTACCTGCTCATCGTCGAGCCGCCGCTGTACTTTCCCACGGTGTTCGGCGTCGACGGCTCCATCGGTGCGGTGTTCGTGCCCAACGTCTTCACGGTCCAGTTCATGTACGACCGGCTGCCGCTCTACATCGTGGCGCTCTATCCCGCGATGATGACCTTGGCCTACGAGGTGGTGCGCAGCCTGGGCGTCTTTCGGGACTGGGGCGCGATCGTCGGTGCGGTGTGCGTGGGATTCGTACACAATTGCTTCTACGAAATCTTCGACCAGCTGGGTCCGCAGCTGCGCTGGTGGGCGTGGAACACCGACAACGCGATCAACCATCCGATGCTGGCCTCGGTGCCGATGGGCAGCGTCGTGCTGTTCGCGACCGTGGGGCCGGCCTGCGTCGCGCTGTTCAGTCAACTGTTGGTCACCCGCCCGATCGAGCGCGGGCGATATCTGGGCCGAATTTCTTTGACGGGCCGCACCTTTGGGGTCGCGGTGCTGGTGCCGGTGGGGATGGTCGTCGCCAATGTCCCGATCCTGCTGGCCGGTGGCCAGCATCCCGACAGCGCACTGCGCCGGGCGCTGTACTTCATCATTCTCGGCGCGTTCACCGTGGTGGCGGTCCCTATCCTGTTGCGCCAGTGGCGCGACACCGCGTTCACGCCCGGCGCGCGCAACACCTTCGTCGCGACCTTCGGGTTCGCATTCCTGATCGTGCTCGGGGGTTTGTGGTTGTCGGCCCTGCCGGCCCACGGGAAGGCCTCGCACGGCCTCACGTCCGACGGAACACCCACCGGCAGCCTGGTCTACGCGGTGGCGTGCTACCTGCTCGCCGTCGCACTGACGCTGTCGGTGACCGTGCGGCCGGTCCGTCCGTCGGCGCTCATCCGGCGAAAACAGCTGACCGGCACGAGGTAACGCCGGTCAGGCGGTCACCTTCTCGGCCAACGCCGCCAGCTTCGCGTCGAGTTCCTCCGCGGCGCTGAGCAATTCGGGATTGGGCGAGACGGCCATCAGCGACGACGGCTTGACGTAGGTCAGGCTGCTGCGGCCGTCGTCCTCCTCGAGCAACAGCAACTCGACCGGGGCGAACAGGCCCGCCGTCACGTCGTGGCGCAGCATGGTGATGGCGATCAAGGGGTTGCCGAGGATGACGCGCACGGCCTTGCGGTCGATGCCGGCCTTGGTGATCCAGGCGCCGTGGTCGACCGTGCCGAACAACATGAATCCGCTTGGCCCGACGTGGGATTCGACGCGCTCCCGAAACGACTCCCAGTCGCCGGTGCCCGTCGCGATGTCGTTGATGGGCACCGGCCGCTCACCGATGTCGGCGAGCAACGCGGTGCGCAGTTCGTCGTAGCCCTTGGTGCTGTCGTAGCGCACCCGCACGCCGTCGAACGGGGTCTCGGTCATAATTTCCCCCTCCTCATATCCTCGCCGATCTTCAGGATCGGAGTCCGGTTCTGCGGTTGCACCCTCTCCCAGAGGCTGCCTTTCCCCAGCGATCTTCCGAGCTGGTCTTCTCGGCGGAACCATTCCTCGGCTCTGCGGATCCGGTGCGGGTGAATTTGATCGAGCAGACCGTAATCGCGTTTGACCACTCCGTATTTCCACAGATTCCAGAATCCCGTGTAGTTGTCCCGGACATTCATGGTGCTCTTGTCGCTGGGGTCTGCGTTGTATCCGGCAGGGGCATCCGCCGCCCCGCTGAGGGGGCCGTCCCGCCAATAGGTGTCTAAATCGGTGTCGATGTACCGCGCCGGATGTCCGGTGACCTTTTCGAACGCCGCGGCGAGATCCGCATAGGCGATATGGTCCACGGCGACTTCGAGATCGATGCCGTTCGCGCGCTCGGGATGGTCGAACAGCCAACGGACGTAATATCCGCAATCTTCGAGAGCCACATGGGGCACCGCACCCTCGCCAAGCGGGACCCGCCACGTCACGACACCGTCCTCGACGGCGGGCGTCATCGGCGTCCCGGGCGAGATCACCATCTCGATGTAGGGACCCGTGGTGAAGACCGCCGCGCCCATCCGATCACCGTTTACCTTGTCACCGTTTACCTGATTCTGGAACAGGATCCATTCACCCACCCGGCCCTTGCCGTCATAGTGGCCGGTGCGGAAGCGGGAGTCGTATCCCGACTTCTTGAGCCCGTAGTCGAGGTTTCCATAGACGAAGAACTTGACTCCCTCTTCGAGAGCTATCTCGTAACTGCGGATCGCCCAATACATCTCGGTCTTCTCGCCGGTGTTGAACCCGTCGATGTTGACGAATGCCGCATCACAACCGCGGAAACCCTCCCGCAGCTTCGCTTCGTCGGCGAATGAGCCTTCCAATACGGACACGTTGTCGAGCGCGAGCAGCTCTTTCGCTCGGCGGGAGTCGGGGTCGCGGCTGAGGAATCGAACGGAGTATCTCTGGTCGGCGACCAGGGCGCGGATGATGGGCATGCCCTGGGCGCCGGTGCCGCCGATGACAAAGACGCTCGAGATGCTGGGCGACGACATCGCCGTCAACCCAGCCGCTCGATGATCGTCGCGTTGGCCATGCCGCCGCCCTCGCACATCGTCTGCAGGCCATACCGACCGCCGCGCTGCTCCAGCGCGTTCACAAGTGTTGTCATGATGCGCGCACCACTAGCCCCGAGAGGGTGACCGATAGCGATGGCACCGCCATTCACATTGGTGCGCTCAAGGATGCCCGTCTGCTCCCCGTCTACGTCCTTGGCCCAGGCGAGCACCACGGGCGCGAACGCCTCGTTCACCTCGAACAGGTCGATGTCGGCGAGCGTCAGACCCGCCTTGGACAACACCTTCTCGGTGGCCGGGATGACGCCGGTCAGCATGTAGAGCGGGTCGGAGCCCACCACGGTGGTGGTGTGGATCCGGGCCAGCGGACGCAACCCCAGCTTCTTGGCGGCCTCGCCGCTGGTGATCAGCACCGCGGCGCTGCCGTCGGACAGCGGCGACGAGTTCCCCGGGGTGATCTCCCAATTGATCTGCGGGAAGCGGGCTTTGGCCGCGTCGCTGTAGAACGCCGGTGACAACCTGGCCAGCGTCTCGACCGTCGTGCCGGGGCGGATGATCTCGTCGGTGGTCAGCCCGGCGATCGGAATGAGCTCGTTGTCGAAAAGCCCCTCCTTGGTGGCGCGGGCGGCCTTCTCATGGCTGCCGGCGGAGAACTCGTCGAGCTGTGCGCGGGGAAAGCCCCACTTCGCCGCGATCAGTTCGGCGCTGATGCCCTGCGGCACCAGGCCGTCGGGGTAGCGGCGGGTCATGCCCTCGCCCATCGGGTTGCTGCCTGGGGACACCTGGGAGCCCATCGGCACGCGGCTCATCGATTCCACGCCACCGGCGATGACGATGTCGTACGCCCCGGCGATCACGCCCTGCGCGGCGAAGCTGATGGCCTGCTGGCTGCTGCCGCATTGGCGGTCGATCGTGACTCCGGGCACCGATTCCGGGAACCCGGCGCCCAGCAGGGCATTACGGGCGATGTTGGCCGCCTGGTCGCCGACCTGGGTGACCGCGCCGGCGATGACATCGTCGACCTGGGCCGGATCGACGCCGGTGCGTGCCACCAGCTCGCGCAGGCTGTGCGCCAGCAGATCGGCGGGCAGCACCCCGTGCAGCGCGCCGCTGGCCTTGCCCTTGCCGATGGGGGTGCGGACGGCTCCGACGATGACGGCGTCGCGATTCATGATTGTCCTCGAGTCCGGGGGATCTAGGTATAGACCGCTATACTCAGATAAACACCTCGGTATGCTGAAAGCAACCCAGGTGCGGAGGTGATTTAGATGACACTGCTGCAAGGACCGCTGGCCGACCGCGACGCCTGGTCGGCGGTGGGCCAGTGCGCGATCGAGAAGACCATGGCGGTCGTCGGAACCAAATCCGCGATGCTGATCATGCGCGAGGCGTACTACGGCACCACCCGATTCGACGACTTCGCCCGCCGGGTGGGCATCACCAAGGCCGCCACCTCGGCGCGGCTGAGCGAACTGGTCGAGCTGGGGCTGTTACGGCGCCAGCCCTATCGCGAACCCGGGCAGCGCAGTCGCGACGAGTACGTGCTCACGCAGGCCGGCATCGAGTTCATGCCGGTGGTGTGGGCGATGTTCGAGTGGGGGAGGCGCCATCTGCCGGGCCGCAACCGGCTGCGGCTGACCCATCTGGGATGCGGCGCCGAGGTAAGCGTCGAAATCCGTTGTGCGGAAGGGCATTTGGTTCCGCCCGACGAGCTCGGCATGCGCGTGGCTAAGGAGTCTGGCTGAGTGCGGCCAGCAGCCGGCGCGCCGCGGCGACGCGGCGGACGGCGGGCCCGGTGAGGGTGTCCAGCGCGCACTCGGGGTCGGCAGGCGGACCCATGTGCCCGCAGCCGCGCGGGCAGTCGGCGATGGCCTCGGCCAGGTCGGAAAAGGCCATCATGACGTCGTCGGGCCGGATGTGGGCGAGCCCGAAGGATCGGATGCCCGGTGTGTCGATCACCCAGCCGGTGGTGCCCAGCGGCTCGGTCAACGGCAGCGCCACCGACTGCGTCGAGGTGTGCCGTCCCCTGCCGATGTCGGTCACGTCGCCGACGGCGCGGTCCGCGTCGGGCACCAGGCGGTTCACCAGGGTGGACTTGCCGACGCCGGAATGCCCGAGCAGCACGGTGATCTTGCCCGCGAGCAGGTCCGCCACCGCGGGCAGGGGATCGTCGCGGCCGGCCTCGACCACCGTCAGGTCCAGATCGACGAATTGCCGGGCGAACGGCTCCGGCGGGGCGAGATCGGTCTTGGTCAGGCACAGGATCGGCGTGAGCCCGCCGGCGTAGGCGGCGATCAGCGTTCGGTCCACCAGGCCGGTGCGGGGCGGCGGGTCGGCGAGCGCGACCACGATCAGCAGCTGGTCGGCGTTGGCGACCACCACCCGTTCGGTCGGATCGGTGTCATCGGCGGTGCGCCGCAACACCGTTCGGCGTTCCCCGCGACGCACGATGCGGGCCAGCGTGTCCGGGCGACCGGACAGGTCACCCACCACGTCGACGTCGTCGCCCACCACGATCGGGGTGCGGCCCAGCTCGCGGGCCCGCATGGCGGTGACCCGGCGATCGACGTCGCCGCCCAGCACGCATCCCCAGCGGCCGCGGTCGACGCTGACCACCATGCCCGCCTCGGCGTCGGCGTGTTCGGGACGGGTCTTGGTCCGCGGTCGCGAGCCCCGGCCGGAGCGGATCTTGACGTCGGACTCGTCGTAGTCGCCGGGCCTCACATGCCGTGCTCTTCCCCGGGCTCCAGCATCCGGGCCCACAGCCGCGGGAACTCGGGCAGCGTCTTGCCGGTGGAGCCGATGTCGTCGACCTCGACCCCGGGCACCCGCAGCCCGATGATCGCGCCGGCCATCGCCATCCGGTGGTCGGCGTAGGCGCGCCAGGTTCCGGACTTCAACGGGGTCGCGGTGATCACCAGGCCGTCGGGGCTTTCGGTGCAGTCGCCGCCCAGCCGGTTGATCTCCTTGCGCAGCGCGGTCAGCCGGTCGGTCTCATGCCCGCGCAGATGCGCGATGCCGGACAGGCGCGACACCGATCCAGGGGTCGCCAGCGCCGCCAGGGCGGCCACCGACGGCGTCAGCTCGCCGAGCGCGCGCAGGTCGACATCGAAACCGTCGTAGTCGCCGGACCCCCGCGCCTCCAGGAACGAATCATTATGCGTCACAGCGGTATTGAGGTTGCTCAACACGCTCAGGATGTTGTCGGCGGGCTGCACACTGCTCGACGGCCAGCCGGCGATGCGCACCGCGCCGCCGGTGACCACCGCCGCGGCCAGGAAGGGCACGGCGTTCGTCAGGTCCGGCTCCACCTCCCAGTGCCGCGCCGCGACCGGCCCGGGGCGCACCTGCCACCGGTTGGGGACGGAGTCGTCGACGTCGACGCCGGCCTGGCGCAGCATCGTCACCGTCATGGCGATGTGCGGCGCCGACGGCAGCTCTCCACCGGTGTGCTGGACGGTCAACCCCTCGGCGAACGATGCCGCGCACAACAGCAGCCCCGACACGAATTGCGACGAGGCCGACGCGTCGATGGTCACGGTCCCGCCGACGACCGAGCCCGTGCCCAGCACCCGGAACGGCAGACCGGAGCCGTCGATCCGCACGCCTAGCCCACGCAGCGCGTCGAGCAGCGGGACGATGGGCCGTGCCCGGGCCTGCTCGTCGCCGTCGAACTCGACGATCGACTCGGCCAGCGCCGCCAGCGGCGGCACGAACCTCAGCACGGTGCCGGCCAGTCCGCAATCGACCTGTGCCATCGGTTCGGGCGACACCCGGCCGCTGACCGTCAATTCGGTCCCGTCGCCGTCCCCGTCGCCGTCCCCGTCGCCGTCGAGGTCCAGGCCCAGCGTGCGCAGCGCCCCGATCATCAGGTCGGTGTCGCGGCTGCGCAGCGCCCCGGCGATGGTCGGGGTGCCTTGCCCCTGGGCGGCCGCCAGCGCCGCCAGCACCAGGGCGCGGTTGGTCTGCGATTTCGACCCCGGAACGGTCACGGTCGCGCGCACCGGTTGCGCCGCCACGGGGGCCTGCCACGTACTCACTGGTCCATCATCGCCTGTCATCGGTTTCTGCCACCATGGGTGTTATGTGCGGAAGGTTCGCGGTCACCACCGATCCCGCCTTGCTGGCCCAGAAGATCAAGGCGATCGACGAGGCCACCGGCGTCGACGGCGGATCGACGGGCCCCAACTACTCGACGAGCCCCAACTACTCGACGAGCCCCAACTACAATGTGGCCCCGACCTCGACCATCGCGACCGTGGTCAGCCGGCATTCCGAGCCCGACGACCAGCCGACGCGGCGGGTGCGGCTGATGCGCTGGGGGTTGGTGCCGCCGTGGGCCAAGGCCGGTTCCGACGGTGCGCCGGAGACCAAGGGGCCGATGCTGATCAACGCCCGCGCGGACAAGGTCACCACTTCGCCCGCCTTCCGGACCAGTGCGAAGTCCAAGCGCTGCCTGATCCCGATGGATGGCTACTACGAATGGCGGGTCAACTCCGCCGACGCGGCCGGCAAAAAGACCCGCAAGACGCCGTTCTTCATGTACCGCGAAGACGGGGAGCCGCTGTTCATGGCGGGCCTGTGGTCGGTCTGGAAACCGGCCAAGGACGCCTCGCCGCTGCTGAGCTGCACGATCATCACCACCGATGCGCCCGGCGAGTTGGCGACGATCCACGATCGGATGCCGCTGGTGGTGCCCGAACGCGACTGGGACCGGTGGCTCGACCCGGACGCCGAGATCGATCAGGACCTACTGGACCGCACGCCCGACGTGGGGGCCATCCGGATGCGTGAGGTGTCGACGTTGGTCAACAACGTCCGCAACAACGGCCCGCAGCTGCTCGAGCCGGCCGAGCCGGAACCCGAGCAGATGACGATCCTGTAGCGCTCTGCTGGCGCGATTTCGCGTCGGGCTTCGGGCTGTCGGATTCCGCGCCGCCTCTTCGTCGTATGGATAGGTCGTATGGATACAGACCCGAGATGTCCGGAACGCGACGAATCAGGAGAACGCCATGAACATTACGAAACTCAGCGACAGCGCACGCCAACTCATCGGTTCCGACCCGGCCACGCTTGTCACGATCAATCGCGACGGCAGCCCGCAGGTCAGCCTGGTCTGGGTGACGGTGCGTAGTACAGCCGACGGCGGTGATGAATTGGTCGTCGCTCATCTGCAGGAGCATCAGAAGGTTCGCAACATCCGGCGTGATCCCCGCGTGGCCGTGACTATCGCGTCCGCCGACCGCAGCGGGCCACAGACGCCCTATCTGTCGATCAGGGGCACCGCGCGCGTCGAGGAGGGCGGTGCTCCCGAGATTCTCGACGAGATCGCCACGACCATCTTCGGCCCCGGCACCGGGTTCCCGCCGCCTGACGCACCCGCCGGCTACCTGACTCACATCACGATCGAGAAAGTCGGCGGCGTGGGCCCATGGGCGGCGTGAACGTTGAGTTCGCCACCCGGCCTTCTGGAGATCGCCTTTCAGAGTCCGGAAATGGGACCGTTTGAGCTATCCGCCTCGTCGTCGTCTCCATCGCGGAGAAGCTTCTCGGGGTGATGGAAGGTGTTGGTGCGCGGTTGTCCCCGGTCGAGTTCGGGTGGTGGTTTCCAGTGGGTGTCGCCGCGGGCGGTTTTGCGGGTGGTCCAGCCGCCGGGTTTGAGCAGTCGGTGATGGGGGCCGCAGGCGAAGGTGAGGTCGTTGCCGTCGGTGGTGTGGCACGTGGCGTAGTCGGTGACGTGGTGGACTTCGCAGTAGTAGCCGGGCACGGTGCAGCCCGGGTGTGAGCAGCCGCGGTCCTTGGCGTACAAGACTACTCGCTGCCCGGGTGAGGCCAGGCGTTTGGTGTGATAGAGGGCCAGGGCGTTGCCTTTGTCGAAGATCGCCAGGTAGCGATGGGCGTGGCGGGCCAGGCGGATCACGTCGCTCATCGGTAGCAGGGTGCCCCCGCCGGTCAGGCCGCGCCCGGCGGCGGACTCCAGCTCGGCCAGGGTGGTGGTGACGATGATGGAGGCCGGTAATCCGTTGTGCTGACCCAACTCTCCGGAGGCCAGCAGCGCCCGCAGTGCGGCGTTGAGGCCGTCGTGGTTGCGCTGGGCCGCCGACCGCGGGTCGCGCTCGATGGCTTCCTGGGAAGGTGCGCCGTCCACGCACGGGCTTTCGTCCAGCGGGTTGCACATGCCCGGCGCGGCGAGTTTGGCCAACACCGCTTCCAGGGTGGCGCGGGCTTCGGGGGTCAGCCAGCCGCGCAGCGCCGACATGCCGTCGGATTGCTGGTTGCCCAGGCTCAGGCCGCGCTGGCGGGCGCGGTCCTCGTCGGTGTAGGTGCCGTCGGGGTTGAGGCAGTCGGCGAGGGTGGCGGCCAGCGCGGCCAGTTGTTCGGGGCGAAACCGGCTGCCCTCCTGGGCTAACCGGGCTTCGGCGTGCTCGCGGGTGGGCATGTCTATCCAGCCGGGCAGGGCGTGGCAGAACTTACGGATCACCGCGACCTGCCCAGGCCCAAGTGTTCCGTCGCGTTGGGCGGCGGCGGTGGCCGGCAGCGCCGGTGGGATCGGTTCGCCGGTCAGGCCGTGGCGTGGGCCCAGATCGCGTGCCTCCTTGAGGCGCCGGGAGGCTTCGGTGCGGCTGATCAGGGTGGCCTCGGCGAGGGCATGGACCACGGTGCCGCCGAGTTCGACAGACGGCGCCTGGCGGGCAAGGGAATTGATCAGCGGATGCTCGACGGCGGGGATGCGTCGGCGCTGCCTTTCGCAGCGCTCCAGTACCGCCAGCTGTTGGCGCGGATTCAGCGCGTCGACGTTGAGCGCGCAGACTCGATCCCAGGCGGCATCGAGCGCGTCGAACGCCGCGTCGATATCCTGCTGATCAGTCACACCGCCAAACTATCGGCACCCACCGACAAAAAACGCCGCCCTGTGACCACTGAAACTACAGTGGCACAGGAGATTTCGGTATACGTCTTCGGTATTCGTAATCGTGCCCGCGGGAGGTGGCAGAGCTCTCTCAGGCGCGCTCGGGCGGGCTCGTCGCGTACACCCACGACAGGAACCGCGCCACGGCCTCCGCGGACCGGTGCGCCCGCGGCGAGCTGAAGATGTCGAAAGCATGCTGGGCGTGCGGCAATTCGGCGTAGGCGACCGGATTCTTGGACACCGCGCGCAGTTCCTCGACGAACTCCTCGGCCTCGCCGACCGGGATGAGCGAATCGTCGTGGCCGTGCAGGACGAAGAACGGCGGCGCGTCGGCGCGCAGCCGCCGGATCGGCGAGGCGTCGACGTAGACGTCGCGGTGGGTGGTGAATTTCTTTTTGACGACGAACTTTTCGAGCAGGTCCACGAATTCGCGCCGGCCTTCGCCCTCGGTGGAGAACCAGTCGTAGCGCCCGTACACCGGTACCGCGGCCACCACCGAGGTGTCGGCGTCCTCGAAGCCGGGCTGGAACTTCGGGTCGTTGGGGGTCAGCGCCGCCAGCGAACACAGGTGGCCGCCCGCCGATCCGCCGGTGATCGCCACGAAGTTGGGATCCCCGCCGTAGCGGGAGATGTTCTCCTTGACCCACGCCAGCGCGCGTTTGACGTCGACGATGTGGTCGGGCCAGGTGTGCCGCGGCGACACCCGGTAGCCGATCGACACGCACACCCAACCGCGCGCGGCTAGGTGGCTCATCAGCGGATAGGCCTGGGGGCGGCGCATTCCGATCACCCAGGCGCCGCCGGGCACCTGCAGCAGCACGGGCGCCTTGCCGTCGCGCGGCAGGTCGTGGCGGCGCCAGATGTCGGCGAGGTTGGCGCGGCCGTGCGGACCGTAGGACACCACGTTGGTCTTCTCGACGTACCGGCGGCGCGCCACGGTGTTGCCCAGCGGCAGGGAGCGGCGACCGCTGCGCCGCGGCTGCGTCTCGGGCAGTTTGTCCAGCGCCTCTTCGTAGTCGTCGCCGAGTTCCTCGCGCAGCCCGGCCTCGAGCACCGGGCCCGGGGTGGTGACGCCCCGGTACTTGATCACCGCCAGCAGCGCCCACGACGCCGCCGTCAGGCCCAGCGCGGCCTTGCCGCGCCGTCCCGCGAAGTCGCCGCGGCGCCCCCGCCGCAGCGCATCGAGCAGCGAGGCGGAGAAGTACACGCCCGGCACCTCGGAGGCCGGCCAGCCGAACCAGAAGACCAGAACGGTGCTGTATCCTTTGCGGGCCAGCGGGCGTAATCCGTTGGCGGCGTTGGCCAATTCGAGCGCGGCCCGCGCGAGCGGCCGGGGTTTCCGGAGGGTCCGGGCGAGCCGCATCAGCCGGTCACCCGCGCTTGCAGGTCGGCGCGCAGGATCTTGCCGGTGCTGCCGCGGGGAAGTTCGTCCAGCACCGTGATCTCGCGGGGGATCTTGTAGTTGGCCAGGTTCTCCCGCACGTGCTGCTTGAGCGCCTCGGGCGCGGCGCCCGCGTCGAGCGTGGCGCCGGTCTCGAGCACCACGAAGGCCGCCAGCCGCTGCCCGTACTGTTCGTCGTCCACGCCGATCACCGCCGCCTCCGCGACGTCGGGATGTGCCGCCAGCGTCTTCTCCACTTCGATCGGGTAGACGTTCTCGCCCCCGGAGACGATCATTTCGTCATCGCGGCCGACGACGAACAGGCGTCCCGCCTCGTCGAGGTATCCCACGTCGCCCGACGACATGAATCCAGCGTGAAAGTCCTTGGTACTGCCCGAGGTGTAGCCGTCGAACTGGGTGTTGTTGCGCACGTAGATGCTGCCGACCTCACCGGTGGGCAGCTCGTTGAATTCGGGGTCCAGGATCCGGATTTCGGTTCCCCCCGCGGGCCGGCCCGCCGTGTCCGGTGCGGCCCGCAGGTCCTCCGGCGTGGCCGTGGCGATCATGCCGGCCTCGGTGGCGTTGTAGTTGTTGTAGATCACGTCGCCGAACGCGTCCATGAACGCGATGACCACGTCCGGTCGCATCCGCGAACCCGATGCCGCCGCGAATCTCAGGGACCGGCAGCTGTAACGGCGTCGCACCTCGGGCGGCAGCTCCATGATGCGGTCGAACATCACCGGCACCACGGCGAGCCCGGTCGCCCGGTGGCGGTCGATGAGGTCCAGCGTGGCCTCGGGGTCGAACTTGCGCCGGGTGATCACCGTGCACGCCATCGACGCCGCGAAGATCAACTGGGAGAACCCCCAGGCGTGGAACATCGGCGCCACGATGACGATGTTCTCCTCGGCCCGCCACGGGGTGCGGTCCAAGATCGCCTTGAGCGTGCCGATCCCGGCGTTGCCGCCGGTTTGGTTGGCGCCCTTGGGTGTTCCGGTGGTGCCGGAGGTCAGCAGGATCATCCGGCCCTTGCGGCCCGAGCGCTGGGGCCGTTGCCCGGCGTGATCGGCGATCAGCTTCTCAACGGTGAGTTCGTGTTCGCCGTCGGTCCAGGCCACGATGCGGCCGGCGTCCGGCCTGTCGGCCAGCGCGCGGTCCACCGTCGGGGTGAATTCCTCGTCGTAGACCACGACGTCGACGCCCTCGCGGTTGACCACCTCGGCCAGCGCGGGCCCGGCGAACGACGTGTTGAGCAGCACGACGTCGGACCCGATCCGGTTGGTGGCCACCACCGCCTCGACGAAGCCGCGGTGGTTGCGGCACATGATGCCCACGACTTTCGGCTGGCCCGCGGGCAACCGTTGCAACGCGGCGGCGAACGCGTTGATCCGCTCGTCGAGCTCGCGCCAGGTCAGCGCGCCGAGCTCGTCGATGAGGCCGGGACGGTCCGGGCAGCGCTGCGCGGCGCTGGCGAAGCCCACGGTCATGCCCATGCCTTCGCGGCGCATGGCCGCCGCCATCTTGAAGTAGCGGTCGGGTCGCATCGGCGCGATCATGCCGGCGCGGCTCAGCGTGCTGACCAGGCCGAGGGTCTCGCTCAACGGGTTCGCCATGGCTCAGCCCAGGATCGGGAAGCGGCGCTTGGCGGCGAGCTCGGTCAGGGCCTGCTGCATCACCGACCGGACATGCTCGTCGACCTCGTCGACGTCCGGGTCGTCGCCGAACTGCTTGGCGATGTCGATCGGCGGGAGCACCTGCGTCACGATCTTGGTGGGCAGCGGCAGGTTCGGCGGGATGACCGCGCTCAGGCCGAAGGGAAAGCCGAACGACACCGGCAGAATCGCGCTGCGCAGCAAGCGTTTAATGCCCAGCCGCTCGGCCAGCCAGGTGCCGCGGGTCAGGTAGAGCTGGGTCTCCTGCCCGCCGATGGACACCGCCGGCACGATGGGGACGCCCGCGTCGATCGCGGTGCGGATGTAGCCCTTGCGGCCGTTGAAGTCGATGACGTTCTCGGAGAGGGTGGGCCGGTAGGCGTCGTAGTCGCCGCCGGGGAACACGATCACCACCCCACCCGAACGCAGCGCCGCGGCCGCGTTCTCCCGATTGGCCCGGATGTATCCGGTGCGCCGGAACAGATCCGCGGTGGGCCCGGTCATCAGGATGTCGTGGCTCAGCGTGTAGACCGGCCGGTCGTAGCCGAGTTTGTCGTAGAAGTGGACGCTGAAGATCGGCACGTCCATGGGGAACATGCCGCCCGAGTGGTTACCGACCACCAGCGCTCCGCCCGGCGGGAACGACTCCAGGCCGTGTACCTCCGACCGGAAGTAGGTCTTCAGCACCGGGCGCATCACCGCCATCAGGCGCTGGGTCAAGCCGGGGTCGAATTTGCCGATATCCCCGCCCTCGGGGTTGCCGTTGTCGGTCACGTTCCCTCCTTGACGCTCGCACCAGGCCGCTCCGCCGAGTCGAGTCCCTCGATGGTAGCGACCGGGGCTGGCGTTGCTGTCACGGTGTTTCGTCTTTGCGCAACCGGACATGTGGTTTGGGACGGGTCGGGGCGCTATTGTTACGGCGCCCTAAGTAATCCTCGAGTAAAGGGGACCCGATGGACGTAGCCGGTCTGTCCCACGAGCGGAGTGCCCGCTCGAGCACCACCCACAGATCGGCCAGCACCCGGGACAGGCGCGGGCGGCGTACCCACGCCGCCCCGGCGCGCGCGGAATCGGGTCGCCAGAACCAAGAACCGTCCCGATCCGCGCCGGCCGCCGGTGCTCTCGCCGCGGCCGCGCCGGACACCGCGGACGAGCTGCAGGCCGACTACTTCGTGCGCCTGCTCGCCGGCCGGCGCGGCCTCATCGATCAGCGCATCGACGAGTACCAGCGCAAAATCGGCTCCGCCGAGGCCAAGGGCGACCTCGACGCCGTGGCGAACTACCGCCGCCTGGCGCGCATCGCCGAGCAGGATCGGCGGACGCTGGACACGCTGATCGAGAAGCTGCGGCGCCGATTCGTCGGCCGGGCGCCGGGCGCGGCTTCCCCGCAGGCACGCCCCCTGGTTCGCCGGCCCGCGCCGGGCGTGCGCTGAAACACGGCTCCCCGCAACACTTCTCGTCATGCGGCGGTGACCGGGCGGCCGGCGCGCGGCGCCGGGGCGCACACGTCGGCGCCCCCGCGTGGCGGTGCCGATACATTCTATGGGCCAGCTGGTTTCTAGACAGGAACGAGGCCGCCCATGGGATTCATGGCTCCGGAGTTTCCCGACGTCGACCCGCACACGTGGCCCGGCCTGCCGCGGTCGACCAGGCGCCAGATCATGACCCGGCATTGGGTCGAACACGGCTTCGGCTCGCCGTACGCGGTCTATCTGTTCTACGTCTTCAAGATCGCCGGGTACGTCGCCGGCGCCGCCGCGGTGATTTCCCTGACGCCGGGGCTGGGCGGTCTGGGCCACCTCGCCGACTGGTGGACGCAGCCGATCGTGTACCAGAAGCTGGTCATCTTCACGCTGCTGTTCGAGATCCTGGGCCTGGGCTGCGGATCGGGGCCGCTGACCGCGCGGTTCTGGCCGCCGTTCGGCGGGTTCTTGTATTGGTTGCGGCCCAACACCATTCGGCTGCCGGCCTGGCCGGACAAGGTCCCGTTCACCCGCGGGGACAACCGCACTGTCGTCGACGTGGCGCTGTATCTCGTCGTGCTGGGCTCCGGCGTCTGGGCGCTGCTCTCGCCGGGGCGGGGCGGCCCGGTCACCCCGGCGGGCGACGTCGGCCTGATCGATCCCCGGCTGGTGGTGCCCGCCATCGTCGCGCTCGCGCTGCTGGGCCTGCGGGACAAGACCGTCTTCCTGGCGGCGCGCGGTGAGCACTACGGGCTGACGCTGCTGGTGTTCTTCTTCGGGTTCACCGACCAGATCGCCGCATTCAAGATCATCATGCTGGCGCTGTGGTGGGGCGCGGCCACGTCCAAGCTCAACCACCACTTCCCGTACGTCGTGGCGGTGATGATGAGCAACAGCCCGCTGCTGCGCGGCCGGGCGTTCAACTGGTTCAAGCGCCGGCTCTACCTCGACCCGGTCAACGACCTGCGACCGTCGTGGATACCGAAGGTGATGGCCCATGTCGGCGGGACGACGGCCGAATTTCTGGTTCCGCTGGTCCTGGTGTTCTTCGCCGACGGTCACCGGTGGGCGTGGTTCCTGATCGGCTTCATGGTGCTGTTCCACCTCAACATCACGTCCACCATTCCGATGGGGGTTCCCCTGGAGTGGAACGTCTTTTTCATCTTTTCGCTCTTCTACCTGTTCGGCCACTACGCCGGCATCACGGCCACCGGGCTGCGCTCGCCGCTGCTGCTGATCATCCTCATCGCCGCGCTGGCGGTGGTGCCGATCGTGGGAAACATGTTCCCGCAACAGGTTTCGTTTCTTCCGGCGATGCGCTACTACGCGGGCAACTGGGCCACCAGCACTTGGTGCCTGCGCAAGGGCGCCGAGGACAAGATCGAGGCGAACATCACCAAGGCGTCGGCGCTGGCGCCCAATCAGCTTGCCCGCCTTTATGATCCGCAGACCGCCGAACTCATGATCGACAAGTTGATGGGGTGGCGGTCCATGCACACCCACGGCCGCGCGCTGGGCGGCCTGGTGCCCCGCGCCCTGCCCGACGGGGCCGACGAGGCCGACTACCTGCTGCGCGACGGCGAAATTATCGCCGGGCCGCTGATCGGGTGGAACTTCGGCGAAGGCCACCTGCACAACGAACAGCTGCTGGCCGCGGTGCAGCGGCGCTGCGACTTCGACGAGGGCGAGGTGCGGGTGATCATCCTGGAAGCCCAGCCGATCCAGCGCCAAACGCAGGCCTACCGCATCGTCGACGCCAAGACCGGGCTGATCGAAGAGGGCTACGTCGACGTCGCGGGCATGCTGAGCCGTCAACCCTGGCCCGAGCCCGGCGACGACTACCCCGTCCACGTCATCGATGGCGGCGCCCGGTGACCACCGCGGTCGTCGTGGGCGCCGGGCCCAACGGCCTGGCCGCGGCCATCCGGCTCGCCCGCGAGGGTGTCGACGTGCAGGTGCTGGAGGCGCGCGAGACCGTCGGCGGGGGAGCGCGCTCGGCCGAGCTGACGGTGCCCGGGGTGATCCATGACGTCTGCTCGGCCACCCACCCGTTCGGCGTCGGTTCGCCGTTCTGGAAAGAGATCGACCTGCCGCGCTATGGGCTGGTGTGGAAGTGGCCGGAGATCGACTGCGCGCATCCGCTCGACGACGGCACCGCGGGGGTGCTGTATCGGTCGATCGATCAGACGGTGGCCGGCATGGGCCGCGACGCCGGCCGGTGGCGCCGCGCCGTCGGGGACCTCGCCACCGGATTCGATGACCTGGCGCAGGATCTGCTGCGCCCGGTGCTGCACGTCCCCCGCCACCCCGTCCGCCTGGCCCGTTTCGGGCCCCGCGCCCTGCTGCCGGCCACCGTGCTGGCCCGCTGGTTTCGCACCGAGCAGGCCCGCGCGCTGTTCGGCGGGGCCGCCGCCCACATCTACACCCGCCTGGACCGTCCACTGACCGCGTCCCTGGGGCTGCTCTTCCTGGCCAGCGGGCACCGCTACGGCTGGCCGGTCGCGCAGGGCGGCTCCGGGTCGATCACCCGCGCCCTGGCCGCGGCCCTGCAGGCGCACGGGGGCAGCATCGCCACCGGCGTGACCGTCACCGGCCGCCGCGACATCCCGGACGCCGACCTCGTCATGCTGGACCTGAGCCCCGCCGCGGCGCTGCGGCTCTACGGCGACGCCATGCCCGCCCGCATCGCGCGGTCCTACCGGCGCTATCGCCAGGGGTCCTCGGCGTTCAAGGTCGACTTCGCCGTCCAGGGCGACATCCCCTGGACCAACCCCGACTGCAGGCGCGCCGGCAGCGTCCACCTCGGCGGCGGCTTCGCCGAGATCGCCGACACCGAACGCCAACGCGCGCTGGGCACCATGGCGCGGCGCCCGTTCGTCCTCGTCGGGCAGCAGTACCTGGCCGACCCGTCGCGCTCCGCGGGCGGCGTCAATCCGGTCTGGGCCTACGCCCACGTGCCGTTCGGCTACACCGGCGACGCCACCGCGGTCATCGTCGAGCAGATCGAACGCTTCGCCCCGGGGTTCCGCGACCGCGTCGTCGCGACCGTCAGCACCGGCACCGCGGACCTGGCGGCCTACAACCCCAACTACATCGGCGGGGACATCCTCGGCGGCGCCAACGACGGGCTCCAGGTCATCCTGCGGCCCCGCGTCTCCGCCAACCCGTATGCGACCGGGGCGCCCGGCGTCTATTTGTGCTCGCAATCGACACCGCCGGGAGCCGGGATCCACGGGCTCTGTGGCTACTACGCCACCGGGGCGGCGCTGGCTTGGCTGCGCAAGCGTGGCGCTAGCCCGGACCGCGTGTGGCCGACGTCACGGGGGATATACCAGCGCGGCAATGGTAGGCGCCACTGATCTAGGCTGGCGACGAGCGCAAATCAGCGGACACAGGAAAGAAAGACGACAGGAGAGACAAGTGACGGTCCGAGTAGGTATCAACGGCTTCGGTCGCATCGGGCGGAACTTCTACCGGGCCTTGCTGGCTCAACAGGAGCAGGGCACCGCTGACATCGAGGTGGTCGCGGTCAACGACCTCACCGACAACGCCAGCCTGGCGCACCTGCTGAAATTCGACTCCATCCTGGGCCGCCTGCCGCACGACGTCAGCCTCGAAGGCGACGACACCATCGTCGTCGGCAGCAAGAAGATCAAGGCGCTCGAGGTCAAGGAAGGCCCGGCCGCGCTGCCCTGGGGCGACCTGGGCGTCGACGTCGTCGTCGAGTCCACCGGCATCTTCACCAACGCCGCCAAGGCCAAGGGCCACCTGGACGCCGGCGCCAAGAAGGTGATCATCTCCGCGCCCGCCACGGATGAGGACATCACCATCGTGCTGGGCGTCAACGACGACAAGTACGACGGCAGCCAGAACATCATCTCTAACGCGTCGTGCACCACGAACTGCCTCGGCCCGATCGCCAAGGTGCTCAACGACGAGTTCGGCATCGTCAAGGGTCTGATGACCACCATCCACGCCTACACCCAGGACCAGAACCTGCAGGACGGCCCGCACAAGGACCTGCGCCGGGCCCGCGCCGCCGCGCTGAACATCGTGCCGACCTCCACCGGCGCGGCCAAGGCCATCGGCCTGGTGCTGCCCGAGCTGAAGGGCAAGCTGGACGGGTACGCGCTGCGGGTGCCGATCCCCACCGGCTCGGTCACCGACCTGACCGCCGAGCTGAAGAAGTCGGCCACCGCCGACGAAATCAACGCCGCGATGAAGGCCGCCGCCGAGGGACCCATGAAGGGCATCCTGAAGTACTACGACGCGCCGATCGTGTCCAGCGACATCGTCACCGACCCGCACAGCTCGATCTTCGACTCCGGCCTGACCAAGGTGATCGACGACCAAGCCAAGGTCGTCTCCTGGTACGACAACGAATGGGGCTACTCCAACCGCCTCGTCGACCTGGTCGCCCTGGTCGGCAAGTCGCTGTAAACCCGTGGCCGTCCAGACTCTGAAAGACCTTCTCGCCGAAGGGGTTTCCGGACGCGGCGTGCTGGTGCGCTCCGATCTGAACGTGCCGCTCGACGACGGGAAGATCACCGACGCCGGCCGCATCACCGCCTCGGTGCCGACGCTGCGGGCGCTGGTCGAGGCCGGCGCCAAGGTGGTCGTCACCGCGCACCTCGGCCGGCCCAAGGGCGGAGCCGACCCGAAGCTCTCGCTGGCGCCCGTGGCCGCGGCGCTCGGTGAGCAGCTCGGCCGGCACGTCCAGCTGGCCGGCGACGTCGTGGGCACCGACGCCTTGGCCCGCGCCGAGGGCCTGACCGACGGCGACGTCCTGCTGCTCGAGAACATCCGCTTCGACGTCCGCGAAACCAGCAAGGACGACGGTGAGCGCCTGGCGCTGGCCCGGCAGTTGGCCGAGTTGGTCGGGCCGACAGGGGCTTTCGTCTCCGACGGCTTCGGCGTGGTGCACCGCAAGCAGGCCTCGGTGTACGACATCGCCACCCTGCTGCCGCACTACGCCGGCACGCTGGTGGCCGAGGAGATCGCGGTGCTGGAGCAGCTGACCAGCTCCACCAAACGCCCGTATGCGGTGGTGCTCGGCGGGTCGAAGGTGTCCGACAAGCTCGGTGTCATCGAATCGCTGGCCACCAAGGCCGACAGCATCGTCATCGGCGGCGGCATGTGCTTCACCTTCCTTGCCGCCCAAGGTTTCTCGGTCGGCAAGTCGCTGCTGGAGACCGAGATGGTGGACACCTGCCGCCGGCTGCTGGACACCTACCACGACGTGCTGCGGCTGCCGGTCGACATCGTGGTGGGTGACAAGTTCGCCGCCGACGCGACGCCGCAGACCGTCGCGGCCGACGCCATCGGAGACGACCAGATGGGCCTGGACATCGGGCCGGGCTCGGTCAAACGCTTCACCACGTTGCTGTCCAACGCCGAAACCGTGTTCTGGAACGGGCCGATGGGCGTGTTCGAATTCCCGGCCTTCGCCGCGGGCACCAAGGGCGTCGCCGAGGCGATCGCCGCGGCCACCGGCAAGGGCGCGTTCAGCGTGGTGGGCGGCGGGGACTCCGCGGCCGCGGTGCGCGCGCTGGGCATCCCGGAGGGCGACTTCTCGCACATCTCGACCGGTGGGGGAGCGTCGCTGGAATACCTTGAGGGCAAGACGCTTCCGGGTATCGAGGTGTTGAGCCAACCCCAGCCCGACCCCAACTAGAAAGGTCCCCAGAGACGTGAGCCGCAAACCGCTGATCGCCGGCAACTGGAAGATGAACCTCAACCATTTCGAGGCCATCGCGCTGGTGCAAAAGATCGCGTTCGCGTTGCCGGACAAGTACTACGACAAGGTGGACGTCACGGTGCTGCCGCCGTTCACGGATCTGCGCAGCGTGCAGACCCTGGTCGACGGTGACAAGCTGCGGTTGACCTACGGCGGGCAGGACCTGTCCGAGCACGACTCGGGTGCCTACACCGGCGACATCAGCGGCGCGTTCCTGGCCAAGCTGGGCTGCACGTTCGTCGTCGTCGGGCACTCCGAGCGACGGACCTACCACCACGAGGACGACGCGGTGGTGGCCGCCAAGGCCGCCGCGGCGCTCAAGCACGAACTGACCCCGATCGTCTGCATCGGCGAGCAGCTCGACGTCCGGGAGGCGGGAAACCACGTCCCGCACTGCGAGGAGCAGCTGCGCGGATCGCTGGCCGGGCTGTCCGCCGAACAGATCGGCAAGGTCGTCATCGCCTACGAACCGGTGTGGGCGATCGGCACCGGGCGGGTGGCCAGCGCGGGTGACGCCCAAGAGGTGTGCGCGGCGATCCGCAAGCAGCTGGCGTCCCTCGCCTCCTCGGAGATCGCCGACTCGGTGCGGGTGCTCTACGGCGGATCGGTGAACGCCAAGAACATCGGCGAGCTGATCGCCCGCGACGACATCGACGGCGGCTTGGTCGGCGGCGCCTCCCTGGACGGCGAGCAGTTCGCCACGCTGGCGGCCATCGCCGCCGGCGGGCCACTGCCCTGAGCGCGGCCGCGCCCCGGTAGGCTGGCCGTCATGCAGTTGGCTTTGCAGATCACCCTGGTCGTCACCAGCATCCTGGTGGTGCTGCTGGTGCTGCTGCACCGCGCCAAGGGTGGCGGCCTGTCCACGTTGTTCGGTGGCGGCGTGCAGTCCAGCCTGTCGGGTTCCACGGTGGTGGAGAAGAACCTGGACCGGCTGACCTATTTCATCACCGCCATCTGGCTGGTGTGCATCATCGGCATGGCGCTGATGATCAAGTACCGCTGACGCCGGACGCTCGACGGGCGGGCCCCGGCATCGCCGTCGATACTGAGTGCTATGGCTGAGGCATCCGAGGGCACGCTGGAACCGATCGGTGCCGTGCAGCGCACCCTGGTGGGGCGCGAGGCGACCGAGCCGATGCGGGCCGACATCAGGCTGCTGGGCGCCATTCTGGGTGACACGGTGCGCGAGCAGAACGGAAACGAGGTGTTCGAGCTCGTCGAGCGGGCCCGGGTCGAATCGTTTCGGGTGCGCCGCTCCGAGATCGACCGCGCCGAGCTGGCGCGCATGTTCGACGGCATCGACATCCACCAGGCGATCCCGGTCATCCGGGCGTTCAGCCACTTCGCCTTGCTGGCCAACGTCGCCGAGGACATCCACCGGGAGCGTCGCCGGGCGATTCACGTCGCCGCCGGCGAGGCGCCGCAGGACAGCAGTCTGGCCGCGACCTACGCCAAACTCGATCGGGCGCAACTGGATTCGGCCACCGTCGCCGGCGCGCTCCAGGGTGCCGTGGTGGCGCCGGTGATCACCGCGCATCCCACCGAGACCCGCCGCCGCACCGTGTTCGTCACCCAGCACCGGATCACCGAACTGATGCGGCTGCACGCCGAGGGGCACGAAGAAACCGACGACGGCGCCAACATCGAACGCGAGTTACGCCGCCAGGTCCTCACGCTGTGGCAGACCGCGCTCATCCGGTTGTCCCGGCTGCAGATCACCGACGAGATCGAGGTCGGGCTGCGCTACTATGCCGCCGCCTTCTTCAAGGTGATCCCGCAGGTCAACGCGGAGGTGCGCGACGCCCTGCGGTCGCGCTGGCCCGACGCCGCCCTGCTCGCGCAGCCGATCGTGGAGCCCGGCTCGTGGATCGGCGGGGACCGCGACGGCAATCCGAACGTGACGGCCGACGTGGTGCGCCAGGCCACGGGCAACGCCGCGTTCACCGCGCTGGCGCACTACCTGGCCGAACTGACCGCCTTGGAGCAGGAGCTGTCCATGTCGGCGCGCCTGGTCACGGTCACCCCGGAGCTGACCGAGCTGGCCCAGGGCTGCGGGGAGAAGGCCCGCGCCGACGAGCCGTACCGTCGCGCGGTCCGGGTGATCCGCGCCCGCCTCACCGCGACCGGCGCCGAGATCTTGGACCGCCGACCCCAGCACGAGCTGGACCTGGGGCTGCCGCCTTATGCCGCCCCGGGCGAACTGCAGGCCGACCTCGACACCATCGATGCGTCACTGCGCTCGCACGGCAGCGCGCTGCTGGCCGACGACCGCGTCGCGCTACTGCGAGAAGGCGTGCGAGTCTTCGGGTTTCACCTGTGCGGCCTGGACATGCGGCAAAACTCCGACGTGCACGAGGAGGTGGTCGCCGAGCTGCTCGCGTGGTCCGGGGTGCACCCGGATTACGGTTCGCTGGCCGAAGACGAGCGGGTCGAGCTCCTGGCCGGTGAGCTCGCCACCCGCCGGCCGCTGGTCGGTGAGCGCGCCGAGCTGTCGGAGCTGGCCCGCAAGGAGCTGGGCGTGGTGCGGGCGGCAGCGCATGCCATCAAGCGCTACGGACCGTCGGCGGTGCCCAATTACGTGATCTCCATGTGCCGTTCGGTCTCCGACATCCTCGAGGCCGCGATCCTGCTCAAAGAGGCGGGCCTGATCGACGCGTCCGGCGACGCGCCGTACTGCCCGGTCGGCATCTCACCGCTGTTCGAGACCATCGACGATCTGCACAACGGCGCCACCATCCTGCACGCCATGCTCGAACTCCCGATCTACCGCGCCCTGGTGGCCGCCCGCGACGACAGCCAGGAAGTGATGCTCGGGTATTCCGATTCCAACAAGGACGGCGGCTACCTGGCGTCCAGCTGGGCGGTGTACCGGGCCGAGCTGGCCCTGGTCGAGGTGGCCCGCAAGACCGGAATCCGGTTGCGGCTCTTCCACGGTCGCGGCGGCACCGTCGGCCGCGGCGGCGGTCCGAGCTACGAAGCCATCCTGGCGCAGCCGCCGGGCGCGGTGAACGGTTCGCTGCGGCTCACCGAACAGGGCGAGGTGATCGCCGCCAAGTACGCCGAACCGCAAGCGGCGCAACGCAATTTGGAGAGCCTGCTGGCCGCCACGCTGGAATCCACGCTGCTGGATGTGGAGGGCCTGGGCGACGCCGCCGAACCGGCGTACGCGGTGCTCGACGAAGTGGCCGTGCTGGCGCAGCGCGCCTACTCCGAATTAGTGCACGAGACACCGGGTTTCGTCGATTACTTCATGGCCTCCACGCCCGTCAGCGAGATCGGCTCGCTGAACATCGGCAGCCGCCCCACCTCACGCAAGCCCACCCAGTCCATCTCGGACCTGCGCGCCATCCCGTGGGTGCTGGCGTGGAGCCAGTCGCGGGTCATGCTGCCCGGCTGGTATGGCACCGGCTCGGCATTCGAGCAGTGGATCGCCGCGGGCCCGGACGGCGAAAGCCAGCGGGTGAACACCCTGCACGACTTGTACCAGCGCTGGCCGTTTTTCCGCAGCGTGCTGTCCAACCTGGCTCAGGTGCTGGCCAAAAGCGACCTCGGGCTGGCCGCGCGCTACGCCGGATTGGTCGACGACGAGGAACTGCGGCACCGGGTGTTCGACAAGATCGTCGACGAGCACCGGCGAACCATCGCCATGCACAAGCTCATCACCGGTCAGGACAACCTGCTCGCCGACAACCCCGCGCTGGCGCGGTCGGTGTTCAACCGCTTCCCCTACCTCGAGCCACTCAACCACCTGCAGGTGGAGTTGCTGCGCCGCTACCGCTCCGGCGACGACGACGAATTGGTGCAGCGCGGCATTTTGCTGACGATGAACGGGCTGGCCAGCGCGCTGCGAAACAGCGGCTGATAACCCGCGATTCGCCTCCCCGGGCGGCCCCGGCGCGAATACCCTGATGGACGCGACGTCGACCGAGGAGACCAGTGAGCGGATCCGGACTACCCCTGTGGCTCTTTCTGGTTTCGGTCACCGCCGTGGCGATCGCGACCGCGGTGGGCTTCATCTGGCTGGGCAATCGCATCCTGCCGAGCCGGCGCTACGGCAAAGAGCACAACCCGGCGATCGCCTCGTTTCTCACCGTCGTCGGCTTCATCTACGGCGCGCTGCTGGGCTTCACCGTGGTGGCCACCTGGGAGCACTTCTCGTCCACGCAGGTCGTCGTCTCCGGTGAGGCGTCGGCGCTGACGACGATGTACCGCCAAACCGTCGCCATGCCCGAACCGGAACGGACCGAGATCCAGGAGCTGTTGCGCAAGTACGCCGGCGCGGTGGCGGGCCCGGAGTGGAACAAGCAGCGCAACGACGGGGCGCGCGCCGCGATCACCCGGATGTATCGCACGGTCGGGCGCCAGCAGCCCAACGTCGCGGCGAAGCCGATCAATCAGCAATTCCTCAACCAGCTGAGCGAGTTGGCCTCCGACCGCAACGAGCGCATCGTCGGCACCAAGCCACGCATCCCGCCCCTGATGTGGGCGGGGTTGATCTTCGGAGCCGTTGTGCTGGTTGCGTTTACGGGCTTACTGCGGCTGGGCAGCACCGTCGGTCACGTCATCGTGTCCAGCACGGTCGCGGTGCTCCTGGGCCTGCTGCTGTGCGTCGTGTCCCAGCTCGACCACTCGTATGCGACCGATCAGCGGATCACGTCGGGGCCGTTCCAGCACGCGCTGGACATCTTCGATTCGGTCGACAACGACAGCCGGTACTTCCCGCGCTGAGCGTTACGGGTTCAGCCCTTCAGCAGCTCCCCGACGTGCGCGGTGACCGATTCGGTGAGGCCCTGCAGGTCATAACCGCCTTCGAGCACCGCGACCAGCCGCCCGTCGCATAGCCTTTCGGCCGACGTCATCAATTCCCGGGTGACCCAGGCGAAGTCGTCGGCCGTCATGGTCAGCGAGCCCAGTGGATCGCGCTCGTGGGCATCGAAGCCGGCGGACACGATGATCAGCTCGGGCGAAAAGCCTTGCAGCGCAGGCAGTATCCGATCCTGAAAGGCCGCGCGCAGCTCGGTCCCGCCGTCACCGGGTGCAAGCGGCGCGTTGAAGATGTTGCCGACGCCGGTTTCTCGTACCGCGCCGGTGCCGGGGAACAGCGGCATCTGATGCGTGGACGCGTAGAGCACACTGGGGTCGGAGTAGAAGATCTGCTGGGTGCCGTTGCCGTGGTGGACGTCGAAATCGACGATGGCGACCCGCGTCAGGCCGTGTTTGTTCTGCGCGTGCCGCGCGCCGATGCTGATGTTGTTGAACAGGCAGAAGCCCATCGCGCGCTCGGTCTCGGCGTGGTGGCCCGGCGGCCGGCACGCGACGAACGCGTTCTGCGCATCACCGGCCAGCACCGCGTCCACGGCCTGCAGCGTGGCGCCCACCCCGCGCAGCGCGGTCTGCCAGGTCGAGGGTTCCATCATGGTGTCGCCGCCGTCGAGGTAGACGTAGCCGTCGTCGGGCCGCGCGGCTTCCAGCGCGTCCACGTACCGGTTCGAGTGCACGTACCGAGTCGTCGCGAGGTCGGCCGGCTCTGCCTCCTGGCGCATCAGCGCCTCGAACTGTGGCCGGCTCAGCGCCGCCGCCACCGCGCGGTAGCGGTCCGGCCGCTCCGGATGACCGGGAGCGGTCCGGTGGTCCGCGAACGCGGAATGGTGCAGCAGCAACGTGGCCATCGAACGTCCCGCCGGGCGCCTACTGCACGGTCCGGTTGCGCAGCCTGTCCACCAGGCCGCGCACCGCGTGCTCGGTGATCGCCAGCGGGGACATCATGGTCTCGCCCACCCGCACCATGTCGTCGACCCGCGCGACGATGGCCTCCACCGGCTCGACCAGCACGATCAACCGCTTGGCCAGATCGTCCAGGCTGGCCATGGTGCCATCCAGGTGATCCAGGCCCTGTTCCAGACGCTCCACCGTGGCGTTGAGGGCCGACAGGGAGCTGCTGAGCTCCTTCATGGTGTGGCTCAACCCGTCGAGGACGTCTTCGACCTGCTCCACGGTCTTGTCGGCGTTCAAGGCGGCCTGGGTGAGCGTCTTGATCCGGCTTCGCTCTTGTCCCCCGCGCGCGGTTCTGTCTGCCATGACCGTCATTATGACCCGGCGGGGCGCGGGCGCGAGCCCGAACGCCGACGGCTAGCTCTGCTCCCCGGCCCGCGACGGCAGCTTGGCCGCGGCGTCCTCGTCGAGCAGCCACAGCGTGGTGTCCAGCCCCACCGCCCCGGCGGCCGGCACCGAAACCGGTGCGGCCCCGCCGATGGCGGCGGCCACCGCGTCGGCCTTGCCGCCGCCGGACACCAGCAGCCAGACTTCGCGGGAACGCGCAATGGCGGGCAGCGTCAACGTGATCCGTTGCGGCGGCGGCTTGGGGGAGTCGTCGACCGACACCACCATCCGGGTGGTTTCGAGCACGGCCGGGGTGTCGGGGAACAGCGAGTTGATGTGGCCCTCGGGTCCCATGCCCAGCAGGTGCACGTCGAAATTCGGAACGGGTTCGCCCGGTTCGGCGTTGGCGGCCAGCAACTGCTCGTAGGCCAGTGCCGCCGCGGCCAGATCGTTGCCGAATTCGCCGTCGCTGGCCGGCATCGGGTGCACCTGGCTCGACGGGATGTCGACGTGGGAGAGCAGCGCGGCCCGCGCCTGTTTGTCGTTGCGCTCGTCGTCGTCCTCGGGGACGTAGCGTTCGTCGCCCCAGAACAGATGCACGCGTGCCCAGTCGATCTCGCGCCCCACCAGCGACTGCAGCAGCCCGATGCCGTTGCCGCCGCCGGTGAGCACGATGAGCGCTCGGCCACGGGCCGCCACGGCGTTCGCGATGGTGTCGGTCAGCCGCGCGGCGGCGGCCTCGACCATGGTCTGGCTGTCCGGGAAAATTTCGATGTTGGTGCTCACACGTATTGCACTTTCTCGATGCCTTCGAGCGCTGATTGGTAAACCTCGTCGGCGTCCAGCCGGCGCAGATCTTCGGCGAGGCACTCGCCGGTTTCCCTGCGCGCCAAGGGGAGTAGGGCGTCCGGCCGGGAAGTCCGGCTCAACGTGGCCGTCCTTCCCTGCTGCGGCCGGCTCAAGACGATCGTTTCGCTCTTGCGCTCCAGTTCGATCTTGAGTTCGCCGACCGCCCGCCGCACCGGGCCGTCGATCCGGCTGGCCAGCCACCCGGCCAGCACGTCCAGGGCGGGCTCGGTCGCCAGGCCGGACACCAGCGCCGACTCGATCGGTTCGTGCGGCGCCAGGTCGACGGCCGAGGCGAGCAGCGCGCGCCAGTAGGTGATGCGCGCCCAGGCGAGGTCGGTGTCGCCCGCGGTGTAGCCGGGCAGCCGGCTCTTGATGGCCGCCAACGGGTCCACCCCGTTGGTCGCGTCGGTGATGCGACGAATCGCCAACCGCCCCAACGGATCGTGCGCGGGCACCGCCGGCGCCACGTCGGGCCACCAGACCACCACCGGGATGTCGGGCAGCAGGAAGGGGGTGACCACGCTGGCGGCGTGTCCGGACAGCGCGCCGGACAGCCGCAGCACCACGACTTCGCTGGCGCCGGTGTCGCCGCCGGCGCGCAGCTGCGCATCCAGGCGCGGCTTGTCCGCGTACGGATTGCCCCGCATCGTCACGATGATCCGGCTGGGATGCTCATGGCTGGCGTCGTTGGCCGCCTGCAGCGACTCTTCGAAGATCTCCTCGCTGTCGGGCGCGACGATCAGCGTCAGCACCCGGCCCATCGCGACGGCGCCGACCCGTTCGCGCAGCTCGTCGAGCCTCTTGTTGACCGCCGTGGTGGTGGTGTCTTCCATGTCGATGATCACGGCCGCCGCCATTCCCGGCCGGTGCGCCGCAGCATCTCGAACGCCGAGTCCGGGCCCCAGGTGCCCGACTCGTACGGTTCGGGCTTACCGCCCGCTGCCCAATTGGTGAGCACGGGATCGAGTATGTCCCAAGCCAGTTCGACCTCTTCGTTGACCGGAAACAGGGACGGCTCCCCGAGCAGCACATCGAGGATCAACTGTTCGTAGGCCTCCGGGGATTCCTCGGCGAACGCCGAGCCGTAGGAGAAGTCCATGTTGACGTCGCGGACCTCCATCGCGGTGCCCGGCACCTTGGAGCCGAACCGCAGCGTGACGCCCTCGTCGGGCTGCACCCGGATCACCATGGCGTTGGCGCCCAGCTCGTCGGTCATGGTCGCATCGAACGGCAGGTGCGGCGCCCGCTTGAAGACCAGGGCGATCTCGGTCACCCTGCGGCCCAGGCGCTTTCCGGTTCGCAGGTAGAACGGCACGCCCGCCCAGCGGCGGGTGTCCACCTCGAGCGTGATGGCGGCGAACGTCTCGGTGATCGAATCCTTGGCGAACCCCTCTTCGTCGAGCAGCCCGACGACCTTCTCGCCGCCCTGCCAGCCCGCGGCGTACTGGCCGCGGCTGGTAGTCTCGTCGAGGGGCTCGGCGAGCTGGGTGGCCGAGAGCACCTTGATCTTCTCGGCCTGCAGCGCCGACGGGCTGAAGCTGACCGGCTCCTCCATCGCGGTCAGCGCGAGCAGCTGCATCAGGTGGTTCTGGATCACGTCGCGCGCCGCGCCGATGCCGTCGTAGTAGCCGGCCCGCCCGCCCAGCCCGATGTCCTCGGCCATGGTGATCTGCACATGGTCGACGTAGTGCGCGTTCCAGATGGGGTCGAACAGCTGGTTGGCGAACCGCAGCGCCAGGATGTTGCGGACCGTCTCCTTGCCCAGGTAGTGGTCGATCCGGAACACCGACTCCTCCGGAAACACCGCGTTGACGGACTTGTTCAGCGCCTGCGCGCTTTCCAGGTCGTGCCCGAACGGCTTCTCGATCACCACCCGGCTCCACCGATCGCCCTGCGGGCGAGCCAGGCCCGACTTGTGCAGCTGCTCGCACACCACCGGGAACGATTTCGGCGGGATCGCCAGATAGAAGGCGTGGTTGCCGCCGGTGCCGCGTTCGGCGTCCAGCTTGTCCAGGGTCTCGGCCAGCCGCCCGAACGCCTCGTCGTCGTCGAAAGCGCCCGGCACGAAACGGAATCCCTCGGCCAGCCGGTCCCAGTTCTCCTGCCGGAACGGGGTGCGGCAGTGTTCCTTGACGGCCTCGTGCACCACCTTGCCGAAATCCTGGGTGCTCCAATCGCGGCGGGCGAAGCCCACCAGCGAGAAGCTCGGCGGCAGCAGACCCCGATTGGCCAGGTCGTAGATGGCCGGCATGACCTTCTTGCGGGCCAGGTCGCCGGTGACGCCGAAGATCACCATCCCGCACGGCCCCGCGATCCGCGGCAGCCGCTTGTCGCGCTTGTCCCGTAACGGGTTATGCCATAGTTGCGCGGTGCGGGCTGGGCTCATTTGGAGGCGGAACCCAGCTGCTTCTGCGTTTCTTCCAGCAGCTCGGTCCACGAATCCACAAACTTCTCCACACCCTCGTCCTCGAGCACCTTGAAGACGTCGGTCAAATCGATGCCGATCTGGTCCAGCTTGTCGAACACCGCCTGGGCGTCCCCGGCGGTGCCGCTGACCGTGTCGCCCTTGATCTCACCGTGGTCGGCGACGGCGTCAATCGTCTTCTCCGGCATGGTGTTCACCGTGTTGGGCGCCACCAGCTCGGTGACGTAGAGGGTGTCGGAGTAGTCGGGGTTCTTGACACCGGTGGACGCCCACAGCGGACGCTGCACCCGGGCGCCGTCGGCCTTGAGCGACTGGTAGCGGTCGCCGCCCTCGAAGACCTCCTGGTAGGCCGCGTAGGCCAGCCGCGCGTTGGCCACGCCGGCCTTGCCCAGCAGCGCCTTGGCGTCGTCCGACCCGATCTTCTCCAGCCGCTTGTCCACCTCGGTGTCCACCCGGGACACGAAAAACGATGCGACGGAGTGGATCTTGGAGATGTCATGCCCGGCCTCGCGTGCCTTCTCCAGGCCGGCCAGGTAGGCGTCCATCACCTGACGGTGCCGCTCGACGGAGAAGATCAACGTGACGTTGACCGAAATGCCTTCCGCAAGAACGGCAGTGATCGCCGGGATGCCGGCCTTGGTCGCCGGGATCTTGATGAACAGGTTGGGCCGGTCGACGATCTTCCACAGCTCGACGGCCTGCGCGATCGTCTTGTCGGTCTCGGCGGCCAGCCGCGGGTCGACCTCGATGGACACCCGTCCGTCGACGCCGTCGGAGGCCTCCCACTCGCGCTTGAGCACGTCGCACGCCTTGCGGACGTCGTCCGTGGTGACGGTGCGGATGGTGGCGTCCACATCGGCGCCGCGCTCGGCCAGCTCGGCGATCTGCCCCTCGTAGGCGTCGCCCTCGGCCAGCGCCTTCTGGAAGATCGACGGGTTGGTGGTCACGCCGACAACGCTTTTCGTGTCGATCAGCTCCTGCAGGTTGCCCGACTGCAGCCGCTGGCGCGACAGGTCATCTAGCCAGACGGAAACTCCCGCGGCGGACAGCGCCGCGAGGTTGGGGTTCTGAGTCATCTCCAAACGCCCTTTCTCAGTTATCAACTACTTGTTCCGCGGCGGCCGCGACGGCTTCTGCCGTGAAACCGAATTCCCGGAACAGCGTTTTGTAATCGGCGGATTCGCCGTAGTGCTCGATCGAGACGATCCTGCCGGTGTCGCCGACGAGCTTGTGCCAGGACTGCGCGACGCCGGCCTCGACGGCCACCCGGGCCGACACGGTCGGCGGCAGCACGCTGTCGCGGTAGTCCTCGGGCTGCGACTCGAACCATTCGACGCACGGCATGGAAACCACCCGCGCCACAATCTCCTTGTCCGCCAACAGCTTCTGTGCGTCCACCGCGAGCTGGACCTCCGAGCCGGTGGCGATCAGCACCACGTCGGGATCCTGGCCGGCCTCCTCGCCGTCCGAGCCCAGGATGTAGCCGCCCCGGGCGACGCCGTCGGCGCTGGTGCCCTCCAGCACCGGCACACCCTGGCGGGTCAGACACAGGCCGACCGGGCCGCTGCCGTTGCCGCGGGCCAGGACGGTGCGCCAGGCATAGGCGGTCTCGTTGGCATCGGCCGGGCGCACCACCGAGAGGTTCGGAATGGCCCGCAACGCCGCGAGGTGCTCGATCGGCTGGTGGGTCGGGCCGTCCTCGCCCAGACCGATCGAGTCGTGGGTCCACACGTAGATGGTGTCGATGTCCATCAACGAGGCCAACCGGACGGCCGGGCGCATGTAGTCGGAGAACTGCAGGAACGTGCCACCGTACGCCCGGGTCGGGCCGTGCAGCACGATGCCGGACAGGATGGCGCCCATCGCGTGCTCGCGCACACCGAAGTGCAGGGTGCGGCCATACCAGTGCGCCGTGTAGTCCTTGGTCGAAATCGACGGCGGCCCAAAGGAATCAGCGCCCTTGATGGTGGTGTTGTTGCTGCCCGCCAGGTCGGCCGAACCGCCCCACAGCTCCGGTAGTTTTGGCCCGATCGCGTTGAGCACCTCGTTGGAGGCCTTGCGGGTCGCCACCGCGTCGGAGCCGGGCTCCCAGTGCGGCAGGTCGGCGTCCCAGCCGTCGGGCAGCTCTTCGGCGGTCAACCGGTCCAGCAGCGCCTTGCGTTCGGGCTGCGCTTGCGCCCAGGCGTCGAAGTCGGCCTGCCACTTCTCGTGGGCCTCCTTGCCGCGGTCCACCAGCTTGCGGGTGTGGGCGATCACGTCGTCGCGCACCTCGAACGTCTTGTCCGGGTCGAAGCCGAGGACCTTCTTGACGGCGGCGACTTCCTCGTCGCCCAGGGCCGCGCCGTGCGCCTTGCCGGTGTTCATCAGCTTGGGCGCGGGATAGCCGATGATGGTGCGCAGCGAGATGAACGACGGCCGGTCGGTGGCGGCCTTGGCGTTGGCGATGGCCTCCTCGATCGCGACGACGTTCTCGCCGCCCTCGATCTCCTGCACGTGCCAGCCGTAGGCGCGGTACCGCGCGGCGGTGTCCTCGCACAGCGCGATGTTGGTGTCGTCCTCGATGGAGATCTCGTTGTGGTCGTAGAAGACGATCAGGTTGCCCAGCTGCTGGACGGCCGCCAGCGACGAGGCCTCGGAGGTGACGCCCTCCTCGATGTCGCCGTCGGAGGCGATCACGTAGATGAAGTGGTCGAACGGGCTGGTGCCCGGGGCGGCGTCCGGATCGAACAGCCCGCGCTCGTAGCGCGCGGCCATCGCCATGCCCACCGCGGAGGCCAGGCCCTGGCCCAGCGGGCCGGTGGTGATCTCAACGCCCTTGGTGTGCCGGAACTCCGGGTGCCCGGGGGTCTTGGACCCCCAGGTGCGCAGCGACTCGATGTCGGACAGCTCCAGCCCGAAACCGCCCAGGTACAGCTGCAGGTACAGCGTCAGGCTGCTGTGCCCGCAGGACAGGACGAACCGGTCGCGGCCCAGCCAGTAGGTGTCGCTGGGATCGTGGCGCATCGTCCGCTGAAACAGGGTGTAAGCCAGCGGCGCCAGGCTCATCGCCGTCCCGGGATGGCCGTTGCCGACCTTCTGCACCGCGTCGGCGGCCAGCACCCGAATGGTGTCGACGGCGGCCGAGTCGAGCTCGGACCAGTCGTCGGGAAGGTGCGGTTGGGTCAGCGTGGAGATCTCTTCGAGTGTCGTCACAGACTCAGTCCTTGGGTCATCGAGCTGATCAATCCCACCCTAGTGCGGGAGGGCCGGCTCTTGCAGCGCAGGATTTCGGGTACCCACGGCCGGCAGATGTGAAAATTACGCGCCCGTCGAAACCCGCTAACATTCAGTTCGCCGAATCTGGGAAAAGGCTGCGGGAACGGACCCGTGGGCGGGCCATCCCCACAGCGCGGTCTACCATCGTGTGTAGTAGATGCTGCGCGCCGCTGCGACCCCAAGGAGTTATTGCGTGAGCGTTCGCGGGCGCGTCGCGCCGAGCCGATTGCCAAGCCGGATACAAGGCACGGTGCTGGCTTATCTCGCGCTGACCAAGCCGCGGGTCATCGAACTGCTGCTCGTGACCGCGATCCCGGCCATGCTGCTGGCCCAGCGGGGCACGGTGAACCCGCTGCTGATCGTCAACACGCTGATCGGCGGGATGCTGGCCGCCGGCGGCGCCAACACGCTGAACTGCGTGGCCGACGCCGACATCGACAAGGTGATGAAGCGCACGGCCCGCCGGCCGCTGGCCCGCGCGGCGGTGCCCACCCGCAATGCCCTGGTGTTCGGCCTGGTGCTGACGGTGGCGTCGTTCTTCTGGCTGTGGTGGACGAGCAACCTGTTGTCCGGGCTGCTGGCCCTGGCGACGATCGCGTTCTACGTGTTCGTCTACACCCTGCTGCTCAAGCGCCGCACCTCGCAGAACGTGGTGTGGGGCGGCGCGGCCGGCTGCATGCCGGTGATGATCGGCTGGTCGGCGGTCACGGGCACCATCGGCTGGCCCGCGCTGGTGATGTTCGCGATCATCTTCTTCTGGACGCCGCCGCACACCTGGGCGCTGGCGATGCGCTACAAGGACGACTACAAGGCGGCGGGCGTGCCGATGCTGCCGGCCGTGGCGACCGAGCGTCAGGTGACCAAGCAGATCCTGATCTACACCTGGCTGACGGTCCTGGCCACGCTGGCGCTGGCGCTGGCGACCGGCTGGCTGTACGCCGCGGTCGCCCTGGCGGCCGGGGTGTGGTTCCTGGCGATGGCCCACCAGCTCTACGCGGGGGTCCGCGCCGGCGAGCCGGTCAAGCCGCTGCGGTTGTTCCTGCAGTCGAATAACTATCTGGCGGTGGTGTTCTGCGCGTTGGCCATCGACTCCGCCATCGGGCTGCCGCACCTGTTCTGAGCCGGTCGTCGACTCACGTCGCCCGGCGAACTCAAGAACTGATTTCTTATCTGGGATCGGTAGCCGGTCCACCGGATCACACTTCAGGCATGGCAACTAACCGCATCGTCAGGACGTTGGCCGCCGCAACGCTGCTTTCGGCCGGCCTGTCCTTCTGCGACATGGGGATCACCACGGGTATCGCCGAAGCCCGACCCGGGCCGATGCCGCTGGACGCGTGGCCCGGCTGTCCCAACGACCACCCCCAGGGGCCGTGCCGCTGGTGCCCCGGGCAACCGTTGCCGCCGACCGGCAACCATGTCACCAACCCCGTCGTCTGGGACAACAACGTCTGCCACACCTACTACTACGTCTGGTTCGGACAGGGCAATGTCGCCCAAAACATCTGGGACGGCGACGACCCGCCGGCACCGCCACCACCACCGCCGCCGGGCCTCATCAATAGAGACAATTGCCAGCAGCTTCTGGGCATCTTCTGTCCCCACGCGTAGCGGCTCGAAATAGCTAGGGCAGCAGCACGATCGAGCCGGCCGTCTTGCGGCCCTGCAGATCCTGGTGGGCGCGCGCCGCGTCGGCCAGCGGATAGCGGCCGCCGACCTCGACGGTGATGTCGCCGCCGGCGATCGCGGTCAATAATTCCTCTGCCCGCCAACTGAATTCCTGGCCGGTGCGGACGAAGTGCGCCAGCGACGGCCGGGTCAAGAACACCGAACCGGCGGCGTTGAGGCGCTGCGGGTCGAACGGCGGAACGGGCCCGCTGGCCGCGCCGAACAGCGCCAGCGTCCCCCGGACGGCCAGGCTGGCCAGGCTCGCGTCGAAGGTGCTCGCGCCCACGCCGTCGTACACCGCGGCCACCCCGGCGCCGTCGGTCAGCGAGCGGATCCGCTCGCCGAACGCCGCGGCGTCCTCGGGGTAGGGGAGCACCTCGTCGGCGCCCGCCCGCCGGGACATCCGCTCCTTCTCCGGCGTCGAGACCGTGGTGATCACCCGCGCCCCGAGCAGGTTGGCCCACTGCGTCAGGATCAGGCCGACGCCCCCGGCACCGGCGTGCACCAGCACCGTGTCACCCGCCTGCACCGGATACACCGACTTGAGCAGGTAGTGGGCGGTCAGGCCCTTCAGCAGCGCCGAGGCCGCCACGTCGGCGCTCACACCGTCGGGCACCTCGGCGGTCAATTGCGCTGGGGCCGTGGCATATTCGGCATAACCGCCGGACGCCGCGGCGCTGACAACCCGGTCGCCGACGCCGAACCCGTCCACGCCGTCGCCGAGGGCTTCGACGGTGCCGGCCAGCTCCGAACCGAGGACGAACGGCAACTCGCGCGGGTACTGCCCGGAGCGGAAATAGGTGTCGATGTAGTTGACGCCGATGGCCTCGGCCTTGATCAGTACCTCGCCGGGCCCGGGAGCCGGCTGGGGCGCCTCGACGTAGCGCAGCACCTCGGGGCCGCCGGTCTCGCTGACTTCGATAGCGTGCATCCGCTTATCATGCCCGGGCATGAAACTCGCTCGCCCGGACGTCTTCCATCCCCGCATCGTGCTGGCGGGGTCGGCCGACGACGCCGGCCTGGTGGCCGCGCTGCGCCGGCGCGGGCTGCACGCGCGCTGGCTGTCCTGGGACGACCCGGACGCCGCCCAGGCCGATCTGGTGATCCTGCGGGCCGCGCCGCACGAGCGGGGCCGCCGCGACGAATTCCTGGCCTGGACGCGCCAAGTGCGCCACCTGCTCAACCCGCCCGCCGCGATCGCGTGGAATTTCGATGAGCGCTATCTGCGCGATCTCGCGGACGACGGAGTCCCGACGGCACCTGGCGCGACGGGTCGGACGACGTTGATCTTTCTCGGCGGGAAGCAATCGCACGCCTGGCCGGTCGAGGCGGAGTTCGAAGCGTGGGACCTCGGCCACGCCGCGCTCGCATCGGCCGCGCGCCGTGCCGGTATATCCCCGGGGGAGCTGCTCTACGCCCGCGTGGACCTGGCGGGCGAAAGGGTGGCCGCGCTCGACCTGGT
>NZ_QMEV01000038.1 GCF_003284935.1 Mycobacterium colombiense
GGACTTGATCGACTCCAACTCGGCGATGCGCTCGATCAGCGTCGACTCGTCGGCCGCCGGGTCGACATGGGCCAGTGATTCGAACATACATTCGACTATAAGCGGTACCTCCGACACGCGCTCGCTACGCTGGACGGGGTGAGCGCGAAAGGCCGGATCCAGGTGGCGCGGGTGTACGACGAGGTGGGCCCCGACGAGGGGCAGCGCGTGCTGGTCGATCGGGTCTGGCCGCGAGGAGTGCGCAAAGACGATCCGCGAGTGGGCATTTGGTGCAAGGACGTGGCGCCGTCGAAGGACCTCCGCGAGTGGTATCAGCACGACGCGGACCGGTTCGACGAATTCGCGACACGCTACACCAGCGAGCTGCGCGACAGCGGCGCCCTGGAAGAGCTGCGCAAGCTCGCCAGGCGCGGGTCGGTCACGCTGGTCACCGCGACTCGCGACGTCGACATCAGCCAGGCGGCCGTCCTGGCGAAGCTCCTCAAAGCCCGCTGAACCGCGTTTCACCAGCAACGTCGTAGGCTCGTGCAGAAATGAGTGACGCCCAGCCCATCCTGCCTCGGGAACTGATCGATCTGCCCGAGGCGATCAGCAGCGTCCCGGCGCCGCCCATCCCGGACCTGCCCGAGCCCTACGGACTGCGTGTCGTCGACCCGGACGCCGACGCGGAGATGATCTCGGAGTGGATGAGCCGGCCCCACTTGGTGCAGGCCTGGGAGTCCAACTGGCCGGTGCGGCGGTGGCATCGCTACCTGCGGGCGCAACTGGAAGGCGGGTTTTCGCGCCCTTTCATCGCCACCCTTGACGGCGTCGATCGCGCGTATATCGAGTTATACAGGGCGGCAAAGGATTCCATTGCCGCACGATATGAGCACCACCCCCACGACCTGGGATTGCACGTTGCGGTCGCCGATTTGGACCACATCGAGCGCGGGCACGTCAGCTACCTGCTGCCCTATCTCGTGGTCAGCATCCTGACCCTCGATCCGCAATGTCGCCGCATCATGTTCGATCCCGACCACCGTAACGTGTTGGCGCGCAGGTTCTGTGAGCGCAGCGGTTGCACATTTCTCGGTGAGCATGACATGTCGAATCGGCGGATGGCCCTCTACGTGTTACCCCGCACCCCGCAGGACATCCCTCGGCGCCGTGACGCCTGAGGCCAGGCCGCGCGCTCAAAGCTGTTGTGCGATCTGCTGTCCGATCAATGCCGCCGCTTCGCCCAGTATCACGCTGACGACGATGTTGGCCAGCGCGGCGCGCAACCGACGTTCCTCACCGAGCCGCTGCGTTTCCAGCATCCAGGTTGAAAACGTGGTGTAGGCGCCGACGAAGGCGGTGCCCGCCAGCAGGGCCACCTCCTTGTTCAACGCCAGCCCGCCGAGGAAGCCCAAAAGCGCTGCGCCGCTGATGTTCACGGTCAGCGTGCCGAACGGAAACGGCCGAGTAGCCCGGCGCGCCACGGCGCGGTCGATGACGAAGCGCAGTACCGACCCGATGCCGCCGATCAGCACGACGCCGACCCAGACCAGAGCCGTCGTCACGGTGGCGGCCGTCATCGACGCACCCGGACCCGCCGCACCAATTTGGTGGCAAGGTGCACCGCCAGCAATCCCAGCACGATGCTGGTGGCCGTGTATCCGACGGCCAGGCCCCAGTGGCCGTGCTCGATCATCCTCAGCGTCTCGACCTGCATCGTCGAGAAAGTGGTTAAACCGCCGCACAATCCGGTGCCGAGCAGGGGCCGCCGGTAGCTCGATGTCGGCAACCGCTCCAGCAGCCGCGTGGTGAAGTAACCCACCAGGAAGGCGCCGACGATGTTGACCGCGAACGTGGGCCATGGCCAGTTCGCCGGATCGCCGGGCGCCAGTGTGCTCAGCGCGGCGCGGGCCAGGGAGCCCAGCGCACCGCCGGCAAACACCGCGGCCAATTCGCGATAGTCCCGTTGAGCCAAGGCGTCGGTTCCCTTCGTTTGCCGGTGCGCTACGCAGCGTATGGCCGACGTCCAGACCGGCGCAGCCCGGGGGGACAGGGACACGGGCAGAATTGATAACCATGGTGGCCCACCCTCGCGCCGGTCAGCCGGCCCAGCCCGAAGACCTCGTCGATCTGCCCCACCTGGTGACGGCGTATTACTCGATCGCGCCCGATCCCGGTGACGTCGCCCAGCAGGTGGCGTTCGGCACGTCGGGCCATCGCGGGTCGGCGCTCAACGGCGCGTTCAACGAGGCGCACATCTTGGCGATCACGCAGGCCATCGTCGAGTACCGCGCCGCACATGGTGTGACGGGCCCGTTGTTCATCGGCCGGGACACGCATGGGCTTTCCGAGCCGGCCTGGGTGTCGGCGCTGGAGGTGCTGGCCGCCAACGACGTCGTCGCCATGATCGATTCCCGCGACCGGTACACGCCCACCCCGGCGGTCAGCCACGCGATCCTCACCTACAACCGGGGCCGCACTGACGCGCTGGCCGACGGAATCGTCGTGACCCCGTCGCACAACCCGCCCGCAGACGGTGGCTTCAAATACAACCCGCCCAACGGCGGCCCGGCCGAGACCGACGCGACCAACGCGATCGCCAAGCGCGCCAACGAGATCCTGCGCGAGGGGTCGGGGATCAAGCGCATTCCGCTGGCCCGCGCGCTGCAGACCGTGCAGCGCCACGACTACCTCGGCAACTACGTCGACGACCTGCCCACCGTGGTCGACCTCGATGCCATCCGCGAGGCCGGGGTGCGCATCGGCGCCGACCCGCTGGGTGGGGCCAGCGTGGACTATTGGGGCGAGATCGCCCAGCGGCACCGCCTGGATTTGACCGTGGTCAACCCGCTGGTCGACGCGACCTGGCGGTTCATGACCCTCGACCATGACGGCAAGATCCGGATGGACTGCAGCTCGCCGGACGCGATGGCCGGGCTCATCTCGATCATCGCCAACAGCGACCGCTACCAGATCGCGACCGGCAACGACGCGGACTCCGACCGCCATGGCATCGTCACGCCCGACGGGGGCCTGCTCAACCCGAACCACTACCTCGCGGTGGCCATCGAATACCTCTACACCCGGCGGCCGTCGTGGCCGGGCGGCATCGCCGTCGGCAAGACCGCGGTCAGTTCGTCCATGATCGACCGGGTGGTCGCCGGCATCGGCCGCAAGCTGATCGAGGTGCCGGTCGGATTCAAGTGGTTCGTCGCCGGCCTGATCGACGGCACCATCGGCTTCGGCGGCGAGGAGTCGGCCGGGGCGTCGTTCCTGCGGCGGGACGGTTCGGTGTGGACCACCGACAAGGACGGCATCATCCTGGCCCTGCTGGCGTCCGAGATTCTCGCGGTCACCGGGCTGAGTCCGTCCCAGCGCTATCAGCAGCTGGCCGACGAGTACGGCGCGCCGTTCTATGCGCGCGTCGACGCACCCGCCGATCGCGACCAGAAGGCGCGCCTGTCGAAGCTCTCCGCCGACCAGGTGACCGCGACGGAATTGGCGGGGGAGCCGATCACCGCGAAGCTGACCGCGGCGCCCGGCAATGGCGCACCGCTGGGTGGATTGAAGGTGACAACGGCCAATGCGTGGTTTGCCGCGCGCCCGTCGGGCACCGAGGATGTGTACAAGATTTACGCGGAATCCTTCAAGGGGCCTGAGCATTTGGCGGAGGTGCAGGAAACCGCGCGCGAGGTGGTTAATAAAGTCATTGGGTGACCTTTTCCCTCCGTCTTGCCCGCTCGGGGGGGCGTGCGTCCCGTTCCAGCCGGCTGCCGCGCGAAGTCTGGATTCTGAGCTGGGCGAATATCATGATCGCCCTGGGCTACGGCGTGATCTCGCCGGCATTGCCGACCTTTGCGCGTACCTTCGGGGTCAGCATCAAGGCGGTGACTTTCTTGGTCACCGTCTTTTCATTGAGCCGGTTGTGTTTCGCACCGATCAGTGGGCTGCTCACCGAACGGTTGGGTGAGCGACGCATCTACATCGGCGGTTTGCTGATCGTGGCGGTGTCCACCGCCGCGTGCGCCTTCTCCCAGGCTTACTGGCAGTTAATGCTTTTCCGGGTTTTCAGCGGCATCGGGTCGACGATGTTTTATGTCTCGGCGCTGGGACTGATGATCCACATCAGTCCTCCCGATGCGCGCGGCCGGATCGCCGGGCTGTTCACCACCTCGTTCATGGTGGGCGCGGTCGGCGGCCCGGCGGTCGGCGGCCTGGCGGCGGGGTGGGGGTTGACCGCTCCGTTCGTCGTCTACGGCGTCGCCATGCTGGCGGTCGCGGTGGTGCTGTTCTACAGCCTGCGCAATTCGGCGCTGGCCGCGCCGCCGCCCCCGACCCGATCCACCGTGACGCTGCGCGAGGCGCTGCGGGTGCGCGCATACCGCTCGGCGCTGCTGTCGAATTTCGCGACCGGCTGGTCCGCGTTCGGTCTTCGCGTCGCGCTCGTCCCACTGTTCATCTCCGACGTGATGGGCAGGGGCATCGGGATCATCGGCGTGGTGCTCGCGGCGTTCGCGGGTGGAAACGCGTTGGCCGTCATACCCAGCGGCTACCTGTCCGACCGGATGGGCCGGCGCACCCTGCTGATCGTCGGCCTGGTGACGTCCGGGGCGGCGACCGTCTGGCTGGGCTTTGTGTCGTCGTTGTCGGTCTTCATGGTCGCGGCGGCCGTGGTCGGGGCGATGACGGGCATCTACATGTCGCCGTTGCAGGCCGCCGTCGCCGACATCCTGGGCAATGAGGCGCGCGCGGGCCTTCCCGTGGCGACGGTGCAGATGATGTCGGACCTCGGTGCCATCGTCGGGTCCATGGCGGTCGGGTGGGCCGCCGAGCAGTTCAGCTACATGTGGGGTTTCGTCATCAGCGGGATCGTGCTGCTGATCGCCGCCATCGGCTGGGTGGTGGCGCCGGAGACCCGCACGGTGGCGGATCTCGAGGCGGACCTCCTGGCGTCCGAGGCGGACGTGGAGCCGGTCTGAGCAGCAACTTTGAAGGACGGTAACCGGTGGTGTAGCTTCGATGGGCACGACTTCTCGGGGCTATGGCGCAGCTGGTAGCGCACCACACTGGCAGTGTGGGGGTCAGGGGTTCGAGTCCCCTTAGCTCCACCGAGCGTTTGCTGATTATCGAGCGTTAGAGCTGGGTATGCAGCAAGCCGTGCGTGTCATCTACGTCCTCGCCGCGGTTGGCGTAGCCATTGCGGTCTTGATTGTCGGGCCGGCGGTGCTCATGGCGTCTGCGCACGCCGATTACAGCGGTTATCGCCGCTGCGTGGGAAAGATGACCGAGCCGATCGCGGGGCACGACCCGCAAAACCTCCAACTCGTCGGCGTTATCGAGCAGGATCTCGATTCCGGGGTGACCCCGGCCGCAGAGGCCCACAGAGTGGCGCAGATGGGATTCGACCCGAGCTTTGCCAACGGCATCGTTCAGTGCGTGATTGAAGAACGTCCGTAGGCACGCCCGATAGGTTGCGAACGAGTTGTGGTCGAGCGCAACAGCTTTGGCGGCCGCTTTTTCTGGCGCGGCATCCACCACCCATTTGAGCGGGCCGACACAACCGCGTATACAACGACGGCATCATGCGTGCCGCCGAGGGACGGAGTCATGACATGCATCGCCCCGACACGATCATCGAAATCCATCGCGAACGCGTGCAGGATCAGACGGCCGAGATGTTCAGCGGCGACAAGTACACGCAATCGGTGGACGGCACCGGCTACTCGGCGACGGCCACCCTCGACCTCACCCTGGACCGCGTCTGGTTCGTCCTCGACGCCCGTGCGCGGCTGTGGCAGGAGGAGGCCGACGGGGAAGTCCGCGACCCGCTGCGGCATTTCGCGATAGACCTGGTGATTTTCGAATCGAAGATCGTGATCGATTCGGTCACCTGCATCCCGCTGGTCTCGCTGCCCCCCGCGACGATCACCATCCCGGATGGTCCGCGCGCCGGAGAGTCGCGCGAGATTGCCTACAACGAGATTCCGTTGTTCGGGCGGTTGACGATTCACGATCAGCTCGAGCCGCACCGGTTAGAGCCGGGCAAGCAGACGATCGCGCTGAACTTCACCGCCCAGGACGCCCCCGCGCTGGTGGCCCAGCCGCTGCCGGACCGGCACGTCGGGTGGCTGTTCGGTCCGCACGTCGAGCGGCGTGAGGGCGGGGTGACGGTCTTCGCCGGACAGGACCCGCGGATCAGCTGGGAACTCGACTACGCCGAGGCGTACTGGATCCACAGCATCGCCGGGGAGCTGATGGTGAACCTGGAGAAGCTGCAACACCCCGGCCTGTCCGACGATGAAGCCAGAACCAGGGTACTCGACTCGCTCGCGGCCCAAATCGCCGACGCGGTCCGCCCGCAACTGGAGGCGATGGGAGACAACGGGATTCAGGCGTTACTGCCGTCGCCCGTGGACGTCGATCCCGAGGCGCAGGACGACAGCACGGTCAAGGACCTCGACGCCATCGTGCAGCGCTTCGACGTCGGCACACCGGCCATGCAGACCACCGAAGAATCCATGGTGGTGCAGCTGCAGACGCTGCGCGAACTGCCGCCCGGTGAGGAGCTGCCCCCGTCTGTTCTCGCCGAAAACCCGCGTGAGAGGGCGGCTTTGGCCGCCACCGGGTGGAGCATTCTGCGGCAGGTCCGTGACACCGTGATGAACAGTTTCGATCTCGACGCGAGCGACTTCGACCCCGATGCCCCGTGCGCGCTGGCGGGGCCGAAGACCATCAGCATCGGCGGGCAAGACCGGAGCCTTGACGCCCTCGACGCCGACATCGTGCCGCGGACCGGGGACGGCCGGTTGGTCGTCGACGGCGCCGTGAGCGCCGAAACCAAGCTCTATGACTTCAACGCCACCTTCAAGGTGACCTACGACATGGGCCTCGGCGACATCCCCCGCGACCCCAAGGACAATGAACTGTTGCGCAAAGACGTGGACACCATCGAGCTTCTCGAAGAGACGCTGAACCTCGCCGCTCAAAAGAAGCGCGCCGGCCACCTCAGCGCCGAAGACTACGAGGCGGAGGTCAAGCGGGTCAGCGAGCGATTCGATCGGCTACCGCGAACCGTCGGGGTGCGACCGGCGCAGAACTCCGAGCCCGACGTGAACGCCGAATTCAGCCTGACCGCGGCCGGCAAGGTGGCCACGGCCGCGGGCGCGGCGGCCGTCGTCGGTCTGCTCGCGCTGCCGGTGACGGCGGTAGCGGGGGCGGCGGGGGTGGGTGCCGCCGGCGCGGGCGGTCTGTTGACCGTCGCGATCGCGCAGTACATCACCACCGTCCTGACCATCGACTGGTTCGGCACCGGCATCGGTTCTCGTCAGGTCAAGAAATCGCTGAACGACCAACCCGAGGGCACCTCGCTTCCTCCGATCGGAATGCCGATCGCCGTCGACCTCAACCGCCAACGCCTCGCGGTGTACTTCCGTCCGGTGCCGGCGAAGCTGTGGATCGATTGCGTCATGGCCGATGCGGACGACGATCAGGCGGGCGATGTGGACGGGGTCCGCGTCGTCGGTGGCCGGTGGCCGGCCGATGGCCACCCGTGGCGGCTGTCGCACGATGACGCCGTGTTGTTCGTCGACGCCGACGAGCTGGAGCTTTTCGTCGATCCGGCCAGTGCGGGTGGCCGCGAGGTACCCGTGGGGGTCGACACCGGGGCGGACGGACGGCGCCGCCTGCGGGCGCAGAGCGATCCGGGCCTGCTGCGCGGGCTGGTGCACTGCGACGAGCGGGACTCACCGTAGCGAGTCGGGGCCCTTCGCCGTGGTCAGCAGAAGGCGGCGGCCGAGAACCATCCGCCGGCCACCAGCGCGATCAGGAGCGCGGCGGTGGTTTGCCCCATCATCGCGGCCGCGACGACGCCCACGATCGCGCAGATAAAGACGGTGACGGTCAGGAAGGCGACGAGCACACGGTGTGAATTGACCGCCGCGCCGGTACGAGGCGCGACGACGGTCTTATGAGGACGATCCACGACAACCATGAAATCTCCTTCGATGTGACGCCCGCAACATACCACGCCCAGGTGTGGCCTACATCACATTGTAGGCGCGGCGCCGGTTGGCGGCGACGGTCACGCGATCAACACGGCGGGCGGCCCGATCGACGCGCTGATATCGCTCGCCGGTCAGGCTCTCCACCGTCAGGTCCCATGGACGAAATCGCTTCGGGCCGAGGCGATTGACGCGAGCGACTCCAGGGCGCGCCACCACCCGTCGGTGCGGCCCGTTGGACGTCGCCAATTGGTCGTTATCCGGCCGAGATCGCCAATTAGGTTTTCCCCTCGATGCTGGATTACTCTTGCCCGCGGTTCGTTCGCGACTCAGGAAAGCAGCCATGTCTGTTCAGCCCACTCTGCTGCGCCGTCAAACATTGCGCAGTGCCCGCCGAGCGCGGGTCGCTCCCCGCGTGACGTGCCCCATGGTCGGCCAGTGCTTCGACATCGAGATCACTCGTGACGCGGACGGATGGATGATCCGCATTCCCGAGGTCGGCAGGGCCACCCGCGCCAGCACCCGGGCCACCGTGGAGCTGGCCGCCCGGGAATGCATCGCGACCTGGACCGGCATCCCGATCGGTTATGTCGCCGTTTACGTCACCAGCGAGACGAGCTAGCCCCCCGGCGCGATGGCGATCGATTTCGTGTCCACGTAGCCGTCGAGCCCCTCGGGGCCGAGTTCACGGCCGTAGCCGCTGCCCTTGACGCCGCCGAAAGGCGCGAACGGGTCCATGGTGTAGCCCTGGTTGATGCCGACGGTGCCGGTATGGATCCGCGCGGCGAGTCCGAGGGCCCGCTCGGTGTCGTTGCCCCACACCGATCCGGCCAGGCCGTAGTCCGAATCGTTCGCGATCTGCACCGCCTCGTCCTCGTCCCGGTAGGGGATGACGGTGATGACGGGGCCGAAGATCTCCTCCCGCGCGATGCGCATGGCGTTGTCGGCCGCCGCGAACAGGGTGGGTCGGACGTACCAGCCGCGGTCGAGTCCGTCGGGCATGTCGGAGCCGCCGACGACCAGTCGCGCCCCCTCCTGCTGCCCGACGTCAATGTAGTCGCGAACGCGCTGCTGCTGGCGACGGGAGACCAGGGGACCGAGCTGGGTTTTCGGGTCGCCGGGATCGCCGACGCGCAGGCCGGCCATCTCGGCGGCGAGCGCGTCGACGTATTCGTCGTGGCGCGCCTGGGGCACCAGGACGCGGGTCAGCGCGTTGCAGATCTGGCCGCTGTTGGACAGGCTCGCCGATCGCACCCCGGCGGCGACCTTCTCGGGCGCCGCGTCGTCGAGGACCAGCGCCGCGGACTTCCCGCCGAGTTCGAGACTGACCTTGGTCAGATTGGCGGCGCAGGCCGCGGCGACGGCGCGACCCGCCGCGGTGGAGCCGGTGAAGGACACCTTGTCCACTCCGCGGTGGCCGACCAGGTACGCGCCGAGTGTCGCATCGCCGGGCAGCACGCTGACCACGCCGGGAGGCAGGCCGGCCTCGTCGATCATCTCGGCTAAAAGCAGGGCATCCAAGGGGCTTTCGGGCGCCGGCTTGAGCACGACGGCGCAGCCGGCCAACAGCGCGGGCACCAGCTTGGTGACGATGAGGAATTGGGGCATGTTCCACGGCACGATCGCGGCGACGACGCCGACGGGCTCCTTGCGGACCAGCACGTCGCTGCCGAAGAAGCCGGCCCTGGTCTCCTGCCACTGATGCCGCTCGGCCAGATCGCAGAACGCGCGGATCATGAATGCGGGCAGGCCCACCTGGGCGCGCTGGGCGAAGCTGATCGGCGCGCCGATCTCGGCGGTGATGGTGTCGGCCATCTCGCCGCGACGCCCGTCATAGATATCGGCCAGGCGCCGGATCGCGGCGATCCGTTCCGACGGTTCGCTGCGCCCCCAGGCCGAGGTCAGGGCCGCACGCGCGGCGGCCACCGCGGCGTCGACGCCCTCGGATCCCGCCGCATCGACCTCGGCGATGGGCTCTTCCGTGTGTGGTGAGATGACTTGCACGACGTTGCGGTCCATCCGTGCCTCCCGAGGCCAATATCAACTACTTGCTATTGATGGGGTCGAGGATATACCGTCGGCCGTGACGGAGCTCTCAGGGATCGGTGAAACCGGTGCGCAGCTGGTTGTTTCGCGCAGACAGTACTGCGGTACGCGGCTGGGCGCCGAGCGTTCTCCGACATTGGACTGCATAAGGAGCGATCATGGCTCGATTCCCCAAACCGCCGGAGGGCAGCTGGACCGAGCACTATCCGGAATTGGGCACCGACCCGGTGTCGTACGAGGACTCCATCAGCCCGGAGATCTACGAGCTGGAACGCGAGGCGATCTTCAAACGCGCCTGGCTCAATGTCGGTCGCGTTGAACAGCTTCCGCGTAAGGGCAGTTACCTCACCAGGGAGCTGAAGGTCGTCAACACCTCAATCATCTTGGTTCGCACGGCATCTGGTGACATCAAGGCCTACCACAACGTGTGCCGGCACCGCGGCAACAAGTTGGTGTGGAACGACATGCCGCAGGAAGAAACGAGCGGCGTGTGCCGGCAGTTCACCTGCAAATACCACGCCTGGCGCTACGACCTGGACGGCAACCTCACCTTCGTGCAGCAGGAGGAGGAGTTCTTCAACCTCGACAAGAGTCGCTACGGCCTGGTGCCGGTCCACTGCGAGGTCTGGGAAGGTTTCATCTTCGTCAACTTCGCCAAGAAACCCGAGCAGTCGCTGCGAGAGTTCCTGGGGCCCATGGTCACCGGGCTTCAGGGCTACCCCTTCGACAAGATGACCTCCCGCTGGTACTACCGCTCGGAGGTCAAAGCGAACTGGAAGCTCTACATGGACGCGTTCCAGGAGTTCTATCACGCGCCGGTCCTGCACGCGAACCAGTCACCGACCGCGTACTCAAAGGCGGCCGCCGAGGCGGGCTTTGAAGCCCCGCACTACCGGCTGGACGGACCACACCGGCTGGTCAGCACGTCGGGGGTGCGGGCCTGGGAAATGGCCGACGAGATGCGCAAGCCGATGGAGGACATCTGCCAGAGCGGACTGTTCGGGCCTTGGGACAAGCCCGATCTCGGGCCGATGCCCGCCGGGCTCAATCCCGCCAAATGCGACCCGTGGGGCCTGGACTCGTTCCAGCTGTTCCCCAACTTCGTGATCCTGTTCTGGGGGCAGGGCTGGTACTTGACCTATCACTACTGGCCGACCTCATATAACAGCCACCTCTTCGAAGGAACGCTGTACTTCCCGGCGCCGCGTACCCCGCGCGAGCGGGTGGCTCAGGAATTGGCGGCGGTGTCGTTCAAGGAATACGGGCTGCAGGACGCCAACACCCTGGAGGCGACGCAGACGATGCTCGAATCCCAGGTGATCGACGAGTTCCTGCTCTGCGACCAGGAGGTCCTGATCCGTCACCTCCACAAGGAGACGGCCGCCTGGATCGATGACTATCGCCGGACCTCCACGGCAGGAGTGTGAACACGATGTCGATGCTGCCCGCCGAGTTCGCCGACCTCGAACGGTTCGCCGAGTGGTGCCTGCCCAGCGAACCGGAACGCTACGCCAAGAGGCTGGCCAGCTCCATGACGGAAATGAAGGCGTTTTACGACGCGATCACCCCGCGTGCCGAAGAGGCGCTGGCGTTCTGCGACAAGTTCTCTCTCGACGACCTGCCCGACGACGTCGCGAACCTGATGCACCTGCTGTACTCGATGATCATGGTGTCGTTCCCGGTGGAGTGCTGGAAACAGCCGCGCGTCCCCGATTCGGGGGCCTCGACCCTGGACTGCGTGTCCGAGCCCGTTCCATGACCTTCGTGCTGCGGGCGGCGCGGTGGGCTGACGTCGTGACCGGTCAGATCCACACGCCGGCGGAGGTGGTGATCGACGGCGAACGCATCACCGCGATCAATCCCGAAGAGCCGCTTCCGGATTCGGCCACCGTCATCGATCTCGGCGACGTGACGTTGCTGCCGGGGCTGATGGACATGGAGCTCAACCTGCTCATCGGCGGGCCCGGGGGACCGGAAGGGCTGCCCTCGCCGATGCACGGCGTCCAGGACGACCCCGCCTACCGCACGCTGCGCGGCGCGGTCAACGCGCGCACCACCCTGGAGGCCGGGTTCACCACGGTGCGCAATCTCGGGCTGATGGTCAAGACCGGGGGGTACCTGCTCGACGTGGCGCTGCAGCGCGCCATCGACCAGGGCTGGCACGTCGGACCGCGCGTCTATCCCGCCGGGCATGCTGTCACCCCGTACGGCGGGCATCTGGACCCGACGGTCTTCCAGCGGTTGGCCCCCGGGGTCATGCCGCTCTCGGTCGCCGAAGGTATCGCCAATGGGGTGCCCGACGTGATCGCGTGTGTGCGTTACCAAATCCGGCACGGCGCCAAGCTGATCAAGGTGTCCGCTTCGGGCGGGGTGATGTCGCACAGCACGGCGCCGGGCGCCCAGCAGTACTCCGATGCCGAGTTCGCCGCGATCGCCGACGAGGCCCACCGCGCCGGAGTCCGGGTGGCCGCACACGCCGTGGGGGACAGCGCAATTCAAGCGTGCATTCGCGCCGGCATCGACTGCATCGAGCACGGCTTCCTGGCCAGTGACGAGACCATCCAGATGATGGTTGATCACGGCACGTTCCTGGTCTCGACCACGTATCTGACCGACGCCATGGCCATCGATCGCATCGCGCCGGAACTACGCAAGAAGGCACTCGAGGTGTTCCCGCGGGCAAAGTCGATGCTGCCCAAGGCCATCGACGCGGGTGTGCGAATCGCGTGCGGCACCGATGCGCCGGCCATACCGCATGGCCAAAACGCCAAGGAACTGGGCGCGTTGGTCGAACGGGGCATGACCCCTGCGCAAGCGATCCGCGCGGCCACCGTGGTGGCCGCCGAGCTGATCGAGGCGGACGACGAATTGGGCAGGCTGGCGCCCGGCTATCTGGCCGACATCATCGCCGTTCCCGGCGACCCGTTCGCCGACATCGCCACCACCCTCGACGTTCGCTTTGTCATGAAAAACGGGCAGATCTACAAAGCGCCCGCGGCGTAACGGAGGCGGGCATGGAACTCACCGACAACATCCTGTGGCTGCTCAAGCAGGCCTTCTACTACTCGCTGACCACCATCAACGAGGCGATGCGCGAACACGGCGTGAGCACCGCCCAGATCGGCGTGCTCCGCCAACTGGCCAACGAACCCGGCTTGTCCGGCGCCGAACTCGCGCGGCGCCTGCTGATCAGTCCGCAGGGCGTCCAGCTCGCGCTCACCGCCCTGCAGCGCCGCGGCCTGGTGGAACGAAAACAGGATGCCCAGCACGCCCGCATCCTGCGGGCCTACCTGACCGCGGAAGGCCGCAAGGTCGCCGAAACGGTGGTCAACGACGCGATCGCCGCCCACCAGGAGGTCTTCGGCGTGCTGACCGAGCAGGAGCAACGGACCCTGCGTGAACTGCTGGGCCGGGTGGTCGAAAAGGGCACCGGCCACGAGCTGTTCAACGACCATGTCGAGGGCTGACCGCCCAGCGCGGCGTGGCCGCGGGCGTCGGCGCGCGGCACCTATATCTAGTACTTGAGACTAATCGCAAGTAGTTGATACTCTGGCGGAGATGACTGACGATGGCGCGGCAACGGGTGTCGGTTCGGCGACGGCGACCGACGCCGGGGCCGGCGTTGTCGACATCGCCGCGTTGCCGGATGGCTTTGTGCCACTGCGGATCAAGCGTGTGATCCGAGAGACCCGTGACGCCGTGTCGATCGTTCTCGATGTCCCGCCCGGCAGCGCCGCACAGTTCGGCTATCACGCCGGACAGTTCCTGACCTTGCTGGTCAGCGTCGACGGACGCGAGCATCGGCGGTGTTATTCGATGTCTTCCACCCCCGGGGAAGACCTGCAGATCACCGTCAAGCGCGACCGCGACGGCGTCGTGTCGAACTGGCTCAACGACAAAGCGGCGCCGGGGGACGAGCTGCCCGCCTTGCCGCCGCAGGGCCGCTTCGTGTTGCGCGACAGCGATCGCGCGCTGGTCGCCTTCGCCGGCGGAAGCGGTATCACGCCGGTGTTTTCGCTGCTGCGCACGGCGTTGCAGTCCGGCACTCGCGCGACGCGGCTGTTCTACGCCAACCGCAGCCGCGACGCGGTGATCTTCGACCAGGCCTTGGCGTCGCTGAACGCGAGGCACCCGGACCGCTTCGTCCTGCACCATCATCTCGACGACACCAGCGGCTACATCACCTCGGCGGACGTGGAGGCGTTCGTCCGGGACGTCGGGGACGCCGACGTTTACCTGTGCGGGCCCAACGAGTTCATGGAGACCGTGCGAAATGCGCTGTGCGCGGCGGGCATTCCGGACGATCGGCTGCACGTCGAGCACTTCGACGTCAACGACGTCACCGCGGCGGCGCCAGCCGGCGCTGAGGTGGTCACCGACGAGGTCACCATCGTGCTGGACGGGGCCACGACCACCGCGCGGTATGACTCGGGCAACACGCTCCTGCAGACGGCGCGGATGGCCGGCCTGCGGGCGCCGTCCTCCTGTGAGATCGGTTCGTGCGGAACGTGTATGGCCCGCCTGACGCAGGGTAGCGCCCGAATGATCAACAACGACGCGCTCGACCCGGATGAGGTCGACGAGGGCTGGGTGTTGACGTGTCAGGCCCTGCCCACCAGTCCCACCGTGCGGGTGGTCTACGAGTGAGCCAGAGAAGGCGGTCGAACGTGGAGCGGAGCCGATGAACAGGGTTGCGGTGGTGACCGGCGGCGCCTCGGGCATGGGCGAGGCGACGTGCCATGAATTGGGCCGGCGCGGACTCAAGGTCGCGGTCCTGGATGTCAATGAGGGTGCGGCGCAACGTGTCACCGACGACCTGCGCACCGACGGAGTCACCGCGCTCGGGGTGGGCGCCGACGTGACCGATCGGTCCGCCGTGGAGCAGGCCTTCGCGAAGATCCGCAGCGAGCTGGGCCCGGTGACGGTCCTGGTGACCAGCGCAGGCATGTTCGACTTCTCGCCGTTCCTGGACATCACCGCCGAAACCTGGTCGCGGGTCATCGATGTCAATCTCACCGGCACCTTTCACTGTTGCCAGGTCGCACTGCCGGACATGGTGGAGGCGCACTGGGGACGGATCGTGATGATCTCGTCGTCGAGCGCCCAGCGCGGCTCGCCGTTCGCCGCCCACTATGCGGCATCCAAGGGGGCGGTGATCACTTTGACCAAGTCGCTGGCCCGCGAATACGCGCCGCACGGGATCACGGTGAACAACATTCCGCCCTCGGGCATCGAGACCCCGATGCAACACCAGGGGCAGGCCGCCGGGTATCTGCCGTCCAACGAGCAGATGGCCAGCAACATCCCCTTGGGCTACCTCGGTACCGGGGCCGATATCGCCGCGGCCGTGGGATTTCTGTGTTCGGAAGAGGCAAGGTATATCACCGGCCAGGTCTTGGGCGTCAACGGCGGGGCGGTGATGTGAAGGTGAGGATCCGATGACGAGACAAGGCAGGCCCCCGGAGGGCTCCTGGACCGAGCACTATCCCGAATTGGGCACGGGGCCCGTGTCTTTCAAGGACTCGACGTCGCGGGAGTTCTACGAACTCGAGCGCGAGGCGATCTTCAAACGGGCGTGGCTCAACCTCGCGCGGGTGGAGGAGTTGCCGCGGGTCGGCAGCTACCTGACCAAGGAGATCGAAGTCGTCGGCGTTTCGGTGATCCTGGTCAAGGGCAAGGATGAGCGCATCCGGGCGTTCTACAACGTGTGCCGTCACCGCGGAAACAAGCTGGTGTGGAACGATTTTCCCGGCGAGGAGACCCGCGGGACGTGTCGGCAGTTCACCTGCAAGTATCACGGCTGGCGCTATGACCTGCAGGGCGCGCTGAAGTTCGTCCAGCAGGAATCGGAGTTCTTCGATCTCGACCTCGCGCAGTACGGATTGCGTCCGGTGCACTGCGACGTATGGAACGGGTTTGTGTTCGTCAACTTCGACCCCGAACCGCGCCAAACCCTGCGGGAGTTCCTCGGTCCGATGATCACCGGCCTCGACGGTTATCCGTTCGAGAAGCTGACCGAACGCTACGACTGGGTGGCCCACAACAACAGCAACTGGAAGATCTTCGCCGACGCCTTCCAGGAGTACTACCACGTGCCCTCGCTGCATTCACAGCAAGTGCCCTCCGAGGTGCGCGACCCCAACGCCGGATTCACGTGCGGGCATTTCCAGCTCGACGGCCCGCACCGGCTGGTCTCTACGGCCGGGCGGCGCCGGTGGCTGCTGCCACCGGAATACATGTATCCGATCGAGCGGGCCACCCGCAGCGGACTGGTGGGACCGTGGCGAACCCCCGACATCGGCGAACTGCCGGCCGGACTCAACCCCGGGGGGATCGAGCCCTGGGGCATCAGCAATTTCCAGATCTTCCCCAACATCGAGATCCTGATCTATGGCGGGTGGTATCTGCTGTACCGGTACTGGCCCACCTCGCACAACACGCACCGATTCGAGGCGTACACCTACTTCCATCCGGCGCGCACGGTGCGGGAGCGCATCGAGCACGAGGTCGCCTCGGTGGTGCTCAAAGAGTTCGCGCTGCAAGACGCCGGAATGCTCGGCGGGACGCAGGCGGCGCTGGAATACGGCATCGTCGATGACTTTCCCCTCAACGACCAAGAGATCCTGGTGCGCCACCTGCACAAGGTCGCCGTCGATTGGGTGGACGCCTATCGCCGCGAACGGGATTCGGTGGGAGTGTGACCATGAACCCGATGCTGCCCAGCGCGTTCGCCGAGCTGGAGGACTATGCCGAAACCTGGTGCCTGGCAACCGAAACGGAACGCTGGAACGCCCGGGTCAACTCGTCGATGCCCGAACTGCGCGACTTTTACGACGCGTTCTTCCCCCGGCTCGAAGAGGCGATCGACTACTGCGACAAGTTTCCCCTCGATAACGTGCCCGACGATGCGCTGAACCTGTTGCACATGATCTATTCGCTGATCATGGTCGCGATGGCGGTGGAGATCATGCATCAACCCGCCCCGGTCGACGCCGCCGACGCGGTGATGATCCGCACCGGCGGCCCGGTGCCCTGACCTTTCCGCTACCAGACATCGCTTTTTCGAAAGGAGCACGATGAGTCTGCTCACCATCACCAAGCTCACCGAATCCGTCGGCGCCGAAGTCGCCGGACTGGACCCGGCCGCCCTCGCGGGCGACGACTCGGTAGGTGAAGCCGTCCTGGATGCGTTGGAGGACAACGGCGTCCTGGTCTTCCGCGGTCTGCAGCTCGACCCGGCGGCGCAGGTCGACTTCTGCCGGCGCCTCGGCGAGATCGACCACTCCTCCGACGGTCACCACCCGGTGCCCGGCATCTATCCGATCACCCTGGACAAGTCCAAGAACGCCTCGGCCGCCTTTTTGAAGGCCACCTTCGACTGGCACATCGACGGCTGCACGCCGCTGGGCGACGAATGCCCGCAGAAGGCCACCGTGTTGTCGGCGGTACAGGTCGCCGAATGGGGCGGCGAAACCGAATTCGCCAACTCTTACGCCGCCTACGACGCCCTGACCGACGACGAGAAGGAGCGGTTCGCCACGCTGCGCGTGGTGCACTCGCTGGAGGCGTCCCAGCGCCGCGTCTACCCCGACCCCTCCCCGGAACAGGTGCAGCGCTGGCGATCCCGGCGCACGCACGAACACCCGCTGGTGTGGACCCACCGCAGCGGCCGCAAGTCGCTGGTGCTGGGCGCCTCCGCGGATTACGTCGTCGGCATGGAGCTCGATGAGGGACGCGCCCTGCTGGACGGGCTGCTCGAGCGCGCCACGGTGCCCGACAAGGTCTACAGCCACAGCTGGTCGGTCGGCGACACCGTCATCTGGGACAACCGCGGGGTGCTGCACCGCGCGGCCCCGTACGATCCGGACTCACAGCGCGAGATGCTGCGCACCACCGTGCTCGGCGACGAACCGATCCAATAGCATGACCGCGTCCGACGGACATCCGCTTCGCCTGTCACCGTTGCCCGCCGACGAGTGGGACGAGGGCGCGCGTGCGGCGCTGGCGTCCCTGATTCCGGCCGGGCGGGCGAATCCCGTTGGCGCGGGCAATGTTTTGTCGACCATGGTCCGCCATCCCGAGCTGACCGCGGCCTACCTGCCGTTCAACGCCTACCTGCTGACCCGGTCGACCCTGTCACCCCGGGTGCGAGAAGTCGCGCTGCTGCGCGTGGTGCACCGCAGCAATTGCGGCTACCTGTGGTCACACCACATCCCGATCGCCCTGCGCGCCGGCCTGACCGAATCCGAGATCGACGACATCCGGGTCGGGCGCTGCGCCGATCAGACCGATCAGGCCGTGATCCGGGCCGTCGACGATCTCACCTCCGACAGCACGATCAGCCAAGCAAGCTGGGACCTGCTGGGCGAGTTGTTCACCCACCAGCAGTGCATGGACCTGACCTTCACCATCGGCGGCTACCTCTTGCTGGCCTTGGCGGTCAACACGTTCGGCGTCCAGGAGGAGCACGGGTAGACGCGCTCCGCGGTGCGCTAGTCCTCGCGGGATAGGGCGGCGCGCGGGCACTCGGCGATCGCTCGCTCGACCAGCGCCTCCTGCTCGACGGGCACCGGATCGGCGATGACCACCGCGTAGTCGTCATCGTCGAGCCGGAAGACATCTGGCGCGATGTTCACGCAGTAGGCATTGCCTTCGCACCGATCAAGATTCACTACCGGCCGCATGAAGATCCTCCTTCTCCGATCCCCCTGGCCGAGAGCCCGGAGTTTTTACAGTCCAGATTGTGTAAACGCTAGTTTAGAGCGCCCGGGCGGGAAACGACGCACTGGGCGCCACTTCTCAGTGACCTCTCAGTGCCACGGTCATACGCTGGAGCCCTGGGTCCTGGAGGTCGACGATGAAGATCGCATCCGTCATCGCCCGCCAGTTGCTGGACTGCAAAGCCCGGCCTCTTCTGGAAGTCGAAATCACCACGGACACGGGCATTGTTGCCCGCGGCGCGTCCCCGACCGGCAGCTCGGTGGGTTCGCACGAGGCGTACGTCCTGCGGGACGGGGACCCGACGCGATACAACGGCCTGAGCGTGCACCGCGCGATCGCCGCCGTGGACGACGAAATCGCTCCGGCCCTGATCGGCGCGGGGCTCGACGATCCGCGGTCCCTGGACCGGGTGCTGATCGCGCTCGACGGCACGCCGGACAAGCACCGGCTCGGCGGCAACGCGATCTACTCCACGTCGATCGCGCTGTGGCGCGCGGCCGCCGCCGCGGCGGGCACGCCCACCTACGCCTACGTCGGCGCGCTGCTCGGGCTCCAACCGCCCACCACCGTCCCGGTGCCCAGCTTCAACATGATCAATGGCGGGCACTACGGCGATGTCCGCCAGACGTTCAGCGAGTTCCTCGTCGTGCCGTACCGCGCGGACTCGATCGAAGCCGCGGTCGAAAAAGGGGTGAGCCTGTTCGAGACGCTCGGCGAGGTCCTCGCGCGGCGGCTGGGTCGCGCACCGATGCTAGCGTCCTCGTACGGATACATCGCGCCGTCCAGTGACCCGCACGCCGTCATGGAGGTGCTCGCCGAGGCCGTCGAGCGGGCCGGCTGCGCCGACATCATGGCGTTCGCGCTGGACTGCGCGTCCAGTGAGGTATACGACAGTGACTCTGCCACATACGCTTTCAACGGTGAGCGGGTGACCGCGGAGGAGCTGATCGACTACGCCCGCGGACTGTCGCAGGAGTTCCCGATGCTGTTCATCGAGGACCTGCTGGAGGGCGACGACTGGGCCGGATTCGCCAAGGCCGTGCAGACGGTGAACCGATCGATCATCCTGGGCGACGACCTGATCGTCACCAACCGGGCCCGCCTGCAGCGGGCGGTCGAAACGTCCGCCGTGGACGGTTTCGTCTTGAAGCCCAACCAGGTGGGAACCATCGCCGAGGCGCTGGACTGTTTCGAATACGCCACGCGCAACGCCGTTTTGGCGATACCTTCGGGCCGCTCGGGCGGCGTCGTCGACGATGTCGTGATGGACCTGGCGGTGGGCCTGGCGGCACCGTTTCAGAAGAACGGTGCACCGCGCTCCGGCGAGCGCGTCGCGAAGCTCAACTTCCTGCTGCGCGCGGCCGAAGGCATTCCGGACTGTGCGTTGGCGGACGTGCCGGCGCTGGCGAGGTTCTAAATGCGTCAGTGGCCGGCGACCAACGCGAGCTCGGCCGCCACCGCGCCACCACAGACCATCAATACGATCGAAAGCGCCAGCCAGTCGGCCGGTTTCGGCCGCGACGGCGCGGCCGAGATCTGGCCGGTGCCGCCGCGGGCGGTGATCGCATCGCCCATCTCGTCGGCGCGTCGCAGCGTCACCGTGATGACCGCGACGACAACGTCGATCACGTCCGCCGCCGGACGCCGCAGCCGGGCCCGGCGGGTCCGCGGGGGGCGCTTGGGCCGCAACCGGCGGGCGGCGAAGAGGACCCGGAATTCGTCGATGAGCATCGGGAAGGTGCGCAGCGCGAGCGCCAACGCCACAGACCAGTCGTCGACCGGGATCCGCAGTGGGCGCAGGAAACGGCCCAAAGTGGCCACCGCCGGGGCGACTTGGGCGACATTGGTCGTCCACGACACCAGCGCGCCCAGGCCGAGCAGCACCACCGACAGGACGGTGATGCGGAGAAAGTCCAGCAGGCCGCCGAGCCCGAGCGAGACGGCGCCCAGTCGGACGTACGGACTCCCGCCGGCGAATGTCGCGTTGGCGGCGACGATCACCAGCACGATCAACAGCCAGCGCGGCACGGACGGCAGCACCCCCCGTGGGATGCGGGCGAGCCAGATTCCCGTCACCGCCAGTGCGCCGGTGAGCCCGATCGCCACCCATCCCGGAAAGAACGTCAACAGCAACGAAACACCAAATACCACAAGCAGTTTCGTTCCGGCCCACAGCTCGTGAATGGGTGAGGTGCCCGGCACCGGCCGCAGCAGCACGAAGGGACGACGGCGGCGGGCCGGGCGCGTCGCCGGCGGGGCGGTGGCCACCGCACGGTGCGGGGCCGCGGCCGGTGGCGGTTCCAGCGAACCGTCACGCAGGTGCAGGGTGCGCGGGCACAGCTCCTGAAGCCCGGCGAAGTCATGCGAAATGACCACCACCGTCAGGCCGGTGTCACGGCGTCGCTGGGCCAGGAGCTGGACCAGGCCGCGCTGGCTGGCGGCGTCCAGCCCCGCCAGCGGCTCGTCGAGGATCAACACCCGCGGCGACCGCGCCAGCAGTCCGGCGAGGACCACGCGACGCATCTGGCCGCCGCTGAGCTGGTCGATGCGCCGCGTGGCCAGACCGGCGTCCAGGCCGACGGCGGCCAGCGCCGCGGTCACCCGCGCGCGATCGGCGGGCGAAAACCCTGCGGCCGAAGCCACTTCCAGGTCGACCCGGCTCCGCATCAGCTGCAGCCGGGCCGCTTGGAATTGGAGCGCGACCGCTCCGACCTGTTCGGCGGTCGGGCGCCCGTCGAGCAGGCAGGCGCCGGTGGCCGGCGCGGTCAGGCCGGCCATGATCCACGCCAGCGTCGACTTGCCGGAACCGTTGCCGCCGTGGATCAACAGCCCGTCGCCCTCGTGCACCGCGAAGCTGACATCGCGCAGCGCGGTCTGGGCCCAGGGGGTGCCGCTGGCGTATTCGTGTCCGACACCGACGAGTTCGAGCACCGGCGGGCTGGCGGGGCGTCCGTTCGTCACCGTCGGAGCCGGCGCGGTCGCGCTCCGTACCAGGTCGGCGTCCATCGATGTGTCGCCGAGATTGATTGCGCGGTCGGCGTATTCGGCCTCGTCGTTGTAGTGGGTGATGTGCACCAGGGCCGTTTGATGGCGCTCGGTGAGTCCGGACAGGACGGCGAGCAGTTGCTCCCGGCCCTGCCGGTCGACCATGCTGGTGACCTCGTCGGCGATCAGCAGCGCCGGCTCGCGCGCCAGCGCCGCGGCCACGGCTAGGCGCTGCAGCTCCCCGCCGGACAGGCTGCCCGTGTCGCGATCGGCCAGCGCGGCCAACCCGACCTCGCCGAGCAGCCGGGGGATGTCGGTGCTCTTGCCGGGCGGCAGGCCCCAGACCACGTCGTCGGCGACGCGCGTGCCCAGCACCTGGCTCTCCGGATGCTGCATGATGACGGCGGTGCCACCGAGTTCACCGAGCCCCACCGCGCCCGGACGCTCGACGATCCCCGACGTCGGCTCGCGCCCGGCCAGGATCAACATCAGGGTGGTTTTCCCGGAACCGTTGGCCCCGGTGACCGCGATGTGTTCGCCCGTCCGCACGTCCAGGCTGACCGCACGCAGGGCGTCGTGGTCGGCGTGCGCATAGCGCAGCCGCACCTGCTCGAGGCGTACCGGGACGGGCCGGATCGGACCGCTGCTCGCCGGCGCGTCCAGCTTGTGCACGTCGGGAATGCCGCGCAGTCGCTCCAGCACGCGGGACAGCGCCCACCAACCGACCAGCGACGCGCCCATGATGACGAACACGGCGTAACCGAGGACGAGCCACTGCCAGTAGTGCAGGGCCTCGGCGAAGAACGCCTTGAACTGTTGCGCCGGGGCGCGCAGCGGGCCGGCCCGCGATACGACCGTCACGGCGCCGTCCACGGTGGCGCTGGCGGCGTGGAAGGCGAGTTGGCGGAAGCGGGTCAGGACGGTCAGCGCGGCGACCATCCCGGCACCGACGACGACGCCCGCGCCAAACGAGACCGCGATCACGGTCGGTGTGCCGCGCCGGTGGCGCTTGACGGTTCCGGCCAGCCCACCGACATAGGCGCAGAGCGCGATCGCTCCCAGGCCGCTCAGTCCGACGACCAGGAATCCGATCACGCCGGCGGCGACCGTACAGGCGATCAGCACGCGGATTCGGTAGCGGTAGGCCAACAGTCCGGTCGGCACGCTGCCGAGCAGGCCCAGCCCCCCGCCGTGCGGAAGGACGACCGCGATGATGGCGATCGCCGCGCACAAGGCGCCCATCACCGATGCCTGCGCCAGCTCGCCGGGTCGCAGCGATCCGGCCCGCGTTTTCGGCATCGCAGCGCCGGGCGCCTTCACGACACGATTATGCCCGTCGCCGGCGGCCGGCCTTTTGCTCTCTTATCAGATCTTCAGGTAGCCCTTGTCGGCGGGAATTTGCGCGGCCGTCACGAGCGAGGAGGCGTCGCTGGCGAGCCACAACACGATGTCGGAGACCAGGTTCGGGTCGGCCAGCGCGTCGGTCGGTAGCGCGCCGGGAGAGAAGCTGTGGATGTAGGTCTGGTTGTCGGCGAAGAGCTGCCACATCGAGGGGTCGTTGCCCATGGGCGTGTCGGTGCCGTACGGGTGCACCGAGTTGACCCGGATGCCGTACCCGCCCAGCTCCACCGCGAGCGAGTTCGTCAGCCCGACCACACCGAACTTGCTGGCGCAGTAGTGCCCGCACCCGGGGACGGCCTTGATGCCCGCCGCCGAGCTGATGGTGATGATCGAGCCGCCGTTGCCCGCCTGAATCATCGCGGGCACAGTGGCTTTGATCGTGTTCCAGACCCCGGTCAGGTTGGTGTCGAGGACGTCTTGCCATTGCTGCGCCGAAATCTCCCAGAGCCGGCCCCAATTGAGCACGCCGGCGTTGGCGACGACGATGTCCAGGCGGCCGAATTGGGTGATCGCTTCGTCGACGAGCCGCTGTTGCCCCGCGGCGTCGCGGACATCGACCTGCGCGGCCAGCATTTTGCGACCTTCGCTTTCCACCAGGCTCGCCGTTTCGGCCAGGTCCTCCGGCGTCGATGCCGGATAGCCGTTGTTCGCCGCCACCGGGCCGCACACGTCGATGGCGACGACGTCGGCACCGGCCCGGGCCAGCCGCACGCAATGCGAGCGGCCCTGTCCGCGCGCGGCGCCGGTGACGAACGCGACCCGGCCGGCCAGGGGTTTGTCGTTGTCGCTCATACGATCTCGGCCTTCTGTGTCTGGGGCAGCGGGCGGGTACGCACCAGCGTGGGCCACCAGAACCACGGCCCGAGGATGCGCAGGATGCACGGCACGACGAACGAACGCACGATCAGCGTGTCCAGCAGCAGGCCGATGCACACCGTCGAACCCACCTGGCCGACGGTACGCAGATCGCTGGTCAGCATTGCCAGCATGGTGAAGGCGAACACCAAACCGGCCGACGTCACCACGCCGCCGGTGCTGCCGAGCGCGCGGATCAGCCCGGTATGGATTCCGGCGTGCAGCTCCTCTTTGACACGAAGGATCAACAACAGGTTGTAGTCCGAACCCACCGCCACCAGGATGATGAACGTCAGCGGCAACACCAACCAGTGCAACGGCAGGCCGATGAGGTGTTGCCATACGAGGATGGAGAGCCCGAACGCCCCGGCGTAGGAGAAGGCCACCGTGCCGGGGATGACAATCGCCGCCATCAGACTTCTGGTGAGGAACAACATGATCAAGAAGATCAGCACGAAGGCGGCGATCGCCACGATGAGCAGATCGGACGCCGCGTATTGCTTGATGTCCTTGTTGGTTGATCCCGAACCGCCGATGTAGACCTTCGAGCCGGCCAGCGAAGTCTCTTTGAGCGCAACGGTTATCGCCGTGGGGAACTGCTCAACGTGCTGCACGCCCTCGGGGCCGTTGGCGTCCCCCTCATGGGTGATGATGAGCCGGGCCGCCTTGCCGTCGGGCGACATCAGCAGTTGCATACCCGTTTTGACGTCGTCGTTGTCGAAACCCTCGTGTGGGATGTAAAAGAAGTCATCACTGCGGGATTGATCGAAGTCGAGCCCCACATTGATCTGGTCTTCGAATGTCTGGTCGGTCTGAGTGGACTGCAGAGAAGACTGGCCGTAGGTGCTGACCAAAAGAGAGGCCAAAGCCTCCGAGTCGTCGGCCGTGAGTTTGAGCTGCGTGATGATTTGCGGCAAGGTCTTGTCGATGACCTCGAGAGACGTTACGGCGTCCTTGATGTCGTCGGCCATCTTGTCGAGGCCGTCGATCGACTCGAACAGCGACCTGAACGCGTAGCAGATGGGAATGTCGAAACAGTGCTTCTCCCAATAGAAATAGCTGCGAATAGGCCGGAAGAAGTCTTCGAGGTTGGCAAGGTTCGACCGTAACTCGTCGGTGACCTTTTGCATGTCCTCCATGGTGAGGACCGTCTTGTGCATCTCATCCGACATCGTTTGGAAGAAGCCGATCTCTTTGCGCAAGACCGCGACCGTGTGCTGTGTGATCTGTGCCTGCTCGTTCGTATTGGCGTTCTGCTGCAAGGTGAACGGGAGCTGTTGACCGCTGCCGCTGCCTTGCGTGGTGAACAAGTAGGGGATGGTGGCATGTTCCAGCGCCCTGCCCATGGGCCTGGTGATGCTTTGCACCATCGCGACGCCGGGGAGGCGTTGCAGGGCCTTGGCTGCGCGGTCCAATGAGATGAAGTCACCCGAGTTTCGCATGTCGTGATCTGACTCGATCATCAGCATCTCGGAAAACAGCTTGCTCTTCGGGAAGTGCCGGTCGGCGGCCTGGAAACCCAGGTTGGCGGGCGAATCGTGCGGCTGGTACTGGCGGTCATCGTAGTTCTGCCGGTACGTCGGCACGAAGATCGCCCCGAGCAGAACGGCGGTGGCGCTGGCGAAGAGGATCGGCACCGGCCACCGGACCACGCTCGTCCCGAAGCGCCGATACAGATGCGCCTTGGCCTTGCTTCTCGGGTCGAAGAGCCCGAAAAGGCTGCCCACGGTCAGGAACGCCGGGCCGAGCGTCAGCGCTGCCGCGATGGTGAACAGCATGCTGATCGCGACGGCCGGCCCCATCGTGTGGAAGTAGTTGAGCCGCGCGAAAGTCAAGCAGTAACACGCCCCCGCGATCGTCAGCCCCGAGCCGAGGATGACGGGCGTGACGCTCTTGTACGCGGTGTAGAACGCCTCCTCCCGGCTCTCGCCGTCGTGTCGGGCCTCGTGATAGCGGCCCATCAAGAAGATGCCGTAGTCCGTCCCCGCCCCCAAGGTCAGCGCGACGACGATGTTCACGGCGAACGACGAGAGCTCGATGTACCCGAGATGCCCGAGGGTCGCGATAACCCCCTTCGCCACCAGCATCTCGAACAGAACTCCGGCCAACGGCACAAATAGGGTGACGATCGAGCGATACACCAGCAGCAACATCGCGATGATCAGGAAGATCGTCACGATCGTGATGTTGTTCAAGCTCGAATTCGCAATAGCCACAGTGTCTTTGGCGAGGGGGGCCGCGCCACTGACATAGACCCTGAGCCCGGGCGGTGGCGCGTCCTTGGCGACGATATCCCGAACGGCGGCCACGGATTCGTTCGCTTGCATCTGGCCGATATCGCCCGCGAGACGCAGCAGCACGTACGCGCACTTGCCGTCGAGGCTCTGCGCCCCCGCCGCGGTGATCGGCTTGCCCCACAGATCCATGGCGTACTGCACATGCTTGGGGTCCTGCTTGAACCTGCGCATCAGATCGTCGTAGTACCGATGATCCGCGTCGCCCAGCGGCCGGTTGGCTTCGAGCACGATCATGGCCAGGCTGGTCGAATCGGACTCGCGGAACTTCGCGCCGATGGAAAGCAACGACCGCTGCGACGGCGCGTAGTGCGGAACCAGCGGCCCCGCCAACTCTTCGGCGACCCTCTCTACCTGCGGCATGAAGGTGTTCGTCGACACGGCGAGCAGGCCCCAGAAGGCGATGATCGGTATCGCGAGGACGCGGACCATCCTGGGGAAGAACGGCCGCTTCGCCCGAGGCTGGGCCTGGTGCTCGCTCATGCGGATTTGACCAGGCAATAGACGTGTGCGTCCTGGTGGGCATCGGACTGTTCGGCGCGGACGATGCCGTTCACCCGCAGCCGGCATCCGACTTGACCGCCGTGAACCTGCGCCGAGATGCTGCCGGACACCACGGTGAGTGTCGTCGCCTCGGTGTGCGACCAGGGCAAGGTCGTGAGATCGACCTGATGTGGATGCCCGTTGATGTCCACCCAGACGAGCATCCCGCCATCACCGACCGAGCCGAACAACTCATAGGTGAGCCGTTTGATGCTGAACTCCGGAGGCGCTGCCGGTTCATTGACGGTGATGACGGGCGGGGGATTGGAGAACTCGTGCACCTTCACCATCGCCACCCCGCCCACGCCGACGGCGATGACCGCGACCAACGGCATCCAGACTCGCGCCAACACGGTCCTGCCGACCGAACGAGGGCTCACTGGATCACCCCTCGGAGTCCGGTCCCAGACATCGTCTTCACGCCCCTTGCTCTGCCTTCAGGCCACTGCAGATAGTAGACGGCCGTGTACTCAAAGGACAGCTGATCGTGCAAACGATAGCGGTAACGCCTCCAGCGCGCGACCAGAAGGGCCCGCGGGCATACCTGGCGGCGACACCGACAGCGCCAGATGCCTTAGGCTGCTGCGTCCGTCAGGAGATCTTCCGTAGTCGCCGTTTCAACCTGGCGCTCCGCAGGATCTGAACAGTGAGGTTCATAGCGGCCAACATGGGGAAGACCCCCAGAAATGTACGTTCGGAGGGCGTCGCTCCGTGCAGGTGGTAGAGGCTGCCGAACACGTAGAAACAGCCCAAACCGAACAACGTAGCGGGGAGGCATAACGCCAGCACGGAGCCACGACCCGCAAGGAGTTGTTTCGCATAATTCAACTCGTCCTGCGACATGGGTTGGCGTTTACGCACTTTGGTGACTACCGCCTTGGCGCTGCCCACCTCTTCACCGACCGGGGTGGTCGTTCGATCGCCCAAACGTTTAATGAAGACGGCGGCAATGGTCGCGAACACCAGCGCAAGCGCGAGGCCTATCACGGTCAGCAGGCCATACAAAAACGAACTCATGCTCCAGTCCTTGCTCCGCCGTGGGGTTTACGAAGGCTCGCGGTGAACGCTACCCCAACGAGTGCGGCCGGGCGTCAGCGTTTTCTTCAGTCGCGGTCCCTGATCACGTCGCGGACGATCAGTCCGAGCAGGGCGATCAGGCCGAGGGGTACGAGGAGCTTGAAGACGATCGAGGCGTGGCTGTAGAGCAAGCCGTACGCGAGCGTTCCGATCACCACCATGGTGAGCAGGATGGCGCGATTGATCTTGTCCGTACTCATTGCAGGCAACCTAACTTCCCGGCGGCGAGACCTCAAAACCCGAAGTCGCCACCACCGCCGGAATCGGAACCACCGCCGCCGAAGTCCGATCCGCCGCCGAAATCGGAGCCGCTGGAGTCCCAGCCGCCCCCGGAGTCCCAGCCGCCGCCGAAGCCCACGTCACCGCCGCCGGAGTAGGCGGCGTCGTTGCCGGCGAATCCGACGTCGGCGCCACCCGAGTCCTGGTAGCCGCCGGTGAACCCGACGTCGGCCGGCGCGCTGTCGTAACCGGCCGCCTGTCCGCCGTCGTCGCCGTAGCTGTTGGCATCCGCGAACGCGGAGTCGCGGCCGGCCTCGAAGCCCCGCTCGTAGCTGCCGCCCCAGTGGTCGTCGAGCAGCGCGTCCATCAGCAGCACGTCGGTCAGCGCCCATGTCCAGCCGGGCCCCCAGAACGCGTACGGGTAATAGCCGGGGTAGAAGAACATCCCGTTGTGGTAGCCGCCGCCGTAGTAGTACGGGTAACCCGGCTGGGCGGTGGTGCTGTAGTTATTGTTGTTGATCGTCACCGTTTCGCCCGTGTCAGGGTTCTTGGTGCGCACCGTGGCCTGCTTGCGGTCGTCGGCCGGGACCGACGTCACCGCCGCGACGTCCGGTTGCCGCGGGTCGAGCTTGCGGTTAGCCTTGGCAACCGTGGATTCCACCACCCGCAGGTGCGCCCGCGCGGAGCCGTAATCGCCTTTCTCATAGGCTTTTCGGGCGTCGTACAGGCTGGCGTTGGCTTTCAACGATTCGGCGCTGACGTCGACGCCGCCCGCGCTCAGTACCGCGTTGTCGAGGTCGCTGACGTTCGACGTGGCCGCGATCAGTTCCTGCTTGATCTCCTCGCGCGCCTCGGTGTCCTTGCGGTGCTTGCGATTTCGGCCGACGGCGAACCAGAACAGGCCGGCCATGGCCAGCGCGATGCCGGAGATGACCAGCGTCACCTTCAACCACGCCCACTCGTCGTGCTTTTGGTGGGCGACCGGTGAGGTGGTCGCGGGTCCGACGGGGGCCGCATTGGCGCTCGCCAGCCGGCCGACGAAGGCGCTGGTAGCGCCGTAGGGGTCGTTGCGGTGATCCCGTGCCGACTGATTCATGAATTGGTCGACGTTGTCCGCAATGGCCTTGGGCACGTTGTAGGCGCGCACGTGGTAGCCGCGAGCGTCGATGACGAGAATGACGCCGCTGAATCCGGCGTTGCGGGCCAGCATGGCGGTGTGTACGGCGTCGGCGGTGGTCACACCGCTCTGGGCGGGCGACACCGCCGCCACCCAGACCGGTGGGCCCGCGCTCCACCGCCACGAGCTGGTGAGGATCTGCTGGTTCAGCTTGTCGGGGTTCTGCAGCGGCGGTCTGGCACCCGGGTCGACCACCACATGCGTCTGGGCGTCGAACCTGCTCACCAGCTGGTCGGTGTAGGCGTCGGCCGAAGCGGTCGGCGCGAGCAGCACGGCCAGTATCACGGTCAACGGGACCAGGACAAGGCTGCGCAAGCGTACGGTCACATCTCTCCTGCCACGAGTCGTTGCGTGAGCGCCCACCCTAGTCCGTTTCGGACGGCTCTGCCGCGCGGCCGGCTTGCGCTGGTTACCGGGGCGGCCGGCCAACCGCGGGCGCGTGCCGGGGCTCCCCGGCGACCACTAGATCTTGACCGTCAGCGGCCAGACGTTCCAGATCTCGTCGCAATACTCGGTAATGGCGCGATCCGACGAGAACTTGCCGCTGCGCGCGGTATTGAGGATCGACATCTTGGTCCATGCCTCGCGGTCCTGCCACGCGGCGCTGACCCGCTCCTGACAGTCCACGTATGACGCGTAGTCGGCGCACACCAGAAAGGGGTCGTCATAACGCAGGTTATCCACGACGGGCTTGAACACCTCGGTGTCCCCGCGCGAAAACGTCCCTGACGCAATGAGATCCAGCACCACGCGCAGCTCGTCGTTGCCGTCGATGTAATCGTTCGGTCGATACCCGTCGGCCTTGACCGCCCCGACCTGCTGCTCGGTGAGTCCGAACAGGAAGAAGTTCTCGGGGCCCACCTCGTCGCGCATCTCGACGTTCGCCCCGTCCAGGGTGCCGATGGTCAGCGCCCCGTTGATCATGAACTTCATGTTCCCGGTCCCGGAGGCTTCCTTGCCCGCGGTGGAGATCTGTTCGGACAGATCGGCGGCCGGGTAGATCAGGTGGGCGTTTTGCACGTTGAAGTTCGGCACGAAGGCCACCTTGAGGAACCGGTTCACGTCGGGGTCGGCGTTGACGGTTTCGCCGACCGCGTTGATGAGCTTGATGATCCGCTTGGCCAGGAAGTATCCGGGCGCGGCCTTGCCGCCGAAGATGAAGGCCCGCGGCGGGATCGACAGGCCGGGGTTGCACTTCAGCCGGTGATACAGCGCAACGACGTGCAGGACGTTGAGGTGCTGCCGCTTGTACTCGTGGATGCGCTTGACCTGAACATCGAACAGCCAGTCCGGGTTCAGTTCCACACCGGCCACCGAGTGGATGTATCTGGCCAGGCGTGACTTGTTGGTGCGCTTGATGTCGCGCCACTCGCGCCGGAAGGCCGCGTCGTCGACGAACGGCTCGAGCCCGCGCAGGCGACCCAGGTCGGTCAACCAGCCGTCGCCGACAGTGCGGTCCAGTAGTTCGCGCAGCCCCGGGTTGGCCAGTGCGAGGAAGCGGCGCGGCGTCACCCCGTTCGTCTTGTTGCGGAACCGTTCCGGCCACATCTCGTAAAAGTCTTTCAGGACACTGCTTTTCAGCAACTCCGAATGGAGGGCGGCGACGCCGTTGATGGCATGGCTGCCGACGGTGGCCAAGTGCGCCATCCGGACGAACTTGCCGCCGTTCTCACCGATCAACGACATCCGGGCGACCCGGTCCTCGTCGCCGGGGAAGTGGGCGCGCACCTCGTCGAGGAACCGGCGGTTGATCTCGTAGATGATCTCGAGGTGGCGCGGCAGCGACTCGGCGAACATCTGCAGCGGCCAGGTTTCCAGCGCTTCGGGCAGCAGCGTGTGGTTGGTGTACCCGAACGTCGCGACGGTGATGTCCCACGCCGCGTCCCAATCCAGCTCGCGCTCGTCGACTAGCAGCCGCATCAACTCGGCGACCCCGATGGACGGGTGAGTGTCGTTGAGCTGCAGCGCAAACCGCTGAGGCAGTTCCTTGACGGAAACATCCGCGAGATCGTCCATGATGTGCAACACGTGCTGCAGCGAGCAGGACACGAAGAAGTACTGCTGCAGCAGGCGCAGCCGCTTGCCGGCCTCGGGCTCGTCGTTGGGGTAGAGCACCTTGGTGACGGTTTCGGACGTCACCTCGTCCTCGACGGCCTTGTAGTAGTCGCCGGTGTTGAAGGCCTCCAACGCAAATGACTTGACGGCGCGCGCGCTCCACAACGTCAGCACGTTGCAGGTGTTGACGCCGTAGCCCTGGATGGGTGTGTCGTAGGCGGTGCCTTTGAGCAACCGTCCCGGCACCCAGCGGACGCGATCGCGGCCGGACTCGTCGGTGTAGTGCTCGGCGTAGCCGCCCCACTTCACCAGGAAGCTGACGTCGGGTTTGGCGATCTCCCAAGGGTTTCCGTTGTCCAGCCAGTTGTCGGTCTGCTCGACCTGCCAGCCGTCGTGGATTTCCTGGTCGAAGATGCCGAATTCGTAGCGGATGCCGTAGCCGATCGCCGGTCGTTCCAGGGTGGCCAGCGAGTCCAAATAGCACGCGGCGAGCCTGCCCAGGCCCCCGTTGCCCAGCCCGGGTTCCTCCTCGCAGGCCAGCACGGTGTCGAGATTCTGGCCCATCGCCGCCAGCGCCTCGCGAGCCGCCCGCTCCATCTGGAGATTCAGCAGGTTGTTGCCCAATTGCGGGCCCATCAAAAACTCGGCCGACAGGTAGCAGGTCACCTTGCGGCCGAGGTCCAGCGAGGTCTGCGTTGAGGCCACCCGGCGATCCTGCATGCGATCCCGCACCGCCAGGGCGAGCGCGCGGTAGTAGTGCTCGGGGCGCAGGGCCGCCGCCGGACGCCCGATCGAGTAGCGCAGGTGGTCGTTGATCGCCCGCTGCAGCGCGGCCGCGCTCATCCCGGTGCGCGAGTGCTCGATCAGGTCGGCCCGGGTGGGGCTGCCGGGGTCGAGCCCATCGGAGGGCGTCTGATCGACATCGGTCATGGTGGGTCCTACTCGCTAGAGAGGGTGTCAGCACGGCGTGGCCTACCCAGCGGTGTGCAGGCCGTCAGTCTCGCACGGGCGTTTGCACACCAAGAGCGGAATGGACGTCTGTCATGTGAACGGAAGCTCACGTGCTCGCGACGAGAGAGCGTTGCTATCGGGGTCGGTGGTTGCGGCGGCGACCCCACAGCGCAGAATCCTCATCCGTGGGCCGGCCTGATGGCGGTGAATCGACGGAGCCACGTCAACTGCCGTTGGCGTCGGCCGGCGCGCGCTGGCTCATCGCCGCGGCTGTCCTCGGTTCGGGAATTGCGCTGCTTGACGCGACCGTGGTCAACGTCGCGCTGCCTACCATCGGCAGGCAGCTTGGTGGGGGTCTGACCGGGCAACAGTGGGTCCTCGATGGGTACCTGTTGACGCTGAGCGCCTTGCTCCTCTGCGGAGGCGCTGCAGGCGACCGGTACGGCCGGCGGCGCGTCTTTCTTGCGGGACTGGTGGTTTTCAGTGTGGCTTCTCTCGGCTGCGGTTTGGCGCCAACGATCGGATGGCTGATCGGAACTCGGCTGCTGCAGGGTGTCGGCGCGGCGGCGTTGGTCCCCGGCAGTCTTGCACTGATCGACGCCGGCATCACCGACAGCGACCGCGGCCGTGCCGTCGGTCTGTGGGCGGGCATGTCTGGCGTCACGACGGCGCTGGGTCCGTTCATCGGCGGCTGGCTGGTCGACGCGGCGTCGTGGCGCTGGGTTTTCCTCTTGAACCTTCCGTTGGCCGTCGTGGTGGCATGGATCGCGACGCGGCATATCTCGGAATCTCACGATCAAACCGCACGGGGCGGCCCCGACATACCCGGGACTGCCGCCGTCACGGTCGGCCTGGCGGGGGTGATCTTCGCGCTGATCGAGGCCCCTTCGCGCGGTTGGACATTCGTGACTGTCATCCCCGCATTTGTGGGGCTGACGGCGTTGGTCGCTTTTCCCCTGATTGAACGGCGCGCACGGTCACCGCTGTTGCCCCCGAAGCTTTTCCGCTCAACGCAATTCGTCGGCGCCAACCTCACCACCTTGGCTGTGTACACGGCGATCGGCGGTGCGTTGTTTCTGTTGACGCTGCAGCTGCAACAAAGCCTGCACTACTCTGCCCTCGCGGCCGGGCTGGCGACGTTGCCGATGACGATCATCATGATGATCGGCTCCCCGTTCGCCGGTGCGTTAGGGGAGCGGACCGGCACCAGGCTGCCCATGACGGTCGGCCTGTTCGTCGCTGCGGGCGGTCTGGCGTTGATGGCGCGTATCGTGCCCGGGGCAACGTACCTGGCTGTAGTCCTGCCCGCTGTGGTCATCTTCAGCGTCGGCCTGGCGATCACTGTGGCGCCTCTGACTGCAGCCGTTCTCTCCGCCGTTCCCGACAGCTATGCCGGGACGGCTTCGGGTGTCAACAACGCGGTTTCGAGGATCGCGAATCTTCTCGCAATCGCCGTGTTACCTGTCGCAGCCGGGATCGACGCGGCCCCCGGGACGCCGCTGGGCCCCGGCTTCTCGCTGGCGATGATCATCGCCGCGGCTGTGTGTGTGGTTGGCGGAAGCGTCGCGCTGGTGACCATTCGCACCGGCGCCGACATTGCGCATCAGTTGGTGCCGGGCATCAACCACGCCTGTCAAGATCCGTGCACCCGACGGCCGGGCAGCCGCGCGCCGGACGCAGCGTAGTTCTGCGACAGGAGGGCAAGGATTCGTTGCCACAGCGGACGAAGCCAGGCGGTCAGTGCGCGCCGGTCAGATTCAGCGTCACCACCCCGGCGATGATCAGCCCCACACCGACGACCTTCGACAGCGAGATCGGCGAGCCCAGGAACAGCACCGCGATCAACACGATCAGGGCCGTGCCGATGGCCGACCACAGCGCATAGGCGACGTCGGTCTGCATACCGCGCGAGATCGACACCGCCAGCAGCGCAAAGGAGACGGCATAGCCGATCAGGCACACGACGGTCGGCCACAGCCGGCTGAAGCCTTCGGTGCTCTTGAGCAAGCTGGTCGCTACCACCTCTGTGAAGATCGCGCCGAGGAGAAAGAGATAGGTCAAAACGCCTCCTTGCATACGGGTAGTACACGTACGTATTTACCGGACTGATTACGTAGCCTGGCCCTCGTGAGGAATGGTCTCGATGCTCGCCTGGCCCGTCACACCCCGGCCGTGCTCAGCCTGTTTCGCCTCGTCTACGGTTTACTCTTCGCCGCGTACGGTTCGAGAAGCCTGTTCAATTGGCCGGTCCGCTCGCCGGTGGCGGTCGAGTTCGGATCCTGGCCCGGCTGGTACGCCGGACTGATCGAGATCGTCGCGGGCCTGCTCGTCGCCGCCGGGCTGTGCACCCGCGCCGCCGCGTTCGTCGCGTCGGGGCAGATGGCGGTCGCCTACTTCTCGGTCCACCAGCCCCAGGCGCTGTGGCCGGTCGCCGATCCGCCGGCCGGCAACGGCGGCGCGCTGGCGATCCTCTTCTGCTTCGCGTTTTTCCTGCTGGTCTTCACCGGCGGCGGCAGCTACGCCCTGGACGCGCGACGCAGAATGCTTCCCCTCCGCCGGCGATAATGGCATTCTCTGATGCGGAGAAGCCATTTCCGCATGGCCGGGAGGCCGAGGAGGTCGACGATGAGCGCGCAGCGGTGCGACGGGACGGTGGCCCTCGTCACCGGCAGCAGCCGGGGCCTGGGCAGGGCGATCGCCATGCGGCTAGCTTCGGAAGGCGCCACGGTGGCCCTGACCGCCCGCACGATGGACCCCGATCCCAAGTACCAGGGGTCGCTGAGCCAGACGCGCGACGAGATCGTCGCCGCTGGCGGGAAAGCCGTTGCGGTCCAAGCTGATCTGTCCCAGTCCGACGACCGGGAGCGTCTTTTCGCCGAGGTGGTCAGCGCGGTCGGTGCACCCGACATCCTGGTCAACAATGCCGCGGTGACGTTCCTGCGGCCCCTCGACGGATTTCCCGAGCGGCGAGCGCGGCTGATGATGGAGATGCACGTGCTCGGGCCCCTGCACCTGTGTCAGCTGGCGATACCCGCGATGCGCGAGCGCGGCCGCGGCTGGATCCTGAACCTGACCTCGGTGGGCGGTGACCTGCCGCCCGGTCCGCCGTTCTCCGAGTTCGACCGGACCGCGGGCTTCGGCATCTACGGCACGGCCAAGGCCGCCCTCAACCGATTGACGAAAAGCCTTGCGGCCGAACTATATGACGACGGGATCGCGGTCAACGCCGCCGCCCCGTCCAATCCCGTGGCCACGCCCGGCGCCGGCACCCTCGATCTGGCCAAGACCGACACCGAGGACATCGCGCTGATCACCGAGACGGCGTTTCGGCTGTGCACCGGCGATCCGAAGACCCTGACCGGGCGCGTCGCACACACCCAGCCCTTCCTCGCCGAGGTCGGCTGGACCGCGCCGGCCCCCTGACCGGATGAGCAGCGCCGAGCTCGATACCACCGCGTTGCGCCGCCGGCTCGCCGGCGCGGGCGTGGCCGACGTCGCCCCGCTTGCCGGGGGAGCCTCCAGCCTGACCTTCGCGGGCACCAGGGAGGGCCGACGGGTCGTGGTCAAGGTGGCTCCGCCGGGCGTCGCACCCGTTGCGCACCGCGACGTGCTGCGCCAGGCCCGCGTCATCAAAGCGCTTGCCACGACCGGTGTTCCGGTGCCGGAGGTTCTGTGGGAGGACGCGGGGGATCCGCCCGGCACGCCACCGCTCTACGTGATGACGCACGTCGAAGGCGAGTGTGTGGAGCCGTTATTCGACGATTTCCCATCCGTGCGCGATCTGTGCGACCGGTACCGGAATGCGTGCCGCGTCATGGCCGCGCTGCACAGGCTGGCGCCGTCGGACCTCGGGCTGGGCGACGAACCGGTGGTCGATCCGGTCGCCGAAGTCCACCGGTGGTCGGCCACGCTGGCGACGGTCGACCCGGAGCTGGCCCCCGGCTGGCCGAGAGTGCGTGACGCGCTGCGTGATTGCGCGCCCAGCGCAATGGCGCCGAGCGTGGTGCACGGTGACTTCCGGCTGGGCAACCTGCTCGCGGCCGGATCGCGGGTCAACGCCGTCATCGACTGGGAGATCTGGTCGATAGGCGATCCGCGCATCGACGCGGGCTGGTTCTTGATCAACTGCGATCCCGGCACCTACCGGCGGGTTGCCGCGCCCGACGGCATGGTGCCGCCGATCGCCGAGATCGCCGAGCTGTACCGATCCGAGTTAGGTTGTGAGGTAAGCGATCTGGCGTGGTTCATGGCACTGGCGTGTTTCAAGTCGGCGGCGACCTGGTCGCTGATCGTCAAGCACAATCGCCGGCGGGCGGCGCCGCGCGCCGAATTGGAAGCCATGGCAGGGGTTTTGCCGAGACTGCTCGACCGCGCCGGGTCGGCGCTGGCTTAGCGACGGTATTACTGGCAGCGCACCAGGAGGTTTTCGCAGATCATTCCGACGTCACCCGTGTCGTTCACGGGCTGGCCCTCATTCGACGGGTTGGTCCAGGTGGTCGGGAACGGGCTCCACACGTCGTCGAGCCCCGGCGGCTGGGGGCGCGGATCGACGTTCGGGTCCGCATGCGCGATGCCGGCGCCGCTTGCAAGGGCGATGGCGGTTGTCACGCAGACCAGCAGTCCGCGAGCGCGCATGCGAAGCGTCATCGCCGCCTCCTCGGTTTCTGCCGGGATTGTTGGCTTTTCTTGGCTTTTCGAAGTCCAATTCTACCCGCGGCGCCATATCGCGTAACAGTCACAAACGCACAACAACTTCGGCCGACGGCCCAGCAAATTTCGCTACTCGAAATGCTGGGTGCGTACGGTGTCGCCCGTGAGGCCCATAGCCGCGGTCGTTCGTCGCGCCCTGGTGGCCGCCGCATGCCTGGCTGTTTCTTTGCCCACGGCGCCGACGACGGGCGCGGATCCCGACGCCGCCCCGCCCCCTCCGGAAGCGGCCCCGGTGGCCGACGGAGCGCTGCCCTCGAATCCCCCGGTGGTCCTCAACACCCCCGACGGTTGGACCCTTGGCGTGGGCGCCCGGGACGAGGCGCAGGTACCGGTGGCGCCGTTGACCACCGCGGTGTCGTCCCGCGAATACCTCGCCAGCGGGATATTCGTCGCCTCGTTGATGGGCCCGGGACGCCCCCAGGGGGTGCTCGAGGTGGGTTACGAGATCGGCTGTGGCATCGACATGAGCACGTCCGACGGCGTCACGATCGGCGGCACCGCTGGCATCACTCCGGGTGTGACGGGACCGGTGACCGGTGTGCCCGGGGACGTGCTGCCGTTGGTCGTTGCTCCGATCGCGGGTGTGCTCAACGTGGGGCTCAAGCCGGGCCTCGTGATCGTGGTGCCGGTGGTCAAGAAACAGTTCAGGGGCCCGAATCCCTGGGTGATGGTCAGCAACTTTCACGTCAAGATCGACGGGTGCGTGGGCGAGTCGTTCATCCGCTCCTACGCGGTGCTCAATCGGGTGACCGACGATTCCGACGTGGTCTTGTCCTACGTCGGCGTCACCAAGAAAGTCTGAGCGGGCCCGCCGCTCAGCCGCGGGGGATGCCAGCGAGCTTGTCGGCGAACTTGGCCTCGGCGGCCGCGCGCAACCGCAGCAGATGCTCGGAGGGAAACAGATCCGGTGCGGGCTCACGGTCTTTCAGCAACAGCCGCGCCAGCGTGACCTTGTGTACTTCGGTCGGGCCGTCGGCCAGTCCGAGCACGAATGACTCGACCAGATACTGCACGAACGGCATCTCGTGCGTCGTGCCCAGGGACCCGTGCACCTGAAGCGCCCGCGACGACACGTCGTGCAGGACCTTCTGCATCATCGCCTTGACCGCCGAGATGTCGGCCCGCACGGCCTTGTAGTCGTTGAATTGGTCGATCTTCCAGGCCGTTTGGAGGGTCAGCAGCCGAAACGCCTCGATCTCCATCCACGAGTCGGCGACCATCTCCTGCACGAGCTGCTTGTTGGCCAGCGCCTCGCCCTGGGTGTAGCGCGACACCGCCCGCTCGCAGATCATGTCGTAGATCCGGCGGACCAGGCCCACCGTGCGCATCGCGTGGTGAATCCGCCCGCCGCCCAGGCGAGTCTGCGCGACCACGAACGCGCCGCCGCGCGGGCCCAACATGTGATCGGCCGGCACGCGGACGTTTTCGTAGCGGACATAGCCCTCACGGCCACCGCCGGTCGGCTGGTAACCCAGCCCGACGTCGCGCAGCACGTTGATCCCGGGGGTGTCGCCGGGAACGACGAACATCGAGTAGCGCTCATAGGGCGGCGCCTCGGGATCGGTCATCGCCATCACGATGAGGAACGACGCCATCGAGGCGAATGACGAAAACCACTTCTCCCCGTTGATGACCCAGTGATCGCCGTCGGCCACCGCGGTGGTGCGAAACACCTTCGGGTCGGCCCCACCCTGCGGCTCGGTCATCGAGAAGCACGAGATGATGCGGTTATCCAGCAGCGGCTCCAGATAGCGCTCCTTGAGCTCGGGGGTGCCGTAGTGCGCCAGGATTTCGCTGTTGCCCGAATCGGGTGCCTGCGAGCCGAACACGATCGGCGCGCATTCCGAGCGTCCCAGGATCTCGTTGAGCAGCGCCAATTTCACCTGCCCATAACCGGGACCGCCCAGGTGCGGGCCCAGGTGGGTCGCCCACAGCCCCCGCTTCTTCACGATGTCCTGCAGCGGCGGGATCAGCGCCTGACGCACCGGGTCGTTGAGGTCGTGGGATTCGGTGACAATCAGGTCGATCGGCTCGCACTCCTCGCGCACGAAGCCGTCGACCCACTGCAGTTGTTCGGCCCACTGTGGGTCGGTGGAGAAGTCCCACGACATGTGTCGTCCTCTCTAAGGTGGTCACTGTGGCTTGCTTTGGGCCACCACGCCGGCGTCCTCCAGCGCGGTGATGTCCTCGGGGGTCAGGCCCAGCTCACGCAGCACGGCGTGGGTGTGATCCCCCGGGAGCGACGGAGGCGCGGGCGTGCCGGGACGGGTCCGGGAGAAGCGTGGCGCGGGGGCGGGCTGGGTGATGCCGTCGAGCTCGAAGAACGTCTGCCGCGCGACGTTGTGCCGATGCCGCGGCGCCTCGATCAGCGAAAGAACCGGCGTCGCACAGCATCCCGGCGTATCCAGGAGCGACTCCCACTCGGCGCGGGTCTTCTCGGCGAAGCGCGCGGCCAGTGCGGCCCGGTGGGCGGCCCACGCCGTCGGATCGCCGTCGTCGTGGGGCACGTCGACGCCCAGCCGGTCGCACAGTTCGGCGTAGAACTTCGGTTCCATGGCGCCGACGGCGATGTGGCCCCCGTCGGCCGTGGCGTAGGTGCCGTAGAAGTGCGCGGCGCCGTCGAGCAGATTGTCCTGACGCCGGTCGCGCCACGTGCCGGCGGGCAGCATGCCGAAATACGGTGCCAGCAGCGCGGCGACGCCGTCGACCATCGCCACGTCGAGGACCTGACCCGCGCCCGACTCGCGGGCCTCCAGGATGGCGCTGAGCAGCCCCACCGCCAACAGCATTGCGCCGCCGCCGTAATCGCCGACAAGGTTCAGGGGCGGCACCGGTGACTCGGCCGTGCCGATGGCGTGCAGGGCGCCCGTGAGCGCAAGGTAATTGATGTCATGACCAGCGTGACCGGCCAAGGGCCCGTCCTGTCCGTAGCCGGTCATGCGGGCATAGACCAGCCGGGGGTTGCGCTCGCGCAGCGCATCTGGTCCGATGCCCAGGCGCTCGGCTACCCCCGGGCGGTAGACATCCACGAACGCGTCGGCGTCGGCGGCCAGCCGGTGGACGAGGTCGCGCCCGCGCGGGTCCTTCACGTCGGCGGCCAGGGAGCGCTGGCTGCGGCGGACCGTGTGGTCGACCGGTCGCGGGCCGTCGACACCCGCGAGAGCGTCGACGCGGATGACGTGAGCGCCCAAGTCTCCCAACAGCATTCCGCAAAACGGCGCTGGCCCCAGCCCGCCCATCATGACGATGCGCACGCCACGCAGGGGACCGGTCATGAAGACCACTTCTTGCGGCGGTCGGCCGCCTCGTCGGTCGCATGAGAGATCACCTGATTGCGGTTCTCCAGTTCCATCGCCGACGCCAGACTGACGGCGTCGGTGTTGACCTGAAGGGCGCGCTTGGTCAGCTGCGCGCCGAGCGGGGCGTGGCTTGCGATCAGCGACGCCAGCTCGACCGCGCGGTCGGCCAGCCGATCCGGCTCGACGACCTCACTGACCAGGCCGCGACGGTCGGCCTCGGTGGCCGATACGGTGCGGCCGGTCAGCATCCAGTCGGCGGCCACGCTGGTGCCGACGATGCGCGGCAGGTGATAGCTCATACCCATCTCGGCGCCCGAGAGCCCGAGCAGGATGGCGGCGTTACCGAAAGACGCTGCCGTCGAGCAGATTCGGATGTCGGCGGCCAGGCACAGCGCGAGCCCGGCGCCCACGCAGGGGCCGTTGACCGCGGCGATCACGGGCTGCGGCAGCGCGCGCACCGCTTCGGCGAGGGCGGCCATCCTTTCCTGAAAGCGCATCCGGTCCAACGCGGGGGCGCTCGCTTCGAGCATCGAGGGGCCGAAGTCGCGCATGTCGATGCCCGCACAGAATCCGCGTCCCGCGCCGGTCAGCACCGCGGCGTGTGCCGCCGGGTCGGCGGCCAGATCGCCGAGCACCTCGCGCAATTCGGCCTGCATCGTCTCGTTGATGGCGTTGAGTCGCTGCGGACGATTCAGGCGCACAATGGCGACCCCGTCGCGGGGCCGTTCGAGCGCCACGGTGTCCGGCATGTTCACACCCGCTCGATGATCGTCGCCGTGCCCATCCCGCCGCCGGTGCACATGGTGATCAGACCCGTTGTCAGGTCACGACGTTCGAGCTCGTCGAGGACCGTCCCGATCAGCATGGCGCCGGTGGCGCCGATGGGGTGCCCGAGCGCGATCGCCCCGCCGTTGACGTTGACCACCTCGGGGTCGATGTCGAGGTCGCGCATGGTCTTGAGCGGGACGGCGGCGAATGCCTCATTGATCTCCCACAAATCGATGTCGGCCACCGTCATGCCCGCGCGGTGGAGGCAACGCTGAGCCGCGGGGCCGGGGGCGGTGAGCATGATGATCGGTTCGCTGCCGAGCGCGGCGGTCGCCCTTATCTGCGCGCGCGGGGTGACCCGATGGGTGTGCATCCAGTTCGACGAGGCCAGCGCCACCGCCGCGGCGCCGTCGACGACGCCGGACGAGTTGCCGGCGTGGTGCACATGGTCGATGCGGTCGATGCCCGGATAGCGCTGCAGGCAGATCTCGTCGAAGGTGTGTCGCTCGCCGTCGGCGCACGCGGCGCCCATCGCGGCGAAGGCCGGTTTGAGCCTGGCCAGCGACTCGGTGGTGGTGCCGGGACGGGGATGTTCGTCGCGTTCGATGCGACCGTGCGGTGTCGGCACGTCGACCAGAGAACGCTCGAAACGGCCCTGATCGATGGCCGCGCTGGCGCGGCTCTGGCTTTGCGCGGCGTAGGCGTCGACGGTCTCGCGGTCGAATCCCTCCAGGGTCGCGATGAGGTCGGCCGAAATGCCCTGCGGGACAGTCGGATACAGCGCGCGAAGGTCCGGGTTGTTGCCGTCGATGGTCGGGACGCCCGCCGTGACATCCCAGCGCGACATCGATTCGACGCCGCCGGCGATCACCAGATCCTCGCTGCCCGCGGCGATGCCGGCGGCCGCCACGGTGACGGCCTGCTGGCCCGATCCGCAGAATCGGCTCAGCGTCATCCCGGGCACGCTCTGGGGCCAGCCGGCCAGCAGCACCGAGAGTCGGGCGATGTCATCGCCGTGGTCTCCGGACAGAATGCCGTTGCCGGCGATCACGTCGTCGACGTCCGCCGGGTCGAAGCCGACCCGCTCGGCCAGCGCGGTCAGGCACCGGGCGAACAGGGCCTGCGGGTGCACGCCGTGCAGCCCGCCGTCGGGGCGGCCGCGCCCGCGGGGCGTGCGGACCGCGTCGAGAATCCAGGCGTCGATGATGGACTCCGATCGTTGTTCGGGCTGGACCGGCACGGGTCACCAGCGATCGTAATCCGTCTCTCGGCAATGGAGAACTACCTTCTCCAAATTGGCGAAGCTGTTCTCGTTCGGTCAGGGGCGGGCCTCGGCGTGGCCACCCCACTGGTGCACGCGCCGGGCGCCGCACGGCCGAGCGCCGAAATCGGCCAGCGCAGGGCCGGTTTCGGTGTCCGGCACGCGGCCGTTGCCGGTGCGCGGCGGGTAAGCGGCGCAGGGGCGCATAACCGGGCGCTCGGCGGGTAGTCCGGCGCCATGACCAAGATCGGATACTTTCTCACCTGCGAGCAGTTCGGCCCGAAGGAACTCATCGACCAGGCCAAGCGGGCCGAGGACGCGGGGTTCGACGCCTTGTGGATCTCCGACCACTACCACCCCTGGAACGACGAGCAGGGTCAGAGCCCCTTCGTGTGGGGGGTGATCGGTGCGCTGTCGGAGGCGACGTCGCTGCCGGTCAGCACCGCCGTCACCTGCCCGACCATGCGGATCCACCCGGCGATCATCGCGCAGGCGGCGGCCACCGCGGCAGTGCAGCTCGACGGGCGCTTTGTGCTCGGGGTCGACAGCGGTGAGGCCCTCAACGAACACATCCTGGGCGATCCCTGGCCGTCGGCCGGTGTGCGGCTCGAGATGCTGGAGGAGGCGATCGACGTCATTCGCAAGCTGCACAAGGGTGGCGAGGTGAGCCACCACGGTAAGCACTACGAGGTGCAGGAAGCGCAGGTCTACACCCGGCCCGAGCGGCCGGTGCCGATCTACGTCTCGGCGTTCGGCCCACAGGCCGTCGAGCTGGCCGCCCGCATCGGCGACGGCTACAGCATCGCCATGCCCGACGGCGACCTGGTCAAGCAGTTCCGTCAGGCCGGGGGCGGCGACAAGCCGGTGCAGGGCGGTACCAAGGTCTGCTGGGACGCCGACGCCGACGCCGCGCTGAAGACCGCGCACCGGTTGTGGGCCAACGAGGGGTTGCCCGGCCAGACGTCGCAAATCCTGCCCCGGCCCAAGGATTTCGCCGCCCTGCAGTCGCTGGTGCCGCCCGAGACGGTCGCCGAAAGCGTGGCCTGCGGTCCCGACCCCGACAAGCACATCGCACAGGTGCGCGAGTACATCGACGCCGACGTCGACGAGATCTACGTGCAGCAGATCGGTCCCGACATGGACGGGTTCTTCGCCGCGTGGCGGCGTGACGTGCTGCCCCAGTTGCGTGGGTAGGGCTCAGCCGAAATCGGTGCTGCTGGTGAGTTGTTCCCACTGCGAGATCTCGGCTGCCCGCGCGTCCGCCTTGTAGCGATAGGCGGCCAGCGCGTCGGGCCCGAGCAACAGAAACGCCGGCGGCTCGGGCGATTCGACGGCCGCGATGATCGCCTTGCCGGCCTTGGCGGGGTCGCCGGGCTGATTGCCGTGCATGGTGTCGTTCTCCTTGCGACGCTGCCCGGCGGTGGCGGCGTAGTCGTCGATGACGGTGGCCGACTGGATCAGCGATCGCCCGGCGAAGTCGGTGCGAAACGCGCCGGGCTCGACGACGGTCACCGAAATGCCCAGCGGGACAAGCTCACCGCGCAGGGCGCCGCTCATGCCCTCGATCGCGGCCTTGGCCGCCGCGTAGTACCCGGATCCCACCGGGGTCAGCTGGGCGCCGATCGAGGAGATGTTCACGATGGCGCCGCTGCGGCGCGCCCGCATGCCGGGGAGGACGGCCTTGATCATGGCGACGGTGCCGAAGAAGTGTGTCTCGAACAACGCGCGGACGTCGGCGTCGTCACCCTCCTCGACCGCGGCGCGATAGCCGTAGCCGGCGTTGTTGACCAGTACGTCGATGCGGTCGAACCGGTCCTGTGCGCGCCGCACGGCCGAGGCGACCTGGGCGGGGTCGGTGACATCGAGGGCGGCGGCGAGCACCCGCTCGGGTGCCGATTCGGCCAGCTGGGCGACCGCCGCGACGTCACGCGCGGTGACGACGGCGTTGTGGTCGGCGCCGATGACCGCCTCGGCCAGCGCGCGACCGAGCCCGGTCGAGCACCCGGTGATGAGCCATGTGGACATGGGAACGCTTACCCCTCACCGTCGAAAGCCGGGCCGTCGAATCGATCGCGAGTGATGAACTCCGCGACCGCCCGCCGGCGCAGCTTGGTCAACTGCCGCACCGGTTTTCCCAGCGGCACGACGGCCGCCACCGCATGCCGGTCGGGAATGTCCAGCAGTCGGCGGACCTGGTCTTCGGCCGCGATGGCCATCGTCGTGATGGTGCCGCCGTACCCCTCGCCGCGGGCGGCGAGCAAGATGTTCCAGATCAACGGGTAGACCGACGCGCCCCCGGCGATACCGACGCGGTCCAGGTCCTGATCGACGGCCGCGACGACGGTCAGGTCCACCGAAACGACAAGGACGACAGGCGCATTGGCGATCGGCGCCACAAACGTGTCAGGGATCTCGGTGGCGTCGATGACTTCTTGCGGCACGCCACTGGGATGCACTGAGTTCCATGGGTTTTCGCCGGCCTGCTGCTGGGCGAAGTAGCGGCGGGCGGCGGGCTTGCCGAGTTCGGCCAGCCGCCGGCGGGTCGCCTCGTCGCGCACCACGGTGATGTGGGCGCCTTGCCGGTTGCCACCGCTCGGGGCGAACCGGGCATGGTCGAAGATGCGGCCCAGCACCTCGTCGGGCAGCGGGTCGTCGGTGAATTCCCGTGCCGCGAAAGTTGTTCGCATCACGTCGTATAGCTGCATGGTGGGATGGCTCGTCAACTCGCGGACGCGCGCCGCTCCAGCCGGAAGGTGCGCTCGAAGCCCGCCGGCCGCGTCGTCAGCGTCACTTCCACCGCACCGCTGGGGGCGATGACGTAGCGCTCCTCGACATCGGGTCCGTCCTTCCAGCGACCGACCGGCTGACGCCGGAGGTCGTCCCGGTCGTACAGGGCCGGGTCGAACGGAAACAGCACCGGGTCATACGGCGTGACGTCGCCGTCGGGCCGCCCGTTGACCAGGCGGCTGCACTCCACGAACCGGAAATGCCCGATGTTGTGCGCCGCTCGGTAGGTGCGCTTCACCACCAACGGGGACCGCCCGTCGGCCGGCAGCGAGACGTCCTTGCACACGATGGGGTCGAAGACGACCCCGGCGCCCGCCTCGGCCTCGCGGAACACCCCAAAATTCCTCGAAAAGCGTTCGGAGAGCGCAAAACCCGACTCCTTGTCGAGGAAGACGGCAAGCCCGATCGCCGTGGCCGCGAAGGGATGCGGTGAGCGTTTCACCCGCTTCTCGCCGAAGGTGCCGCGCAGCATGCGCGACACCAGTGGGAAACCGCCGGCCCCGCCGACGACGTAGATGCCCGCCACCTCCGACCAGTCCACGTCGGTGCGTCCGCGCGCCGGGTCGTGCAGGACCCGGCGCAGCAGCGTCATCGTCTGGTCGACCAGCGGCGCACACACCGCGTACACGTCGTCGATGGGGCAGGAGAAGGGGGGCCGATCGAGCGGGGACAGGTCCACCAGGAAGCGGCGGGTCTGCGGCCCGACGGCTTCCTTGCGCGCGGCGCACTCCTCGGCCAGTAGGTCGCGCTGGGCCGCGCTGAGTGCGGGCAGGCCGGCGCCGGACAACACGAGTTCGGCGATCGCGTCGTCGAAGTCGTCACCGCCGAGGCGTTGAATACCCTCGCTGATCACCACCTCGTTGGCGTGCCCGGTCATCTTCAGCAGCGACGCGTCGAACGTGCCGCCGCCGAGGTCGTAGATGAGGACGTATTCGCGTTTGGCGGTGATGGTCGAGCGGTACCGGTGGGCGTATTCGAGGCTGGCGGCCGACGGCTCGTTGAGCAGCGCGACGACGCGGAACCCGGCGGCCACGTAGGCGTCCAGCGTGAGCAGGCGCTGGGCGCTCGAGGCGTTGGCCGGCACGCTGATGGCGGCCTCGATGGCTTCGCCGGGACCCGGGGTGGCGTTCGAGTTGCGCTGCAGGTCGGCCTTGAGCTGGGACAGGAAGCCGGTGAGCAGGTCGGCCAGGCGATAGTCGCGGCCGGCCAGGCTGATCTCGGTCTGCGGCCCGGCGTCGTTGAGCAAGCGTTTGAACGAGCGCAGCACCGACCATGCCGGGTCGTGCCGGACGGCGGCGGCGTCCGGGCCGAAGCGCAACTGGCCGGCGGCGTTGGCCGCGATGAGCGACGGCCACGCGTCCTCGCCCTCGAAGGAGACGACGGGATAGTTGCCGCGATCGACGGCCGCGACGACGGTGTGGGTGGTGCCGAAGTCGATACCGACTCTCATCGCGCAAGTTTAGGACCGCGGCGCGGGCTTGGGCACAACCTTTTTGCCCGGCGTGCCGTGCGCGTTCGGCAACTCGTCCCATCGCCGCTGCACCGCGCGCTCGGCGGCGGTGGGGATCAGACCCGAGGGCGCGAAGAACCGCGAGGGCACCGGCTCGTCCTCGGTCAGTGGCCGGCCGGGCCCGCGGATAGCCCCGAGCGCGACCACGGCGCCGGCGATCACGACGATGACGACGGCCGCCGCGAACAGGATGGACAGCGTGCCCTGGATGAAGGTGTTGCGGATGACGTCGTCGAGCTGGTGCGCGTTCTTGGCCGAACCGAACGCCGTCTTGCCCGCCTGCCTGGCCGCCAGGTACTTCGAGTGCTGCGTCCAGTAGCCGACGGCCGGGTCGGGCGAGAAGATCTTCTGCCACGACGCCGTCAGCGTGACCACGAGATCCCACAGCAACGGGATCCCGGGGATCCACACCCACTTCAGCAGGCCCTTTTTGATGACGATGACGGTGATGACGGTCAGCGCGATCGCGGCGAGCAGCTGGTTGGCGATGCCGAACAGCGGAAAGAGCGTGTTGATGCCGCCCAGCGGATCGGTCACCCCCATCAGCAGGATGCTGCCCCAGGCCGCGGCCACCGCCAGGCTGCACAGCCACACACCCGGACGCCAGCTCGGATTGCGCAGCTTGGTCAGGGGGCCGCCCAGGTTGCCGAGGGTGTCGGAGAGCATGAAGCGGGCGACGCGGGTGCCGGCGTCGACGGCGGTGAGGATGAACAGCGCCTCGAACATGATCGCGAAGTGGTACCAGAACGCCTTGAGGCTCGCACCGCCGAACACCCGGTAGAGCACCTCGGACATGCCGACCGCCAGCGTCGGCGCCCCGCCGGTGCGCGACACGATCGACTTCTCGCCCACGCCGGTGGCGGCAGCGGTCAACTGGTCGGCGGTCACGGGAGCGCCGCGCAGCCCGAGGCCGTTGACGTAGTGCGCGGCGGTGGCCGCGCTGCCGCCGGTCTGCGCGGCCGGCGCGTTGAGCGCGAAGTACACGTGCTGGTCCAGGATCGCCGCGCTGATCAGCGCCATGACCGCGACGAACGATTCGGTGAGCATGCCGCCGTAACCGATCAGCCGCATCTGGCTTTCCTTCTCCAGCAGCTTGGGCGTGGTGCCCGAGGAGATCAGCGCGTGGAATCCGGACAGCGCCCCGCAGGCGATGGTGATGAACAGGAACGGGAACAGCGCGCCGGGGAACACCGGCCCGTCGCCGCGGGCCGCGAACTGCGACACCGCGGGCGCCTGCATGACCGGGCGCGCGATGCAGATGCCGACCGCGAGCAGCGCGATGGCGCCCACCTTCATGAACGTCGACAGGTAGTCGCGCGGGGCCAGCAGCAACCAGACCGGCAGCACCGACGCGACGAACCCGTAGCCGATGATCAGCCAGGACACCGTGACCGCCGACAGGTTCAACCACGATGCGCCCCAAGGGGTTTCGCCGATCCAGGCGCCGGCGCCCACGGCCAGCAGCAGCAGCGCCACCCCGATGAGGGAGACCTCGGCGACGCGGCCGGGACGCAAAAACCGCAGGTAGCATCCCATGAACACGGCGATGGGAATCGTCATGGCGATGGAGAACACGCCCCAGGGACTCTGCGCCAGCCCACGCACCACCACCAGCGCGAGGACCGCGATGATGATCACCATGATGACGAACGCCCCGAGCAGCGCGGCCACCCCGCCGGCGGCGCCGAGTTCGTCGCGGGCCATCTGCCCCAGTGAGCGCCCGCGCCGCCGCGTGGAGATCCACAACACCAGGTAGTCCTGCACCGCGCCGGCGAACACCGCCCCGATGACGATCCAGATGCTGCACGGCAGGTAGCCCATCTGGGTGGCCAGCACCGGACCGACGAGCGGTCCGGCCCCCGCGATGGCGGCGAAGTGATGGCCGAACAGCACGCGGCGATCGGTCGGCACGTAATCGGTGCCGTCGTCGAGAACCTCGGCCGGCGTGGCGTGGTCGTCGCGCGGGCGGACGATCTTCATCTCGATCAGCCGGGCGTAGAACCGGAACCCGATGAGGTAGGTGCACATCGCCGCGACGACGAACCAGACCGCGTTGACCGTCTCGCCCCGCGTGAACGCGATGATCGCCCAGGCGACGGCGCCGAGCACCGCGACGACGGCGAACACGATCTTGTGCCGCACGGTGATGGCGGAGCGGTCGACGATGGCGACGGGTGGCAGGTCTGCGCCGCCGTGGATGTAGCTGATGTCGTCGTCGTGCTCCGTGACCGCCACGGACCGAAACCCTACGCGCGCAGCATGAACTGCGCCTGTCGGAGAGGGCGTCGTTCAGTACAGTGCGCGCACGGCGTCGATGGTGTCGGCCTCGGCGGGGCTCTTGTCGTCGCGATAGCGCACTACGCGGGCGAACCGCAGCGCCAGCCCGCCGGGGTAGCGCGACGACTTCTGCACGCCGTCCAGCGCGATCTCGACGACCTGCTCGGGCCGCACGCGTACGACGTAACCGTCCGTGCCGTCGATGGCCAGCTCGCTGAACCGTGCGGTCTGCCACGCCAGCATGGCGTCGGTCATGCCCTTGAAAGTCTTTCCCACCATGACGAATTCGCCGCTGGCCGGATCGCGGGCGCCCAAATGGATGTTGGAGAGTTTGCCGCGGCGGCGTCCCGATCCCCACTCCACCGCGAGCACCACCAGATCCAGCGTGTGCACCGGCTTGACCTTCAGCCAGCCCGCGCCACGGCGGCCGGCCTGATACGGCGCGTCGGGCGCCTTGGCCATCACGCCCTCGTGGCCGGCGGCCAGCGTCGCGTCCAGGAAGGCGCTCGCCGCCGCGGGATCGGCGGTGAGCAACCGGTCGACCCGCTGGGCCGGGGGCACCAGCGCGTCCAGGGCGGCCAGCCGGTCGGCGGTCGGGGCGTCGAGCAGGTCGACGCCGTCGCGATGCAAGATGTCGAAGAAAAACACCGAAAGTCGCTGCGCGGCAAGGGCTGCCGCGATGTCGACGGAGCGGCCGAAGCGTGAGGCCGTGACCTGGAAGCGCTGTGGCCGGTTGTCGGGCCGCAGCGCGATCGCCTCGCCGTCGGCGATCAGGTGATCGACGGGCAGCGCCAGCGTCGCCTCCACGACTTCGGGCAGCCGGGCGGTGACGTCGTCCAGGCTCCTGGTGTAGACGGTGACCTCGTCACCCGCGCGGTGGATCTGTACCCGCGCCCCGTCCAGCTTGGCTTCGAAAATCGCCTGCCCGCCGTGGCGTTCGATCGCGTCGGCCACGCCCGTCGCGGTCTGCGCCAGCATCGGGCCCACGGGGCTGCCGACCCG
>NZ_QMEV01000039.1 GCF_003284935.1 Mycobacterium colombiense
ATAACGAAGCCGCCCGACGTCGGCGACCAGCGCCTGGGCCACCGGCGGAGGAGGCCCGAGCAGCGTCGCTTCCAGCGCGGCCAGCGTCAGCTTGTCGACCCGCAGGGCGCGCGCGGCCGGGTGGCGCCGGATCCGCACGATCAGCTCGGAACGGCCGAAGAGCAACCCCGCCTGCGGCCCGCCGAGCAGCTTGTCCCCGCTCGCGGTCACCAGGTCGGCGCCGTCGGCCAGCATGGACGTCGCGTCCGGCTCGTCGGGCAGCACCGGGTGCGGCGACAGCAGGCCCGAGCCGATGTCGACCACCAGGGGGACGTCGAGCTTGCGCAGTTCGGGTGCCAGCGTCGCGACGTCCACGGCCGAGGTGAACCCGGTGACGTGGAAGTTGGACGGATGCACCTTGAGCACGAAACCGGTCTGCGGCCCCAGCGCGTCGGCGTAGTCGCGCAGGCTGGTGCGGTTGGTGGTGCCGACCTCGCGCAGCCGCGACCCGGTGGATTCGAGCAGTTCGGGGATGCGGAAGCCGTCGCCGATTTCCACCAGTTCGCCGCGGCTGAGCACGATCTCCTTGCCTGGGGCCAGCGTCATGGCGGTCAGCAGCAGCGCGGCGGCGTTGTTGTTGACGACGTGCACGCCGCCGGCGGTGGGGACCGCGCCGGCTAACGCGGCCAGCGCACCCCGGCCCCGGCGCGCGCGCCGGCCCGTCGCCAGGTCGAACTCGACGTCGGTGGCCCCGCCCGCGGCGACCACCGCGTCCAGCGCCGCCCGCGACAGCGGGGCGCGGCCCAGATTGGTGTGCACCACCACGCCGGTGGCGTTGATCACCGGCCGCAGGCTCGAGGCGGTGGCGGGAAGCGCGGCGATCGCGTGTTCGGCGACCTGCTCGGGTGAGATCTCTCCCGCACGCGCCCGTCGCTGCGCCGCGGTGATCACCGACTTCACCAGCGCGCGGCCCAGGACCCGCTGCGCCGCGGCCAGCCGCGGATCCGCGAGCAGCGTGTCGGTGCCGGGCACCCGCCGGCGCGGATCGGTCATCGCGGATCCGGAAGAACATGGCGGAGGCGGACGGGAATTGAACCCGCCAACGACAGCGACTGCCGTTCGACGGTTTTGAAGACCGCGCCGGTCACCAGACCGGACACGCCTCCTTGAGCCATGGCGCCAATTGTCGCAGCCTTCGGCGCGCGGGCACCATGGACGCCGTGACGTACCGATTGACTCAATACGCCCACGGCGGCGGCTGCGCCTGCAAGATCCCGCCCGGTGAGCTCGAAGACGTCGTCCGCGGTCTGGGCTGGCACCCGCCGCGCGACCCGGTCGGGGAGCTGCTGGTGGGCCTGGATCACGGCGACGACGCGGCCGTGGTGCGCATTCAGGACGGCACGGCGCTGATCGCGACCACCGACTTCTTCACCCCGGTGGTGGACGACGCCTACGACTGGGGCCGCATCGCCGCCACCAACGCGCTGTCCGATGTCTACGCGATGGGCGGGCGTCCGGTCGTCGCGGTGAACCTGCTGGGTTGGCCGCGCGAGGTGCTGCCGTTCGAGCTGGCCACCGAGACGCTGCGCGGCGGGCTGGATGTGTGCGCAGTGGCCGGCTGCCACCTGGCCGGCGGGCACAGCGTCGACGACCCCGAACCCAAGTACGGGCTGGCGGTCACCGGGATCGCCGACCCAAAGTGCTTGCTGCGCAACGATTCCGGCAAGCCCGGCACGCCGCTGTCGCTGACCAAGCCGCTCGGTGTCGGCGTACTGAACAACCGGCACAAGGCCACCGGGGAGCGCTTCGAAGAGGCGGTCGCCGTGATGACCACGCTCAACGCCGACGCGGCCGCCGCGGCGCTGGCGGCCGGGGTCGAATGTGCCACCGACGTCACCGGTTTCGGGTTGCTTGGGCATCTGCACAAGCTGGCGCGGGCCAGCGGCGTGACGGCCGTGATCGATTCGGCGGCGGTGCCCTACCTGGACGGCGCGCGTGCGGCGCTGGCCGCCGGCTACTTGTCCGGCGGCACCCGGCGAAACCTCGACTGGGTGGCGCCGCACGTCGACCTGTCCGCCGTCGCGCAGGACGACGCCCTGTTGCTCGCCGACGCGCAGACCTCCGGTGGGCTGCTGATCGCCGGGGAGATTCCGGGAGCGCCCGTCATCGGCGAATTGATACCGCGCGGCGAGCACACCATCGTGGTGCGCTGATCGGACCCACGGCACTAGGTCGCATGGCGACCCGCCGCGCTCGGCTTCGCCGCGCTTGCGATCGCCACTAGGTGACAACGTGGCGACCCGCCGCGCTCGGCTTCGCCGCGCTTGCGATCGCCACTAGGTGACAACGTGGCGACCCGCCGCGCTCGGCTTCGCCGCGCTTGCGATCGCCACTAGGGTGACAACATGGCCCTGCGCAAAGTGTTCCTGGAATGGCCCGTCCTGCGCCAGTTGCGGTCGACGGACAAACTCGGCCGCGGCTCGGCGGTGACCTCCAAACACACCCGCGCGCTGGCCCCGCGCACCACCACGGCTGACCGTGTCGTGCAAAGCGTGTGCCCGTACTGCGCCGTCGGCTGCGGGCAGCGGGTGTACGTGAAGGACGAGCGCGTCGTGCAGATCGAGGGCGATCCCGACTCGCCGATCTCGCGAGGCCGGTTGTGCCCCAAGGGTTCTGCCAGCGAGCAGCTGGTGAATTCGCCGGGACGTCAGCTGCAGGTGCTTTACCGGCCGCCCCGGGCCACCGAGTGGCAACCGCTGGAGCTGGACACCGCGATCGACATGATCGCCGACCGCTTCGTGGAATCACGCCGCAACAGTTGGCAGGACATCGACAAGAAGGGCAACCTGCTGCGCCGCACTATGGGTATCGCCGCGCTCGGCGGCGCCACCCTGGACAACGAAGAGAACTACCTCATCAAGAAGCTCTTCACCGCCGCGGGCGCCATTCAGATCGAGAACCAAGCTCGTATTTGACACAGCGCCACGGTTCCCGGTCTGGGAGCCTCCTTCGGGCGCGGCGGCGCCACCCAATCACTGCAAGACATGGCCAATGCCGACTGCATCGTCATCCAGGGCTCCAACATGGCCGAGTGTCACCCGGTGGGCTTCCAGTGGGTGGAAGAGGCCAGGGCGCGCGGCGCCCGGCTGATCCACGTCGACCCGCGCTTCACCCGCACCTCGGCGGTCGCCGACCGGCACATCCCGATCCGCGCCGGTTCGGACGTGGTGCTGCTCGGCGCGCTGATCAACCACGTCCTGTCCAACGACCTGTGGTTCAAGGAGTACGTCGTCGCGTACACCAACGCCGCCACCCTGATCAACGAAAGCTTCAGGGACGCCGAGGATCTCGGTGGCCTGTTCTCCGGCTTCGATCCCGAGACCGGTCAGTACGACACCTCGAGCTGGGCCTACGAAGAGCGGGATGACAGCGATCTCGACTCGCCCGCCACCGGCCACCCGCACGGCGCCACCGCATCGCAGAGCGCGGCGGGTGACGAGCACGGCAGCGGCGGCCCACCGCTGGCGCACGCCCGGGTGCAGCGCGACGAAACCCTGCAGCACCCGCGGACGGTGTTCCAGATCCTCAAGCGCCACTACGCCCGCTACACCCCGGAGATGGTCAAGGACGTCTGCGGTATCGGCCGCGAAGATTTCGACTACCTGGCCCGGTCCATCGTGGAGAACTCCGGGCGCGAGCGCACCACCTGCTTCGCCTACGCCGTCGGCTGGACCCAGCACACCCTGGGCGCCCAATTCATCCGCACCGCAACGATTTTGCAGCTGCTGATGGGCAACGTCGGCCGCCCGGGCAGCGGCATCATGGCGCTGCGCGGTCACGCCACCATCCAGGGCTCCACCGACATCCCCACGCTGTTCAACCTGCTGCCCGGCTACCTGCCGATGCCCAAGGCGGGCATGCACGACACCCTCGCCGACTACCTCGACGCGGTCGGATCCAAGAAGCAGAAGGGATTCTGGGCCAACGCCGACGCCTACACCGTCAGCCTGCTCAAGGCGTGGTGGGGGGACGCGGCGACCGCCGACAACGACTGGGCGTATGACTATCTGCCGCGGTTGTCCGGCCCGCACGGCACCTATCAGACCGTGATGGGGATGCTCGACGACGAGGTCGAGGGCTACTTCCTGCTCGGGCAGAACCCCGCTGTCGGTTCGGCCCACGGCCGCATGCAGCGCATGGGCATGTCGCATCTCAAGTGGCTGGTGGTCCGCGATCTCAACCTGATCGAATCGGCCACCTGGTGGAAGGACGGACCCGAGATCGCCTCGGGCGAGCTGAAGACCTCGGAGATCGAGACCGAGGTGTTCTTCCTGCCCGCCGCCACGCACGTGGAGAAGGCTGGATCGTTCACCCAGACGCAGCGGCTGGTGCAGTGGCGGCACAAGGCCGTCGAGCCGCCGGGCCAGTGCCAGAGCGAACTGCAGTTCTTCTACGAGCTCGGCAAGCGGATCCGGCAACGGCTGGCCGGATCGACCGACGAGCGCGACCGGCCGCTGCTGGACCTGACGTGGGACTACCCGACCGACGAGCACGGCGAACCCGACGGGGAGGCGGTGCTGGCCGAGGTCAACGGATACCGCGTCGACGGCGCCGGACCGCTGACGTCCTACACCGAGCTGCGCGCCGACGGGTCGACCGCCGCCGGGTGCTGGATCTACACCGGGGTGTACGCGAACGCCACCAACCAGGCCGCGCGCCGGGTGCCGCACGGCGGTGCGTCGCCGAGCCAATCGGAATGGGGCTGGGCGTGGCCCGCCGACCGGCGGGTGCTCTACAACCGCGCGTCGGCCGACCCGGCCGGCAGGCCGTGGAGCGAGCGCAAACGTTACGTCTGGTGGGACGAGGGGCAGGGCCGCTGGGTCGGCTACGACGTGCCCGACTTCGTGGTCGACCGGGCCCCCGGCAGCCGCCCCGACCCCGATCTCGGTGGACCGGACGCGCTGGCCGGCGACGACCCGTTCATCATGCAGGCCGACGGCAAGGGCTGGCTGTTCGCGCCGAAGGGTGTGGTCGATGGGCCGCTGCCCACTCATTACGAGCCGCAGGAGTCACCGGTGGCCAACGCGCTGTACCCCCAGCAGCGCAGCCCGGCGCGAATCGTGTTCCCGCGCAAGGACAATCTGAGCGCACCCAGCGCCGGCGACCCGGGCGCTGACGTTTACCCGTACGTCTTCACCACCTACCGGCTCACCGAGCATCACACCGCGGGCGGCATGAGCCGGTGGCTGCCCTACCTGTCCGAGCTGCAACCGGAGATGTTCTGCGAGGTGTCCCCGGAACTGGCGGCCGAACGCGGCCTGGAGCCCTACGGGTGGGCCACCATCATCTCGCCGCGGGCCGCGATCGAGGCCCGCGTGCTGGTCACCCAACGGGTCAGCCCGCTCCTCATCAACGGCCACACCGTGCACCAGATCGGCCTGCCCTACCACTGGGGGGTCGGCAGCGACGCGGTGGTCAGCGGGGACGCGGCCAACGACCTGCTCGGTGTGACGCTGGACCCCAACGTGCAGATCCAGGAATCCAAGGCGGGGGCGTGTGACATCCGTCCGGGCCGCCGCCCGCAGGGCGAGGAGCTGTTGCGGCTGATCGCCGACTACCAGTCACGCTCGGGCGTCACCACCGAGACCGGTAATGAACGGGTGAGCGATTCCGTCTGGGAAGGGGGAGCCGATGGGCCAGCTGACCGGACCGACTGACCCGGCCGCGGCCGCCGGGTGGCCGGATGCCAAGCCGCGCAAGGGTTTTTTCACCGATACCTCGATCTGCATCGGCTGCAAGGCCTGCGAGGTCGCGTGCAAGGAGTGGAACCGCAACCCGCGCGACGGCGACCTGGAGCTGCTCGGGTCGTCGTACGACAACACCGGCGCGCTGGGCGCCAGCACGTGGCGGCACGTCGCCTTCATCGAGCAGGGCCGCGACCGCATCGAAGAGGCCCGCGAATCCGGCCGTGCGCTGATCAATCTCGGCATGCCCGCCCTGCCTGGCGCCGCGAAAACCGCTGAGGCCGAACTGGTTTCGCAGCCCCCGCACACCCCGGAGTTCCGCTGGTTGATGTCGTCGGACGTGTGCAAGCATTGCACCCACGCCGGCTGCCTGGACGTCTGCCCGACGGGAGCGCTGTTCCGCACCGAGTTCGGCACGGTGGTGGTGCAGCACGACGTCTGCAACGGCTGTGGCACGTGCGTGGCGGGCTGCCCCTTCGGCGTGGTCGAACGGCGCAGCGACGGCACCTACGCGACGCCGGCGGAACGTCCGGGTCGGCCGAAGGAGGAGTACGTCACCGGCGTCGCCCAGAAGTGCACGCTCTGCTACGACCGGCTGGTCGAGGACCAGATACCGGCGTGCGCCCAGACCTGCCCGACAACGTCGATCAAGTTCGGCGATCACGACGAGCTGGTGGCCCAGGCGCGCGAGCGCGTCGCCCAGCTGCACGCCGAGGGACGCACCGAGGCAAGGCTTTACGGCGCCAACGAGAACGACGGCGTCGGCGGCACCGGGTCGGTATTCCTGCTGCTCGACGAGCCGGAGGTCTACGGGCTGCCGCCCGACCCGCGGGTGTGCACGGCCGACCTGCCGACCATGGTCAAGCGAGCCGGCCTGGCCGCGGCCGGCATGGTCGGCGCGGCCGCGCTGGCATTCTGGAGGAGTCGATGAGCACCTCGGAATTCGACAGCTTCCGTCCGCCCGAGCCCAAGGGCGGCAAGCGCCGCAAAGGCAGGCGCGCCGGGCGCCGCGGCGCCGCGGACGGCTCACGCGAGATGCCGATGGTTCCCGACGCCGAGTTCACCTCGTACTACGGGCGGCCGGTGGTCAAGCCCGCGCCGTGGGGACACGAAGTGGCGGCGTACCTGTTCCTGGGGGGCGTCGCCGGTGGGTCGGGTCTGCTGGCGGCCGGTGCCCAGCTCACCGGTCGAAACACGTTGCGCCGCAACACAAGGCTGTCCGCCCTGATCGCAGTGGCCCTGGGCGCCGTCGCCCTGGTGAAAGATCTCGGCCGCCCCGAGCGCTTCGTCAACATGCTGCGGACGGTCAAGTTGACCTCGCCGATGAGCATCGGCTCGTGGATTCTGAGCTTGTTCTCGGCGGGCATCGGGGTGGCCGCGGCCGCCGAGGTCGACCGGATGACCGGCGAGCGAATCCCGTTGGGCCCGTTGCGGCCCGTGCTGCGCGCTGTGGAGGGGCCGGCCGGATTGGAGGCCGCCGTGTTCTCGGCGCCGCTGGCGGTCTACACCGCGGTGCTGCTCACCGACACGGCGACCCCGACGTGGAACGCGGCATATCGAGACCTGCCGTTCGTGTTCGTCAGCTCGGCGAGCTTGGCCGCGTCGGGGTTGGCGATGATCACCACGCCGGTGGCCGAGGCCGGGCCCGCGCGCAAGCTGGCCGTCATCGGCGCGGTCAGCGATCTGATCTCCGCCAGATTCACCGAGTTCCGGATGGACCCGGTGACCAGGGAGCCGCTGCACCACGGCACGCCGGGCCGGTTGCTACAGGGGAGCGAATTGCTCGCCGCCGCAGGCGGTTTGGGCGCGCTGTTGGGCGGCCGGCACCGGGGCGTCGCCGCCGTGTCCGGCCTGGCGCTGCTGGCGGCATCGGCCATGCTGAGGTTCGGATTCTTCGAGGCGGGCAGGGAATCGGCCGCCGACCCCCGCTACACCATCGAGCCGCAGAAGCGCCGGCTCGCCGCGCGCAGGGCCGCCGGCGTGACCGGGGACGCGATCACCACCGCGGACTGAGGATGCGGACGCGGCGCGGGGTGGCACGACGGCGTCGTTTGCGCCCTGCGTAGTCGGGTACTCCGTCACGCATGACGAATTTTGGCTACACTTTGATGACCGAGCAGAGTGGACCCAAAGACCTTGTCCGGTATGCGGTTTCGGCGGAAGAGCGTGGCTTCGACTTCCAGGTGTGTAGTGATCATTTCTCGCCGTGGCTGACCACGCAGGGGCATGCGCCGAACGCCTGGGCGGTGCTGGGTGCGGTGGCACAGGCCACCGAGCGGGTCGACCTCTACACCTATGTGACGTGCCCGACCATGCGCTATCACCCCGCCGTCGTCGCCCAGCAGGCGGCCACGGTGCAGATCCTGTCCGACGGACGGTTCACCCTGGGTCTGGGCAGCGGTGAAAACCTCAACGAACACGTCGTCGGCAAGGGCTGGCCCACCGTCACGCGGCGGCAGGACATGCTGCGCGAGGCCATCAAGATCATCCGCGAGCTGTTCGGCGGTCAACTGGTGGACTTCACCGGCGACTACTTCCAGGTCGATTCGGCCCGGCTCTGGGACGTGCCCGACGTCCCAGTCGGCATCGGGGTCGCGATCGGCGGCACCAAGGCCGTCGACAAGTTCGCCAAGTTGGCCGACCACCTGATCGCCACGGAGCCCAAGAAGGAGCTGGTCGACGCCTGGCACGGCGCCCGCCAGGCCGCCAACCTGGCCGGCGGCGGACGCGTGGTCGGCCAGATTCCGGTGTCCTGGGATCCCGACCGCGACACGGCGGTGAAGCGAGCGCACGACCAGTTCCGCTGGTTTGCCGGCGGCTGGAAGGTCAACGCCGATCTGCCGACGCCGGCCGGCTTTGCGGGTGCGACCCAGTACGTGCGGCCCGAAGACGTCGCCGAGACCATTCCCTGCGGTCCCGACCTCGATGCCATCGTCGAGGGTGTGCGGCCGTACTGGGAGGCCGGGTTCACCGATATCGCGCTCGTGCAGATCGGCGGCGACGCCCAGGAGCGGTTCCTCGCCGAAGCCGCCGAGCCGTTGCTCGCGGCGCTGCGCGACGCAGCGAACTGACCGCAGGTTTGACCGCTTTCCGCTCGGGTACCCGCGTCGCAGTCGTGCGGCAGCCGGCCAACGCCCGTCGGGACGGCGGTGCGGCGGGAGTGAGCACCGCGTTCGGGCGGTGTTGGCCCCGCAAATCGCTGTAACACCGCCGTGGCGCGGATGTCGGCGCGGCGGCAAAGCTAGGGGGAGTGGAAGGTGAGCGATCGGACCGACGGCACGACGAACACGCTCGTCAAGGCCCTCAGCGGCGCCAGTTTCGGGCTGGGCATCGGTGAACTGGTCGCCCCGGGGAAAGTCGCCGCACTTGCGGGCGTGGATGACACCGGCCGGTCGCGGCGGGTGATCCGCGCGCTCGGGGTTCGCGAATGCGGGCATGGCGCCGCGCTGCTGGGCGGACCCGCCACGTTGGTGTGGACCAGGGTGGCCGGAGACGTCCTTGACCTGTCCCTGCTGATTGCGGGCGTGGCGGCTCGCGGCCCGGGGCGGCGGCGTCGGGGCGCCATTTCGGCGGCACTGCTCTGCGGTATCGGCGGACTGGACCTCTACACGGCATTACGCACGAGCGGCAACGGGGATCGGCGAGGCGCTCCAGCGTGACGAGCGCGGTGAGCGGGAAGAAATCGGTGATCGCAAGAAAGGAGATCGACGAATGTCAAATGAGTTGCAAGGCAAGAAAATTGCGATTTTGGCGGCCGACGGAGTGGAAAAAGTGGAGCTCGAACAGCCGCGTGCGGCGCTGCAGGAAGCCGGCGCCCGGGTCGAGTTGCTGTCCCTGAAGGACGGCGAAATCCAGGCGCGTAACCACGATCTGGAACCGGCGGGAACGTTTGCCGTCGACCGCAAAGTATCCGAGGCCTCCGTGGACGACTTCGACGGCCTGGTGCTGCCGGGCGGCACGGTGAACCCGGACAAACTGCGCATGGACAGTACCGCGGTGTCCTTCGTCCGTGATTTCGCCGAATCGGGCAAGCCGGTGGCGGCCATCTGTCATGGCCCCTGGACGCTGGTGGAAGCCGGTGTGGCAGTGGGCCGGACGCTGACCTCGTACGCCAGCATCCGCACCGATCTGCGCAATGCGGGCGCCCACGTCGTCGACGAAGAGGTCGTGGTGGACGGCAACCTGATTACCAGCCGCTCCCCCTCGGATCTTCCGGCCTTCTGCGCGACGATCCTCAAGCAATTCGCGCAAACGACCACCGGCTGACCGCGACTTTTCGGCCGGTCCGTTTGAATCCGCCGGTTTGCGGGCATTATCCCGCCAAGCCGTGATCAGCGGCAATCCTCGTAGGGATCTTGAAAGGCCAACAGTGACAACCACGTATCCCGAGCCCGCTGTTTCACCGGTGCCCAACGTGTACCAGCCGCAGGAGGACTCCCGTTTGCTGGTGGATGTGATGCACGACTCCGGCCTGATCCCGGGACGTCGTGTGCTCGATCTGTGCACCGGCAGCGGGTTCGTCGCGATCGCGGCTGCGGCAATGGGATGCGCCAGCGCCACCGCCTTCGACATCTGCCCGCAGGCGGTGCGTTGTGCCAGGGAAAACGCGGCGGTGGCGGGCGTGCAGGTCGACGTTCGCGAGGGCTCCTGGAGCGCGGCGGTGGATGACGCGCCGTTCGACGTCGTGGTGTCCAACCCGCCCTATGTGCCCACTCCGCCCGGCGCCGAGGCGGACGAGATCTGCCCGGCCGCGGGACCGTCCTGGGCCTGGAATGCGGGCGCGGATGGCCGGATGATCCTCGATCCGCTGTGCGAGACCGCGCCAAAGTTGTTGCGCGACGGTGGATCGCTGCTGCTGGTCCATTCGGCGCTGTCCGGCGTGCAGCAGTCGCTGGACGCCCTGAAGTGGGCCGGGATGGACGCGAAAGTGATTGCGTCCAAATGGATACCGTTCGGTCCGGTGATGTCGTCGCGGGCCGAATGGCTCGAGGACATCGGCCTGATCCCGCGCGGCCGGCGCGAAGAAGAGCTGATCGTCATCCGCGCGGAGAAGCGATGACCGCTACCCGGGTACAGGTGGTGCCCAACGGGCCCGTGCTGGTCTCGGGCCCGGTGCGCATCGAGATGCCCAATGGCGATGTCGTCGAGTCCGACCGGTTCATGGTGGCGATCTGTACCTGTCGGCGCAGCGACCGCTACCCGCTGTGCGACACCAGCCATCGCCGGTGCCGTCGCCTCAAAACGCCGGAACGCTCGGCTGCTCCAGCGGCCTCCGCAGCGACGTCTGATTCTGCCGCCACGACGTCATAATCCGTTCCGCCAGACGGTCTTCCACCGCGGCGTGCGCCCGGATCCCAAAGATGACGTCGCGCTCGAGGTGCGGCTCCTGGGCGACGAGATCGCCCACCACATCGATGCGGACGACATGCTCGTGCACCGCGTCGGCCTCGACGTGCTCGCTGTAGAACTCGACGCAGGCCGCCGGCGCCTGCAGGCGGCGCAACGCCTTCACCATGCGCTGTGACCCCGGCGGTGAGGTGATCTCCGTCGAGGCGAAGTGCCCGATCGCGGCGCCGCGCATCGCGCGGTGCAGCCCGAACAGCGACATCAGGTTGACCACCGCCAGGGATTCGGCGGGCACCGCGTCGATGTAGCCCCAATACGTCGGATCCAGTCCCGCCGCCGACAGCAGATCGGCGAACAACTGCTGGTGCAGCCGCGCGCCCTGTCCGGCGCCGTACTCGTCGAATTCGACTGCCACGAACGCCGCTTTGGCGACTCCACGCAGACGCGGAATGGCCCACGCGTGCGGATCGCCCTCCTTGAGGTGATACAGCGAGCGGTGCACGAAGTATTCGCACATCTGCTGCCACGTCCCGGTGTCGCGCAGGTAGTAAGACGGGCCGGTGCCGTCCACGGGTTCGACCGTCAGCGCTTCCATCTCGGCCGCCGCCGTCTGGTCGGGGTCGATGTGTCCGACGTCGCGGCGCACACCGGCCAAAAACGCGCGTTCCAGTTCGGCGCGCAGCCCCAGCAACGCGGGGTTCCATTCCCAGGCGGGATCCACACCGTTGAGGCCCTGGTAGTGCAATTCGTAGCACATGGACAACGCCAGCTGCAGATCCAGCCCATAGGGATCGGAATCGCGCGCGGACGCGCCGATGCGCGCCAGGTGATCGCCAGAGGGTGGGCCGGCCAGCGCGCAACGCACGGCTGTTGACAACGGCCCGTGCGCTGCAGGCAGGACGGGTTCGGTCATGGTCGATGCGTGGGTCACGCCGATGTCTACCCGCTACGCGGGGTGGGCAAACGGTGCGGCGGGGCCGCCATAGGGTTCCTGACCCGCCTCAGACGGCCGCTGACGGCAGCCGGAAGGTGATGTCGGCGGTGGTGCCGGCGGCGGTGGTGTCCAGCTCCATGGAATCGCTGAGCACCCGCATCAGCGGCAAGCCGCGGCCACCGGTACCCGGATTGGCGGCCGGCGTCTTCCACGATCCGTAATCGGTGATCCGGGTGCGCACTTCGTCGCCGGTGAGGGTGACTTCGAGCAACATCGTTCCGGCGGCGAAGCCACGGTAAGCGTGTTCGACGCAGTTGGTGCACGCCTCGTTGACCACCAGCACGATGTCCGCAGCCAGCTCTTCGGTGACGCCTCCGGCGTGCAGCCAGTCGGCCAGCCGATGCCGGATGCGGACCAATTGGTCTGCGGTCGCGACGGTTTCGATCCGCAGCGGGTTGTGCAGATGTCGGTAGATCACCATCGCGACGTCGTCGTCGTACCCCGCCGCGGGAGCCAGCTTACGAAGCACCTCATCGGCGACGGTGTCCAGCGGTGACGTCATAGTCTGCGCCAGAACGTCTGCGGCGCGGGCGATTCCGTCGTCAATCGATTCGTGCTTGCGTTCGACAAGCCCGTCGGTGAACAGCATGAGCGTCGAGCCGGGCGGCAGCACCTGGATGGTTTGCGGGCGCGGCTCGGTCCGGCGCACCGCGAGCGGCACCGACGCGCCCTCGGTCAACAGCGTGACCGCGCCGGGCTCCGGCCCGACCAGGACGGCCGGCATGTGGCCGGCGTTGCTGTACTGCAGCACCCCGGTCTCGGTGTCCAGAATCGCAAGGAACACCGTGGTGCAGTACGCATTCGGGATGAGCGATGCCGCCGAATCGAGTTGATCGAGCAGCACCGCGGGTTCGGCGCCGTTGATCAGCAACGCCCGCGCAGAGCTGCGCAGCTGCCCCATGATCGCGGCGGCGGGCAGGCCGCGGCCCACGCAGTCGCCGACGACGATGCCGATGTGGTGCTCGCCGATCGGGAGCACGTCATACCAGTCGCCGCCGATCTCCAAGGGCGGGACCGCGGGTTCGTAGCGAACGGCGAAGCCCGGCGGCGGCTGGACCGGTGGCAGCATGGCGCGCTGCAAGGTCAGCGACGTCTCACGCGCGCTCTCGAACTGGCGCACATGCTGCATCGCCAGACTCAGGTGGCTGATCAGCACGGTGACCAGTAGCCGATCCTCCCCGCTGACCCACCGGGGTGTCCGCAGCTCCAGCCACAGCGCCAGGTCCCCGGTGCCGGAGAGCACCGCGACCAGTCCCAGCGCCTTACCCGGATTCTCGGGCGCCTCAATCGTTTTCGCCGTCAGCGGCAGTTGGTGACGTGCGTCTTGAAAGGTGTTGCGCAACCACGGATCCAGCGTGCGCCAGGACGAGGCCGAGGGCTGGCCCGCCACTTGGACGGTCGGGTCGCCTTCACCGTTGGGCCACGAGACCGCGATCACCCGCTGCACGTCGATCGCCGTGCTGCACTCGTCGAGGGTGATCGACAGCAGTTCGTCCACGCTCTTGGCCACCGCCACCGCGGTCGCCAGGCGCAGCACCGCGCTTTCCCGGGCCGCGAACGCACGCTCGGCGGTGACGTCACGGATCGTTCCCACGTAGGCGTCTCGATCGCTGCCGGTTTCCTTCACCGCGTTGATGCTCACCTTCACCCACGCCAGATGGCCGTCGGCATGGCGAATCGGTGTTTCGTAGTCGGCCCTACCGTGGCTCAGCACCCGGGTCATCTGTTCGGCGGCCGTCTTCGTGTCGACCAGCCAGGGGTGCGGCCACTTGTACGGCAGGCCTTCGTTGGGGAATCCGAGAATCTCGATGAAGGCGCTGTTGATCTCGACCACCGAGCCCTTGTGATCGGCGACGAAGAAGCCTTCCTGCAGGGAATTCACCAGCGCGGTACGGAATTTGTCGCGGTCGGCCAGCCCCTCGGCGCGGGCCCGCTGCTCGGCGTAGCGTCTGTTGCCGTCGATGAAGCCGCGCGTCGCGACGTCAAGCGGGACCAGCAGCTGCAGCAGGAATTCCAGCGCGATCGGCGCATCGACGCGCACGTCGTCGGAGATTTCGAAGATCAGCCGCACGTGGTGCTCGACGATGTCGAGCAGGCTGATCTGCTCCTGTAGTGCTCTGCGCCCGAGCTCGTTGCCGATCGCCAGGGTGACCTCGTCACGCGAGTCCAGATAGGTGCGTAGCGCGGCCTCGTACTGGTCGTAGAAGTCGTTGTGGCCGCTCAAATCGTTACTCCCCTATGACGTGCCGCCAAAACCATCGCATCGTCGGTCTCCTTCGCGTCCTTGCCGAGGAGTCCTTCGGCGATGGCGACGGCCGAGGCCGAAAAGTCGATGTGGTCCAGGTAGTCTTCGGCGATCCCGTCGGTGCTCATCACGATCAGGTCACCCGGGCGAATCGAAACTACTTGCGCCGGCCTGATTTCCGGTATCCGGTAGCCGACGATACCGGCGGCGAGTCGTGCACTGGACCGAACCTGGATACCGGTCGGTGCTTTGGCCACCACATCGGCGGTGACATTGCCGACGCCGGCCCAGGTAAGCGTGCTGTCCGCGAAATCCACCCGTGCCAACGTCATTGCGACCCCTCTGGTGCCGGCCAGCACGCGATGGCACAGCTGGATCAAGACCTCGATGCGCTCGGACCTGGCGCGGGTGACCGCGTCGACGGCGCGCAGCGCGGCTTCCGCGGCGGGCGGCCCGTGGCCGAGCCCGTCCACCACCCCGAACAGCGCGGCCGCACCGTCGATGTCGACCGCGATGCCGCGGTCACCACAGGTGTACTCGCTGGGCAAAGGCCTACCCGCCCTTGCCCATTCGATGGGGCCGAATCGCCCGTTCTCATGCACGAGGGGGAACCCATTTCCACATTTCGATGACGGTCCCCTGGCCGAGGGTGGACTCGACGACCAACCGGTCCATCAGGCGGCGGGCGCCCGGCAGGCCCAAGCCCAGGCCCCGTCCGGTCGTGTAGCCGTCTTCCAACGCCCGCTCGATGTCGGCGATTCCGGGACCCTGATCTTCGGCGCGCACCACGAGGGCCTTGTGGCCCTCGCGATCGGCGATGGCGACCCGGACGGCGCCGCGGCCGGCGTAGCTGGTGATGTTCCGCGCGATCTCCGAGATCGCGGTGGCGATCATCGTGACGTCGGTGAGCGAGAATCCCAGATCGAGGGCAAGTTGGTGGCCGGCTTTGCGGGCTTCGACGATGTCGTCGGGGTGGTCGATGGCGACGACGATATCAGCCGCCACCGTCGAGCCCGATCGTTGACTTCCCAACTCCGCCTTGGCGATTCAGCAGTGCCAGGCCCTCCTCGAGGTCCAGCGCGGTGTTCATGTCGTCGAACGCAAGCCCCAGCTGGACCATCGCGAAGGCCACCTCGGGCTGCAGACCCACGATCACGGTGTCCGCCCCGCGTAGCCGGGTCATATGCGCGATCGTGCGCAGCGACCGGGCGGCGAAGGAATCCATCACATCTATTGCGGTGACGTCGACGATGATGCCCTGGGCGCGGAACTGGCTGACCCGTTCCATCAGGTCGTAACGCAGACGTTCGGCGTCGGAGTCGGTGAGGGCGGCCTGTACCGACGCGATGAGGATCGAGCCCTGTTTCAGGATCGGTACTGGCATGGGATGCTCGTGTCGATTGTGGTTATCCGGTCTGTTCGCCGGTGCGGGTGACCTCGTAGCCCAGGAGGCGTTCGGCTTCCTCGATGCCGCCTTGCAGGTCGCCGACGGCGTTCATCTTGGACAGGTCCAGCCCGATGGTCACCAGCGTCAGCGCGATCTCCGAGGACAGGCCGGTGATGATCACGCTGGCGCCCATCAATCCCGACGCGTCGACCGTCTGCACCAGGTGGTTGGCCACCGTCGAGTCGATGGTCGGCACACCGGTGATGTCGATGACCACCACCTTGGCGCGGTTGGCGCGGATGGCCCGCAGCAGCTGTTCGGTAACCTGGCGGGCGCGCTGGCTGTCCAGCACGCCGATGATCGGCAGGATCAGCAGCTGCTCGCGCACCTGCAGCACCGGCGTCGACAGTTCGCGGATGGCCTCCTGCTGCTGGCGGATGATGCGCTCGCGTTCCTGCACGAACGACACGCCCACGGTGTTGGCGATGCGGTTGGCCGCGGGCTCGTAGGCGTCCAGCACCCGGTTGAGCATCTCGAACTCGGTCTGGTACTTCTCGAACAGCGAGCGGGCGAGCACGTCGCGCAGCAGCAGGACGATGCCGAGCACCTCGTCGGTCTCCACCCCTCGCGGGATGATGCGTTCCGACAGGTCACGCGCGTAGGCCTGCAGCGCCTCGACGCTACCGGTCTCGAGCACCTCGACGTAGTTGTCGTAGACGGCCGTCGCCTCGGAGAAGAGTTCCTCCGGGGTCATCGCGGTGAGCAGCTCGGCCTCGGTGATGCGGCGGGCCCACTCCTCGCGCAGAACGGTCCGATTCTGCCGCAGATGCTGAACGAGCTGCGGCAACAGGCCCTCGCTGGAGATGCCGACAGTCTGCGCGACCGTGCCGGTACTGTTGAAATCCGACGGCGAATCTGACATCTGGCCTCCCGAGTGCCACGTCGCGCCCTGCGGTCTGCAGTTCCTTTTGCGAGACTAGCCTGGGTTGTCGCGGGGCACGTGTAGAGGGCATATTCTTCTCGCAGTTCGTAACGGCAGGCTAGGGTTGAATCCACGCCACGGCCCAGGACAAAGGATTGCCATTGTCAGCTCCTGATTCGATTACCACGTTGGTTGAGGACCACGACGGGGTGTCCGTGGTCAGTGTCAGCGGCGAAATCGATTTGGTCACGGCGCCCGCCCTCGAACAAGCCATTAGCGCGGTCGTCGCGGATAGCCCGACGGCGCTGGTCATCGATCTCTCGGCGGTGGAGTTCCTCGGCTCGGTCGGGCTGAAGATCCTGGCCGCGACCTACGAGAAGCTGGGCAAGCAGACCGGGTTCGGCGTGGTCGCACGCGGCCCGGCCACCCGCAGACCGATCCACCTGACCGGTCTGGACAAGACCTTCCCGCTGTACCCGACGCTCGACGACGCGCTGACCGGGGTGCGGGACGGCAATCTCAACGGCTAGCAATCCACCCCGGCGGCGTCCGGTCCGCGCCACGCCCAACCGGGCGCACCGATCGCTTGCCTGACAACAGCTTTGGCGCGATCGCGGCGCGTCCCGCATTCGCATCTCATCGATCTCGTGACCTGTTCCCGGTTTTCCCGTGCACACGGAGGCCCCGAAGGGGTCTGTGCGCCCCACTCCAAGTGCGATGATCAGGCTATGGACGTCGATGATCCGCAATCCGACCAGCGGTGGGATCACCGTGAGCGAGGCGAGACCGAAGTTCAACGGCTGGACCGGAATTGGAACAGCCTGCTGCAGGAGCTAAGGGTGGTCCAGACCGGGGTGCAGCTGCTGACCGGCTTCCTGCTGACCCTGCCGTTCCAGCAGCGCTTCGACGTGTTGGGGCCGCCGATGCGCGTAATCTACCTGGCCACCGTGGTGTGTGCGGTGTGCGCGACGGTCCTGCTGATCGCCCCGGTGGCGATGCACCGGATGCTGTTCCGGCGTCATCGGCTCCAAGTCCTGGTCTCGGCCGCGCACCGGTGTGCCTATGCCGGGCTGGCCCTGCTCGGTCTGGCGGTGATCGGCCTGACCACGATCATTTTCGCCGCGGTGGCTGGACGGACCGTCGGCTTGATCGCCGGAGCGTGTGCGCTGCCGCTGTTCACCGTCTTCTGGTGGGTGCTGCCGCTGCTGTTGCGGACGCACGGCGACTGACGCGAACCGCCCGATCAGCGCCCGGGCGCCAGCGCCGCGATCCGGGTGGACTCCAGGTGTTCGAGCAGGTCGCGTGGATCGGCGAAAACGGGGTCGGCCCCTGCCTCCCGCAGCTCCGCACGGGAGATGCCACCGCTCGTCAGCCCGATGCACGGTAGTCTCGCGCCGGCCGCGGCGTGCGCGTCCCACACGGCGTCGCCGACGAACACCGCGTGGTCGGCATCCACGCCGGCGCGGTCCAGGGCCACCCGCACGATGCCGGGTTCGGGCTTGGCGGTGTCGACGTCGCGCGACGAGGTGGTCTCAGAGATGACGTCGTCGCAATCGAGCACCTTGCGCAGAATCTCCAGTTCGTCTTCGGGCGCCGAGCTGGCCAGCACCACCTGCAAGCCCAGCTCGGCCACGCGGCGCACCAGGTCGCGGGCGCCGGGCAACGGCTGCAGCAGCGGCGTGATCTTCCGGTAGTACTCGCTGTGCTTGTCGCTGAGGCGCTCCCGCACGTCTTCCGGGGCGTCGTCGGAGAGTTTGCGCACCAGCCTGGAACCGTCCATCCCGATGCAGCGATGGATTTTCCAGGACGCCACCACCATGCCCTCGGCGTCGAACGCGCGCTGCCAGGCGTACACGTGCAGATAGTTGGAATCGACCAGGGTTCCGTCGACGTCGAACAAGACGGCGGGGCGGCCGCCGTGCGCCGTCAGGGCAGGCTCCCTACACCGGCTCCCGGGCACCCGCCCGCGTGCGATCGTGAAGTCATGTGCCCGGCATACCCAGGCCGGGCGTGACTGACACGGCCCGACTCTCGTTTGGTCCTGGGGCCAAAGGGTATCCGGGGGTGATGATCCGCTACGCCGGAGCGGCTTTGCCGCGCCTGCCGGCTGAACCGGCCAAAGCCGGACGGCTTGTGAATAACATTGGCACGCAATAGTTTTCGACGAGGGATGACGTTGGATTACCGCAAGAACGCCCCAGTGGACCATGCCCGTACCACCCGTCAGCACGCCGGCGAATCCCTCCAGAATGGTGCCAATGCGCCCGGCCTCGCGGGTTCGGCCGTCGCGGTGATTGCCCTGACCGTAGGCCTGTTCGCCGTGGCTGCCGGCCATCTGGTGACCGGCGCGGTCGCCCTGATCGTGGCCGTCATATTGGGCGCGCTGAGCGCGGTCTGGCTGCTGCGCACCCACCGCAAGGTCCGTGAGGCCGAACTGCGCTGGCACTCCGAGCATTCCGACCAGCCGGCGCCACCGCCCAGCAGCTGAGCGGTCGCGGTTTGCCCGTCGGGGAGACGCCGGCATCTTTTTTGGTCGCATTGGTGTAGCACACCCCCGAACGGGGTACTGCCTGCGCCACGGGGGAGTACAGGAAAGTGCGTCAACCCGTTCCAGAGCAGGAAGGAACCCCTATGGCGACCACCACTGACTACGACGCACGCCGTATATCCGACGCGGACACCCAGGACAAGTCCTCGCTGCGCGAATTGGCGCCGACCCTGCAGGAAGCCGCCACCACCGTCGTGGACGAGGACCCCAACGATGTGCACTTCTTCGAGCTGCCGGGCGCCGACCTGTCCGGGGAAGAGCTGTCGGTGACCGTGATTCCCCAGCGGGCCGACGAGTTCACCTGCTCGAACTGCTTTTTGGTGCAGCACCGTAGCCGGATGCGGGCCACCAGCTCCGGCCTTCCGGTGTGCGCCGACTGCGCCTGACGCCGCCCGGCCGAAAGCTCCCCGGGCGGGGTGAGCCGCGCGCTGCGGCGCGATCGCGGAGCTGCGCCGGATTGTCGGTGGCATCCGCTAGGTTCAGCCCACGATGGACAAGGTGCTCGGGTCGCTGCTCCCGCTGGGGTTAGCGCTCCCTTGGTATTTCACGCAGCGGGCCACCGGTAGTTTGCCGGCGGGGTGCGCGGCCGGCCTGGTTGGCCTGGCCGCCGCGGTGGCGATCCTGTGGTGGCTTTCGGTGCAGCGGGATCGACACCAGGCCGGCGCGCAGCGGCGGCGCGACCTCAAGTGCGCGAAAGCCGGGCTGCGGACCATCGATCGGATGACGGGCACCGAGTTCGAGGAATTCGTTGCGGCGCAGCTTCGCATCGCGGGCTACAGCGTCACGCCCACGGCAACCACCGGCGACTACGGCGTGGACCTGATCGCCAAGAAGGACGGTGCCCGCATGGCCGTTCAATGCAAAAGGCTGGCGAAGGCGGTGGGGGTCGCCGCGGTCCAGCAGGTCGTGGCCGGGGCGCTGCACCATGGCTGTAACCGGACGGTCGTGGTGACCAACCAGACGTTCACCAAGGCGGCTCGCCGCCTGGCCATCACGCATCAGTGCCGCCTGGTGGGGCGCACCCAGTTGCAGAGCTGGACGCGAATCCCGACCGTTTCCGTGCGGGGACCGCGCCGCACCCCCGGGGTCGCTGCCCACGCCAGGCCGCAGCGGCTGGAACCGGAGTGGGAAGGGTAGCGAAACGGCCCGCGCCACAACGATGTTCGGGCCAGGCAAGTGGTGTCAGCGCCGGGTCGCGTCCTCGATCACCCGGCGCGCGATGTCGCGCAGCGGGGTGTTCATGCTCTGCGACAGTTTGATCAGCGTGTTGAACGCGGTCTGATCGTCGAGGTCGTAGCGCTCGATGAGGATGCCCTTGGCCTGTCCGATCATGTCGCGGGTGCTCAGGGCTTCCTTGAACTGTTGGGTGCGCACGACGTTGCTCCATGCCAGGGCGCCCAGCGTGGCGAAGATGGCGGCAATCCGGCGGGAGTCTTCGGAGAACGCCCGGGGGCGATCCGCGTAGAAGTTCAGGGCGCCCATGCTCAGCTCGTCGGCGAACATGGGCAGCGACAGGACACTGCGAATCGGCGTGTGGGCGAGCGCGTCGGCCTGATACTTCGGCCAGCGTTCGTCCGTCTCGAGGTCGTCGACGACGACGACCTTGCGGGTCCACGCGGCGTGCACGCACGGCCCCTCCAGGTGGCGCTGCTGGAACTCGTCGAGCAGACGGGCGCTGTCGTGGGTGACCGACGGGGTGCTGACCTCGTTCTGCCGGCTGGTGACGGTGATCCCCGCCTCCTGAGCCCCCGGCACCCAGCGCGCCGCCGCGCCGGTCAGGTCGTCGAGCACCTGCGGGAAGTCCGAAGCGTCCGCGGAATAGATGGCGCGCAGAACGTCGGTGAGCAGGGTCAGATCGTCAAGATTGGTCACTGAATGTCGCCCTCATGCTTCGAGACCGGTTACAGGCATTTCCGCGCCGTTTTCTGCAGCCTGCGGTCTCGCGAGGCGATCACTGATGAGTTATGACGGCGACGAACGTCAATGCTGTCTGCTTAGCATTACGCGAGATGCAGTATATCGGCCCGGTTTTGGGTGATTGCGCACCACACCTGCTCCGGGCGAACGCCCGTTGACGACCGCCACACGGCGGTCGACGACCGGCCGGAACGGCTGACGACCGATCGATGTCAGACTGGTCGGGGTGGCGGGATTTGAACCCACGGCCTCTTCGTCCCGAACGAAGCGCGCTACCAAGCTGCGCCACACCCCGCTTGAAGCTCCGACAGCCTATCGCACCGGCCCATCGGCTGGCCAAACCGCCGTGCGCCGGGTCACGCCCAGGAGCACGATCGCTCGAACTCGACCAGCGCCTCGGCCGGGCCCGCGGGGTCCAGTCCCTGCGCGGTCACCCACTCGTCGCTGAAATACGTGTCGCGGTAGCGGTCGCCGCTGTCGGCGAGCAGCGTGACCACCGAACCGCTGCGGCCCTCGGCGACCATCTCGGCGAGCAGGCCAAACGCACCCCACAGGTTGGTGCCCGTAGACGGCCCCACCCGGCGCCCCAGCACCGCGCTGACGTGCCGCGCGGCCGCGATCGACGCCGCGTCCGGGACGGCCAACATCCGGTCGACCACGCCGGGCAGGAACGACGGCTCCACCCGCGGCCGGCCGATGCCCTCGATGCGCGACGAGGTGGGCAGCACGACGTCGTCGCGGTCCTCGGCGAAGGCGGGGAAGAACGCGGAGTTCTCCGGATCGACGACGCACAACCGGGTCGCGTGGCGCCGGTAGCGGATGTAGCGCCCGATGGTGGCACTGGTTCCGCCGGTGCCCGCACCGACCACGATCCATTCCGGGACCGGGTATTCCTCCTCGCGCATCTGCTCGAAGATCGATTCGGCGATGTTGTTGTTGCCCCGCCAGTCGGTGGCGCGTTCGGCGTTGGTGAACTGGTCCAGGTAATGCCCTCCGGTCTCGCCGGCGACCCGCTGGGCCTCGGCGTAGACCTCGCTGGAGCTCTGCACGAAATGGCAACGGCCGCCTTGGGCTTCGATGAGCGCCACCTTTGAGGTGCTCGTCGCCGCGGGCATCACGGCGACGAACGGCAGCCCCAGCAGGGCCGCGAAATAGGCCTCCGACACCGCCGTCGAGCCCGACGACGCCTCGACCACCGTGGTGCCCTCGTCGATCCAGCCGTTGCACAGCGCGTAGAGGAACAACGAGCGTGCCAACCGGTGCTTGAGGCTGCCGGTGATGTGCGTGGTCTCGTCTTTGAGGTATAGCGCGACCTGAGCCCCGGGGCCGCCGGTGCTCCACGCCGATGGCAGGGGATAGCGCAGCAGATGGGTGTCGGCGCTACGCCGGGCGTCGGCCTGGATCAGCCGGATCGCGTTGTCGGTCCAGCAACGTGAGCGGCTGCGGACCGCGATCCGGGTCTGGCCGGTCAACGCACCGATGCTGTGGGCTGCGAGCGGGTCAGGTCGCTGGCCGCGTCGCGGTCGCCCATCGGAGCGGCGATCAACGTCAGCAGGGTGGCCTCCGGACGGCAGCAGAATCGCACCGGCGCGAACGGTGAGGTGCCCATCCCGGCGGACACATGCAGCTGCATGTTCGCGCCCCAGCGCGACGGACCCTTGGCGCGCGAGCGGTCCAGACCGCAGTTGGTCACCAGCGCGCCGTAGAACGGCAGGCACACCTGCCCGCCGTGCGTATGTCCGGCCATCACCAGCTGATAGCCGTCGGCGGCGAAGCGGTCCAGCACCCTGGGCTCGGGCGAATGCGTCAGCCCCAACCGCAGATTCGCCGCCGGGCTGGCCGGGCCGGCGATGGTTTCGTAGCGGTCCCGGTCGAGATGGGGGTCGTCCACACCCGCCGCGGCGACGTGCAGGCCGGCCACTTCGAATTCGCGTCGGGTGTGGGTGAGGTCGAGCCAGCCGCGCTCGGTGAAGGCCGCCCGCAGGTCCTGCCAGGGCAGCGGCTCGCCGCGGACCCGGTGGGACGGGTTGGTCACGTAGTTCAGCGGATTCTTCAACGTGGGCGCGAAGTAGTCGTTGCTGCCGAACACGAAGACACCCGGCCGCGACAGCAGGTCGCCCAGGGCCTGGATGACCGACGGCACCGCCTTGGGGTGGGCCAGGTTGTCGCCGGTGTTGACCACCAGGTCCGGCTCCCAGCCGGCCAGCTCGCGCAGCCACTCCTGTTTGCGGCGCTGGCCGGGCGTCATGTGGAGGTCGCTGACATGCAGCACCCGCAGCGGCGTCGAGCCCGGGCTCAACACGGGCATGGTGATCTCGCGCAGGACGAACGCGTTGCGCTCGATGACCGCGGCATAACCGAGGCCGGCGACGCTCGAAGCAAGGGTGGCGGCGCCGGCACGGATCAGGACGGGCACAGCTCGGCGACGATGCGGGCCGCGAGGCGGCCCGGGGAGGAGCCGGGCAATCGGGACTTGAGCATCAGCCATGCTGGCAGCCTACTGCCGGTCGCGGACTGGCAGCGTATCTCTTGCGTCACGGCGCAATCCCGCCTATGGCGGCGGTTGGCCGGGCGCCGGTGGCGGCGGCGCCAGCAGCGGAATGGTGATCGGCGGCAGGCCCGGGATCTCGACGACCTGCGAACCGACCGGCGGCGCGCCTTCCGGTGGCGGCGGCGGGGCGGGCGGGATGCCGTTGCTGACCTGGATGGTGATGATCGAGCCCGGAATCGTCGCGCCGCTCGGCGTCGTGCCGACCACTTCGCCCTGCTTGGCGCTGCTGTTGACGAAGTTGTTCTGGTCGGCGACCTGGAAGCCCGCCTCCTTGATGCGCTGGCGGGCCGCGTCGATATCCAGGCCGGCGACGCTGGGCACCCGTGACCCGGGTGCCCCGTCGACGTAGCGCGGATCGGTGGGCGGCAACTGCACCGGCCCGAAATTGGTGGCGATCGGCTTCATGGCGGTGAACCACGTGCGGGCCGGCTCGTTTCCGCCGTACAGGTCGCCCTCGCCGCAGTGGCGCAGCGGGGCGGAACACAGATCGGTGGGGTTGGTGGAGTCGTCGTAGATGTAGTTGGCCGCCGCGTAGTGGTTGGTGAAGCCCACGAAGCCCGACGAGCGGTGCGCCTCGGTGGTGCCCGTCTTCCCGGACACCGGCAGGTCCCAGCCCGCCGCGCTGGCCGACCCGGCGGCCGTGCCGCCGCCCAGGGCGTCCTTGCTCATTGCGTTGGCCAGCGTGTTCGCCAGGCCCTCGGGCACCACCTGGTCGCAGGTCTCGGTGGTGACGGCGACCTCGTTGCCCTTGCGGTCGACCAGCTTGTCGATCGGGTTGGGCGGGCACCAAGTGCCGCCGGAGGCCAGCGTGGCCGCGACGTTGGACAGTTCCAGCGCGTTCACCTCGATGGGGCCCAGCGTGAACGAGCCGATGTTCTGCCGTTTGACGAAGTCGGCCAGGCTCTCGTTGCTGTCGGGGTTGTAGTCGCGGGCCGTGCCCGGGTCGGCGTAGGACCGCAGCCCGAGCTTGATCGCCATGTCGACCGTGCGCGTCACGCCGACCTGCTGGATCAGCTTGGCGAAAGCGGTGTTGGGCGAGGTGGCCAACGCGTCGGTGACGTTCATCGACCCGCGGTAGTTACCGGCGTTGACCACGCACCAGTTGTCCTTCGGGCAGCCCTTGGCCCCGCCGCTCCCCATGCCCTTCGCCTGGAACCGGCCCGGCACCTCGAGGGTGGCGTTGATGCCCATGCCCATGTCCAGGGCCGCGGCCGTGGTGAAGATCTTGAAGACGGATCCCGCGCCGTCGCCGACCAGCGAGAAGGGCTGGGGGCGCATTGTCTGACCGGCGTCGACGTCGAGCCCGTAGGTGCGGTTGCTGGCCATGGCCATCACCTTGTGCGACGTCTTGCCGGGCTGGATCACGCTCATCACGCTCGAGATCCCCGGCAGGGTCGGGCTGGCGAATTTGTCGATGGCCGCCTTGACCGGGATCTGCACGTCCGGGTCCAGCGTGGTCTTGATCAGGTAGCCGCCCCGGGCCACCTGTTCCTTGCTGATCCCGGCCCGCGACAGGTACTCCTGGACGTAGTCGCAGAAGAAGGCGCGATCGCCCGCCGCGATGCAGCCGCGGGGCAGTTCGTTGGGCTGCGGCAGGATCCCCAGCGGCGCGGCCTTGGCCGCGCGCAGCGCTTCCTCCTCCTGCGGGATGTTCTGGATCATGGTGTCCAGCACCAGGTTTCGCCGCGCCAGTGCGCCTTCGGGATTGATGTACGGGTTGAGGGCGCTGGTCGACTGCACCATGCCCGCCAGCAGCGCCGCCTGCTGCCAGTTCAGGTCGGACGCGTTGATGCCGAAGTAGGTCTGGGCGGCGTCCTGTACGCCGAACGAGCCGTTGCCGAACGAGACCAGGTTCAGATAGCGGGTCAGGATCTCGGGCTTGGTGAAGGTCTTGTCCAGCGTCAGGGCCATGCGGATCTCGCGCAGCTTGCGGGCCGGAGTGGTTTCCACGGCCGCGCGCTTCTCGGCGTCGGTTTTCGCGGTCACCAGCAGTTGGTAGTTCTTGATGTACTGCTGCTCGATGGTCGAGCCGCCGCGGGTGTCGACGTCGCCGCGGGCGTAGCCGGCCAGCCCGGTCAGGGTGCCTTTCCAGTCCACGCCGTTGTGGTCGGCGAACCGCTTGTCCTCGATGGAGACGATCGCCAGCTTCATCGTGTTGGCGATCTTGTCGCTGGGCACCTCGAACCGGCGCTGCGAATACAGCCAGGCGATGGTGTTGCCCTTGGCATCGACCATCGTCGACACGGCGGGCACCTCGCCCTCGAGCAGCTGGGCCGAGCCATTGGCCACCACTTCCGAGGCGCGATTGGACACCAGTCCTATTCCGCCGGCGAACGGGAACAGCAGGGCCGTGGCGACGACGCTGGCCAACAAACAGAGCCCCGCGAGCTTAAGGATCGTGAGCGCGGCCGGGGGGCGGTCTGACATGGCTACTACAGTAGCGGCCCCCAGTCACGCCGCCACGCTGCACGTTCTTCCAAAATTTGGGTCCTCTTGGGGCGCGGGCCGGCGGCCGCGAATTTGCAGTTGCGTTACAGGTCAGAGGTGCAACAGAGTGTGCAAGATCACTTCTTCGCCTATCGTTTGGGACGAGACGGGACGCCCGTCCCAAAAAAAGCGTTATCGGACTGTTGCGCAATTGGCACCTGACCACCTAACTTAGACACACGGTGAGATTCAGGTAACACCGATGTACATAGTGTGGCGTAGATCGCTAGGTCAGGATCTGCACCCGAGGAGGGCGGCCGTGACGGGCGGCCGGTAGGGAAAGGGAACAGTTCGTGTCACCAATACGGCCGGCGGCGCGTAGGACAAACATTGCAGCCGCACAAGGAGTACTCCGCAGCGTCGATGCTGAAGAACGGATCGCATGGGTCTCGAGGGCGCTATGCCGGACCACCGATCCCGACGAACTGTTTGTCCGGGGAGCGGCCCAGCGTAAAGCGGCGGTGATCTGCCGTCATTGCCCGGTGATGCAGGAGTGTGGAGCAGACGCGCTGGACAATAAGGTCGAGTTCGGGGTTTGGGGCGGCATGACCGAGCGGCAGCGCCGCGCCCTGCTCAAGCAGCACCCCGAGGTGGTTTCCTGGGCGGACTTCTTCGACAAGCGGCGGACCCGCAGCGTCGGCTGACCTTCGCGAGCCCGACCCGCCGGCGGTCCATCGCTGCGGGTAGGGCCGACCGCCCCGCCGTTCGTCATTACGTTTCTGTTACGACGGGCGGGCCCGGATCTTCAGCCGGCCGGTTCCTCAGCGGGGCGTTGCCCGGCCCGCATCGTCACCGACCGAAGTGATCTGGTCCGCGAGCGCCCGCAGCGCCTCCAAATCCGAAACGTCGAACGGCAGCGACGGAACCCCGATCACCGGCACGTGCGGGTTGGCCCCCGTGAACCGGGAAAGCAGTCTGATCTCTCGCTTGGCCATCTGCGCACGCTCGGCATGAATCTTCAACACCGCCGAGGCCAGCGCCGCCGATTCGGAATCGCTGTCCTGGTCCAGCATTTCGCTGCCGTCGATCGCCCGCTCGGCCGGCAGCGCACACAGCGGCGGATGGGTCCGGTTCAACACCAGCCCGGCGAGCGGCATGCCCTCCTGCGACAGGCGGTCGACGAAGAACGCGGCCTCGCGCAGCGCGTCGGGCTCGGCGGCCGACACCACCACGAACTGCGTCCCCCGCCTCTTCAGCAGCGCGTAGGTGCGATCGGCCTTTTCGCGGAAGCCGCCAAAGGTGGCGTCCAGAGACTGCACGAATGCCGCCGCGTCGCCGAGCATCTGTGAACCCAGGATCGTCGACATCGCCTTCATCGCCAAACCCATTGCGCCGGTGACCAATCGCCCGATGCCACGCCCCGGCGCCAGCAGCAGCCGCCACAACCGGCTGTCCATGAAGCTGCCCAGTCGTTTCGGCGCGTCTAGGAAGTCCAAGGCGTTGCGCGACGGCGGGGTATCGACCACCACCAGGTCCCAGCGATCCTCGGCCAGGAGCTGTCCCAGCTTCTCCATCGCCATGTATTCCTGCGTGCCGGCAAGCGAACTGGCGACGGTCTGATAGAACTGGTTGTCCAAAATCGCCTGCGCGCGACCGGGTCCCGAGTACTGCACCACCATTTCGTCGAAGGTGCGGCGCATGTCGAGCATCATCGCGTGCAGCTCGCCGGGGACCTCCGCCGCCAGCGGAACGCGTTGCGGCGTGTTGCCGAGGTCGCTGACCCCCAAAGCCTGTGCCAGCCGCTTGGCCGGATCGATCGTCAAAACGCAGACGTTGCGCCCGTATTCGGCGGCGCGCAGCGCGATGGCGGCCGCGGTGGTGGTCTTGCCCACCCCGCCCGCGCCGCAGCACACCACCACGCGGTTGGTGGTGTCGGCCAGGATGGCGGCCATATCAAGTTGTTTGGGCGTGACGCTCATCGAACCCCCTGCTGCGCAAGTGATTCCGACAGCTCGTAGAGGCTACCGAGGTCGACCCCGTCGGAAATGGCCGGTAGTTCCAGTCGCGCCACCTTCAACTCATCGAGCTGTTGGGCGATCTCGGCGCGCGTAGCGACGACCGTCGCATGTTCGATGGTCTCGGTGAGCAGGCCCGCGAAGTCCTTGTCGTTCAAGCTGATTCCGGATTTTTCCAATCCGGCCCGCACCGAGTCCGCATCGACGTGCCCCTCGGCGGCCTTCGCCAGATCGGCCGGCTGCAGATAAGACGGGATGTTGCGGTTCACGATCACGCTGCCGATCGGCAGCTGCATCTCGGCGAGTTCTTCGATGGCTTCCAGCGTCTCCTGGACCGGCAACGCCTCCAGCAGGGTGACTAAGTGAATGGCCGTCTGCTCGGAGTGCAGCAGCTTCACCACGCCGTCGGCCTGCGAATGCACGGGGCCGCCCTTGGCCAGATCGGACACGGCTTTGGTGACGTCCAGGAACCGCGCGATCCGTCCGGTCGGCGGGGCGTCGACGACGATCGCGTCGTAAACCGGCAGCCGATTCTTGTCGACGCGGATCACGGTCTCTTTGATCTTGCCGGTCAGCAGCACGTCGCGCAGTCCGGGCGCGATCGTGGTCGCGAACTCGATGGCGCCGATGCGGCGCATCGCGCGACCCGCAATGCCCAGGTTGTAGAACATCTCGAGGTATTCGAGGAAGGCGGCCTCGATGTCGATCGCCAGGGCGTTGACCTGACCGCCGCGCTCGGCGGTCGCGATCTTCACCTCCTGGTAGGGCAGCGGCGGGACGTCGAAGAGTTGCGCAATCCCTTGGCGCCCCTCGACTTCCACGAGCAAGACCTTGCGGCCCCCGGCGGCCAGCGTCAGAGCCAGCGCGGCCGCGATGGTCGACTTACCCGTGCCGCCTTTGCCGGTGACGAAATGTAAACGGGCCTTCGTCAAGCGCGCAGGCCAGCCGACGGCAGCTCCGCCGCTCGATGTGGTTGCCACCTTCGCATGCTAGCCCGACCCGATAAGCTCGCGGCATGAGCCAACCGACCGCATGGGAGTACGTCACGGTCCCGCTGCTGACGCATGCCACCAAACAGATCCTCGACCAGTGGGGTGCCGACGGCTGGGAGTTGGTGTCGGTGCTGCAAGGGCCGACCGGCGAGCAGCACGTCGCGTACCTGAAGCGCCCCAAATAGAGGTCGGTGCGATGAGTGCTTCGGCCAGGCTCGGGCAGCTCGGCCTCGAGCTTCCGGAGGTGGTTGCGCCGCTGGCCGCCTATGTACCGGCGGTGCGCACGGGCAACCTGATCTACACGGCGGGCCAGCTGCCGATGCAGGCCGGAAAGCTGTTGGGCACCGGCAAGGTCGGCGCCGGCGTCAGCCCCGACGAGGGCAAGGCGCTGGCGCGGATCTGTGCGCTCAACGCGCTGGCGGCCGTCAACTCGCTGGTGGACATCGACGCGGTGACCCGGGTGGTCAAGGTCGTCGGGTTCGTCGCGTCGGCGCCGGGGTTCAACGGCCAGCCCGGCGTCATCAACGGGGCCTCCGAGCTGCTCGGCGAGGTGTTCGGCGAGCGGGGCGCGCACGCGCGTTCCGCGGTCGGCGTCTCCGAGCTGCCACTGGACGCGCCGGTGGAAGTGGAGCTGATCGTCGAGGTCGGCTGACGTCCGTGACCAAGGCCGCCGAGTCGCTCACCCATCCCGCCTACGCCACGTTGCGGGCGGTCACCGAGACCGCGTCGGTCCTGCTGGCCGACAACCCCGGTCTGCTGACGCTCGAGGGCACCAACACCTGGGTGTTGCGCGGCCCGCGCAGCGACGAGCTCGTCATCGTGGACCCCGGGCCCGACGACGCTGACCACATCGCGCGGGTCGCCGCGCTGGGCCGTATCGCCCTGGTCCTGATCAGCCACCGGCACAGCGATCACACCGACGGCATCGACAAGCTGGTCGAGCTGACCGGCGCCACCGTGCGCTCGGCGGGCAGCGGTTTTCTGCGCGGCCTCGGCGGCGAGCTGACCGACGGCGAGGTGATCGACGCCGCCGGGCTGAAAATCAAGGTCATGGCGACCCCCGGCCACACCGCCGATTCGCTGTCCTTCCTGCTCGACGATGCCGTGTTGACCGCCGATACCGTGCTGGGCCGCGGCACCGCCGTCCTCGACAAGGAGGACGGCAGCCTGACGGACTACCTGGAATCGCTGCGGCGCCTGCGCGGCCTGGGACGACGGGCGGTGCTGCCCGGGCACGGCCCTGAGCTCACCGACCTGGCGAGCGTCACCCAGGGCTATCTCGCGCACCGACGGGAGCGATTGGACCAGGTGCGTGCGGCATTGCGGGAGCTGGGGGAGGACGCCGGCGCCCGCCAGATCGTCGAACACGTCTATGTCGATGTCGACGAGAAGCTCTGGGATGCCGCCGAGTGGTCCGTGCAGGTGCAGCTGAACTATCTGCGCTCCGAGCCCACGGCGTAGGGCGACCCAGCGAGACACTACCGCCCCTCGGTCTCGGCTCTGGGAGCACAAAGTTCTTCTGAAAAGCGCTAGCACCGGCGCTAGCACGTTGTGAAGTCGCCTCATGGTGCCGAGAAGGTGCCCGTGGGGCCGGTGTGCCTAATGACGGCGCAGCGCCGCCTCCCGCCCGCGCTTACCTCGCTCGGGGTTTGATGCTCGCTCGGTTGCGCCCGGGCTACGCCCGCGCTTACCTCGCTCGGCGGGCCAATCGCTCGGAGTCCGAGATCAGCACGCTCTTGCCCTCCAGGCGGATCCAGCCGCGGTGGGCGAAGTCGGCCAGCGCCTTGTTCACCGTCTCGCGGGAGGCCCCGACCAGCTGCGCGATCTCTTCCTGCGTCAGGTCGTGGGTGACCCGCATCGCGCCGCCCTCCTGGGTGCCGAACCGCTGGGCCAGCTGCAGCAGCTGCTTGGCCACCCGGCCGGGCACGTCGGTGAAGATGAGGTCGGCCAGGTTGTTGTTGGTGCGGCGCAGGCGTCGGGCCAGCACCCGCAGCAGCTGCTCGGCGATCTCGGGGCGGTCGGCGATCCAGGCCCGCAGCGCGTCGCGGTCCATCGACACCGCCCGCACCTCGGTGATGGTGGTGGCGCTGGATGTCCGGGGACCCGGGTCGAAGATCGACAATTCGCCGAACATGTCCGACGGGCCCATGATCGTCAGCAGGTTCTCGCGTCCATCGGGCGAACGGCGACCGATCTTCACCTTCCCCGAGACGATGATGTACAGCCGATCGCCGGGTTCCCCCTCGGCGAAGACCGTGTGTCCGCGGGGGAAGTCGACGGGTTGCAGCTGCTTGGTCAGTGCTGTGACTGCGCCGGGTTCAACCCCTTGGAAGATTCCTGCCCTTGCCAGGATCTCGTCCACGTTGCCTCTTCAACTTTCCCAGAAAATTAATGTGATACGGGCAGGCTAACCCCTTGCTCGCGTGACGAGTCTAGAGGTAGGCCGTTGTGTCCAACGTGCCAACGCTACACACGATTGGCGTGTCGAGGTGCCCTAAACTGCGGATTGACGTGCGATTGACCGTGGATCCGCGTGGGTAACGTCATCTCGTCGCGGTCGACGAAGCCGACGGCAAACGACGGCGCGGCATGACGCGGCCCGCCGCCCAGCCCGTTCGTCGCCGCCGTGGGCAGCTGCGCAAGCTCGCGCCGATGCAGGTATTCCAGCGCCTCCGGCATGCCTTCGGACGCCAGCGTGCGCATGTCCACGGCGCCGGCAAGTTCGAGGAATTCGTCGACGTCGGCCACAGCCGTGGCGGCGGGGGCGAGCTCCGATTCGAGCCGTCCAAGACCCAGCGCCGCCAGCATCAGCAGCACCGGAACGCCGGCCACCAGCAACCACGACACACGAAGAGTAAACATGGCCTTGAATCAACACGGGGTCTCGGCCAGATCACGAAATCAGTACTCTGTCGTAGGTGACAGCGGCAAAGTCGTCCGGGCGTTCGAAATCGGCTCCGGCCCCGTCCGGCGCCGCCGATGCCGGACGGTGGTCGCAGGAAACCCGGGTCGCCCTGGTGCGACGGGCCCGCCGGATGAATCGCGCTCTGGCACAAGCCTTTCCGGACGCACACTGCGAGCTGGATTTCACGACGCCGCTGGAACTGACCGTCGCGACCATCCTATCGGCGCAGAGCACCGACAAGCGGGTCAACCTGACGACGCCGGCGCTGTTCAAGCGGTACCCCTCGGCGCTGGACTATGCGCAAGCCGACCGGGCGGAACTGGAAAACCTGATCCGCCCGACCGGTTTCTTCCGCAACAAGGCCTCCTCGCTGATCGGTCTGGGGCAGGCCCTGGTCGAACGATTCGACGGTGAGGTGCCGTCGACCATGGCCGAACTGGTCACCCTGCCGGGGGTGGGACGCAAGACCGCCAACGTCATCCTGGGCAACGCCTTCGGGATCCCCGGCATCACCGTCGACACCCACTTCGCGCGGCTGGTGCACCGGTGGCGATGGACCACCGAGAAGGACCCCGTCAAGATCGAGCACGCCGCGGGTGAGCTCATCGAACGCGGCGAGTGGACCCTGCTGAGCCACCGGGTGATCTTCCACGGTCGTCGGGTGTGCCACGCACGCAAACCGGCGTGCGGCGTCTGCCTGATCGCCAAGGACTGCCCCTCCTTCGGCCTGGGACCAACCGAAGCGGCGCTGGCCGCCCCCTTGGTGAAGGGCCCCGAAACCGAGCACCTGCTCGCCCTGGCCGGGCTGTAAGCCGGTTCGCGACCGACGCACGGGCACAGCATGCCTCTTCCCAAGCCGACCTTGACCCGGAAGGCCCGCTGGCACATCGCCATCCTGGCGGTGGTGGTGGCGCTGATCGCGGCGCTGGTCGCCCAGCTGCGCGATGACGCCGACACGACCGCCACCCCCGCGAGCGGCCGGACCGTGGCCGACCGGGAACATCGCGACGCCGATACGCCGGCGGCGTTGTCGGGACCGCGGCAGCGCGCCGACCTGCCGCCGTGCCCCGGCGCCGGAAACGGTCCCGGCCCCGAGTTGCTGCGCGGCGTGACGGCGGAGTGCGCCGCCGACGGTTCGGTTGTCGACGTCGCACGCGCGGTGGCCGGGCGGCGCGTGGTCCTCAACTTGTGGGCGTATTGGTGCGCGCCGTGCGCCGCCGAACTGCCCGCGATGGCCGAGTATCAACGTCGGGCCGGTTCGGACGTGACGGTGGTGACGGTGCATCAAGACGAGAACGAGACGGCCGCCCTGCTGCGGCTGGCCGAGCTCGGGGTGCGCCTGCCGGCGCTGCAGGACGGTCGTCGCCGGGTCGCGGCCGCACTCCGCGTGGTAAATGTGATGCCCGCGACGGTGGTGCTGCGAGCGGACGGTAGCGTTGCCCAGACGCTGCCACGAGCATTCACCACTGCCGATGAGATCGCGGCCGCGATCGGTGATGACAGGGGATAAGCGGAAAAATTGAACCGACTGGAGGGGCCGTGAGTGCTGGGGGTTCGCCCCTGCGGAATGGGGACCCCGCCCCCGCGCGCGGGGCCGTTCCGCTGCGGCCTGACGCCTGCCCGTCCTGGCTGCGTCCGCTGGTCGACCACGTCGATGACGTTCCCGATGCGGCCCGGCGCCGCTTGCCGGAAGACGTGCTGGCGATGATCACCAGCAAGGCCGCGTCGGCGGTGGCGACCCTGCGCGGCGGCGGCCGCGAAGCCGCCGTGCTGGTGTTGTTCTCCGGCTCGGAATCCGGGGCGCCCGACGGTGGTTTTCCCGACGACGCCGACCTGCTGGTCACCGTGCGGGCGTCGACCCTGCGTCACCACGCCGGCCAGGCCGCGTTTCCCGGCGGCGCGTCCGATCCCACCGACGACGGCCCCGTGGACACCGCGCTGCGCGAGGCCCGCGAGGAAACCGGGATCGACGTCAGCAGGCTCTATCCCCTGGCGACGATGGAGAAGATGTTCATCGCGCCGTCGCAATTCCACGTCGTCCCGGTGCTGGCGTACTCGCCGGATCCGGGTCCGGTGGCCGTGGTCAACGAGGCCGAAACGGCGATCGTGGCGCGAGTTCCGTTGCGCGCCTTCATCAATCCGGCCAACCGGCTGATGGTGTACCGCGGTGATCTCGGCCGTCGGTGGGCCGGCCCGGCGTTTCTGCTCAACGAGATGCTGGTCTGGGGATTCACTGGCCAGGTGATCTCTGCGCTGCTCGACGTCGCGGGCTGGGCCCAGCCCTGGGACATCGGCGACGAGCGCGAGCTGGACGCGGCGATGGCGCTGGTCGGCGAGGGGGGCGGGTTGCGATGAATTCGATGACCCCGTCGCAATGGCTGGATGTCGCCGTCCTGGCGGTCGCGTTCATCGCGGCGGTCTCGGGCTGGCGCTCGGGCGCGTTGGGCTCGTTGCTGTCGTTTGTGGGGGTGTTGCTGGGCGCCATCGCGGGGGTACTGCTGGCGCCCCATCTGGTCAGCCACATCGCGGCGCCGCGCGCCAAATTGTTTGCCGCACTGTTCTTGATCCTTGCGCTGGTGGTCATCGGTGAGGTCGCCGGTGTGGTGCTGGGGCGGGCCGTTCGCAGCGCGATCCGCAGCCGTTCCATCCGCACGGTCGACTCGGTCATCGGGGTGGCGGTCCAGCTGGTCGTGGTGCTGACCGCGGCGTGGTTGCTGGCCACGCCGCTGACCCAGTCCAAGGATCAGCCGGAACTGGCCGCGGCGGTCCGCGGCTCGCGAGTGTTGGCTCAGGTCAACGACGTTGCGCCGCCCTGGCTCAAGACGGTGCCCAAGCGGCTTTCGGCGCTGCTGAACACCTCCGGCCTGCCCGCGGTGCTGGAGCCGTTCAGCCGCACCCCCGTCATCCCGGTCGCCTCGCCCGATCCCGAGCTGGCCGGCAACCCGGTGGTGCAGGCCACCGCGCCCAGCGTGGTCAAGGTGCGCAGCCTGGCGCCCAGCTGCCAGAAAGTGTTGGAGGGCAGCGGATTTGTCATCGCACCCGACAGGGTGATGACCAATGCGCACGTGGTGGCCGGCTCCAACAGCGTGCAGATCTACGCCAGCGGCAATCCGCTGGACGCCACCGTGGTGTCCTACGATCCGGCGGTCGACATCGCGATCCTGGCCGTGCCCAACCTGCCCCCGCCGCCACTGGCTTTTGCCCAGGCCGACGCGAAAACTGGTGCCAGCGTCGTCGTCCTGGGGTATCCGGGTGGTGGCAACTTCACCGCGACCCCGGCCAGGATCCGCGAGCTGATCAAGCTGAGCGGTCCCGACATCTACCGCGATCCGGCGCCGGTCACCCGTGACGTCTACACGATCAGAGCCAGTGTGGAGCAAGGCAATTCGGGTGGGCCGTTGATCGATCTCGACGGCCACGTGCTCGGGGTGGTGTTCGGCGCGGCGGTCGACGATCCCGACACCGGCTTCGTGCTGACCGCCGACGAGGTGGCCGGTCAGCTGGCCAGGATCGGTGACACCCAACTGGTGGGCACCGGGTCCTGCGTCGGCTGAACCGCAGCGCTCACCTGGCCCGGGTCAGGTGCACCTGGTCGAGAAACTTCGTCAGGTGCCTGTTGACTTCCTCGGGCGCCTCTTCGTGGCTGAAATGCCCTGCGCCGGAAATGGATACGTAGCGTCCCTGCGGTGCGTAGCGCTGCGTTCGGTCGACGGGGTCGGCCAGCACGTAGGGATCGGCGTCGCCGCGCAGGTGTAACAGCGGGACGCTGAGCTGCTGGCTCATCGACCTCATGAAGCGCCGGCCTTCGTCGCGCAGCTGGCTGCGGGCGGCCCAGCGCTGGTATTCCAGTGCACTGTGCGCCGCGGCCGGGATCTGGATCGCCGTGCGCAGATGGCCGATGGTTTCGGAAAAGTCTTCGGAGGCAAGCCATTTGCCACAACTGCGGCTGCGGACCAGACGCTCGATCTCGGCGGCGTCGTCCCGGGTCAACAGGCGCTCGGGCCACAACGGTATTTGGTATTGCAGCAGGGTCGGCAGCAGGGCGTAACCCTGGTCGCGTCGCGTCAACGTCGATCGCCGCAACGCCGCCGGATGCGGCGAACTGATCAGCGCGATCGCCGTCACCAGCCGCGGATGCAGCAAGGCGGTGGCCCAGCAGCCCAGCCCGCCGTCGGCGTGGCCGACCAACGTCGCCGAGGAGTGCCCCAGCGCCCGGATGAGTCCGGCCGCGTCGCCGGCCATGGTCCAGCCGTCGTAGCCGCGGGGTGGCTTATCGCTGCCCCCGTAGCCGCGCAGGTCGACGGCCACCACGCGCGCCCCGCGCAGTCCGCGCAGCTGATGGCGCCACGACCACCAGAACGACCCGAACCCGTGCAGCAGCATCACCAGCGGGCGCGACGTCGCCGGCCGGCCGTCGGCGTCGCCTAAGGCCTCGACGACGTGGAAGCGGATGCCGTTGGCGTGCACATCGAGATGGCGCCACGGCCCGTCGATGCGGGTTACCGACGGATCCGGCGGCGCCATTTACCAACCCGATGGATCGGCGGTGGCGCCGTTGGCGGGCTTCGCGTGCTTGCCGCGCGACTCGGGCAGCTCCCTGGCGCCGGCCGGGGCCTTGTCGTGGCCCGGCGTGAGCGCCGTGCGCGTCTCCTTGACCGATTCGATCGTCTGGCGCGGTCCCCGGATCCTGCGGACCTTGAGGAAGCCCAGCAACGCCAGGAAGGCGCCGACGACCACCATGACCCCGAACACGATCAGGTATGCCGCCCAGCGCCACAGCCAGGTGTCGAGCAGCTCGGCGATGAAGAAGAAGAAAAAGAAGGTGGAATAGAACAGCACCACCAGCGCGGCGATGAAGAAGACGCTCCCGGTCAAACCCTTTTTGACGTCCCGGGTAATTTCGGCGCGCGCCAGCTCGACTTCGGCGCGCACCAGCGTGGACACCTGGGCCGTCGCGTCTTTGATCAGGTCACCGATCGACGGCTCGGCGGATTTGGCATGCGGGTCGGTCAACGGAATCGTGGTCAGGGTGCTGGGCACACCGTTCTTGCCATCGGCTTTGCTCACAGACGGTCCTCTTTCGTCGTTGCCCGGCTCGCTGTCGTCGCGGTTTATGTTGCCACGTGGCGCCCGGATAGACGAAGCCGCACGAGGCCGGCTGGGCGCCGCCGGCCGGGGTTGGAGCGCGCCTGGGCCAGTTCGGTTCGGACAGAAGGCGGTCGGCGACGCCGCGCGCGGCCGACGCGCTTTCCAGAGCGAACATCACATCGAGGCCGATTACACTCGGCCAAGCCGGTCGCGATGTCCGGCTGACCGATGGGAGTGGGGCCGTGCGGAGGGCGCACCGATGCTTCTTACTGGCGATGGTCGCCCTGCTCGTGACCGTGATGGGTTCGCACGCCCGCGCCGCGGCCGCTGACGTCCGGATCCCGATCGGCGGTGGGGCGGGCATCGTCATCAACGGCGACACCATGTGCACCCTGACCACCATCGGCGGCGACGCCGCCGGCGAGCTGATCGGTTTCACCTCCGCGCACTGCGGCGGCCCGGGGGCCCAAGTCACCGCCGAGGGTGCGGAAAACGCCGGCGTGCTGGGCACCATGGTCGCCGGTAACGACAACCTCGACTACGCGGTGATCAAGTTCGACCCGGCCAAGGTGACGCCGGTGGCCAACTTCAACGGCTTCCTGATCAGTGGCATCGGCCCGGACCCCGCCTTCGGTGAGATCGCCTGCAAACAGGGCCGCACGACCGGCAATTCGTGCGGCGTCACCTGGGGCATGGGTCAGGCGCCAGGCACCATCGTCATGCAGGTCTGCGGCCAGCCGGGCGACTCCGGCGCGCCGGTCACCGTCAACAATCAGCTGGTCGGCATGATCCACGGGGCGTTCAGCGACAACCTGCCGACCTGCGTCATCAAATACATTCCGCTGCACACGCCGGCCGTGGTGCAGTCGTTCAACGCGATCCTGGCCGACATCAACTCCAAGCACCGGCCCGGCGCGGGGTTCAGCCCGCTGCCCGGCTAAACCGCGGCGACTACTTCGCCGCCCTGATCGCGTCGAACACGCCGGGATCGAGCAACGTCGAGGTGTCGCCCAGTTCGCGGTTCTCGGCGATGTCTCGCAACAGCCTGCGCATGATCTTGCCGCTGCGCGTCTTGGGTAGCTCGGGCACCACGTGGACCTCGCGCGGGCGGGCGATCGGTGAGATCTCCCGGGCCACCTCGACGCGCAATTCGTCGACGATCCCGTCGTGCACCTGGTGATCGGAGCGCAGGACGACGAACGCGCAGATGGCCTGGCCGGTGGTGGCGTCGGTCGCCCCGACCACCGCAGCCTCGGCCACCGAGGCGTGACCGACCAGCGCCGACTCCACCTCCGCGGTGGACAGCCGGTGCCCCGAGACGTTCATGACGTCGTCGATGCGGCCCACCACCCAGATGGCGCCGTCGCGGTCGTAATAGGCGCTGTCACCGGCGAAATACCAGCCCTGCTCGCCGAACCGGGACCAGTAGGTCTCCACGTACCGCTCGGGGTCTCCCCAGATGCCGCGCAGCATGGATGGCCACGGCTGGTCCAGCACCAGGTAGCCGGTGACGTGCTCACCCTGGTGGATGCCGGGGACCAGTTGCTCGCCGTGGTCGTCGACGATCTTGGCCGAGATGCCCGGCAGCGCCCTCATCGCCGAACCCGGTTTGGCCGCAGCGACTCCGGGCAGCGGGGAGATCATCGTGGCGCCGGTCTCGGTCTGCCACCAGGTGTCGACGATGGGAAGGCGGTCGGCGCCGATCACCTTGCGATACCAGCGCCACGCTTCGGGGTTGATCGGTTCGCCGACCGAGCCCAGCAGCCGCAGGCTGGACAGGTCGTGCGCGTCGGGGATCTCGCGTCCCCACTTCATGAACGTGCGGATCAGCGTGGGAGCGGTGTAATAGATTGTGACACCGTACTTTTCGATGATCTCGAAATGCCGGTGCTGGCTGGGCGAGTCGGGCGTCCCCTCGTACAGGACCTCGGTGACTCCGTTGGCCAGCGGGCCGTACACGCCGTAGGTGTGGCCGGTGACCCAGCCGATGTCGGCGGTACACCAGAACACGTCGGTGTCGGCCTTGATGTCGAAGACGTAGTAGTGCGTGTAGGCGGCGTGGGTCAGGTAGCCGCCGCTGGTGTGCACGATGCCCTTGGGCTTGCCGGTGGTTCCGGAGGTGTACAGCAGGAACAAGGGCTGCTCGGCGTCGAAGGGCTCCGGGGTGTGCTCGGCGGACGCGGAGTCGACGACGTCGTGCCACCACAGGTCGCGGTCGTCGTTCCAGGACACGTCAATTCCGGTGCGCCGCACCACAAGTACGTGCTCGACGGGACTGTCGCCGCCGCTGACGGCCTCGTCGGCAGCGTCCTTCAGCGGCGCCGGCTTGCCGCGGCGGAACTGGCCGTCGCTCGTGATCAGCAGCTTGGCCGACGCGTCGGCGATCCGGGCCTGCAGCGCCTTGGCGGTGAAGCCGGCGAACACCACGCTGTGCATCAAACCCAGGCGCGCGCAGGCCAGCATCGCGATCACCGCTTCGGGGATCAGCGGCAGGTAGATCGCGACCCGGTCGCCGGCGACCAGACCGAGGTCGGTGAGCGCGTTGGCGGCCTTGCACACCTTGGTTTGCAGATCGGCGTAGGTCAGGCTGCGGTGATCGCCGACGGGTTCGCCCTCCCAGTGGATCGCGACCCGATCACCGTTGCCGGCCTCGACGTGGCGATCCACGCAGTTGTAGGCGACGTTGAGCTGGCCGTCGGCGAACCACTTGGCGAAGGGCGCCTGCGACCAGTCCAGCACCTCGGTGAACGGCGTCGCCCACGACAGCCGGTTGGCCTGCTTGGCCCAAAAGGCCAGCCGGTCCTGCTCGGCTTCGCGGTACAGTTCCTCGCCCGCGTTGGCCTGCTCGGCGAACTGCGCCGGCGGCGGATAGGAGGACGGGCCTGCGGAATGGGTGGCGGTCACTAAGTTCTCTCCTGTAGTCGAGACTGCGCCGTTCGGCGGCCGTGCGCTGGTGGCCGCCTGCGAGCCTATCCGGGCGAGGCGTAGCTGTGCGAGTGGTAGCGGTGCGCGAATTCGCCGGTCAAAGTGCGGCCCATGCCGGATAATCACCTCCTGTGCCGGGTCATGGGCGGGGCATCCGCCGACTAATCCCCCGCTTTGCCGCGGCCGCAACGGTTTACGCGGCGGCCGCCGTGCCGGGTTGGCCCGCATCGGCCGTGCCGCTGGAGAGCGGCGACCAGGCCACGCCGTGCCGGTCGGAGCAGATCGCCGTGACCGCCTCGCCGACGGAAGGCGCGGTGGGGCATCGCGCGGTGACGTTGGTGTTCACCCTCGCTGGGGGCGCCGAACCGTGCACGCTCACCGGGTACGCCTGGGTGGATTCGGGCGCGGGCGGGCCAGCGATTCACGCGCAACCCACGCTGCGCGGCTACCTGGGTGGGCTGCCCGCCGGCACGGACGTGCCACCCACCGTGCTGCTGTCGATCTCGGCGCAGGGGCAGGCCGTCGTCGAGGGAATGGCCGTCGACGGCAGTGGTGCCGCCTGCCCCACCTACACCGACCTGCGCGTCAACCCGCCCGACACCGAAATGGTGCTGACGGTCGCGGCCACCATCGACGCCTGCGAATTGCAGGTGCATCCGATCACCGCGGTCTGAAGCGGCGTCAGTCTGCTCTGACCAGGCAATAGACCCGTGCGGGAACGGGGTAGGCGATGCCCTTGCTGTCGGGCGGGCATTGAGTCTTGTCCGCGCTGCCGTCGATGCGCTGACTGACTCTCACGTGCAGCGGGCTTGATTGGTTGCAGTCGTCCGGTTTCATGCTTACGGCCTCGCCGTCGCGGGTCACCTGGTAGCACTGGTCCTGCCGCAGATTGATCATGAAACACAGGAGCGTCGAGTGGTTGCTGGTGCGCTCGTAAATCGAGTGTTCGCGCTTGCCGTCGGGGCAGCTCTCGGAGGCGCCTCCCTTGAATGCGAGTTCATAGGTGTTCGCTGGATCGATGCAGCCGCTGATCAGGTGCTTCTCGAAATGGTGTGCCGCGTAATCGTTTTCGGTAATGCAATCGCCCACCGCCAGGGCGACGTCCTCGGGGCGCTCGGACAGGACTTGCGCCGTCCTGCCAAGGACGCCCAATCCTCCCAACGTCAACAGCACGGCGCCGATGGTGATGAGGGTGGTGGCCGACTTCGGCGTCCGTGGCCGCGGCGCGTAGCCCGGATAAGCCGGATAGGGCGGAGCGGGATAGCCCGGCGGCGGGTAGGGATAACCGGGATGGACGGGGAAGCCCGGCGGGTATTGCGGCGGCGGGTAGGCGGGAGCCCGTCGGCGGGCGCGGGAGCGTTCCACCAGTCCAATGACCAGGCAGACCAATCCGATTGCGGGCAAACCGAGGGAGAACATCAAGAAGCCTGCTCGCACCCCCGATTCATGCGAGGCCAGATACTGCACAGTCACGACGGGATTCTAAGTTGGCGAGCCGCACCGGGCACTTCACCGTCGCGCGGCTTCAGGCCCTAGGGTCGGGTGTCATGCGTGCGATGCGGATCCCGTCGGCCGTGCTGGCCCCGGTCGTCGCCGCGATGCTCGTGGTCGCCTCGCTGGCCGGTTGCGGTGGCGGCGCGCTCAGCCCGGAGCTGGTGGTGGTCAACGGCGGGGAACCGCCGAACCCGCTGATTCCCACCGGCACCAACGACAGCCTGGGCGGCCGGATCCTCGATCGGCTCTTCGCCGGGCTGATGTCCTACGACGCCGCCGGCAACTCCTCGCCGGAGGTCGCCCAATCCGTCGAGACCACCGACAACATCAACTACCGCATCGTCCTCAAGTCCGGCTGGACGTTCACCGACGGCTCGCCGGTCACAGCCCACTCGTTCGTCGACGCATGGAACTACGGGGCGTTGAGCACCAACGCCCAACTGCAGCAAAGCTTTTTCAGTCCCATCGACGGCTTCGATGCCGTCGCCGGGACGGCCGGTGACCCGAACCCGGCGGTCACCACCATGTCCGGCCTGAAGGTCATCAACGACCGGGAGTTCACCGTCCGGCTGAAGGCGCCCACCATAGACTTCACGCTGCGGCTGGGACACAGCGCGTTCTACCCCTTGCCGCAGGCGGCCTTTCGGGACATGAGCGCCTTCGGGCAGCACCCGATCGGCAACGGCCCCTACGCACTCGCCGACGGTGCCGACGGGCCAGCATGGGAGCACAACGTCCGAATTGACTTGCGGCCCAACCCCGATTACCACGGCAACCGCAAGCCACGCAACAAGGGGCTGAGGTTCGAGTTCTACGCCAACCTGGACACCGCCTACGCCGACCTGCTCTCCGGCAACCTCGATGTCCTGGACACCATTCCGTCCAGCGCGTTGACGATCTACCAGCGCGACCTGGGCGGTAACTCGGCCAGCGGGCCCGTCGCCGTCAGCCAATCGCTCGACACGCCGTTGCGGCTGCCCCACTTCGGCGGCGAGGAAGGACGGCTGCGCCGGTTGGCGTTGTCGGCGGCCATCAACCGCCCGCAGATCTGTCAGCAGATCTTCAACAACACCCGCAGCCCGGCCCGCGACTTCACCGCCAGCTCGTTGCCGGGATTCGACCCTAACATCCCCGGCAGCGACGCTTTGGACTTCAATCCCGAACGGGCGCGCCAACTCTGGGCCCAAGCCAATTCGATTTCGCCGTGGAGCGGGCGGTACGCCATCGCCTACAACGCCGACAGCGGACATCAGGAGTGGGTGGACGCGGTGGCCAACAGCATCAAGAACGTGCTGGGCATCGATGCCGTCGGCGCCCCGCAGCCCACCTTTGCCGGCTTCCGCACCCAAATCACCAACCGTACGATCGACACTGCGTTCCGGGCCGGCTGGATCGGCGACTACCCGTCGATGATCGAGTTCCTCGCCCCGTTGTACGCCACCGGCGCGGGATCCAATGACGTCGGCTACTCCAGCCGCGAGTTCGACGCCGGACTGGCCGCGGCCGAGGCGGCGCCCGACCTGCGGCAGGCTGACGTGCTGGTCAACGTCGCGCAGCGAATCCTGTTGCACGACATGCCCGCCGTGCCGCTGTGGTACTACATCGCCGTGCTCGGATGGTCGCCACAGGTCAGCGCCGTCAAGGTCAGCTGGAACGGGCTGCCCGACTACGAGAATCTGGTCAAGGCCTGACCATGGGCTGGTACATCGCGCGCCGGATCGCCGTCATGGTGCCCGTCTTCCTGGGCGCCACCCTGCTGATCTACGGCATGGTCTTCCTGCTGCCCGGTGACCCGCTGGCCGCCATCGCCGGGGACAGGCCGCTGACGCCGGCCGTGGCAGCGGCGCTGCGGGCGCGCTATCACTTGGATGATCCTTTCATCGTCCAGTACCTGCGTTACCTCGGCGGCGTCCTGCACGGCGACCTGGGCCGCGCCTATTCCGGGCTACCGGTCAGCGACGTTCTCGCGCATGCCTTTCCGGTCACCCTGCGGCTCTCGCTGATCGCCCTGGTCGTCGAGGCGGTGCTGGGCATCGGATTCGGCGTGATCGCCGGACTGCGCCAGGGCGGGCTTTTCGATGCGGGCGTGCTGATCACCGGTCTGGTCATCATCGCGGTCCCCATCTTCGTGCTGGGCTTTCTGGCCCAGTTCCTGTTCGGGGTCAAGCTGGGCGTCGCGCCGGTGACGGTCGGGGAGCGGGCGACCTTCGCGCGGCTGTTGTTACCCGGAATCGTCTTGGGCTCAGTCTCATTCGCTTACGTGGTGCGGTTGACCCGATCAGCGGTGGCCGCCAACGCGCACGCCGACCACGTCCGCACCGCCACCGCGAAGGGGTTGTCACGGCCGCGCGTGGTGACCGTGCACATCCTGCGCAACTCGCTGATCCCGGTGGTGACCTTCCTGGGTGCGGACCTGGGAGCGCTCATGGGCGGGGCCATCGTGACCGAGGGCATCTTCAACATCCACGGGGTCGGCGGCGTGCTCTATCAAGCCGTCACCCGCCAGGAGGCCCCCACGGTGGTCTCGATCGTCACCGTGCTGGTGCTCATCTATCTGATCACCAACCTGATGGTGGACCTGCTCTACGCGGCGCTGGACCCTCGGATCCGTTATGGCTGAGCACTCCGGCTTCTGGGGCGAGACCTGGCGCAAACTGCACCGGCGTCCGAAGTTCGTCGTTGCCGCCGCGCTGATCGTCCTCATTCTTCTGGTCGCGCTGTTTCCCGCGTTGTTCGCTCATGCCGACCCCAGCTATGCCGATCCGAACCAAAGTCTGCGCAGCCCGTCGGCGGCGCACTGGTTCGGCACCGACCTGCAGGGCCACGACATCTACGCGCGCACCGTCTACGGGGCGCGGGCGTCGGTGACCGTCGGGTTGGGCGCGACGCTGTTGGTCTTCGTCGTCGGTGGCGCGCTGGGTGCGCTGGCCGGCTTCTACGGCGGCTGGATCGACGCGGTGGTCTCCCGCCTGACCGACGTGTTCTTCGGACTGCCACTGCTGCTGGCCGCCATCGTCCTCATGCAGGTCCTGCACCATCGCACGGTGTGGACGGTGATCGTCATCCTCGCGTTGTTCGGTTGGCCGCAGGTGGCCAGGATCGCACGGGGTGCGGTGCTCGCGGTGCGTGCCAGCGACTACGTGCTCGCCGCTAAAGCGTTGGGAATGAGCAGGTTTCAGATCCTGCTGCGGCATGCGCTACCCAACGCGCTGGGGCCGGTGATCGCGGTGGCCACGATCGCCCTCGGCCTGTTCATCGTCACCGAGGCGACGTTGTCCTACCTCGGTGTCGGATTGCCGCCGTCGGTGGTGTCCTGGGGCGGCGACATCAACCTCGCCCAGACCCGGCTGCGGGCGGGCTCACCCATCCTGTTCTACCCCGCGGGCGCGCTGGCCATGACCGTGCTGGCATTCATGATGATGGGCGACGCGCTGCGCGACGCCCTGGATCCGGCCTCGAGGGCGTGGCGGGCGTGAGCGGCACGGGGTCGCCGCTGCTATCGGTCGAGGGCCTGGAAGTCAGGTTCGGTGAGCACGCCGCCGTGTGCGGGTTGGACCTGAGCGTGCTGGCCGGTCAGACCGTCGCGGTGGTCGGCGAATCGGGATCGGGCAAGTCCACCACCGCCGCGGCGATCCTCGGGCTGCTTCCTCCCGGGGGTCGAATCACGGGCGGGCACATCATGTTCGACGGCACGGACATCTCGACCGCCGACCGTCGAGCGCTTCGCTCGATCAGGGGGCGGGACATCGGCTATATCCCGCAAGACCCGATGACCAACCTCAACCCGGTGTGGAAGGTCGGGTTCCAGATCCGGGAGGCCCTGCGCGCCAACACGAACGATCGGCAGACCCGGCAGCGGGCCATCGACCTGCTCGCCGCGGCGGGCATGCCGGATCCGGCCCGGCAAGCGGCCCGCTACCCCCATCAGCTGTCCGGCGGCATGTGCCAGCGCGCGCTGATCGCGATCGGGCTGGCGGGCCGGCCGCGGCTGCTGATCGCCGACGAGCCGACGTCCGCGCTCGACGTCACGGTGCAGCGGCAGGTCCTCGACCATCTGCAACGGCTCACCGCCGAACTGGGCACCGCGCTGCTGTTGATCACCCACGACCTGGCACTGGCCGCCGAACGGGCCGAGTCCGTGGTCGTCGTCCACCGCGGCGTCGTGGTGGAATCCGGTGCGGCACAATCGATCCTACGTAGTCCGGAGCACGAGTACACCCGGCGGCTGGTCGCCGCGGCGCCGTCGCTGACGCGCCGGAGCCGGCCGGCCCCCGCCCGGACCGACGACATCCTCGTCGCCTCCGATCTCACCAAGGTCTACCGGGAGTCCCGTGGCGCCCCGTGGCGGCGGGGCGAATTCCGTGCGGTCGACGCGGTGTCGTTCCGGCTGCGCCGCGCGACGACGCTGGCGATCGCCGGTGAGTCGGGCTCGGGGAAATCGACGGTGGCGCGCATGGTGCTGGGCCTGCTCCAACCCACCTCGGGCACCGTCGATTTCGACGGCACCCGGATCGACGACGCCATGTCCCGGGACGGGGAGCTGGCCTTCCGCCGGCGCGTACAACCGGTATTCCAAAATCCTTACAGCAGCCTGGATCCCATGTACTCGGTGTTTCGCGCGATCGAGGAGCCGCTGCGCATCCACCGCGTGGGTGACCGCAGGCAACGCGAACGGGCGGTGCGCGAGCTCGTCGACCAGGTGGCGCTGCCGTCGTCGGTGCTCGGCCGGTTGCCGCGTGAGCTGTCGGGCGGCCAACGCCAACGAGTGGCCATCGCGCGGGCGCTGGCGCTGCGCCCCGACGTGCTGGTGTGCGACGAGGCGGTGTCCGCGCTCGACGTCTTGGTGCAGGCGCAGATACTCGACCTGCTGGCCGGGCTGCAGGCCGATCTGGGATTGGCCTATCTGTTCATCAGCCACGACCTGGCGGTGATCCGGCAGATCGCCGACGACGTCCTGGTGATGCGGGCCGGCCGCGTGGTGGAGCACGCGCCGACCGAGGAACTGTTCACCGACCCCCAACACGAATACACGCGGCAGTTGCTGGACGCCATCCCACGCCTGCGGTGAATCCGCCGACGATAGGTTGTGAGGTTGTGACAGCAGATCCGCTGGCCCCCCTGATGGAGTTGCCCGGGGTCGCCGAGGCCAGTGACCGCGCCCGCGAAGCGCTGGGCCGCGCCCACCGGCACCGCGCCAACCTGCGCGGTTGGCCCGTGACCGCCGCCGAGGCGGCGCTGCGGGCGGCGCGCGTGTCGTCGGTCCTGGACGGCGGCCCAGTTCGGCTGGAGGACCTCGCCGACGCCGGGCAGATCAGCGACCCGGTGTTCGCGGGGGCGCTGCGGGTGGCCCAGGCGCTCGAGGGTGGCGAAGGGCCCGTCGTGGCCATCTGGCGCCGGGCACCGCTGCAGGCGCTGGCCCGCCTGCACGTGCTGGCCGCGGCCGAGCAGGTCGACGACGAGCGGCTGGGCCGCCCGCGCGCCGATGCCGGGGTGGGGCCCCGACTGGAATTGTTGGCGGACTTGGTGAACGGGCGAACCCAGGTGCCGGCACCGGTGCTGGCCGCCGTCGCCCACGGCGAACTGCTGACGCTGAAGCCGTTCGGCAGTTCTGACGGTGTGGTGGCCCGCGCGGTGTCGCGGTTGGTGACCATCGCCAGCGGGCTGGACCCGCACGGGCTGGGGGTGCCCGAGGTCAGCTGGATGCGTCAGCCGGCCGCGTATCGCGACGCCGCGCAAGGATTCGCCGGCGGCACGCCCGACGGTGTGGGGGCCTGGCTGGTGCTGTGTTGCCGGGCGATGAAAGCCGGTGCGCAGGAGGCTTTGTCGATCGCCGACTCGATGTCTAACAAGTAGCTGAATCGGTTGCCGACACCGGCAAAAGGGCCACAAAAATGTAGAGCGGGCGACGTTCCGAATGTTCGGTCCGCCGCCCGCTAGCACGGGGCTCGGTTACCAAGCGTGCATCTCGGGGCTGCGTGGGTTGGCCTCGGCGATCTTGCGACACTTATGGTTGCAACCCCACCCAAAGGGCCGTCGATACCGTCCGCATTTTCGCAATTTCGCAGGCCCGCAACACTTCTGCCATTTTCGCGGCTATGACTCCGCGTGGGTGCCGAGCACCGTGCTGGGCGCCCGGGTCGGGAGGACGAACCTTCTCTTCCGGCTCGACCTTGGCCTCACCGGGCTTCCGTGGTTCCTTTGTACTACTAGACCCCAAGCACAGCAAGGCCCAATTGCGAAGGAAATCCCGTCGCGCGAGGCGCGTCTTTGCTGGAGCCGCTAGAAAGCGTAGCGGCGCAACAACGAATAGGTCACCGCGCCGGCGGCCAGCGCGCTGATGCCGACCGCGGCCGTCGTGGCGATCGCGGCGCCGGAGGGCGCGGGGATGCGGTCGCGCAACGACACCGGCCGGGAGAACGAGATCACGGGCCAACCGCGCTCCACGGCCTCCCTGCGCAGCCCGCGGTCGGGATTGACCACGCTGGGATGGCCGACGACCTCGAGCATCGGCAGATCGGTGATCGAGTCGGAATACGCGTAGCAGTGTTCCAGCGGGTAGCCCTCGCGCGCGGCCAGCTCGCGGATCGCCTGCACCTTGCCCTCGCCGTAGCAGTAGAAGGCGATCTCGCCGGTGTACCGACCGTCCTCGACGACCATCCGGGTGGCCATCGCGTGGGTGGCGCCGAGCGCGCGAGCGATGGGGGCGACGATTTCTTCCCCGGAGGCCGACACCACCACCACGTCGCGCCCGCACAATTTGTGGGCCGCGATCAGATCGGCGGCCTCGGCGAACACCAGCGGAGTCACGATGTCGTGCAGCGTCTCGTTGACGATCGACTTGACCTGTTCGACGTCCCAGCCGGTGCACATGTTGGTCATGTGGGCGCGCATCCGATCCATCTGGTCATGATCAGCACCAGAGAGCAGATAGATGAACTGGGCGTAGCTGGACTTGAGCACGGCGCGCCGGTTGAGCAGGCCCTGGTTGAAAAACGGTTTGCTGAAGGCCAGGGTGCTGGACTTGGCGATGATCGTCTTGTCCAGGTCGAAGAACGCCGCCGTGCGGGCATGGGAAGCGGTGGTTGACGCCGATTGTTCCGAGGCCGACTGCTCCGCGGTGGGGTCGAAGACGGTCACGGACCCAGCATAGGTCGGCGGTCCGGCAAGGCCGCGATCCCGCACCGAAAATGGCCGCTCAGGGGGTTCGGGAGGCGGGCGGGGCGGCGTTTACGCGGCTCAAGCTGGTTTTCCAGAAAATGATCTCTTGCGTTACTCCGGCTAGTCATGTGTATAGTAAGCATTACTCGGCCTTGAGCCGAGGGTGTATCAGCCCGACCCCCCGGGGCTGATGCACGACGACCCTCGCCTCCTCCCCCCCTGGCGGGGGTCGTCCCTTTTCTAGGGTTAGTTTTCCGCGCGTGGCGGCGCCGAGCCCGGCTCTCGGTGCGTTGCGGGACAGCGCGCCCGTCGTCGCTGGCGGCGTCGCTCCGCCGTGCGTTTGTGCACACTCGCGTCTCTATCCACAAATCCGCATTTGGGACTGTTGTGCCAAGGTCACGGCCTCGCACAGTGGTCTGATGACCAGCGTCTCGGGGATCGATGCGGCGGGTGCGGCGGGAGTGTTGGCGGCATTGGCCGAACCCGATCTGCGCGCCGAGTTGGACCGGGT
>NZ_QMEV01000003.1 GCF_003284935.1 Mycobacterium colombiense
TCGTACGTGATCTGGGACGCCGGGGATCTGGAGGTGCACGCCCCGCGCGACACCGTCCAGCGCTGGTCCACCGACCCGCGTTCGCGCGTGCCCGCGCTGCCCCGATTGGGCCCGGACGACGCCCTACCGCGGTGCCGGCGGACGGTGCATCGGGGCGCTGTCATCCATGGTTAGGCATTACCGGCCCGGCGACGACGAACCGCCGCGGCGGCCCGACAGGGACCCCATCAGCGACGAAGCGGAATCCGACCGCGATGACCAGCCCGCCGACGTGCATCCCGAGCCGGGGGAACACGGCCCGGACGACGACGACCGCGACGAGGGCGCCACGGACCCGGATGCCGCCGACGAGCGCGGGCCCGCGCTGGCCGATCGGCTGAGGGCAGGGGCGCGCGGCGCGCTGACCGGGTTGGTGGCCGCGGTGATCGCGCGGCTGCCCGCCGCCCAAGCCGCCATGTTGCCGCGCCTGACCCGGCTCAGTGGCGCCATCGCCGGCGGCCTGCTGTTCTGCGCCAGCTTCCCGTCGCTGAACTGGTGGTGGGGCGCCGTGCTGGCGGCAGCGTTGCTGGCGTGGGTGCTCACCCACCCCGCGACCACCCCGGCGGGTGGCCTGGGTTACGCATTCCTATTCGGATTGGCGTTCTACCTGCCGCTGCTGCCGTGGGTCGGGCTGTTGGTCGGCCCCATCCCATGGATCGCGCTCGCGACCGTATCGGCGCTGTTTCCCGCCCTCTTTGGCCTGTGCGCCGTCATCGTGCGCCGGCTGCCGGGCTGGCCCGTCTGGTTCGCGCTGATCTGGGCGGCTCAGGAGTGGCTCAAGTCGAGCGTGCCGTTCGGCGGCTTTCCCTGGGGCTCGGTGGCGTTCGGTCAGACGCACGGACCGTTCCTGCCGCTGGTCCAGCTCGGGGGCGTGGCGCTGCTGTCCATGGCGATCATGCTGGTGGGGTTCAGCGCGACGGCCATCGCGCTCGAGATCGTGAAGTGGTGGCACTCCGGTCACCCTGCTCCCCGCGCGGGCGGCGGCAGCGGCGCCGAGGGTCCGGCGCCGTCCGATTCCGCACCGCCCGCGGTGGTGCTGCCCGGCGTCTGCATCTGCCTGGTGCTGTTCGCGTCGCTCATCGTCTGGCCGCAGGTGCGCCACTCCGGTACCGGGTCGGGTGGCGAGCCGTCGGTCACCGTCGCGGCCGTGCAGGGCAACGTGCCGCGCCTGGGCTTCGAGTTCAACGAGCAGCGGCGCGCGGTGCTGGACAACCACCTCCGCGAGACCCTGCGACTGGCCGACGACGTGCGCGCCGGGGCCGCCCCGCAACCGCAATTCGTGATCTGGCCGGAGGACTCGTCGGACATCGACCCGCTGGTCAACGGCGACGCGGGACTGCAGATCTCCCGGGCCGCCGCGGCCATCGGCGCGCCGATCCTGATCGGCAGCGTCCTCGAGGTGCCCGGGCGTCCCCCGCAGGATCCGAACTACACCAACACAATGATCGTGTGGAATCCCGCCACCGGCCCGGCCGATCGCCACGACAAGGAAATCGTGCAGCCGTTCGGCGAGTACCTGCCGATGCCGTGGCTGTTCAAACACCTGTCCGGCTACGCCGGCCGCGCCGGCAGCTTCGTACCCCGGCAGGGCACCGATGTGGTGCACATCGCAGGGGTGCCCCTGGGCGTCGCCACCTGCTGGGAAGTGATCTTCGACCGGGTGCCGCGGCAAGCGGTGCTCGGCGGGGCCCAACTGCTGGCCGTGCCGGCCAACAACGCGACCTTCAACAAGAGGATGAGCGAGCAGCAGCTGGCATTCGCCAAGGTCCGGGCCGTCGAACATGACCGGTACGTGGTGGTGGCCGGCACCACCGGGATCAGCGCCGTGGTCGCCCCCGACGGCGGCGAGTTGGCACGCACCGACTTCTTCGAGCCCGCCTACCTGGACATGCAGGTTCGCCTGAAGACCAGGCTGACACCGGCGACCCGCTGGGCACCGCTGCTGCAATGGGCCATGGTCCTGGCGGCCGGAGCGGTCATCCTGGCCGGGATACGGCACAATGGATGGTTCCCGCGTTCGATACGTCTGCGGTCCACATGTCGATCGACAGGGGTCGGCGCCACCCCGGGCGAACCCCCGCCCGGCGAGCGCGACGCAGACACTGCGCCCGACCCCCGGGACCGCACGCCGGCAGACGACGGCGACTGACCACACTCCGTCCGACCAGGACGGGCCGACTATTCGAATACGGGCGACACAGAGGAGCTACATGACCACCGGCCAGCCGGCGCCCCAGATTCCGGGCAACCGTCCCAGCCAGCGCGTCTTGGTGATCATCCCCACCTACAACGAGCTGGAGAACCTTCCGGTGATCCACCGGCGGCTCAAAGAGGCGTGCCCGCACGTGCACCTGCTCGTCGTGGACGACAGCAGCCCCGACGGCACCGGCCAGCTCGCCGAGGAGCTCGCGGCCGGCGACGCGGGGCGTACGCACGTCATGCACCGCACCGCCAAGGACGGCCTGGGCGCGGCGTATCTGGCCGGCTTCGCCTGGGGGCTGAGCCGTGACTACTCGGTGCTGGTCGAGATGGACGCCGACGGCAGCCACGCGCCCGAGCAGCTGCACCGCCTGTTAGACGCCGTCGACGCCGGCGCCGACCTGGCCATCGGGTCGCGCTACGTGGACGGCGGCACGGTCCGCAACTGGCCCTGGCGGCGCTGGGCGTTGTCCTGGACGGCCAACACCTATGCCCGGCTGGCGCTCGGGATCGGCGTGCACGACATCACCGCCGGCTACCGCGCCTACCGCCGCGAAGTGCTCGAAGCGATCGACCTCGACGGCGTCGACTCCAAGGGCTACTGCTTCCAGATCGATCTGACGTGGCGCACCATCTGCAACGGCTTCACCATCGCCGAGGTGCCCATCACCTTCACCGAGCGAGAACTCGGCGTGTCCAAGATGAGCGGATCGAACATCCGCGAGGCCCTGGTCAAAGTCACCCGCTGGGGTGTCCAGGGCCGCCGGTCCGGTGCCCGGACCAGCAGGGCCGACAACCGCACCTAGCGCGGGGTTCGCGGGCCGGCGCGGGCTGAATCAGCCGCGACGGCGGGTCTTGATGATCTCGAGGCGCTCTTTGAGCAGCTCTTCGAGCTCCTCGACCGAGCGGCGCTCCAGCAGCATGTCCCAGTGGGTCCGCGGCGGCTTCACCTTCTTCGGCTCGGGCAGGTCGCCCTCGATCAGGGTGCCTTCCAGGCCGTTGCGGCACAGCCAGGTGCCGGGGATTTCGGCGTCGTCGGCGAAGGGGACCTCGAACTCCTCGCCGTTCTCGGTGCGGTACTTCGCGAGCTGACGCGGCGCCAGGTCGTGGTTGCGGTCAGTCTCGTAGCTCACGGCCCCGAGGCGACTGCCTCTCAGTACGCGATCAGCCATGGCTGCTACTCCTTCAGGTCTTCTCGGAGCTCTGCGGCTCCCTTAGTGCGTCCAGTGCATTCTTCATCTAGCAAACGCTGCGGCCATCTACGCAGTTCCCCGGCCGAAGCCGGCGTGCGCGACGCGACCTTCAATGATACCGGGGTCGCCGGGAAAACCCGACTAAAGTCGGCAGGCGTGAGCCGCCGTACCCGCCCCCAGCCCTGTCGCTGGTGCGGACGAGACGTCACCGACGCGGGAATGGGTCGTCGCCGCCAATACTGCCGGCAGTCGTGCCGGCAGCGGGCGTACGAGCAGCGGGCCTCGCTGAACCGAAACGGCGCGGCGGCCGTTCCCGAGGACGCCGTGGTGCTGTCGGCCGACGAAGCGGCCGACCTGTCGGATCGCGTCTACCAGGTACGTTGCGCGGCCGAGGATGTCGCCACGGCGGTCGACGAGGGCGCCGGCGCCACCGAGCTGCGTCAGTTGTGCGACACGCTGATCCAGGCCGCCAGGGCCGCCGACGGCTGGCGCCGAGCGGGTGTGTGACCGCCTCGTCCGCACCGGACCCGGCCGGGCCCGATGCTGCGCCGGACCTTTCCCGACATGCTCCTGACCACCAGCTATGGCTAGCCGGGTACAGTCGCGCCATGGACGTCGGGCCATGTCTGCAGCGCACCGCTGTCCAGCGAGCACACCGGGCACCTCGTGCCACATCTTTTTTGCGCGGCGCGGCGCAACTGTCCAAGCCGGTCCTCCCGTAGCAGCCGGGAGCAGCGGACGTTTTGAAATCCTGTCGGAGTTGGCCATACTCACCAGCAATATTCTTGGGTCTCAGAGCGGCACGACGCTGGGCGGACGGGAAACGGCGTCGCCTCGTGCAGCAAATTCCGTGACTCGGCGAGAACCGCATCCGGCGGTGGAAGACGGCCGCACGTCGTCAGGTGAAGGTTAGGCGAGGTTTGTGATGGTTGATCAACTCCAGCATGCGACCGAAGCGCTGCGTAAGGCGCTGGTCCAGGTTGAGCGCCTGAAGCGCACCAACCGTGCGCTGCTGGAGCGGTCCAACGAGCCGATCGCGATCGTCGGTATGTCCTGCCGCTTCCCCGGCGGCGTGGACAGCCCGGAGGCGCTGTGGCAAATGGTGGTCGAGGGCCGCGACGTGATCTCGGAGTTTCCCACCGACCGCGGCTGGGACGTGGCGGGCCTCTACGACCCGGACCCCGACGCGCGGCACAAGTGCTACGTGAACACCGGGGGCTTCGTCGACGGTGTCGCGGACTTCGATCCGGCATTCTTCGGCATCGCGCCCAGCGAGGCGCTGGCGATGGACCCCCAGCATCGGATGCTGCTCGAACTGGCGTGGGAAGCGTTGGAGCGGGCCGGGATTGACCCCAGCGGGCTGCGTGGCAGCGCCACCGGGGTATTTGCCGGGCTCATCGTTCAGGGCTACGGCATGCTCGCCGAGGAGATCGAGGGTTACCGGCTGACCGGCATGACCTCCAGCGTCGCCTCGGGGCGGGTGTCCTATGTGTTGGGGCTGGAGGGCCCGGCGGTGTCGGTGGACACGGCGTGTTCGTCGTCGTTGGTGGCGTTGCACATGGCCGTGCAGTCGCTGCGCTCGGGGGAGTGCGACCTGGCCCTGGCAGGCGGTGCGACCGTGAACGCCACGCCGACCGTCTTCGTGGAGTTCAGCCGGCACCGCGGGTTGGCGCCGGACGGCCGGTGCAAGGCCTACGCGGGCGCGGCCGACGGCGTCGGCTGGTCCGAGGGTGGTGCCATCCTGGTGGTGGAGCGGCTGTCGGACGCGCAGCGGCTGGGACATCCGGTGCTGGCGGTGGTGCGGGGCTCGGCAGTCAACCAGGACGGCGCCTCGAACGGGCTGACCGCGCCCAATGGTCCCTCGCAGCAGCGGGTGGTGCGTGCGGCCCTGGCCAACGCCGGATTGACCGCGGCCGACGTGGACGTCGTCGAGGGCCACGGCACGGGCACCACGTTGGGCGACCCGATCGAGGCGCAGGCGCTGCTGGCGACCTACGGCCAGGAGCGCAGCGAGCCGCTGTGGCTGGGGTCGATCAAGTCGAACATGGGCCACACGCAGGCCGCCGCCGGGGTGGCCGGCGTCATCAAGATGGTGCAGGCGATGCGCCACGAGACGCTGCCGGCGACGCTGCACGTGGACGCGCCGAGCCCGCACGTCGACTGGACGGCGGGCTCGGTCTCGCTGCTCACCCAGGCGCAGCCCTGGCACGCCGAGCGCCCGCGCCGCGCGGGCGTGTCGTCGTTCGGGATCAGCGGCACCAACGCGCACGTCATCGTCGAGGCCGTGCCGGTCGAGCCGCCGCACGCCGTGGACGGCCCCAAGGCGCCGGTGGTGCCGTGGGCGGTGACGGCGAAGTCCCCGTCGTCGTTGGCGGCGCAGGCGGCCCGGTTGGCCGAATACGTTCGCGCGCATGATGATCTGGACATCGCCGACATCGGGTGGTCATTGGCGGGGCGCGCGACCTTTGAGCACCGGGCAGTCGTGGTGGGCGGTGATCGCGACCGGTTGCTGGCCGGTCTGGACGAGCTGGCCAACGACGATCCGATCGGATCGGTGATCCGGGGCGCCGCGACGCCGGCGGGCAAGACCGTGTTCGTCTTCCCCGGCCAAGGCTCCCAATGGGCGGGCATGGCCGTTGAATTGCTGGATACCGCACCGGTATTCGCGCAGCAGGTCGAGGAATGCGAAGCGGCCTTCGCCGACTTCGTCGACTGGTCGCTGACCGACGTGCTCCGCGGCGCACCCGACGCTCCGGGACTGGACCGCGTCGACGTCGTACAGCCGGTGCTCTTCGCGGTGATGGTGGCGCTGGCCGAGCTGTGGAAGTCGGTGGGGGTGAACCCCGATGCGGTGATCGGCCATTCGCAAGGCGAAATCGCGGCCGCCTACGTCGCCGGGGCGCTGTCGCTGCAGGACGCCGCCCGGGTGGTCACGCTGCGCAGCAAGCTGCTGACGTCACTGGCCGGCCCCGGCGGCATGCTGTCCATCGCCTGCAGCACCGAACGGGCGCGGGAGTTGTTGGCTCCGTATGGAAATCGAGTCAGCATCGCCGCCGTCAACGGTCGCTCCGCCGTCGTTGTCTCCGGCGAGGTGGCCGCGCTCGACGAGCTCGTCGGCTTCTGCGCCGACCTCGAGCTGCGGACCCGGCGCATCGACGTGGACTATGCCTCGCACTCGGTCGAGGTGGAGGCGATCCGCACCGACCTCGCTGAGGTGCTCTCCGGCATCGAGCCGCGCTCCACGCGCATCGCATTCTTCTCCACCGTCACCGGAAACCGGTTGGACACAGCGGGATTGGATGCTGATTACTGGTACCGCAACATCCGGCAGACCGTGCAGTTCGACCAGGCGGTGCGCAGCGCCTGCGAACACGGCTACCGGACGTTCATCGAATCCAGCCCCCACCCCGCCCTGGTCGCCGGCATCGAGGACACCGCCAACGACAGCCTGCCCGGCGACACCGAGGCCATCGTCATCCCTACCCTGGGTCGCGAGGACGGCGGGCTCGAACGATTCCTGACGTCGGCCGCCACCGCGTTTGTCGCGGGAGTCGGCGTGCACTGGCGCGGGGCGCTGGACGGCGCGGGCTTCGTCGAGCTGCCGACGTATGCCTTTGACCGGCGGCGGTTTTGGCTCTCCGGGGAGGGCATCTCGGCGGACGCGTCCGGCCTGGGGCTCGGCGCCAGCGAGCACCCCCTGTTGAGCGCGGTCGTCGAACTGCCGGCCTCGGGCGGGGTCGTCCTGACGGGCCGCCTGTCTGCCAGTCTGCAGGGCTGGCTGACCGATCACGCCGTCTCCGGGTCGGCGGTGTTCCCCGGGTCCGGCTTCGTGGAGCTGGCGATTCGCGCCGGCGACGAAGTCGGCTGCTCGACGGTCGACGAACTCACGCTGCAGGCGCCGTTGATGTTGCCGGGCAAGGATGCCGGCTCGGGATCGGTTGCGGTGCAAGTGGTCGTGGGTCCCGCCGAAGAATCCGGTCAGCGCGCGGTGTCGATCTTCTCGCGCCCCGACGCCGGCTCCGGCTGGGTGTGCCACGCCGAGGGAACGCTGAGCACCGGCTCGGTCGAGCCGGGCGCCGACCTGTCGGCATGGCCGCCGGCGGGAGCCGTGAAGGTCGACGTGGCCGACGGTTACGAGCAGCTGGCCGCGCGTGGATATGGCTACGGCCCGGCATTCCAGGGCCTGACGGCGGCGTGGGTCCGCGGCGACGAGGTGTTCGCCGAGGTGCGTCTGCCCGACGCCGCCGGCGGCGTCACCGGGTTCGGCGTCCACCCGGCCTTGCTCGACGCGGCCATGCACGCACTGGTCGTCAGCCACCAAATAGGTGGCCAGACCGACGAAGTGGTGTTGCCGTTCTCCTGGCAGGGCGTGTCGCTGCATGCCGCGGGCGCCTCGGCGGTGCGCGCGCGCCTGGCTCCGGCGTCGGCGTCCGGGGCGGCCGGGGCCCCCACCAGGGCGGTCTCGATCGAGCTGGCCGACGGGTTGGGCTTGCCGGTGCTGTCGGTGCGCGCGATGGTCGCGCGTGCGGTGAGCGAGCGGCAGCTGCGCGCGGCCGTATCGGCTTCGGGCCCGGACCGTCTGTTCGAGGCGGTGTGGTCACCGGTCACGGCGACCGCCGGCGATGCCGACCCGCCGGCGCACGAGGTCTTCGAATCCGTTGCGGCCGGCGAAGATCCGGTGTCGGGAACGTATGAACGCACGCATCGGGCGCTGGCGGCCGTGCAGTCGTGGCTGACCGAGCGTGACTCCGGGGTGCTCGTCGTCGCGACGCGTGGCGCGATGGGATTGGCGGGGGAGGATGTCCCCGATCTGGCCGGCGCGGCCGTGTGGGGGCTGGTGCGTTCGGCGCAGACAGAGCATCCCGGCCGCATCGTGCTGGTGGATTCCGATGCGACGCTTGACGATAGCGCCATCGCGACGGTTCTCGCGGTCGGCGAGCCCGCCGTGTTGCTGCGTGACGGCATCGCGTACACCGCGCGGGTGCGCGGCAGCCGGGCGGTCGACGGCATCATGACGCCCCCGGCGGACGGGCCCTGGCGGCTCGGCATCAGCAGCGCGGGCACCTTCGAAAACCTGCAGCTGGAGCCGGTTCCCAACGCCGGCGCCGCGCTGGAACCGGGCCAGGTTCGGGTGGCCCTGCGGGCCATCGCCACCAATTTCCGCGACGTCATGATCACCCTGGGCATGTTCACCCACGACGCCCTGCTTGGTGGCGAGGGCGCCGGCGTGGTGGTCGAAGTCGGGCCGGGGGTCACCGAATTCGAGGTCGGCGATTCGGTGTACGGCTTCTTCCCCGACGGCAGCGGCACCTTGGTGCCCGGGGACGTCCGCCTGTTGCAGCACAAGCCCGCCGGCTGGTCTTATGCCGAAGCGGCCGGCATCTCGGCGGTTTTCACCACCGCCTACATGGCCTTCATTCATCTGGCCGACGTCAAGCCCGGGCAGCGGGTGCTGGTGCACGCCGCCGCCGGTGGCGTGGGCATGGCCGCGGTCCAGATGGGGCGGCACTTGGGCCTCGAGGTCTTCGCGACCGCGAGCCGCGGCAAGTGGGATACGTTGCGGGCCATGGGCTTCGACGACGACCACATCTCGGATTCGCGCAGCCTCGAGTTCGAGGAGAAGTTCCGGGCGGTGACCGGCGGCCGCGGCATGGATGTGGTGCTGGACTCGCTGGCCGGTGAATTCGTCGACGCCTCACTGCGACTCGTCGCCCCTGGCGGCGTGTTCCTGGAGATGGGCAAGACCGACATCCGCGACCCTGGGGTGGTGGCCCGGGACTACCCGGGTGTCCGCTACCGCGCCTTCGACCTGTTCGAGCCGGGCCGTCCGCGGATGCATCAGTGGATGGAGGAGCTGGCCGGGCTGTTCGACGCAGGCGTGCTGGAACCGTTGCCCGTCACCACGTTTGACGTGCGGCGCGCCCGCACCGCGCTGCGCTACCTGAGCCAGGCCCGCCACATCGGCAAGGTCGTGATGACCCTGCCGTCCGGCCTCGCATCGGGCACCGTGCTGATCACCGGGGGCACCGGCATGGCGGGTTCGACGCTGGCCCGTCACCTGGTGGCCAACCACGGCGTCGAGGACCTGGTGCTGCTGAGCCGACGCGGTCCGGACGCGCCCGGGTCCGCCGAGTTGATCGCCGAGCTGCAAGCCGCCGGAGCAAGCGCGCGCGTGGTGGCGTGCGATGCCGCCGATCGCACGGCGCTGGCGCGGGTGATCGCCGACATTTCGGCGCAGCGGCCACTGTCGGGCGTGATTCACGCGACCGGCGTGCTGGACGACGCCACGATCACCTCGCTGACGCCGGAGCGTGTCGACGCGGTGTTGCGAGCCAAGGTCGACGCGGCGTGGAATCTGCACGAGTTGACCCGCGACGCGAATCTGTCGGCCTTCGTGGTGTTTTCGTCGATGGCCGGGCTGGTGGGCTCGTCGGGACAGGGCAACTACGGGGCGGCGAACGCGTTCCTGGACGGGCTGGCCGCGCACCGGCGGGCGCACGGGCTGCCGGCGATCTCGCTGGCCTGGGGGCTGTGGGATCAGGCCAGCGCCATGACCGGCGGACTGGACGCCGCCGACCTCGCCCGGTTGGGCCGCGACGGGATCTTGGCGCTGTCCTCGGACGAGGCGATGGAACTGTTCGACACCGCGTTGATCGTCGACGAGCCGTTCCTGGCGCCGGCCCGCATCGACCTCGGAGCGCTGCGGGCCCATGCGGTCGCGGTGCCGCCGATGTTCACCGATCTGATCAACGCCCCGACGCGCCGCCGGGTCGACGATTCGCTGGCGGCCGCGAAATCGAAATCGGCGCTGGCGCATCGCCTGGACGGGCTGTCCGAGGCCGAGCAGCACGCCGTGCTGCTGGACCTGGTGCGATCGCACATCGCCACCGTGCTGGGGAACACCACCGCCGACGCGATCGACCCCGACAAGGCGTTCCAAGAGTTGGGGTTTGACTCGCTGACCGCGGTCGAAATGCGCAACCGCCTCAAAACCGCGACCGGCCTTGCGCTTTCGCCCACATTGATCTTCGACTACCCGACGCCCAACGGCCTGGCCGGCTACATCCGGACCCAGCTCGTGGGGCTTCCGCAAGAGGTCAAGCACGCGCCGGTCACGCGCGCCACCGACGACGACCCGATCGTGATCGTCGGCATGGCATGCCGCTATCCGGGCGGGGTGAATTCGCCGGACGACCTGTGGGACATGCTGACCGAGGGCCGCGACGTGCTCTCGGAGTTTCCGACCGACCGCGGCTGGGACCTGGCCGGTGTGTACAACCCGGATCCCGACGTGCCGGGCACCTGCTACACCCGCACCGGGGGCTTCGTCGACGGCGTAGCGGACTTCGATCCGGCCTTCTTCGGCATCGCGCCCAGCGAGGCGCTGGCGATGGACCCGCAGCAGCGCATGTTCCTGGAGCTGTCCTGGGAAGCGTTGGAGCGAGCGGGAATCGAACCCGGCAAGCTCCGCGGCAGCGCCACCGGAATGTTCGCCGGCGTGTACACGCAGGGTTACGGCATGGGCGCCGCGCCGACGGCCGAGGGCTTCCGGCTGACCGGGCAGTCGTCGAGCGTGGCCTCGGGGCGGGTGTCCTATGTGCTGGGGCTGGAGGGCCCGGCGGTGTCGGTGGACACGGCGTGTTCGTCGTCGTTGGTGGCGTTGCACATGGCCGCGCAGTCGCTGCGCTCGGGGGAGTGCGACCTGGCCCTGGCCGGCGGCGTCACCGTGAACGCCACCCCCGACATTTTCGTGGAGTTCAGCCGCATGCGCGGGCTGTCCGAGGACGGCCGGTGCAAGGCGTACGCCGGCGCGGCCGACGGCACCGGATTCTCCGAGGGCGGCGGCATGCTCGTGGTGGAGCGGCTCTCTGATGCGCGACGGCTGGGGCACCCGGTGCTGGCCATGGTGCGGGGCTCCGCCATCAACCAGGACGGCGCCTCCAACGGGCTGACCGCGCCCAATGGTCCCTCGCAGCAGCGGGTGGTGCGTGCGGCCCTGGCGAGTGCGGGCTTGACGGCCGCGGAGGTCGACGTCGTCGAGGGCCATGGCACGGGAACCACGTTGGGCGACCCGATCGAGGCGCAGGCGCTGCTGGCGACCTACGGGCAAGAGAGGGCCGAGCCCGGGAAACAGCCACTGTGGCTGGGATCGATCAAGTCGAACATGGGCCACACGCAGGCCGCCGCCGGAGTGGCCGGCGTCATCAAGATGGTCCTGGCGATGCGCCACGAAATGCTGCCCGCCACACTGCATGTCGATGAGCCGAGCCCACATGTGGACTGGTCGACCGGCGCCGTGTCGTTGTTGACCGAGGCGCGGCCTTGGCCCGGCGACCGTCCGCGCCGCGCGGGCGTGTCGTCGTTCGGGATCAGCGGCACCAACGCGCACGTCATCGTCGAGGCCGTGCCGGTCGAGCCGCCGCACGCCGTGGACCGCCCCAAGGCGCCGGTTGTGTCGTGGCCGGTGTCGGCGAAATCGTTGTCGGCGTTGAACTCTCAGGCCGCCCGGTTGGCCGCCCACCTGCGGGCCCACCCGGAGTCAGACATTGCCGATGTGGGGTGGTCGCTGGCGGGGCGGTCGGTTTTCGAGCACCGGGCCGTCATCGTCGGTAGCGACCGCGACGGGCTGCTCGCGGGCCTGGACGAGCTGGCCGGCGACGACCTGGCCGGCTCGGTCATCCGCGGCACTGCGACCGCAGGGAATACGGTCTTCGTCTTCCCGGGCCAGGGGTCCCAAATGCTGGGCATGGGAATGGGATTGCACGCCGGCTATCCGGTCTTCGCCGAGGCGTTCAACACCGTCGTGGCCGAACTGGATCGGCACCTGCTGCGCCCGCTGCGCGAGGTGATGTGGGGCCACGACGAAAACCTGCTGAACAGCACCGAATTCGCGCAACCCGCGCTGTTCGCGGTGGAAGTAGCGCTGTTCCGGCTGCTCGAATCCTGGGGCGTGCGCCCCGATTTCGTGCTGGGGCACTCGATCGGGGAGCTGTCGGCCGCGCACGTCGCCGGCGTGTTGTCGTTGGAGAACGCCGCGGTGCTGGTGGCGGCCCGCGGCCGGTTCATGCAGGCGCTTCCCGAGGGCGGCGCGATGGTCGCGGTGCAGGCCACCGAAGACGAGGTGCGGGCGCTGCTGGCGTCCTCGGACGGGGCCGGCGTCGGCATCGCCGCGGTCAACGGGCCTGCCTCGGTGGTCATTTCCGGCGCCGAAGACGCGGTGATCGCGATCGCGGACCGGCTCCGCGCCGAGGGCCACCGCGTGCACCGGCTCTCGGTGTCGCACGCCTTCCACTCCCCGTTGATGGATCCGATGATCGATGAATTCGGCACCGTCGCGGCCGGATTGGCCATCGGCAAGCCGACCATCCCGATCGTGTCCAATGTGACCGGTCAGCTGGCCGGTGACGACTTCGCGTCGGCGGCGTACTGGAAGCGACACGTGCGCGAGGCGGTGCGGTTCGCAGACAGCGTGCGGTTCGTGCACTCGGCCGGCGCAACCCGGTTCCTCGAGGTCGGGCCGAGCAGCGGTCTGACGGCATCGATCGAGCAATCGCTGGACTTGGATCCCGGGGCGGCCCAGGTGACCACGATGTCGGCGCTGCGCAAGGACCGCCCGGAACCAGTCGCCTTGGTCAACGCCGTCGCGCAGGGATTCGTCGCCGGGATGGACGTGGACTGGCGCGGTGCGCTGGGCGAGGCCAATCTGGTCGAGCTGCCCACGTATGCCTTTGACCGGCGGCGCTTTTGGCTTGCCGCCGACGGCGCCCCGGCCGACGCCGCGGGCCTGGGTCTGGCCGCCAGTGAACACGCCCTGCTGGGCGCGGTGGTGGAACTGCCGGCCACCGGCGGAGTGGTGCTGACCGGCCGGCTGTCTCCGGGCACGCAGAGCTGGTTGGCCGATCACGCCGTCGGCGGTGTCGTGCTGTTCCCCGGCGCGGGATTCGTCGAGTTGGCGATCCGCGCCGGCGACGAGGTGGGCTGCGGCGTGGTCGACGAACTGAATCTGGCCGCGCCGCTGGTGTTGCCGGCCGGCGGATCGGTCGCGGTACAGGTCGTGGTGGGCGGCCCCGACGACTCGGGCGCCCGCTCAGTGTCGGTGTTTTCGCGCGCCGAAGCGGGCTCGGGCTGGTCCCTGCACGCCGAGGGTGTGCTGCGAGCGGGGTCGGTGCAGCCGGGCGCGGACTTGTCGGCGTGGCCGCCGGCGGGTGCGGTCCCGGTGGATGTCGGCGACGGATACGAGCAACTGGCCGAGCGGGGTTACGGCTACGGGCCCGCGTTCCGCGGCCTGACATCGATGTGGCGCCGCGGCGACGAGGTCTTCGCCGAGGTGTCGCTGCCCGCCGACGCGGGGGTGTCGCCGGCCGGATTCGGCGTCCACCCGGCGATGCTCGACGCGGCGCTGCACGCCGTCATGTTGGCGTCCGACAGCGACGAACTGCCCGAGGGATCGATGCTGGTCCCGTTCTCCTGGCAGCAGGTGTCGCTGCACGCCGCGGGGGCCGGGGCGGTGCGCGCGCGGATCGTGCCGGTGAGCCCGTCCACCGTGTCCATCGAATTGGCCGACGGGCTGGGTCTCCCGGTGCTCTCGGTGGCGTCGATGGTGGCCCGTCCGGTCACCGACAAGCAACTCCTGGCCGCCGTGACGAATTCGGGACCGGACCGGCTCTTCGAGGTCATCTGGTCCGCTCAACCGTCGCAGCCGACGCAGCCCGTGTCGGTGTCCGCCTGGGGCGCAGCGGAAGTCGACGACCCCGCGGCCGAACGATCGGCGGTGCTGTTCGAATCGGCGCCGGTGTCCGGCGACGTGATCGCCGAGGTGTACGCGGCGACGCGAGCGGTGCTGCCCGTGCTGCAGTCCTGGTTGGCCCGCGACGGTGCAGGCACCCTGGTGGTGGCGACCCGGGGCGCGATGACGCTGCCGGGGGAGGACGTCACCGATTTGGCCGGCGCGGCGGTCTGGGGGCTGGTGCGGTCGGCGCAGACCGAGCACCCCGGACGAATCGTGCTCGTCGACACGGACGCCCCGCTGGATTCCGACGCGATAGCGGCGGTGCTGGCGGTCGGCGAGCCGCAGGCGATACTGCGCAACGGGGCGGTCCACACCGCCCGGGTGCTCGGCAGCCGCGCCGTCGGCGGTCTGTTGCTGCCACCCGACGAGGGACCGTGGCGACTCGGCATGAGCAGCTACGGCACGATCGAAAACCTGCGGATAGAGCGCATTCCCGACGCCGACACCCCGTTGGGTCCCGGTCAGGTGCGGGTCGCGCTGTCGGCCATCGCGGCCAACTTCCGCGACGTCATGATCGCGTTGGGCCTCTACCCCGACCCCGAGGCGATCATGGGCATCGAGGCCGCGGGTGTGGTGAGCGAAATCGGCCCCGGTGCCGGGCGTTTCGCTGTCGGTGACCGCGTGATGGGGCTCTTCCCGGACGGCACCGGAACCATCGCCAAGACCGACCAGCGCCTGCTCGTCAAGGTGCCGCCCGGCTGGTCACACACCGCCGCCGCGACGGCGTCGGTGGTGTTCGCCACGGCGAACTACGCACTGGTGGACCTGGCCGGCGCCAAGCCCGGTCAGCGAGTGCTGGTCCATGCCGCCGCCGGCGGTGTCGGCATGGCCGCCGTCCAGCTGGCCCGGCACATGGGTCTGGAAGTATTCGCGACCGCCAGCCGTGGCAAGTGGGACACATTGCGCGACATGGGCTTTGACGACGACCACATCGCCGACTCACGCAGCCTGGAATTCGAGGAGAAGTTCCGGGCGGTCACCGGCAGGGCCGGCGTGGCCGGAATGGATATCGTGCTGGACTCGCTGTCCGGTGATTTCGTCGACGCGTCCCTGCGCTTGATGGCGCCCGGCGGCGTGTTCTTGGAGATGGGCAAGACCGACATCCGGGATCCCGAGGTCGTCGCCCGCGACCACCCGGGTTTGCGTTACCGCGCCTTCGATCTGTTCGAGGCGGGACCGGATCGCATCGCCCAGATGCTCGACGAGTTGGCCGGCATGTTCGGCGAGGATGTACTACGGCCGTTGCCGGTCACCAGGTTTGACGTGCGACGCGCGCCCGCGGCGCTGCGCTACCTGAGTCAGGCCCGCCATGTCGGCAAGGTCGTGATGACCATGCCGGACGCGTGGACGGCCGGCACGGTGTTGATCACCGGCGCCACCGGCATGGCCGGTTCGGCGGTCGCGCGACACGTGGTGACCCGCCACGGCGCAAGGAATCTGGTGCTGGTCAGCCGCCGCGGACTGGACGCACCGGGCGCCGCGGAGCTGGTCGCCGAGCTGAGCGCGGCCGGTGCGCACGTGGAGACGGTGGCCTGTGATGCCGCCGATCGTGAGGCCCTGGCCAAGGTGATCGCCGACATCCCGATGCAGCGTCCGTTGACCGGGGTGATCCACGCCGCCGGAGTCCTGCACGACGCGGTCGTGACGTCGCTGACCACCGACCGAATCGAATCGGTGTTGCGGTCCAAGGTCGACGCGGCCTGGAACCTGCACGAGTTGACCCGCGAGCTGGACGTGTCTGCCTTCGTGATGTTCTCGTCGATCGCGGGACTCGCCGGCGCGTCGGGTCAGGCCAACTACGCGGCCGGCAACTCGTTCCTGGACGGGCTGGCCGCCCACCGGCGGGCGCACGGGCTGCCGGCGATCTCGCTGGGCTGGGGCCTATGGGATCAGGCCAGCGCCATGACCGGAGGGTTGGGCGCCGCCGACCGCGCGCGGTTCGGGCGCGACGGGATCGTCGCAATGTCCTCCGACCAGGCTCTGGAGCTGATGGACACCGCGCTCATCGTCGATGAGCCGTTCATGCTGCCGGCCCACATCGACCTGGCGGCCCTGCGGGTCAAGTTCGATGGAGGCACGTTGCCGCCGATGTTCGTCGATCTGATCAACGCCCCGACGCGGCGCCAGGTCGATGACTCGCTGGCCGCCGCCAAGTCGAAATCCGCTCTGCTGCAACGCCTCGAAGGGCTCCCCGAGGACGAGCAGCAGGCGATCCTGCTGGACTTGGTGCGGGCCAACATCGCCACCGTGCTGGGCAGCTCCAGCCCGGAGGCGATCCATCCGGACCGGGCGTTCCAGGAACTCGGTTTCGACTCGCTGACCGCCGTCGAGATGCGCAACCGGCTCAAAGCCGCTACCGGACTGGCGCTGTCACCGACGCTGATCTTCGACTACCCGAACTCCGCCGCGCTGGCCGGCTACATGTACCGCGAATTGGTCGGATCGTCGGACCAACCCGCCGCGGCGGCCGCACCGGGCGAAGCGGAGATTCAACGCGTCGTCGGATCCATTCCGGTCAAGCGTCTTCGGCAGGCCGGCGTGCTGGAGCTCCTGCTGGCTTTGGCGAGCGAGGCCGACGGCGCCGCGCAGGCCTCGACGGTGACCACCGAAAAGGACATTGCGGACATGGATCTGGACGCCCTGGTCAACGCGGCGCTGCGCGACGACGACGACGAGTAGGCATGACGTGAGAATCGCGGTCACGGGGGCCAGCGGCGTGCTCGGCCGGGGCCTCGCCATGAGGCTGCTCAGCCAGGGCCACGACGTCGCGGGCATCGCCCGCTCTCGTCCCGAAAGCTGGCCGGGCGCAGCGGATTTCGTCGTGGCGGACATCCGCGACGCCGACGCTGTCCGACGCGCCCTGGCCGGCGCCGACGTCGTCGCGCACTTCGCGTGGGCGACGGGTTCCGGACACGACGACCAGGTGAACATCGGTGGCACCCGCAACGTGCTCGACGCGATGGCCGAGACCGGTTCCAGGCGAATCGTGTTCGCGTCGTCGGCCCACGTGTACGGCGGGGGTGACGTGCCGAGGGCCGAACATGAGGCCATGACTCCGGTCAGCGCCGAAGGCCGATTCAAGGCCCGAGTCGAACAGATGCTGGCGGAATCGGGCGTGGAATGGGTCGCGGTCCGCTCGGCGCTCATTCTGGGCCGCAGCGTCGATAACTGGGTGCGTCGCCTGCTGGCGTTACCGGCGTTTGTCGACCGGTCGGGCGATCGCCGCATGCAGGTCGTCCACCTCGACGACGCGCTGCGGCTGTTCAACCGCGCCATCGTGGAAGCCGACATCGCCGGAGGGCCGGTGAATCTGGCCGCTTCGGGCGAACTGACCTTCCGCCAAGTCGCCGCCGCGCTACGCCGCCCAGTCGTGCGCGTCGGCCCCGAGCCGGCGGAGCTGCGGCTGGTGCGCGGGGCCGCGCTTATGGAGACCGCGCGGCTGGCCGACGCATGGGCGTTCCGGCCGGCGTGGGAAGCGGGCGAATGTGTCCAGGATTTCGCGCTGGCGGTGCGCGGCCGGGTGACCGTGGGCACTCGGGTGGTATCGCTGCCGTGGCGGCTGGCCAACATTCAGGACCTGCCTTCGGTCGACGCGCCGAGCGGCGACGGCGTCAAGCCCGTCTGGGCGGGCGCAGCCGGGGATAACGGGGAGTTCGACACACCGATCGACCCGCGCTTTCCCACCTTCCTGGCCACCAATTTGTCCGAGGCACTGCCTGGCCCGTTTTCGCCGGCGTCGGCGTCGGCGACGGTGCGCGGGCTGCGGGCCAGCGCCGTGTGCGTCGCCGAGCGGTTGCGGCCCGGCGGGACGATCCAGCGCGAAATCGCGATGCGCATGGTCGCGGTGTTTGCCCACCGGCTGTACGGCGCCATCACGACCGCGCACTTCATGGCCGAGACGGTGCCTTTCGTCAAGCCCACGACGGTGGTGAGCAACAGCGGGTTCTTCGGCCCGAGCATGGCCGCCCTGCCGATCTTCGGTGAGGAACGTCCACACGCCGACACCGGCCGAATTCGCAAGCAACTGCGGACCATCCGCAACATCGGCGTGTTCGGCGTCAACCTGATCGGGCTGTCCGCCGGCGCGGGCCTGGACACCCGAGAGTTCGTCGCCGATGTCGATCGCCTGGAGCACCTGACCGACGGCGACCTCGGCGGGCTCGACGATCGTCGGCTGCTGAGCCTGATCACCCTGGCGCGTGACCAGGTGGTACACGGCTGGGTGCTGGCGGCGGGCTCGTTCCTGTTGTGCGCGGCGTTTAACGTGCTGCTGCGCGGTTTATGCGGGCGAGACATCGCCGCGCCCGGCGGAGCGGAATTGGTCAGCGCGCGCTCCGTCGAGGCGATGCAGCGGCTGGTGGTCGCCGCGCAGCGCGATCCGAAAGTGAGGGCGCTGCTGGCCGAACCGGGGGACCGGCTGGACAAGCTCGCCGTCGAGGCACCGGAATTCCATGCCGCCCTGCTCAACGAGCTGGCGCTCATCGGTCACCGCGGTCCGGCCGAGCTCGAGATGCTGTCGACCAGCTACGCCGACGACCCCGAGCTGCTCGTGCGGATGGTGACCCGAGCCATGAGCGCGACATCCGCGCCGCAGCCGCAGCGGCCACGAATCCCGTTGCACGCCAAGCCTATTGCGGCTCTGGCCACCCAGCAACTGCGCGACCGTGAGGTCCGCCGCGACAAGGTGGTGCGGGCGAACTGGGTGCTGCGCACGCTGCTTCGCGAATACGGCCGCAGGTCGGTCGAGGCCGGGGTGTTCACCGCGGCCGACGACGTCTTCTATCTGCTCGTCGACGAACTCGACGCCCTCCCGGCGGACGTCGGCGCGCTGGTGGCCCGCCGCCGCGCCGAACAACGCCGGCTGGTCTCGGTGGCGCCGCCGACGGTCTTCAGCGGGAGCTGGCAGCCGACCGCGACCTCATCGGACGCGCTGGCCAGTGGGGACATCTTGCGTGGCGTCGGCGTATGCGGCGGACGGGTGCGCGGCCGGGTGCGGATCGTGCGGCCCGAGACGATCGACGAGCTGCAACCCGGCGAGGTGCTGGTCGCGGAGGTGACCGACGTCGGGTACACCGCGGCGTTCTGCTACGCCGCCGCCGTTGTCACCGAACTCGGCGGGCCGATGTCGCACGCCGCGGTGGTGGCCCGCGAATTCGGGTTCCCGTGTGTCGTCGACGTTCAGGGGGCCACCAAAGCGCTGCCGCCCGGGGCCATGGTGGAGGTCGACGGCGCCACCGGCGAGATCCGGGTGCTCGAGCTGGCCGCGGACGACGCGCTGAGTTAGTCGAACTCGATCTTCAGGTCCGCCGGCCCGCTCAGGCCCAGCATCGGCTTCCAGTGCGCCGTGGCCACGCGGCGCGGATTGGTCATGCGCCGGGCGATGACTTTGAGCGCTCCGGCGAGTTCCGTTCGGGCGAGGTTGGCGCCAAGGCAATAGTGGGCGCCGCCGCCGAACGTCAGAATGGGCGGGGGGTCCTCGCGGGTGATGTCGAACCGGTCCGGGTGCGGATAGACCTCTGGATCACAGTTGGCCGCAAAGGTATTCACCGAGATGAAGGTGCCGGCCGGAAACGTGTATTCCGCGAACGTGACGTCGTCCAGGACGGTGCGCAGGGTGGTGCAGACCGCGGGTGAATGGCGCATGCATTCCTCGACGGCGCGCATCGCCAGGCCGGGATTGTCGCGCAGCATCGCCAGTTGGTCGGGGTGATCACACAGCGCGTGCATGCACGCGGCCAGTTGGTTGCGCGTGGTGTCCGTGCCGGCGCTCAGGATGCTGAACGCCAGCATCCGCATTTCCGCGTTGCTCAGCCGGTCGCCGCCGTCCTGGGCGCGGATCAATTCGGAGATCAAGTCGTCGGTCAACCGGCTCCGTCGTTCGGTGATCATGTTGTCGATGTAGGAGTCGAACTCGTCCCACGCCCGCATCACGATGTGCTGCTCGTTCGCCAGGTCCGAGTCGAACCTGACGATTTTGAAAATGTCCTCGGCCCAGAGGGAAAACCGCTCCCAGTCCTCCGGGGGGCGCGCCCAACAGCGCGCAGATGATCGGGATCGGGTAGGGGCGGGCGATGTCGGCGACGAAATCACATCGGCCGGCTCGGCCACCTGAGGCAACCTGGTCGATCAACTCGTTGATTACCGTGTCGATGGTGTCTTCCATGCGCGCGGACGCCCGCGGCGTGAAGGCCTTGGACACCAGGCCGCGCAGCCGTCGATGTTCCTCGCCTTCCATGCCCAGGATGGTGCCGAGGACCCGGTCATAGAGGGGGCCGGAGGTTATCCCCCGAGCGGTCATGTGCATCCCGGGCGGGAAAACGAACCGCGGGTCGCGAAGTATCCCGCGGGCGAGTTCGTAGCCGAGCACCTCGGGTCCCAACGGCCCGATGGCTATCGGGGACCGCTTGCGCGCCTCGTGGATCCGCGGGGCGACCTGGTGCACGGTGTCGGTGATGTCATAGTGCAGCGTCGGAAGGTCGGCGTCGAAGACGTTGGGTGTCGCGGCGTCAACGGTCATGATGCCTCCAATCACGGAACATTGGTCGCCAGGAATGTCAGTGGCAGGCCCAGGATCGACACGTCGTTTTCGTCGAGGTAGGTGCCCTCGCCCGCCATGCGCTGCCGGAATCGCGTTGTCGCGCCGTAACGCTCGGCGACGGCGTCGGCCATGGCGGCTTCCGGAACGCCGATCACCACGGTGAACACGCCGTCACCGTGATGCTCGAGGAACTCCGTCACCGAGACGGCGACCTCGCCGGTCGACCCGGGGATCGGGCTGATCAGTTCGATGCCCCGATTCCAGTCGAGATGGATGTCCAGGCCGAGCTCGGCCAGCTGCAGGGGCTCGAAGACGAATCCGAGATCGGTGAACATGTGCACCGCTGCGGCATGGCGTTCCGGCGCCACGGCGAACACGACGTGGTGGAGCGAGGGCGAGTCAGTCTCTTCGGGCATCCGGGTCGTCCTATCGAGAATCAGCGCGCAGCACGCCGCGTGGCAGTAGCAGCGGCAGGTCGTTGTAGGTGACGATGCCGGGAGGGGCGGCGACGACGGCGGGTATCGCGGTGATGGCCGGCATCGCGGTGATCGTCAGTCCCAACATGATGTAGTCATCCAGTGTCTGGCCGGCAAAGTCCGGTGGCGGAAGGAAACTCAGCGTGGTTTTGATCGTCGGCCGGCCGGCCACCTCGATCGTGTAGCCCATGTCCAGCGGCCAATCCGGGTCCAGCGACTGGCCCTTGCGCCAGCGGCCGCGGATTTCGATGACCTCGCGGTCGCCGGCGATCCCTTTCCAGCGGACGTCCACACCGGCGACGCAACCCTTTCTGATCGTCCAGTCGCCGGGCAGGTGCAGATCCTCGGCGGTCTGGGCGTATTCGACCTCGCAGCGCACGTCGTCGAGCTCGGTACCCAGCGCATCGGCGATCAGCAACACACCGTCGGCGAAGATGCCCGAGCCTTTCTCGGTGATGGCCGGGAGGTCCGGTTGATCGATGGGATAGCCGAACCCCATGGGTATTTCGGTCGCGGGTGAGTTGTAGATCGTGGTGTCGACGGATTCGAGCATGGAGACCTTGTCCACCCGGTCCGAAAGCCCCGCCGAGACGATGGCGAAGAGTTGGATGAAGCCCGGGTTGATGCCGCTGCCGAAGATGGTTGACCCGCCGTCCGCGCAGGCTCGTTCGATGCGGCCGCGGCCGGCGCCGAGGTAGTGCCCGGTGATGAACCCGGCGGTGCCCACAACGTTGATGCCCGCGCCCAGGATGCGGACCAGCTCGTCGACGTCGGCGAACATCGGGTTGTAGACCACACAGTCCGGCTTCAGCGCGAGCAGCGCCTCAATGTCGTTGGTGGCCTTGACATTGAGCGGTTCGATCCCGCACAGCTCGCCGACATCACGCCCGGCCTTGTCCGGCGACCAGGCGTAGCACCCGACGAGCTCGAGCGCCGGGTTGGCGGCGATGGCCTTGACCGAACTCTTACCGACGTTACCCGTCGTCCACTGCACGACCCGATAGGTCACGAGTGCGCAGCGGGATGCTGTTGGGCGGCTTGGCGAGCCAGCCTGTCGTTGTGGATCTTGACGAGTTCGCGGAACCCCAGCCGGTGATACTTCGGTATCGGCTGGATGCCCCAGACGTCCTGCGCGGTGGCTTTGCCTTCGGCGCCCTCGGGCGGCCCGAACGGCGGGTAGGGGTACTTGCACTCCAAAGTGTCGTTGGAGTAACGGATCTTGAGCAGCTCACTGCAGATCTGGGTGAGGCTGAGGGTCGGGTAGCCGTAGTAGACCGCCATGAACGGCAGCGTGAAGGCACCCTCGATCACCAGGGCCACCAGGCACACCAACACGGCGCGCTTGATCCATTTGTGCATTCGCGCGTAGTACGGCGTCGTCCCGGGCTCGAGATCGCTGGCGGGGTCCTTGTCATCGGTGGCCGAAGCTGCAGATGGACTGCTCATGGTCCCACTCCTTATTAGTCGGAGAAGATTTCGCGGTTGACGGTGTGCAGATAGGGGATGGCGAGGAAGGGGGTTATGTAGAAGATGTCGTAGAGCCACCAGCCGATGACCGGGAAAACGACACCGGCGTAGCGCACGTCGGCGAACATGGTCATGTTGAACACGTATGCCGACCAGATCAACACCCCCATCCAGCAGGTGACGACCATCCACTGATGGCCCCACCGCTTCATCTGTAAAAACCCGATCGCGGCGGCCACCCGCATCGAGAAGACCGTGAGGATCAGGCCGGCCACATAGGCCTTTTCGCCCGGACCCGCCGCGCCGCCGACCCACAGCTCGTTGTAGTGCCAGAAGTAGCCGGCGTCGAACATGTTGCCCCAGCCGACCATCAGCACCCTGTTGATCAGGGTGTGGTTGGCGACAAGGTCCAACGCCCAGCCCAGGCTGTTGAGCATTCCGTCGATCAGGGTCAGGTAGCCGATCAGGGTGACGATCATGGGCCGGACCGACAGTCCGGCGCGCAGGGCCTGGCGTTGCAGCCACACCCCACGCATGAAGATGGGCAAGCCGATCAGGCCCGGCGCCCACATGCCCATCAGGGCGGCGCCGACGATCATCCACTTGTCGGCGCGGCGCTGGGCCTGGCGCGATTCGTCGTGGTGGTCCTCGAGGCCGACCGACGCCTCGGTACCGGCTGAATGTCGTTTCAGCAAGGGGAGATTCACAGATCCCACCACCCCCGGGCGAACGACATGTAGAGCTGGATGCCGAACATCGCCAGCAGGTAGCCGTAGATGAAGATCTGGAAGACGATGAGCGCCCTCTTGCGCTTCTCCTCTTGGCGGTCCATGCCGTTGCTCCTTTCTACGAACTGCTCGGTGCGTCCGCGGTCCCCAGGCTGGCGATCGCGACTTCGCGAAGGCCGTCGGTGACCGCGCCGTCGGTGCTCAGCGGCGCGAGTATGCACGCCTCGGCCGCATCCAATTCGGTTGCGCCCGAGGCGATCAGGTGAGCCGCCGTGACCAGCACCCTGGTCGATGGCGGCTCGAAGTGGAAGGCTTGGTCTGCGGTGCGGATCGCGACCGCGCAGCCGACCAGTCGCGTCGCCGTGGCCAGCGGAATTCCGGATTCGGCGACGATCGCCTCGGCCTCCCGGTCGGGCGGCAGATACCGCATCGTCAGCGTCGCGAACCGCTGGCGGAACGATGGTTTGAGCTCCTTGAGCGAGCTGCGGTAGGCCGGGTTGTACGAACAGACCAGCATGAACTCCTCGGGCGCTTTCACCACCTCACCGGCGCGATCCAGGTACAGCGACCGCCGGTGGTCGGTGAGCGAATGCAGGATCGCCAACGAGTCATGGCGGGCCTCGACGACTTCGTCGAGGTAGCAGATCGCACCGGCTTTGACCGCTCGGGTCAACGGGCCGTCCGTCCAGACGACGTCGCCGCCGGTCACCATGAAGCGGCCGACGAGATCGGAACTGGTGAGGTCGTCGTGGCAGCTGATGGTGACCACGGGCCGCTGCAGCAGCGACCCCATGTGCTCGACGAAGCGGGTCTTGCCGCACCCGGTTGGGCCGGTGAGCATCACCGGGATACGCCGGTGGAAGGCCTGCTCGAACAGCTGAACTTCGTTGCCGTTGGCGAAATATGTTTCGGTGGTCATCTCTTCCTCAGTCGGTCGGTGTTCATGCCGCGACCAGTTCGCGATGGACGTGGGCCAGTACCCGGGGCAGCTCCTCGATGCGCCGGATCCGTTGCGACCGGCGAGGGCCGAACACCTCGGGAAGGGGATCGACACGGGTCGGTCCCACGCCGACGTAGTAGATCGACACCCCGGCCTCGTTGGCCTCCTCGACGGCGTGCGCGGCGTCCGCCCAGGCATACCGGCCCTCGTAGCCCTCGTCGGAGATCAGTCCGTCGCCGATGACGATCAGCAGGCGGCGCTCGCCGGCCTGTGCCAGCAGCCGGCTCGTCAAATGCCGAAGTGGCGCACCGAGTCTGGTGTATCCGCGGGTGGCCAATCCCAGCGCGCTCGGTGGCACGAAGCGGCGGTGGTCGAAGTCCTTGAGGCAGCGGACTTCGACCCGATGACGGGTGTTGCCGGTGAACACGAAGATGCCGTGGCGTTCGTGGGCCACCGTCATGGCGCGGGAAAGCGCATCGGCGCAGGACAATTCCAGCGCAAACACGCGGCCACCGCGCACCCCCAGCGACGAGCTGCCGTCGAGCAACAAGGCCGTGGTGACGTCGCGGCTGCTGGGCAGCAGATCGCGGAACACCTTGGGCTCCTTCGCCTCGCCGGTGGCGAGATCGATGTAGTGATTGACGTATTGGTCGACGTCGAGATCGGACCCGTCTTCGAGACGGTTGGTCATCGCACGGTGGGTGTGTTCCTCGAACCACCTACGCACGTCGACGGCTACCGGCACCGGACGGCGGGCGTGCCGGCCATCGACGTGCTCGACGACCGCGACATGGTCGCGCATGAATCGCTGTGTCCACATGTTCCATTCGGGATAGGGAATGCCGGGCCGGTGTTCGGGCGTGACGTCGAGGTCGTTGTCCTGGGGCCGGCTGGGCGGCGGCAGGTTGGGGTTGCGGACGCCTCCGTCGCCGCCGACAGGAACCGAGTACGGCCGCGGTAGTCGCTTTTGCGTTGTGGTCCATGGCATCCTGCCGAAGCTGCGTCGCAACCTGTCGGCCAATCCGTGCGGCGCGGTGTACGCCAGCGGCAAGGTGCCCAGCAGCGGATGAATCGGTAATGCCTCGCCGCTGGCCGCCAATGCAATTGCCCGGTTGAGCATCTCGGCGCCGTCCATATCGGCGGCCTCGGGTGGGAGGTCGGCAAGGAGCCGTTGGAACTCGGAGAGCAGGCCCGGCCACCGCGACGCTATCCAGCCCAGCGCCACGCCGGCCTCGATAAGCGTGAGCGCGGACAGCTCGCGGGCGGTCAGCTCGTTGAGGCGATATGCGGTGACTCTTTCTTTCGACGGCGAACACTGCAGCGCCACGCCGCAAGTCAGGGTCCGCCGCGTCCAGTCAGGCGGTACGGGGTAGGGGACGTGGACGAACGTGAGGGCCGCGTTCACCCCGAATCCGCGTCGTCCGCCGGTGACCAGCCGCGCGCCGTCGCGGCGTTGGTCACTGAGCGCGACCGCCGTGACGGAGCAAGCCCGTTCCAGTGACATCGCGTGTCCTTCGGAATGGTCAGCCATGGGCCGAATCCCGCGCGTCGTGGAGGAGCGGGCCGCGGTTCAGAACGTGCCGATGTTGGAGAACAGCCAGTACCAGAACCAGATGATCAGACCGGTGCCGCCCCAGGCGGCGACATAGCGAAGGATTTCCCATAGATAGCCCATGATGTGACTTCCTCGGTGGCGGAGTGGATTTCAGCTCGCGCATGTCAATCGGAGAAGAGTTCGCGGTTGACGGTGTGCAGATAGGGGATGGCCAGGAACGGGGTGATGTAGAAGATGTCGTAGAGCCACCAACCGACAACCGGCAGCACGACGCCGGCGAAGCGCACGTCGGCGAACATGGTCATGTTGAAGACGTAGGTGATCCAGATGACCACCCCCATCCAGCAGGTGACGATCATCCACTGATGCCCCCACCGCTTCATCTGCAGGAAACCGATGGCGGCCGCGATGCGCATGGTGAAGACGGTCAGGATGAGTCCGACTTCCAGGGCCTTCTCGCCGGGGCCCGCCGCGCCGCCGACCCACAGCTCGTTGTAGTGCCAGAAGTAGCCGGCGTCGAACATGTTGCCCCACCCGTTGAGCAACACCCGCGCCAGGATCGTGTGGTTGGCCACCAGGTCGAGGGCCCATCCGACGGTGTTGATGGCGGCGTCGATGATGACGAGGTAACCCAGCAGTGTGACCAGCATCGGGCGGACGGAGAGGCCATCGCGCTGGGCCCGTCGCAGCAACCGCACGCCCCAGAGAAACAGCGGCAACCCGAAGACGCCGAGGGCCGCGGTGCCGATCAGCAGACTGCCGGAGATGAGCCATTTGTCGGCCTGGCGCTGCGCGAGCTGCGAGCGGTCCAGATGTTCGTCGAGGCTCAGACCCGTTGGGGGAGCGCCGCTCGATCCGGCGGTGGTGCCCGCACTGCCGGCATTGCGCTGATGCAGCCTCGGCAGATTCACGAACCCTCCCCGCTGATTGGACCGGCCCACTATAACAGGCTGACTCTAGTCAGCATAAGTGCGCGGTGGAGTCTTGTGAGGCATGGGCGGCTAGCCACCTCGTCCAGCCGACCCCCGGTGCTATCTGGGCGAGTATCAGGCGTATCCGGCCGGTCGCGTGGCACCCGCTGGCTAGCGGCGCAGGGCGGCATTACTGACAAAAGTCAGCTGCTAATCGTTGACACGGCATTCGAGCGGCGCCTACGCTCAGCGAGCGCTCAGCCCTTGTGGCCATGCAGAGGAGTAGCGATGACACCCAAGCCGGCGGCCGAGAAAAAATATCGCGTAATCCAATGGGGCGTGGGCAATGTCGGCACGATAGCGCTCCGTCATTTCGTCCATAACCCCGCCTATGAACTGGTCGGAGTGCTGTGCAATCGCCCGGAGAAGGTGGGCAAGGACGCCGGCGAACTCTGCGGCAAAGCGCCGACCGGGGTGCTGGCGACCACCGACAAGGTTGCCATCGAGGCGCTCGACGCCGATTGTGTGTTCTATGCGCCGCTCTGGTCTGACCCCGATGAGGTGTGCCGCTTACTGCGTGGGGGCAAGAACGTCGTCGCGTCCGGCGGCGCCTGGTGGTATCGAACCGAGCACAGCAAGGCCGACATCGACAAGATCGATGCGGCCTGCCACGAGGGCGGGACGTCGTTTCATGCGGGTGGTGTCAACCCCGGCTTTGCCGGAGACCTGCTCGTGCTGACGTTGGCCCGAATCGTCAGTCAGATCGATGCGATTCACATCTACGAGGTGGTGAACTTCGGTCGGGACACGCTGAAGTACCTGTACGAGATGGGAATGGGCAGCGATCCGGCCGGGTTTGAGGACGGCCCGAACCTGTTGGGACAGGCATGGCCATTGTTCGCACAGTCGATGGCTTTGGTTGTGGAGGGAATGGGTAAGACGGTCGAGAGATATACGACTGAGGTGGAGCTAGGGCACGCCACGCGCGACATCCCCTTCGAAGGGAAAGAGACCAGCGACATGCCGGGCTTCAAGGGCGTGATCAAGAAGGGCACGGTCGCCCGCCAGCATCACAAGTGGACGGCTTGGGTGGAAGGCAAGCCTTTGGTGATCTTTCACGAGATCTACACGATGGATTCCTTCGATGCCATTGAACCGCAAGAGGATTGGCCTCAGCATTACCACTACCGCATAGTGATCGAGGGCGATTCGTCCACCGAGCTGATCCTGCAGGGGGCGCAGGATCCGAACGGCGGCTACGCGCTGCCCGGCTACACCTGGACCGCGATGGGCCCCGCGAACGCCATTCCCGCGGTCTGTGACGCCCCGCCGGGATTCATGTCCCACAACGAACTCGGGCTGATGCCGCTGCGTGGCGTGATACGGCCCTGACGCCGACGAGTCATGGCTTCAGGCTTCGCAACGTCCTCGCGACATAGTCTTCCAGCAGCGCGTGCCCAGTGGGCCAGTGGTTGGTGGTGATCAACAACGCGTAGAGACCCAGCAAGAAGAACACCGCGCTGTTCATGGGATCGACGTCCGCGTCCGTCTCGCCCCGCTCTTGGGCCTGCGCGATCTCTTGGGCGACCAAGACGATCAGCGGGTGATCCCTGCCGTCTTCGGTCTGCGGACGGGTTTGGGAGAAGTGCAGCGCGAGAAAGTCATTGAAGAGCCGATCACCCAGGCGGCGTTCCAATCCGACGACCAATCGGACCGCCTCGTTCAACGCCGAAGCGAGATCGTGTTTGGACTTCAGGAATTGCGCGAACTGCTTGGCGATGCGGTCCTCTTCGCGGCGCTCCAGCTCCAGCAGCACGTGCTCCTTGGTGGGGAAGTGGAAGAAGAACGTCCCGTGGGCGACGCCCGCCGCGGCCACGATGGCGCCCACATCTGCCTCGGCCATTCCGGCGCGGGCGAACTCACCGATTGCGGCTCCCATCAAACGCTCCCGCGTCTGCAGGCGCTTCGCTTCTCGTGCCGACAGCCGGTCCGTCACAGCCATTGCTTTCCTCACGGTTGACCTGACTCATGTCAGGGTTACGAGGCTGACCTGATCAGTATGCCGTGTCCCGGTCAAAAAGGCTTGCACAACTTGTCTTAGTGGGATCTTCGCACTGCGCGGGATCTCGCACACAGCGAACTCGTTGACTTTAGTCAGTAGGCTCCATAGATTGAAGCCGCGCCACACCGCACATCGGAGGAGCCGGCATGGCATTGGAGCAGTTCAGGCTGGACGGACAGGTCGCGATCGTCACGGGAGCGGGGAAGGGTGTGGGGGCGGGCATCGCGCGGGTGCTGGCGGAGGCGGGTGCCACGGTAGTCGGAACCGCGCGGACCGAGGCGGATATCGTTGGGACGATTGAGGGTATCGAGGACGCCGGTGGCAAGGGGCTGGCGCTCGTCGCGGACGCGATGAGTCGTCCGGATTCGGAGCGGGTGGTGAACACGGCCATGGAGCGCCTCGGCCGCATCGACATTCTGGTCAACAATGTCGGCGGGTCGACCTACGCGCGATTCCTCGACATCACCGACGAAGACTTCCGGCACACGTTCGATTGGTGTGTGACGTCGGCCTTCATCATGAGTCAGCTCGTGGCACCGCACATGCTCAGCGCCGGACACGGTTCCATCATCAACATCTCATCGGGCTCGGCGCGATTCGGCATACGGGCGCTGACCGCCTATTGCGTTGCCAAGGGTGGCCTGGAAGCGCTGACCCGCGCCATGGCGCAGGAACTTGCCCCGAAGATTCGCGTCAACGCCATCGCCCTGGGGTCCTTCGCCACCGATGGCCTGAAGGGCAGCCTGGATCTGATGCCCGGGTCGCTGGAGAAGATGCAGGAGGCCACCCCGCTGCATCGGCTGGGCGACGTCGAGGATCTCGGACGGCTTGCGGTGTACCTGTCCACCCGCGACTGTTACGCGACCAACGCGACGTTCCACGTCGACGGCGGCATCGATTCGAACAATTCGCCGCTGCCGATACCCGATTACTGACCTGCGCGGTGATCGAACGCGTCATGATGGGTCATCACCCACCGCCGGAAGGACGAGGGTAACGATGCGCAGAGTCATTCAATTCTCCACCGGTAACGTGGGCCGGCATTCGCTGCGAGCCATCATCGGCAGACCCGATCTCGAGCTGGTCGGCGTGCACGCCGCGAGCAGCCAGAAGATCGGCCGGGATGCGGCGCAGCTGTGCGGACTGGACGAGCCGACCGGCGTCATCGCCACCGACGACATCGACGCCTTGGTGGCCCTCGGTGCCGACTGCGTTGTGTACACATCTCAGGGCGAGACTCGGCCGATGGAGGCCATCGAACAGATGGCCACGTTCCTTAGGGCGGGCACCAACGTCGTTGGTACGTCGATGGTCTGGCTGGTCACGCCTCGCCACGCCGACGACTGGTTGCGAGAGCCCCTGGAGCGCGCCTGCGCGGCCGGCAACGCGTCGTTGTACGTCAACGGCATCGACCCGGGTTTCTCCGGCGATACGCTGGTGCACTCGGCGGTGAGCCTGACCACCCGGGTTTCCTCGATCACCGTGCAGGAGATCTTCGATTACGGAAACTACGATGACGCCGAGTTCACCGGTGCCGCAATGGGGTTCGGGTCGACGCCGGACGACGACCCGGCGATGATGTTCCTGCCCGGGGTGATCGTGGCGATGTGGGGCGGTCAGGTCCGAAGCCTGGCGGACCATCTCGATATCAAGCTCGACGACGTGCGCCAGCGCTGCGAACCCTGGTACACCCCCGAGCGAATCGACTGCACCATGATGACGGTGCAGCCCGGACAGATGGCGGCGGTGCGGTTCGCCACCGAGGGGGTGCGCGACGGCGAACCGGTCATCACTCTCGAGCACGTCACCCGGCTCACTCAGGCCGCCGCGCCCGATTGGGAATTCCCGCCCGAGGGCCACACCGGGGTTCATCGGGTCGTCGTGGAGGGCGAACCGCGGGTCGAAATCAACACCCACGTGTCGCATCCCCTCTTCGATTCCACTGATGCCGGCTGCATCTCGACGGCCGGCCGGGCCGTCAACGCGATCGATTGGGTGTGCCGCGCGCCGCAGGGGTTGATCGGCGTGGAGGATATCCCGCTGTCCGCAACGATGCGGGGCCTGATGTGGAACGGGCACTGACCTGACGGCCTCGGCCCCCGGACGCGTTGCCGGGAAACGCATTCTGGTCACCGGGGCCGCCCGCGGCCTGGGACGCAGTCACGCGCTGCGGCTTGCGCAGGAGGGTGCCGACGTCATCCTGCTCGATATTTGTGAATCTTTGCCCCAGATCGAATATCCCTTGGCCACCGAGGATGACTTGGCCGAAACGGTGGAATTGGTAAGGAGTTTCGGGCGCCGCTGCGTGAGCGGCATCGTCGACGTTCGTGACGAGGCACGACTGCGGTCCGCTGTCGACGACGGCGTCGGCGAACTCGGAGGGCTCGATGGCGCGGTGGCCAACGCCGGTGTCCTCACGGTCGCCTCGTGGGACCGGACCACCGCTGACCAAATGGCGCACGGTGGTCGACATCAACCTCATCGGAGTGTGGAACACGTGCGCGGCCGCGATACCCCACTTGCTCGACCAGGGCGGAGGCAGCCTGGTCAACGTCAGCTCGGCCGGTGCCAGCAAGGGATTTCCCCTGCAGACGCCCTACACGGCGGCCAAGCACGGCGTCGTCGGCTGACGCTGGCCTTGGCCAACGAACTGGCGGCACAGAACGTGCGCGTCAACACCGTGCTTCCCACCGGCGTTCCCACCGGAATGGTTCCACCGTCGTTCGGACCGCTGCTGGGCGAGCAACGGTCCGATCTGATTCCCATCTTCGTCAACGCGATGCCCACTCCGGCCGTCGAGCCGGTCGACGTCAGTAACGCCGTGCTGTTCCTGCTGTCGGACGAGTCCAGGTATGTAACGGGGCTGGAGTTCAAGGTCGATGCGGGAGTGACCATCAACTAGACAGTCGGCCTCATCGAGGCCGCACCGCACGACGACGCGCCGCTGGAAAGCGCATGCCCTTACCGATCTCGCCGCGAGCCCATAGGCTGGGCTGCCAGATGAACATTGGTTCGGCGGCCGGAGTTTGCGTGTTCACGCCGCCCACGCGCGCGGTAAGGGATACAACTAGCTGAGCTCACCAAGGAGACCTCATGAATACGGTGCGGACGTCCGCGCTCGGCCTGACAGCTACCGCCATCTTGCTCGGCGCCACGGTGGTGGGTTGCGGCGGGGGCAAAAGCCCGACGGGATCATCCGGTTCGGCCACGCCGTCCAGCTCGGCCAGTTCATCGAGCCCCTCGGCCAGTCCGGGCGCGGGGGCACCGGGAGCCCCGGTGGACTACAGCAACCTGCTGATCAAACCCAGTGACGTGGGCCCCAATGCCACCGCCGACGGGCCGCCGAGTCAGAACCCCAGCGGCATCACCGGTGTGGGACAGGTTTTCAAGAACCCCGACGGCAAGCGCACCATCATCGACACCATCGCCGTCTTTCCCGACGCGGCCACCGCCACCCAGACCGCTGCGAACATGCGCGACGTCGTCGGGAAGAAGGTCAACGGCGAGCAGCAGCCCATCGACATCGGCACCAACGGGTTCATGGTGATCGGCCAGGGAACCGACCCGGCCAACCCGATGGAGATCTCCGAGGCGGTGTTCGTCGAAGGCAGGGCCATGGTCGATCTGGAATCCGACTGCGTCATCGGCAATCCGACGCCGGCCGACGTAGTGCTCGATCTCGCCCGCAAGCAAGACGCCGCGGTCAAGGCGGGACTGCCGGCTAGCTGAGCGGCCGCTCGTTCACAGGGGCCAGCTGTCCGGCTGCAGCTCGTAGCGCAGCGCCGCAGCCGGCGGCAACGGCTGCCGTTCGTTGACCGATATCGCATCGACGACGAGGGTGACATAGCGCCGCCAGCCGTCGCTGCCGGCGTCCATGGTGGACAGCACGCTGAAGAGCATCGCGATCAGGCGAGGAAGGTCGTCGGCGACCAGGTCGGCGCGGATGCTCCCGGCTCGCTGCCCCGCGCGGGCGAGCTCGCCGAGCGCCGCGTTGAGCGGCACCGAGATGTCTGCCGTGAGTGATCCGGTCCGGCGCGCCGCCGTCAGCAGGCTGTGCTCGCGTGCCCCCAGCGATATCGCCGCCTCGATGAGCTGGGTGAGACCGCGCAGCGGATCCTTCGCGCGGCGGGCGCTGTCGATCACCGGCGTGAGGTCCTCGGCGATGCTCTGATCCAGGGCGGCGCGGACCAGGTCCGCCTTGGCCGGAAATCTTCGGTACAGGGTTCGCTCGCCGACGCCGGCGCGGCGCGCGACGGCTTCCACCGGGGCGTCTGGTCCCAACTGGCCATAGACCTCGCGCGCCGCGCGCAGGATGCGCTCGACGTTGCGCGCCGCGTCGGCCCGCAACGGCCGGTCTTCGACCGCGGTCATCATGACAGCGTAACTGACAGTTGACTGCCGGTAAGCGCAGCTTTACGCTCATACAACTGGCAGCCAACTGACACTTAGTGGAAAACTGGTTATGGCGACACCTTTGGAGACCTCCGAATCCCGGCCTGACGCAAGCCTTCCCGTGTTGCCCGCCCCGCGGCCGTCGCACTGCCCGCTCGCGGCCCCACCCGAGTTTGCGGAGTGGCGCGAGCGGCCCGGGCTGCGACGGGCGATGTTCCAGGGCAACCCGGTTTGGGTGGTCAGCCGCTACCAGGACATCAGGGCGGCGCTGGTCGATCCGCGCTTGTCCGCCAAGACCATTCCGGACTCGATCCTGCCGACCGACGCCGACAACAAGGTGGCGGTGATGTTCGCGCGGATCGACGATCCCGAGCATCACCGGTTACGGCGCATGATGACGAGCAACTTCACCTTCAGGCGCTGCGAATCGATGCGGTCCCATATTCAGGACATGGTCGACCACTATCTCGGCCAGATGATCGGCAATGGCGCGCCGGCCGACCTGGTGCGCGAATTCGCCTTGCCCGTGCCGTCGATGGTGATCGCCCTGCTGCTGGGGGTGCCGCCCGAAGACCTGGCAATCTTCCAGCACAACACCACCAAGGGGCTTGACCAGAAATCCACCGACGAGGAAAAGGGCCAGGCGTTCGGGGCGATGTATGCCTACATCGAGGAGTTGGTGGAACGCAAAGCACGCGAACCCGGGGACGATTTGATCAGCCGCCTGCTCACCGAGTACGTGGCGACGGGTCAGCTCGACCACACCACCACCGCGATGAACAGTGTGATCATGATGCAGGCGGGCCATGAAACCACGGCCAACATGATCGCATTGGGAACCGTTGCGCTGCTGGAACATCCCGAGGTGTTCGAGCGACTCGGGCAAACCGACGATCCGGCCGTGATCGCCAACATCGTCGAAGAGCTGATGCGCTACCTGTCCATCGTGCACAGCCAGGTCGACCGCGTCGCGACCGAAGACCTGGTGATCGGTGGCCAACTGATCCGCGCCGGGGAATTCGTGGTCATGAGCCTGCTCGCCGGCAACTGGGACGCCGAATTCGTCGACAACCCCGAGTCCTTCGACCCCAACCGAAACGTCCGCGGGCACTTGGGCTTCGGGTACGGCGTTCATCAATGCATCGGAGCGAACCTGGCTCGCGTGGAGATGCAGGTCGCCTTCGCCACGCTGGCGCGGCGCCTGCCCGGGCTCAGGCTGGCGGTGCCGCCGGAGCAGCTGAGGTTCAAAGACGCCAATATCTATGGCATGAAAGAACTTTCGGTGAGCTGGTGACGATGCCGACCGGCGAACTGCGGTTCGACGGCCAGGTGGCCGTGATCACCGGCGCCGCCGGGGGATTGGGCAGGCAGTACGCACAGCTGTTGGCCACGCGCGGAGCTCGCGTCGTGGTCAACGACACTGGCGCCTCGGTGACCGGGGACGGCTCGGACGGCGAGGCGGCCGAGTCCGTCGCGGAGGCCATCCGCAAGCAGGGCGGCGAAGCCGTCGCGGACAGCCACAGCGTGACGAGCCCGCAAGGCGCGCAGGCGATCGTCGACACCGCCCTGCGGGCATGGGGGCGCCTGGACATCCTGATCAACAATGCGGGCATCGTCGGCGACGCGCCGTTCGAGGAAATGACCGCCGCTCGGCTCGAACCCGTGCTGGATGTCCACCTCAACGGGGCGTTCTACGTGACCAGGCCCGCATGGAAGGTGATGGGTGAACAACGCTACGGCCGGGTGCTCAACACCTGCTCGGCCGCGGGAATCCTTGGCGCCGAACGGATGAGCAACTACGGCGCGGCCAAGGCGGGTCTGGTGGGCCTGACGCGTGTGTTGGCCGCCGAAGGAGCCTCACACGGCATCAAGGTCAATGCGATCGCTCCCATTGCGTACACCAGGATGCTGACGCATTCGCTCGACGAGGCCACCGGCCGGCATGCCGTCGGGCATGATGCGGCGTCGCGGGCGGTATTGGATGACCTTGTGGGACAATACCTTCAGGCACTGGACCCCGCGCAGGTCGCTCCGGTGGCTGCCTTCCTGGCCCACCGGGATTGCCCGGTCTCCGGTGAGATCTACACGGTGGGTGCGGGACACGTCGCGCGGTTCTTCATCGGCAGGACAAGGGGTTTCTACCGACCCGGCCTGTCCGTCGAGGACGTCCGGGACCACCTGGACGAGATTCGCGACGAAGCCTGCTACACCGTGCCGGGCGGGCCCGGTGATGAAATGAGCGAGCTGTTCGCGACGATCGCCGGCAGCCTCAGCAGCTGAAGGCCGCGCCGACGCCGTCGGGCGGGGGCGCCGATTTCAGGCAGCCGAACGGCTCGATGCCTACGGGGCTGAATTTGGCCGCCGACTGGTGCGCATAGTTCACGCAGTAGAGGCCGGTCTGGTCGGCGCGGCACCGATAGTCACCGAACGACAGCGAATCTCCGCTCGCCAGTTCCGGTCCGTTGCCGTTGAGGAAGGGACCGGGATCGGCCCGGGCGGATCCGACCTGCAGGTTCACCCCGTCGAAGCTGATCCAGCCACCGTGCCATTGGCCATAGGCCGTCGCGGGGGCCGGCGGTGGGTTGGTCAAAGTCACCAGGCAGGCCAGGGCGCCGCCGGTGTGTTTGGCATCCGTCATGCAGGAGACCTTGCCGCCCATCGCGCTCACCGCGATGTCGTCGCCCAGGGGCGTGGTCGCCCCGTCGCGGGTGGCGGTGTGAAAGCGGCCGGGATCGGCGGGGTGTCCGGTCTCTATCCAGGCGATGACGTCGGAGATTGCCGCACCGGCGCCCGGCGCGCCGGTTGGTCGCGGCGCCGCGCTTCCCGGTGCGCCGGCGCTGGGCTGGGCGGGGCTTTGGGGCGGTGCCGAATGGCCGCCCGTGGTGTGGGAGCACCCCGCGAGCAGTAGTGACGCGGCGATCATCGCAGCTTTCCGCATCCAGTCAGGCTAACCGCCGCGCCGGGGAATTAAGGCGCTGCGCGCGCGTTACGGCCGTCATGTCGGTTACCGTCGGGTTATGCATGACCGCACCGTCCGCGCACGCACGGCCATCGGCACCGTCGAAGGCTTTACCCGCGACGGGGTCAATCGGTGGCGGTCGATCCCGTATGCCCGTCCACCGGTGGGCAGCCTGCGCTTCCGGGCGCCGCAGCCGGCCCAGCCGTGGTCGGGTGTTCGGCACTGCCATGGGTTCGGCAACTGCGCGCCCCAGCAGCGCCGTTACACCCTGCTCGGCATGTCGGGTCTCGGAGGCCGCTATCAGCCGATGAGCGAGGACTGCCTGACCCTCAACGTGGTGGCGCCCGAGGGTGAGGCCGAGGGGCCGCTGCCCGTCATGGTGTTCATCCACGGCGGCGGCTACTTCCTGGGCAGCTCGGCGACACCGCTGTACGACGGTGCGGCGCTGGCGCGCCGCGGGTGTGTGTACGTGTCGGTGAACTACCGGCTGGGCGCGCTGGGGTGCGTGGACTTTTCGTCGTTGTCGACGCCGGAGATCACGATCGACAGCAACCTGTATCTGCGCGATCTGGTGCTGGCGCTGCAGTGGGTTCGTGACAACATCGCCGGGTTCGGCGGTGATCCGGACAATGTCACCATCTTCGGCGAGAGCGCGGGCGCCTGCATCACGGCCTCGCTGCTGGCGGTGCCCGCCGCCGAAGGCCTGTTCGCCCGCGCGATCTCGGAAAGTCCGGCGTCGGGTCTGGTGCGGTCGAGAGAGGTTGCCGCGGAATTCGCGATCCGCTTCGCCAACCTGCTGGGGGTGCGCAAGCGGGACGCCGCCAACGCGCTGATGCAGGCGTCCGCGGCACAACTGGTGGAAACCCAGCACCGGCTGATCGACGAGGGCATGCAGAACAGGTTGGGCGCCTTCCCGATTGGCCCAGTCGTCGGTGACGACGTCCTGCCCTTGGACCCGGTCGAGGCGATGCGGCGCGGTGCGGCCCACCGGGTACCGCTGATCGTGGGCACCAATGCCGAAGAGGGCCGGCTGTTCACCCGATTCCTGGCGATGTTGCCGACAAACGAGGCGATGGTCGAAGAACTGCTCGCCGAGGCCGAACCCGCTATCCGCGAACGCATTACCGCGGCATATCCGAATTATCCCGATCGGGCGGCCTGCATCCAGCTCGGTGGTGACTTCGCCTTCGCCTCGGCGGCCTGGCAGATCGCGGAGGCGCACGGCGCGCACGCCCCGACCTACCTCTACCGGTACGACTACGCGCCGCGCACGCTGCGCTGGTCGGGTTTCGGCGCCACCCACGCCACCGAGTTGCTCGCCGTTTTCGACGTCTACCGCACCAGATTCGGCGCATTGTTGACCGCGGCGGCGGACCGCCGGGCCGCATTGCGGGTCAGCAATCAAGTGCAACGGCGTTGGCGCGCCTTCAGCCGGACCGGCGTACCGGGGGAGGACTGGCCCCTTTACACCGCTGAGGATCGTGCCGTCATGGTCTTCGACCGCAGGTCGCGCGTCGAGTTCGATCCACACCCGCATCGCCGAATGGCATGGGACGGCTTCTCACTGGCGCGTTGAGCTGGCACGCTAACCCTCATGCACGCCGAGACCGAGCAAGTCATCGAACGACCCAGTGACCTCACCGCCGCCTGGCTGGCCGCGGTCATCGGCACCGGACCCATCGCCGACTTCTCGGTAGAGCGCATCGGCACCGGCCAGATGAGCGAGTGCTACCGGGTCAGGCTGAGCTATGCCGAGGCCGACGGCGGGCCCGAGTCGGTGGTGCTGAAGGTCGCGGCCACCGATGCGGTGAGCCGCCAGACCGGGCTGGCACTGGGGCTCTACGAGCGGGAGGTGGGCTTCTACGGCGACATCGCGCCGCGTCTGGGCGGGCCCATCGCGCCCTGCTACCACGCGGCGGTCGACAGCTCGACGGGTGTGTTCGATCTGCTGCTGGGCGATGCCGGACCGGCCGTCGTTGGTGACGAAATCGCCGGTGCCACAATCGAACAGGCCCGCCTAGGCGCCGTCGAGCTGGGCCGATTGCACGGGCCGCTGCTCGGCGACGCCTCCCTGGCCGAGGCGCCGTGGCTCAACCGTGACGCGCCGCTGAACCAGGCAATGATCACCCCGCTGTACGCGGGTTTCGTCGATCGCTACGGCGACCAGATCGCACCCGAGCATCGCGTGGTGTGCGAACGGCTGGTGGCCGCGTTCGATGGCTACCTGGCCCAGGAGGCGGAGGCGTACGAACGGGGCCGCGTCCAGGGCCTGGTGCATGGCGACTATCGCCTGGACAACATGCTGTTCGGTATCGAGGGTGCCGATCGCGCGCTGACGGTGGTCGATTGGCAGACCGTGTCGTGGGGTCCGGCGCTGACCGACCTGGCCTACTTCCTCGGTTGCGCGTTGTCCACCGAGGATCGCCGGCAGCACTACGACGCGCTGCTGCGCGCCTATCACGAGGCGCTGGGACCGGCGGCGCCACTCAGTCTCGCCGACGTCGCCGACGGCGTGCGCCGGCAGAGCTTTTTCGGGGTGATGATGGCGATCGTCTCGTCCATGCTGGTCGAGCGCACCGACCGCGGCGATCAGATGTTCATGACGATGCTGCGGCGGCACTGCGACCACGTCCTGGATACCGACGCGCTGTCGACGCTGCCCGTCGCGGCGGCACCCGAACCGTTGCGGCCGGACGTCGAGGACGAACTGGCCCACGAGCCCACCGCCGAACCGCTGTGGAGTGAGAGCTGGTACGCCGACTTCGCCGACCCCGCACAGGGATTGGGTGGCTGGTTCCGGTTGGGGCGGGTGGCCAACGAGCAGACCGCGTGGGTGCACGTGTTGTTGTGCGGACCCGACCTGCCGACCGTCGCCGTGGATGCGCAAGTGCCGCTGCCCTCGGATCCGTGGTCTGTGCGGGCCGAGGACTTCGAGCTCGAACATGCCGTCGACGCGCCCCTGCAGGGCTATCGCGTCGACGTGCGGGCGCGGGCCCACGCCTACCCCGATCCGTCCGCGTTGCTGCGCGGGGAGCCCGGCGCCCCCGTCGAGATGAGCCTGAACCTGGTGTGGGCCACCGACGGCGCCCCGTACAAATACGCGGTGACCACGCGGTATGAAATCCCGTGCACCGTCTCGGGCGCCGTCACCGTCGGCGATACCAGCTACCGCCTGAATTCCGTTGCGGGCCAACGTGATCACTCGTGGGGGGTGCGCGACTGGTGGGGCATGGATTGGATCTGGAGCGCGCTGCATCTAGACGACGGCACGCACCTGCACGGCGTGAACGTCCGGATCCCCGGGGCGCCCGCGTTCAGCATCGGCTATGCGCAGGACGCCGACGGCAAGGCCGCCGAGCTGCAGACCGTGGACTCGCGAGAGTCCTTCGCCGCCAACGGGTTACCGCTCGACGCAACGCTGAAGCTGGAGCCGGCGCAGATCACCGCGAACGCTGACGTGCGCGGCCAGGCACCGGTGCGGCTCGTCGCGCGGGACGGGCGGGTCAGCCAGTTCCCCCGCGTATGGGCCACGGTCAGCACGGCCGACGGGCGCAGCGGCGTCGGTTGGCTGGAATGGAACCGCAACCTCGGCGAACAGACTTAGGTGAGCGGATCGGCCCCCGTTGTCGTGATGGGCGTCTCCGGCTCGGGCAAGTCGACGGTGGGGGCGGCGCTCGCCCGGCGCCTGCGCGTCCCGTTCGTCGACGCCGACACCCTGCACCCGGCCGCCAACATCGCCAAGATGGCGGCCGGCGAACCGCTCGACGATGACGACCGCCATCCCTGGTTGGAGACGGTCGGCGAATGGTTGGCCGCCCATCGCGCGGGCGCGGTGGTGAGTTGCTCGGCGCTGAAAAGGACATACCGCGACCAGCTCCGCGCGCACTGTCCGGGGGTGCAGTTCCTGCACCTGTCGGGTTCGCCGGAGCTGATCGGCGCCCGGCTGGCGGCCCGCACCGACCACTTCATGCCTCCCGCACTGCTGCGCTCGCAACTGGACACCCTCGAGCCCCTCGGTCCCGACGAGGCCGGCATGACCGTCGACGTCGGCCCCGACGTCGACGCGATCGTGGACACCGTCGTGCGGGCGCGCGAATAGCCGCGGCGGCGGCCGCGGTGTAGCATTGTGCTACAGCTTGTAACGTAATGCTGCAGAGGAGGCAGTCATGGCCGAGGCCGTCGATCGCGTCACCCGCGTCGCTTCCGACCTGATGGACAGCGCGGCGGCCGAGGGCGCCCGGCAGAGCCGCTCGGCCAAGCAGCAACTCGACCACTGGGCACGGGTGGGGCGGGCCGTATCCAGCCAGCACACCGCCTCGCGGCGGCGGGTGGAAGCCGCGCTCACCGGCCAGCTGGCGACCGGCGAACTCACCGTCGAGGAGGGCGTGGTGTTCAACGCCGAGATCTCCGCGGCCATCGAGGAAAGCCTGGCGCGCACCAACTATGGGGCCACGCTCGCCGGGCAAGGGGTCACCACCGTCGCCCTCAACGACGACGGCGAGATCGTCGAGCACCGCCCCGACGGCGCCGCCGTCGTGCTCGGGGGCACCCGCTGACCCGGCGGTGGTCAGCGGTTCGGCGGTGCCATGGATCGACTTGACCTGGTGGTCGGGCCGAACGGCGCCGGTAAGTCGACGTTCATCGCGCTGACCCTGGCGCCGCTGCTGCCCGGCAGCCTGGTGGTCAATGCCGACGAAATCGCACGGCAGCGCTGGCCGCAGGATCCGGCGTCGCACTCCTACGACGCCGCGCGCATCGCCGCCGACACCCGCGGAAAGCTGATCGAGCTGGGCCGGTCCTTCATCGCCGAGACCGTCTTCTCCCACCCCTCCAAGCTCGACCTAGTTCAGGCGGCCCGCGGCGCGGGCTTCACCGTCGTGCTGCACGTGCTACTCATCCCGGAAGAGCTTGCGGTCGAACGCGTTCGACGCCGGGTCCGAGCCGGCGGCCATGACGTGCCGGAAGCCAAGATCCGTCAGCGCCATCGCCGGCTGTGGGCCCCGGTGGCCGAGGCGATCGCCTTGTCCGATCTCGCGACGGTCTACGACAACAGCCGCCTGCGCGGCCCGCGCATCGTCGCGCGACTCAGCGGTGGCCTGACGGTCGGAGCACCCGACTGGCCCGCGTGGACGCCGGACGTCCTGCGGGCTCGCTGGCCCGAATAGGTCGCGGCGTTACGCGGCCAGCGGCTTGCCTGACTACCACGGGAGCTTGCGGCGCCCGGTCTCGACCTGACCCCCCACGCGCTCGCGGGCGGTGTCGGCCAGGTCGCTGCCGCGCTGACGCGCGGTTTCGGCGAATTCCTCCCCGCGCGCCCGCGCCGTGCTGGCCAGTTTCTCGCTGCGCTTGCGCGCCTTCTTGGCCAGCTTCTCGCTGCGCTTGCGGGCCTTCTTGGCCAGGGGCGCGGCCCGGTCGGCGGCCTCGTCGGCGAGTTCTTCGCTGCGCTTGCGCGCCTTCTCCGCCAGATACGCCGCGCGGTCGGCGGCCTCGTCGGCCCATTCCTCGCCGCGCTTGCGTGCCTTCTTGGCCAGCGGCCGACTGCGCTCGGCCGCGGTGCTGGCCAGTTCCCGGCCGCGTTCGAGTGCGGCCTCGGCGTAGGGCGCGCCGCGCTCGGCCGCCGTGCTGGCCAATTCGCGGCCCCGCTCGAGCGCCGCTTCCGCATAGGGGGCACCGCGTTCGGCCGCCGTGCTGGCCAGTTCGCGGCCCCGTTCCGCGCCGATCTGCAAGCCGTGCGCGATGCGCTCACCCAACTCGGAAAAATCGGCATCGAAGGCCGAATCGTCCGACCCGGGCCACGCCGACGACACCCGCTCGGAGAGCCGTTCCGCCGCTCGGCGACCACGCCACCCGAGCGAGGGCTTGCCGGCGGTGTCGGCGGAGGCGATCAACAAGCCGCCCAGCAGGCTGAGGTCGGTGAGAAATTGCTGGCGTTTCTGGGCCTTGGCTACCGGGTCGCTCTCGTTCCAGAACGAGTGCGTCCCAAGGTTGGCCGGCAACACCGTCACCGCGAGGGCGGCCGATGCGATCCGGGGGAGTTTGCCGGTGGCAAGCAGCAGGCCGCCGCCGATTTGCACGGCCGCGGTGATCTGCGCGACCGTCTCGGGGTCGCTGGGGATGCTGCTACTCACCGAATCCGGCAAGGCCTGCAGGCCGTCCACGGCCGGCGCCGCGGCCTCCGCCGCGGATTTGGGGTTCAGCAGTGAATTGACTCCTTGCCCGATGAATGCCACTGATAACAGGGGTCGCGCGATTCTCCTGAGCACCATGGCCGGTGTATTACCCGGCAGCTTGTCGAGCAAACCGCCACCCCGATAACCCCAGCTAGAGTCGCGTAGTGGCGCACACCGATAGGGTGGAGCGCGTGCGAGCGTTGATCATCGTCGACGTGCAAAACGACTTTTGCGAGGGCGGCTCGGTGCCCACCGCCCACGGCGCCGCCGTGGCACCCGCGATCAACGCCCATCTGTCCGGTGACCCGGGCTACCGGTACGTCGTGGCGACACAGGACTTTCACGTCGACCCGGGTGATCATTTCTCCGACCACCCGGATTATTCGTCCTCCTGGCCGGTGCACTGCGTCGCCGGAAGCGCCGGCGCGAATCTTCGCTCGGACCTGGACATCCGGCACCTGGACGCGGTCTTTCGCAAGGGTGCGTACGCCGCGGCGTACAGCGGTTTCGAAGGCGTCGACGACGACGGGACGACGCTGCTGCAGTGGCTGCGCCGGCGCGGGGTCGACGAGGTCGACGTGGTCGGCATCGCCACCGACTTCTGCGTCCGGCGGACCGCCGAGGACGCCGCGGCGGCCGGGCTGACCACCAGGGTGCTCGTCGATCTGACCGCGGCCGCGGACGTGGATTCGGCGGCCGAAGCGCTGGCGGAAATGCGGTCCGCCGGCATCGAGTTGGTTGGGGGGCCGTAATGGTGGCGCCACTGGATCGACAGCATCTGCTGGCCGCCGTGGAGCGCTCGCCGCAGGCGGCGGCCGCGCACGACCGTGCCGGGTGGGTGGGACTGTTTACCGGCGACGGATGTGTCGAGGACCCGGTCGGCTCCCGGCCGCACGTGGGGCACGAGCAAATCGGCCGCTTCTATGACACCTTCATCGGCCCGCGTGACATCAAGTTCCACCGCGATCTCGACGTCGTGGTCGGCACGACGGTTCTGCGTGATCTCGAGCTCGAGGTGGCGATGGGCTCGGCCGTGACGATGTTCATCCCGGCGTTTCTGCGATATGACCTCCGAGAAGCCAACGGCGAGTGGCAGATTGGCCATCTGCGGGCATATTGGGAGCTTCCGGCCATGATGGCGCAGTTCCTGCGCACCGGCCCGGGGGCCCTCCGGCCCGCGCTGAACCTGTCCGCCGCGCTGGTGAGCAACCAAGGATGGGGCGGGGCGGCCGGCTTCGTGACCGGATTCCGGCGGGTGGGGGCGCGCCACCAGCGGCTGGTGACGACGTTCCTGGAGGCCGTCGGGCGCAACGACGAGTCCTCCGCCGCGCGGGCGCTGTCCTCAGATGCCGCAATAACTTTGGGTGATCGCGACCCCCTCGACCTGGCCGAGCTGGCCGTGCAGCTGGAGGGCGCCGGCATCACCAAGACGAGCAGCGCCGGCCGCACCGTGGCGGTCTCACTCCACTCGGGGCACGGGCGCGCCATTGTGTTCGCCGATGTGGCGTGGCCCGGCGCCGCGATCAACCGGATCAGATTCTTTCCCGCCTGATCCCGTCACGCCCGTGTCTCACCGGAGCACCATCAGCACCAGCGATGCCCCGGAAAGGAACAGGTATGCGCCCGGAAACGCGATGTTGTACACAACGCGTGCCCTCACATGCGTCGCCACCGCACCGAGGAAAAACAGCACCAGGCCCGCGGCGGCCGCGATGCCCAATTCGCGCAAGCCCAGCAGTCCGACCACGATCCCGGCGGCCCCGGCCAGCTTCAGCGCGCCCAGCGCCGGCAACCACGACCGCGGCACCCCGACCTGGGCAGAGTTCGCCAGGACGAATCGCGCCGGCACGAAGTCGGCGACCGCGATCGCGGCGGTAATGACGGCGGTGGTCAGCGTGGTGGCGACGAGTGCGGTGTTCATCCGGATCAATCCCTTGTCGCGCAGTGATTTCCGCCGCGGCGGGTCGAATGCGAGCAGTGTGCATCGTGGCGCACAATCGGTAGGGTCATGGTGTTTGTCTCCTTCGCCGGTGGAACTCCGTTGGACGCGGTCAACTTCTTGACGGCTTCCGCGCGGAAAAGGTGACCCATGAACGCAACACAGGATTTGGCGGATCTGGCGCAGCGTTTCGACGCCGATCGACGACACCTGAGGTCGGTCGCGTTCCAGCTACTGGGTTCGGTGCCCGACGCCGACGACGCGGTGCAGTCGGCGTGGCTGAAGGCCAGCCGCGCGGACTTCAGCGGCGTCGACAACCTCTCCGGCTGGTTCACGACGATCACCGCGCGTGAGGCGTTCGACCAGCTTCGGCTGCGCAAGCGCCGCGCCGAGCAGCCGCTGGCCGAAGCCGACGAATTGGACCGGCTGGTCCGGGTGGCGTCGGCGCCGGCCGACGAGGACGCGCTGCTGGCGGAGTCGGTGAGCAGCGCGCTGCTCGTGGTGCTCGACCGGCTGTCCCCGGCGCAGCGCGTGGCGTTCGTGCTGCACGACGTCTTCGCCATGCCGTTCGAGCGGATCGCCGCGGTCATGAACCGCTCGCCGGACGCCGCGAAGAAGCTGGCCAGCAGGGCCCGCGGGCGACTGCACGCCGACCCGGCCGCCCGGCCTCGCCGCACGGCCGAGCACCTCAAGGTGGTCGAGGCGTTTCTGGCGGCCTCACGCGGCGGTGACATCGCCGGCCTGCTCGAGCTGCTGGCACCAGACGTGGTGCGCACGGTCGATCGGGCGCTGGTCCCGGCCGACGTGCCAACCACAGTGCGCGGCGCCGAGGAGGTCGCCAGGGAGACTCGGCGGTTCGCTGTGCGGGCGCGTGCAGGCGCTGTCATGCTCATCGACGGGACGCCGGGCATCGTGCTCGCGGCCCGCGGGCGCGCTCAGGTCCTGCTGGTGATCGGCATCGGCGCCGACGATCGCATCCACACGATCGACATCACCGGCAATGCCGAGCGAATCCGCCGGGCCGCGCTGACGCTGCCCCGGTGGCGGACCCAGGAAGATCACAAGCTCATCGGGTACCAAGGACGTCAGACACAGTCGGCCGGAAATGCGGCCGCGGGGCAGGACCGGGAGAGCCATGCTCGATAAGCCGTTCGGGCGGCGTGACCTGTTGCGGGGCGCTGGCGCGCTTTCCGCTGCGGCGCTGGCTCCGTGGTCGGCCGGGTGCGCTCCGGAGGACGACGCGCTCACTTTCTTCTTCGCGGCCAACCCGGACGAGCGTGACGCGAGGATGCGCGTCGTCGACGAGTTCGCGCGCCGGCACCCCGATATCAAGGTTCGTCCCGTGCAATCCGGGCCCGGTGTCATGCAACAACTTTCGACGTTCTGTGTTGGCGGAAAATGCCCCGACGTGCTGATGACCTGGGAACTGTCCTACGCCGAACTCGCCGACCGCGGTGTGCTGCTGGACATGAACACGCTGCTGGCGCGCGACAGATCGTTTGCCGACCAGCTCCGGGCGGACAGCATTCCGGCGCTGTACGAAACCTTCACCTTCAACGGGAAGCAGTACGCACTTCCCGAACAGTGGTCGGGCAACTACCTGTTCTACAACAAACGGCTCTTCGCCGAAGCCGGCGTGCCGGCGCCCCCCAAGACGTGGGAGCAGCCGTGGGATTTCACCGAATTCCTGGACACCGCACGCGCGTTGACCAAGCGTGACGCGGCCGGGCGCGCGGCGCAGTACGGCTTCGTCAACACCTGGGGTTCCTACTACTCGGCCGGCCTGTTCGCGATGAACAACGGCGTCGCCTGGTCCAACCCGCGGCTGAACCCCACCCACTTCAACTTCGACAACGCGGCGTTCCAGGAAGCGGTGCAGTTCTACGCCGATCTGGCCAACACGTACCGGGTCGCGCCCAACGCATCCGAGACGCAGTCCATGTCGACGCCCAACCTGTTTGCGGTGGGCCGGGCGGCGATCGCGCTCGGCGGCCACTGGCGCTACCAGACCTATATCCGTGCCGAGGACCTGGATTTCGACGTCGCCCCGTTGCCGGTCGGCCCGGCGCTGGGAAAGGGGCATGCCGCGTGCTCCGATATCGGCGCCACCGGATTGGCCATCTCGGCGAGCAGCCCGCGCAAGGAACAGGCGTGGGAGTTCGTGAAGTTCGCGACCGGCCCCGTCGGCCAGGCGCTGATCGGTGAATCCTGCCTGTTCGTTCCCGTGCTGCGCTCGGCGCTGCGATCAAAAGGATTCGCCAAGGCCCATCGGCGGCTGGGCAATCTCAGTATTCTCACCGAGGGTCCGGCGTTTTCACAGGGTCTGCCCATCACGCCGGCGTGGGAGAAGGTCAATGCCTTGATGGACCGTAACTTTGGTCCCGTCCTGCGCGGCCGCGAAGCGGCGACGTCATTGAGCGGGTTGAACCGTTCCGTCGACGAAGTGCTGCGCAGCCCGTGACCGCGATGGAGGCGACCGGCGCAACCGCAGCGGCGGGCAGGGCGGCGTCGAAGACCCCGCAGAACCCGAGCCCGTGGCGCCGACACGCATGGGCGGGTCGGTTGTTCGTCGCACCCAACATGGTGGCGGTCGCGGTGTTCATGCTCTTCCCGCTCGGTTTCTCGCTGTATATGAGCGTCCAGCGCTGGGACGTGTTCACCCCGCCGAAATTCGTGGGGCTGAAGAACTTCGGCGACTTGTTCACCTCGGATCCGCTCTTCTTGATCGCGATCCGCAACACGGTTATCTTCACCGTCGGAACGGTCGTGCCGACGGTGCTGATCAGCCTGGCCGTCGCCGGGGTGCTGAACCAGAAGGTCAGGGGCATCGGCGTCTTCCGGACGATTGTCTTTCTGCCACTGGCGATCTCATCGGTCGTGATGGCGGTGGTATGGCAGTTCGTGTTCAACACCGACAACGGCTTGCTCAACATCATGCTCGGCTGGGTCGGACTCGGGCCGGTCCCGTGGCTGGTCGAGCCGCGCTGGGCCATGGCCTCGCTGTGCATCGTCAGCGTCTGGCGCAGTGTGCCCTTCGCGGCCGTCGTCCTGCTGGCCGCGATGCAAGGCGTCCCGGGGACGGTCTACGAGGCGGCCAAGATCGACGGGGCCAGCGAGATAAGGCAATTCGTCTCCATCACCGTTCCGTTGATCCGAGGGTCGATCTCGTTTGTCGTCATCATCTCGGTCATCCACGCCTTCCAGGCATTCGACATGGTGTACGTGCTCACCGGCCCCAGCGGCGGGCCGGAGTCGGCGACCTACGTCCTGGGCATCATGCTGTTCCAGCACGCGTTCTCGTTCCTCGAATTCGGATATGCCTCCGCGCTGGCGTGGGTGATGTTCGCGGTCTTGCTGGTGCTGACCGTCGTGCAGTTGCGAGTCAGCCATCGACGATCTTTGGAGAATTCGCGTGGGCTTAAGTGAGGGTGTCATCAAGCGCACCGCGGTGCGCGGTGCCATGGTGTATGGCGCCTTGCTCGCCGTCGCCTGGTGCGCGCTGTTCCCGATCGCATGGGCCGTGTCGGGTTCGCTGAAAACCGAGGGCGAGGTCAGCGAACCCACGCTGTTGCCGGCGCACCCGCGGTGGTCCAACTACACCGAGGTGTTCGCGTTGATGCCGTTCGGGCGAATGTTTTTCAACACCGTGTTGTACGCGGGCTGTGTCACGGCGGGGCATGTGTTCTTTTGCTCGCTGGCCGGATACGCCTTCGCGCGGCTGGATTTCCGTGGCCGCGACGCGCTGTTCGTCGTCTACCTCGGCACATTGATGGTGCCCCTGACGGTCACGGTGATCCCGCAATTCCTGGTGATGCGGACCCTGGGCTGGGTCGACACCCCCTGGGCGATGATCGTGCCGGGTTTCTTCGGCAGCGCATTCGGCACGTACCTGATGCGGCAGTTCTTCCGCACCCTGCCCACCGATCTCGAGGAGGCCGCGATACTCGACGGTTGTTCCCCGTGGCAGGTCTATTGGCGAATCCTGTTGCCGCATGCCAGGCCGGCCGTGATGGTGCTGGCGGTACTCACCTGGGTCAACGTCTGGAACGATTTCTTGTGGCCGTTGCTGATGATTCAGCGCAACAGCCTGGCCACCCTGACCCTGGGCCTGGTCCGGATGAAGGGCGAGTATGTTGCCCGGTGGCCGGTTCTGATGGCAACCTCGATGCTCATCATGCTGCCCCTGGTCATCATCTACGCGATCGCGCAACGCTCGTTCGTCCGCGGGATCGCGGTCACGGGTATGGGCGGCTAGCCGTGGCTTCGGTGACTTTCGAGCGGGCGACCCGCCGCTACCCCGGAGCGGATCGCCCCGCCCTGGACAACCTGGACCTCGACGTCGCCGACGGCGAGTTCGTCGTTTTGGTGGGACCGTCCGGGTGCGGCAAGACGACCTCGCTGCGGATGGTGGCCGGGCTGGAAGCCGTGGACTCCGGGCACATCCGGATCGGCGAGCGCGACGTCACCCACCTCGATCCCAAGGATCGCGACGTCGCGATGGTCTTTCAGAACTACGCGCTCTACCCGCACATGACGGTGGCCCAGAACATGGGATTCGCCATGAAGATCGCCAAGACGCCGAAGGCCCAGATCCGGGAGCGGGTGCTGGACGCGGCGAAATTGCTTGACCTGCAACCCTATCTCGATCGCAAGCCGAAAGACCTGTCCGGCGGACAACGCCAACGAGTCGCGATGGGGCGTGCGATCGTGCGCCGGCCGCACGTGTTCCTGATGGACGAGCCGCTGTCGAACCTCGACGCCAAACTGCGGGTCCAGACGCGCAATCAGATCGCCGCACTGCAACGGCGGCTGGGTACCACCACCGTCTACGTCACCCACGACCAGGTCGAGGCGATGACGATGGGCGACCGCGTCGCCGTCCTGCGCGACGGCGTGCTGCAACAGTTCGCACCGCCCCGCGAGCTCTACCGAAACCCGGACAATGTCTTCGTGGCGGGCTTCATCGGATCCCCGGCGATGAACCTGTTCACCCTTCCCGTCGTGGATTCCGCTGTGTCGCTGGGTGATTGGCCCATCGCCTTGCCCCGTGAAGTTGCCGGCGCCGCGGGTGAGGTCGTGGTGGGGGTACGCCCCGAACATTTCGAGCTGGGTGGCCTCGGTGTCGAGATGGAGGTGGACGTGGTGGAGGAGCTGGGGGCGGACGCCTACCTGTATGGGCGAATCACCGTCTCCGCCAAGGTGATCGATGCGCCCATCGTCGCGCGGGCCGACGGGCGAAACCCCCCGCAGAAGGGCAGCCGGGTGCGCCTGCACCCGGTGCCCGGACACCTGCACTTCTTCGGCGTGGAGGGCAGCCGAATTTGTTGATCGATCCGGACAGGGGGTTGCGGTGAGCACGGACCGTGCCGACTTGGTGTGCGAGGGCGGTGGCGTCCGTGGGATCGGCCTGGTCGGGGCGGTGAATGCGCTCGCCCAGGCCGGCTACCGATTTCCGCGTGTCGCGGGAAGCAGCGCGGGTGCGATCGTCGCCTCGCTGGTCGCCGCCCTGCAGGTGGCCGGTGAGCCGTTGAGCCGGCTCGCCGACATCATGCGCGCGATCGACTATCGAAAGTTCCTTGACCGCAACTGGATCGGGCGGATACCGCTGATCGGCGGGGCATTGTCGTTGCTGACGTCAGACGGTGTCTATCGCGGGGCGTATCTCGAGCAGTTGCTCGCGGGGCTGCTCCGCGATCTGGGCGTGAAGACCTTCGGCGATCTGCGCACGGGCGAAGAGCCCACACAGTTCGCGTGGTCGCTCGTCGTGACGGCCAGCGACCTGTCGCGGCGCCGGCTGGTCCGGATTCCCTGGGATCTCGGTTCCTATGGCATCGACCCCGACGACTTCCCGGTCGCACGCGCGGTGCACGCGTCGTCGGCCATTCCGTATGTGTTCGAGCCCGTTCGGGTCGGCGGCGCGACGTGGGTGGACGGCGGGTTGTTGTCGGACTTTCCGGTCGAGCTGTTCGACCGGCCCGATGCGCAACCGCGTTGGCCCACCTTCGGGATTCGATTGTCCGCGCGTCCCGGCATCCCGCCCACCCATCCGGTCCATGGGCCGGTGTCGTTGGGGCTTGCGGCGATAGAGACCCTGGTGAGCAATCAGGACAACGCCTACATCGATGACCCGTGCACCGTCCGGCGCACCATCTTCGTGCCGGCCGACGAGGTCAGCCCGATCGACTTCAACATCACCGCCGCGCAACGCGAAGCCCTCTACGAGCGAGGATTGCAAGCGGGTCAACAGTTTTTGCAGACCTGGAACTACGCCGATTATCTGAAGGCCTGTGGCGCCCCGGTGCGCAAATCACCGTGACGGCAAAATCGTTCGGCGCCGCTTAACCGCGCGAGCAGCGCAGCGCATGAACGCGACGCTGCACACGCGAGACGTCGTCGGGGGAGGGCAGCTGGTTGGTGATCCGGGTGACCTCGACGCCGATATCGATGGAACTGATCGGCCAGAGCCGACGCGCGATGAGATCCCTTGCGATGGCGGTGATGTCGTCGTCACAGAGCCGTCGGCGCGTCAACGCCACCAGCGGCACGTACCCGGTGACGGGCATGCCGGACGGGTAGCCGGCGCGCACGAAAGCCACAATGCTTGTCACCCAGTGCGACAGGTCCATACGTCCACCTCGCTAACCGCCGCAAGTTGCGCATACGCGGCAGTGCTTGCCATGGCTAGCAACGTACCATCAGCGATGCCATCAGCTGAGTAACGCCACACAGTTAAACGCATTTTTTACGGACGGCACCGCGGCATCCGGGCAGTGATTTCGCTGACGATTCGCCGGCCATGGCGCGCCGTAACGGCGTTTGGCCGCAAGGCTTTCTAGGATGGCCGGCGTGGTGGATCGCTATGGAACCGATGTGCTGGCCGGGGGTCGACGCAAGCCCCGCTCGACGGAGCATCCTGCCGAACCGGGCCTGGTGGTCGAGGACGCCCAAACCGGATACGTCGGCGCGGTGGTGCGCGTCGAATACGGTCGGGTGGATCTGGAAGACCGGCGCGGTCATGTGCGCGGATTTCCTTTGGGCCCAGGCTATTTGCTAGAGGGGCGTCCCGTCATCCTCACCGCGCCGCGCCGGCCCGCGCCGACCGCCGCGAACAGGACAGCATCCGGTTCGGTCGCGGTATCGGGTGTTCGCGCCCGCGTCGCCCGGGCCAGCCGAATTTACGTCGAGGGCCGCCACGACGCCGAGCTCATCGCCCAGGTGTGGGGTGAGGACCTGCGGATCGAAGGTGTCGTCGTCGAGCAACTCGGCGGCGTCGACGATCTGGTGGACATTGTCGCCGAGTTCGCGCCCGGCCCCGGGCGTCGGCTCGGTGTGCTCGTCGACCACCTCGTCGCGCGTTCCAAGGAGGCGCGGATCGCCGAGGCGGTGCGGCGCGGCCCGGGCGGCACCGACACACTGGTCGTCGGCCATCCCTACGTCGACATCTGGCAGGCCGTCAAGCCGCAGCGGCTGGGCCTGCGCGCCTGGCCGCAGGTGCCGCGGCAGGTGGAGTGGAAGCACGGCGTATGCCAGGCCCTGGGCCTGCCGCACGGCGATCAGGCCGACATCGCCAGGGCCTGGCGCCACATCCGCTCACGCGTGCGCGACTGGAACGATCTGGAACCGGCGCTGATCAGTCGGGTCGAGGAACTCATCGACTTCGTGACCGCGCCGGCCTCCTGACCCGGCGGACCAGGGCGAATAGCCCTCGCTTGGTTAGGCTACGCTAAGCCGAAGGTCTCGATCGGCGGGACAGAAACTAGGCGTATGCAGGGCGTATTCGGCGTATTCATCGGCACCTTTCTCATCGGTCTCCGTGAGGGCCTAGAGGCGTCGCTCATCGTGAGCATCGTCGGTGCGTTTCTCAAGCGGAACGGCCAAACGGTCCGTCCGATGTTTGTCGGCGTCGGCTTGGCCGTGCTGCTCAGCGTCGGCGTGGGCGTGGGCCTGGACCTGTTCGCCGCCAGTCTGCCGCAGGCCCAGCAAGAGATGATGGAGACCGTCATCAACGCCATCGCGGTGGTGTTCGTGACGTCGATGATCATCTGGATGAACGGCAACGCCGCCCAGCTCAAGGGGGAACTCGAGCGGGAGGCCCGTCAGGCGGTCAACCGCGGCGGTGCGTTCGCGCTGGCGGCCATGGCTTTCCTCGCCGTCCTCAAGGAGGGCTTCGAGACGTCGGTGTTCTTGCTGGCGGCCGCCCAGACGTCGCACGGCAACCGGTGGTTCGCCGTGCTGGGCGGCGCGGTAGGCATCGCGACGTCGGTCGGGCTCGGCGTGGGCCTGTACTACGGCGGGCTGCGAATCAATCTCGGCCGGTTCTTCCGGGTCACCGGCGTGTTCCTGGTGCTGATCGCCGCCGGCCTGGTGCTGGGCGCGCTGCGCACCGCGCACGAGGCGGGCTGGGTGACCATCGGCCAGCAACAGGTGCTGGATCTGTCTGGCTGGATACCCCCCAATTCGGTGCTGGGCGCGGTGACGACCGGCGTGTTCGGCATCCCCGCCGACCCTCGCCTCATCGAGGTGCTGGGCTGGCTGCTGTACGCCGTGCCGGTACTCGCCATCTTCCTGTGGCCCGCCCGGCTCGTCGCCGCGCCGCGAGCGCGCGGCCGGCTGCTGGCGGCGACGTCGGTGGTGCTGATCATCCTCGGCGCGGGGCTGGCGATCATGACGCCGGCCAACCCGTCGCCGAGCCTGCGGGCCCGCACCGCCACCGACCGCTCGGGCCACACTGTCGTGGTGTCGATGGCGACCGGGCCACACGGGCGCGAGCTGACCATCGCCCCCCAGGGCAGTTCGGCCGTCCACAGCATCGTGCTTGTCCCGGCGGATGACCGAACGGTGGACGGCTTGCCCGTGCAGGTATGGCAGGCTTCCGAAGCTGCCGGGGCCGATGGTGCGCCCGAAGTCTCGCTGGATCAGTTGCTGAGCATGACAGGCGGCCGGTTGCCGGTCGGTCTCGCGGTGGGCCGCACGCCGGGCCCGTTTCAGGGTCAATGGTCGACGACCACCGCGTACACCGTGCTCGCGCGGGGTGATTCCGTGGTGAGCGCGCAAGCCACGAGCAACCGGACCGCGATCTTGACCGGCGGCGGCTTGACGGGGGCCAAGACCGTCAGTCTCGGCGGGTTGGCGACCGACTGGTCCACCTCGAGTGCCGAGGACCACTCGACCGCGGCCGAGATCGCCGCGAGCGACCGCGAGCGCGGGGAGCGGCAGCTCTGGAATGTCTGGCTGCCGTTGGTAATAGCGGGTTTTGCATTGGCGTGCGCGCTGTCAGCGATAGCCTCGGTGCGCGTGCACCGCAGGCAAACCGACGAGAGGAAATTCATAGATGGGGAGTCGCATCGCCCTGGCAGCGTGCCGGTCTCGTGAATTCTTGCTGACCACAACGGTTCTTGTCGCGGCGACGGCGTTGTCCGCGACCGCATGCGGACACTCGGGTGACACCGCCAACCATGCTCAGCAGCCGAAACCGGGCGGTACCAATGCGGTCAAGGTCACCATGGCCAACGACGGCGGCAAGGACGGCTGCGCCCTGGACACCACCAGCGTGCCCGCCGGGCCGGTGACCTTCACGGTCGCCAACACCAACGCGCCCGGCATCAACGAGGTCGAATTGCTCAGGGATCAGCGGATCGTCGGCGAGAAGGAGAACCTCGCGCCGGGCCTGGACCCGGTGTCGTTCACGGTTTCGCTGGACGGCGGTGCCTACCAGCTCTATTGCCCGGGTGCCAGCACCGAATACCAGACCCTGACGGTGACCGGTAATGCGCCCGCGACACCTACCGGCACCGTGGCCAGCATCCTCAGCCAGGGGACCAAGGACTACGCCGCCTACATCATCAACCAGATCGGTCAGCTCAACGACGGCGTGAAGGCACTCGATGCCGCCGTGCAGTCGGGCAACGTCGAGGGCGCGAAGGCGGCCTACGCCAAGGCCCGGTTGTTCTGGGAGCGTTCGGAGTCCACCGTCGAGGGCTTCGTGCTGCCGGGCTATGCGGTCGGCGACAACGCCGGCAGCCTGGACTATCTGATCGACATGCGTGAGTCGACACCCGTGGACGCGAAGGTCGGCTGGAAGGGCTTTCACGCCATCGAGCGCGATCTGTGGCAGGGCGGGGCGATCACCGCGGGGACGAAGGCGTTCAGCACCGAATTGGTGGGCAACGTCGGCAAATTGAACGGCATCGTCGCGACCCTGCAGTACAAGCCCGAGGATCTGGCCAACGGCGCCAGCGATCTGATCGAAGAGATTCAGAACACCAAGATCACCGGCGAGGAGGAGGCGTTCAGTCACATTGACCTGGTGGACTTTTCGGGCAACGTGGAAGGAGCGCAGCAGGCGTACGCCTCACTGCGGCCGGGCCTGGAAAAGATCGATGCCAACCTGGTCCGCCAGATCGATCAGCAGTTCCACAGCGTGCTGACCACCCTGGACGGGTATCGCGACCCGGCCGCACTCGGCGGCTACAAAACCTACACCCCCGCGCTGAAGGCCACCGACGCGCCGAAGCTGACCGCGGTGATCCAGCCGCTGCACCAGAGCCTGTCCACCGTCGCCCAAAAAGTCGTGACGGCCGGCTGATCGTGACCGACGACATCACCTCACCTTCCGACGGCGGCCCGAACGACGCTGGGGCGCAGGCGGACTCCGCCGCGGTGTCGCGCCGGCGCGCGCTCGGCGGCGCCATGCTGGCCGGGCTCGGCGGTGCCGCCCTCGGTGCCGTCGGTGGCGGCTTCGCCGGTCACGCCATGGCGGCGGCACAACGTGGTGACGACGATGACACCGTCGACCTGCGGCACAGCTACCCGTTCTACGGCCAGCCGCACCAGGGCGGAATCGATACGCCCCCACAGCGTTACGCCATGTTCATGTCGTTCTCGCTGACCGACGGCGCGGGCCGGAGGGAGCTGCAGACCCTCTTGGCGCGCTGGTCGGCCGCCGCCGCGATCCTGCAGCAGGGTAAGCCGGTCGGGACGGTGCAGCCCCAGGTCGAGGTGCAGCCTCCCGCCGACACCGGCGAGGCCTACGGGCTGAGCCCGGCCAGCCTCACCGTCACCATCGGGCTGGGCCCGTCGCTGTTCGGCGATCGGTTCGGACTTGCCGCCCGGCGACCCGCCGTGTTCACCGACCTGCCGCCGCTGAACGGGGACAACCTGGATCCACGCCTGCATGGCGGCGACCTTTCCGTGCAGGCGTGCGCCGACGATCCCCAGGTCTGCTATCACGCGGTCCGCAACCTGGCCCGGCTCGGCCGCAACATCGTCTCACCGTTCTGGGCGGTGCTCGGGTTCGGTCGAGCCTCCGCCGGACCGGGCCAGCACACACCGCGAAACCTGTTGGGATTCAAGGACGGAACCCGCAACATCGCCACCAGCGCCGAATACAACAAGTTCGTCTGGGTGACCGACAGCGACCAGCCCTGGATGAACGGGGGGACCTACCAGGTCGTCCGCAAGATCCGGATGTTGATGGAGACCTGGGATGTCGACCGGATCGGCAATCAGCAGCGAATCTTCGGGCGCACCAAAGAGGAAGGGGCTCCGCTGAGCGGCAAGCGTGAATTCGACACGCCGGACTTCGCCGCCAAGGGCCCCGACGGCAACCCGCTCATCGATCCGATGTCTCACGTCGGCCTCGCCGCCCGGGAAAACAATGACGGCATCATGATCCGCCGACGGTCCTACAACTACACCGACGGCCTGGACGCCAACGGCCAACTCAACGCCGGTCTGCTTTTCGTCTCGTATCAAAATGATCCGCAAGATTTTATTCGGCTGCAGAACCGCCTGGGCGCCCACGACCTGCTCAACGAATACATCCGCCATATCGGATCAGCAATCTTCGCGGTGCCGGCCGCGCCCGCTGAAGGCCACTACATCGGCCAAAGCCTGTTCAGCTGAGCATATCTCGTGATCGGCGGGACCTCTGGCCCGACGGTTGAGGACTAAAGCCTCACGATCGGGACGGCCTCCTCGGATAGCGTGGTTCACGATGGAGGGAGAACGTAATGTCCACATCCGCCAAAGAACTCGGTATCGTCGTTGCCGTCGACGGTTCGCCGGCGTCTAGTGCCGCCGCGGGCTGGGCCGCCCGGGAAGCGGCGATGAGAAACATTCCGCTGACCGTCGTGCACGCGGTGTCGACGCCTACCGCGACGTTTCCGCCGGTTCCGTATCCCGAGTCGCTGGTGACGAGCCTGGAAGACGAAGGCAAGAAGGCGATCATGCATGCGACGAAGGTCGCCGAAGAGGCGATGCCGGGGGACCGCAAGGTGTCCATCGGCAAGAAGCTGGTGTACTCGGCGCCGGTATCGGCCTTGCTGAAGATGGCAGACACGGCCGAGATGGTCGTCGTGGGCAGCTCCGGCCACGGGTTGTTGGCCCGCGGTCTGCTCGGGTCGGTGAGCTCGACCGTGGTGCGGCACGCCAATTGCCCGGTCGCGGTCGTACGGGACGAAGAATCGCCGGACCGGCGGCATGCCCCCGTCCTCCTGGGCACGGATGGCTCTCCGGCGTCCGAGCTCGCGACCGAAATCGCCTTCGACGAAGCGTCGCGTCGCGGTGTGGATCTGGTCGCTATCCACGCCTGGAGTGACGCCGCCGTCGTCGAAGTCTTCGAAATCGATTGGCCGGCGGTCGAAGGCGAAGCGCAACGCAGCCTCGCCGAGAGCCTGGCGGGGTGGCAGGAACGCTATCCCGACGTCACCGTCCATCGGTTCATCGCTCAGGACCGGGCGGCGCGCCACCTCATCGACAAGTCGGAAACCGCGCAGCTCGTGGTCGTCGGCAGCCACGGCCGGGGCGGCCTGAGCAGGCTGCTGTTGGGTTCGGTCAGCAACGCGGTCCTGCATTCGGTCCGGATCCCGATCATCGTCGCGCGCCCGCCCGCGGCATAAGGCGATTCACCCGATCGTGCCGGACCGTGGCCGATCCGATCGCCCGACAGCCGCCACCCGCGCCGCGGGGCGAAGCGCCGCCAGCAGCGCGCCGGCGGCGAAGATCACCGCGGTCAGCCACGGAAAGCGCCCGTCGGGGGCGAAGCCCTCGGCGGCAATCAGGGATAGGGCGTAGGCCGCCATCGCGGCGCCGGCCAGCATCACCGGTTCCACCCAGCGCTCGGTGAGTGGCACACCGAGGAGGGGCAACGGGGCAGCGAAAAGCCTTCGCGCCCAGAACAAGAGCACAATCTCGACCGCCGTCACGACACTCAGGACGACCACCCATTCCAGGCGGGCCAGCCACCAGTCCGCGCTGCCTTCGGGTGGCTGGGGCAAAAGGCCGGCCGGGTAACCGACGACCGCCACGATGACGACGGGGATCATGTGCCACAAGTACAGGGCCATGATGTTGTTGTTGGCGATGGACAGGGCGCGCTCGACCCGCACGGCGCGCAGCGCACGGTTGAGGCCCGGCGTCAATCCCATCGCAAGTCCGGTTTGGGCGCACCCGAACGCCAGCAGCGCCACCGTCGGGGGTGTCGTGTTGTCGATGGTCTGTCCGGGAACACCGATCATGCTGATCGGATACACCTTCAGCCACACCAGCAGCGCCAAGGCCACCGACGAGACACCGGCCAGCAGCCACGGCCTGCGGCCGGCCAACGACCCACCGTGCCAAGCGATCCCAAGTTGATACAGGGTGCCCCAGCCCAGCAGATAGTTCACCCAGTTGAGGTAGGGCACGTGGCCGGCGATTCGCGCGACATCCACCGCCGCGACGGCCAGCGCGAGAGCACCCGGTACCAACAATCCCCAACGGCGTTGTGCGGCAATCGCAATCGGCGTCAGCGACACGACCACCAGATAGACGGCCAGGAACCACAGGTGCATTGCCACCGCCCAACCGGCGTATTCGAGCACCGAGCCGGCCACACCGCAGGCGCCCAGGACAACCACCACCACCGACACCAGCGCCACGTAGGCCGCGGTTGGCCCGAGCACGCGGGCCACCCGGTGCTGGATCCAGGTTCGACGCGACAGGCCCTCGTCGTCGTGCCGGTGCGTCCAGGACACGGCGCCGGCGTAGCCGGCAACCAGGAAGAACGCCGGAACGGCCTGGAAGGGCCAGGTCAGCCATTGGGTCCAGGGCAGGTCGACGAGCGGGTTCTGCCGGCCGAACTGCCCGTCGCGGTAGGTCACGGATCCGGCCAGCCAGTGTCCCAGCACGATGAGCACCACGCCCGATACCCGGAAGTAGTCGACCGCCAGGTTGCGCGCCGGCCGTGAGGTGTTTGCGTGGCCCATCAGATCGGGGGAAGCTCGACGCGGTGCACAGCGCCACGCTACCGTCCCCGACCGATCAGGAGATAGGCCATGAAACAGGCACGGCTCGGTGAGCTGCAGGTCGGACGTCTTGGGCTCGGGGCGATGGGCATGTCGGTGGCCTACGCGGTCGGCGGATTCGACGACGCCGAATCCATCCGCACCGTCCATCGCGCCACCGACCTGGGCGTCACCCTGATCGACACGGCCGAGGTCTACGGCCCGTATGTCAACGAGGAACTGCTGGCCCGCGCGCTGCAGGGCCGGCGCGACCAGGTTGTCCTGGCAACCAAATTCGGTCTGATCTCGCACACCGGCCGCCAAGGCCTGGACAGCAGCCCCGCCAATATCCGTATCGCCGTGGATGGTTCGCTGCAGCGGTTGGCGACCGATCACATCGACCTGTACTACCAGCACCGCCCCGACCGCCAGACACCGATCGAAGAGACCGTCGGCGCGCTGGCCGAGCTGGTCGCCGCGGGGAAGATCCGGCACATCGGCCTGTCGGAAGTCGGGGTCGACACCATTCGTCGCGCGCACGCGGTGCACCCGATTACGGCGGTGCAGTCGGAGTACTCACTGTGGACGCGCGATCAAGAAGACGAGATCCTGCCGGTGTTGCGCGAGTTGGGCATCGGGTTCGTCGCCTACTCGCCGCTGGGCCGCGGCTTTCTCACCGGCGCGATCCGTTCCACCCGGGAGCTGCCCGAGGGCGACTACCGCAAGACGAACCCGCGGTTCTTCGACGACAACTTCGAGCACAACCTACGGTGCGCCGACGAGGTGCGCGATATCAGCGCGGACGTCGGCGCCACGCCGGCTCAGGTCGCGTTGGCCTGGTTGCTGGCGAAAGGCCCTGACATCGTGCCCATTCCGGGCACCAAACGCGTGACCCGCCTGGAAGAAAACGTCGGGGCCGACGCGATCGAGCTGACCGCCGATCAACTGGCCAGACTCGATCGGCTCACCCCGCCCGAGGGCGGCCATCACGCCGAGGCGCAAATGGCGTGGATCGATCGGTAGGGGCCGACACTAGTCGACGCTGGCCAATGCCGCTGCGCCGTAGGTCTTTTCGATCAGCGACCACGGGTCGGCGTACGGACCGCGTCCCTCCAGCCGGCGCTGCAGAATCAAAACGGCCCGCAGCACCGGGCGTAGCGCAGGGCCGAGCAGCCGCAGCACGACCCGCAGGGGGCCCTGCGATTCGGCCAGCCAGTCCAGCGTCTGGCTCCAGTCGTGCTCCTGGAAGTCCAGCAGCGCTTGTGCCTCGGTGGTGTCATACCAGCCGGTGAAACTCCAGCCGCGGTCGTCGGCCGGGTCACCGGGCAGGCCGGCCGAGGGGCCGAGCGGTCCCAGGCCGGCCGCGCTCATCAGGTCGTCCTGCAGGCCGTGCTGTAGCAGCACGTACGTTTCGTTGCCGCCGATGAGCAGGGCCTTGCCGGAAATGGTGTCCTTGCGGTCGACGCCGTTGGCGAACGCCAGCGCCACGTCACGCGCGTCCACCGCATGAATTCGGTTGTCGCTGGGCATCGAACGCATCAGGGTGAGGTAGTCGCCGTTTATGGCCGCCTGCGTGTCGGGCGAGATGACGCCGGCGAGTCGATAGAGCGCGTAGGGCAGGCCACTGCCACGGATCGCCGCCTCGGCGAGAACTTTGTCCTGCCCGTACTGGTCGATCGGGTTCACGGGTGTGTCCGGGGTGATCCGCTCGGGCTGACGGTAGGGGTTGCGCGAGCCGTACACCGCGGCGCTGGACGCCATGAGGAACAGCGGCGGGCGGGGGAGCGCGGCGCAGGCGGCCAAGAGGTTCTCGGTGCCAACGACATTGACCCGCCGCGCCAGTTCGGGATTGCGGTAGGACGGTGGGGACACGATGGCGGCCAGGTGGACGACGGCCCCGGGCTCATGGGCGGCGATGAGAGCGTGGACCGCCTCGGCGTCCAGTAGGTCGGTGTACGCAGGAATCAACGTCCCCGGGTGCGCGCCGGCCGCGATTTCTTTTTCGATGGCGACCGTGTTGTCGTTACGCAGATCCATCGCGACGACGGTTCTGCCGCGTTCCAGCAGGATCTGCGTACAACGCTTACCGACTTGCCCGAAGGCGCCGGTGACCAGAACGGTGTCAACTGTCATGGGCGCGTCACCGATCCATCACCCGTCCGGCGATGTTGCCGATCGCCGTGCGGAGCCGGGGAGAGACGAAGATCGAGAAGAACGGCGTCACGATGTCCTCGCGGAGTCGAGTTAGCTTGGAGCTCTTGATAAGCCACTGGCCGGCGATGTTCTCATAGGTTTCGTGGTAGTGGCCGTAGCCGACCAAGGTTACCCCGGGGCCGAATCGGACGACGTCTTGCAGCGCCCAGATGCCACGCGCGGTCGTCGCCGAAGTGAGCTCGATTTCGGGTGTGTGCACCTGGTGCGCCGTGGGCTGTGTCGGGCGGCCGAGGGCCCGCCGGGTGAACGCCACGAACTCGTCGGCGCCGGCGATCACCTTGCCCCCGGCTTCGGAGGTATCGCTGACGAAGTCATCGGCGAAAATCGTGCGCCACGCCGCCCAGTCCTTGGTGTCCAGGTAGCGGCAGTAGCGCGCCTTGAGCTGCTTGATCGACTCGATCGCCGGCAGCGTCTCGACGACCAGGCCCTCGGCTCGTTCCGTCATTGCCACTCGATCCCTTCCGCAAGCGCCCACGCGTGACGTTTCACTGGCGAAGTGTAAACCCGTCAGCCCTTGAAGTAGACGATCTGATGGGTGGTCGCCAGCAGCCCGCCCTGCCGGGTCCACAGTTGCGCGCTTTGGTCGAAATAACCGCGCGAGAAACGGTTGGCGTGGGCGGTGGCCAGCACGAAGTCGCCCTCGACGGCGTCGAGTTGAGGCTGGTCGGCGTGGAAATACGTGGTCAGCGAGATGGTCCCGGACGGGATGAAACGGCCGCGGCGCAAGAACACCCGCGGGTAGAAGATGTCGCACAGCGCGGCGAGCGCCGGGTAGTCGACCGGGCGTCCCGCGCGGTCGCGCACCCACAGCGTGGAGGTCGACGAGGGGTCGGGGTCGCCGTCTTTGCCGGGCATCGCGCCTTCGACGTAGCGCATGTCGTAGAGGCGGGTCCAGCGGACGAGGCCCGGATCGAGGGAGGGCAATTGCTCGGGCGGCGGCGCGCTCGGCGGGTGGCTCTCGGTGTCGGCCCAGCTGTCGCGGCGGAGCGCGAAGAGGGCGGTGGCCGTCGTCTTGACCACGCCGTCCTGGCTCAGTTCGACGATCCAGTGCTGATTGGTGCGGTTGGTCCGCGCAGCCCGCAGCGTGAGGTCGAAGTCGCCGTCCGCGATGGGCGCGGCGTAATTGACGGTCAGGGCCAGCGGTTCCCCGATGCGGTCCGGGTGGGTTTCGACGGCGCGCAGCATGGCGGCGGCCGTGATCCCGCCGAACGGTCCGACCATGTTGGCCCACTCCGGGTGCGTGCGCCCGCGCCTGAGGTCGGTGCCGATCCGGTCGAACTGGAGGGCTTCGTCGAAGGGGTGTGTGTCGGTCATAGTGATCGACCGCAGATTACTGGCGGACGGCGCCGCCGCTGGATACGGGGTCTCGTCGGGTGTGCCGGGCGCACGTCATCGGTTGAGGTACGCGTCGCTGCCAGATCCCGCGGGGCTGTTCAATTCCAGCCTCGACGGCAACACCAGACGCGCAATCGATTTCCACGAGGGCGACAAGATCGACGAAAGGCGTTGACGGCGCTCATTCGCGCCGCGGTGTCGTTGAACGACACCTGAGGCGCCAACCTGTACACCGCGCGTGGCGGTGCTGTACAGTCGCCCAGCACAAGGTCGACGCTCGAACGAGAGGCCATCGGTGTGACTTCCGAGTCGGTCAAGGAATTTCGGAGCCGGGCCAGGGCCTGGCTCGCCGCGACGATGCCACGACTCGACCCCGCCAAGGCGGCGCAGCTGGAGCGCGATGCGTTGCCGTCCTGGCACCGGGCTCGCGAGCTGCAAAAGTTGCTGTGGGACGGCGGATTCGCCGGGATCTGTTTCCCGCGCGAGTATGGCGGGCTCGGACTGGGCTACGAATACAAAAAGGCGTTCGACATCGAGTCCCAGGGATACGAGACTCCGCTCCTGCTCAACGTCCCGTCGTTCGCCATCTGCTGCGCAACGATTCTCGACATGGGCAGCGAGGAGCAGAAGCGCGCGCACATCGCGGCCGCGTTGCGCGGCGACGAGGTGCTGGTGCAGCTGCTGTCCGAACCCAATGGCGGATCGGATCTGGCGGGCGTCATCACCCGCGCCGAGCGCCGCGACGGACGATGGATCATCAACGGCGCCAAGACCTGGAGCACGTGGGCGTTCGCCGCCGACTACGGCCTGTGCCTGGCCAGGACCAACTGGGAGGTGCCCAAACACGATGGGCTGACGATGTTCCTGGTGCCGTTGCACCATCCCGGCGTCACCATCAACCGCATCCAGCAGGTCAACGGATCCATCGAATTCTGCGAGGAGTTCTTCGACGACGTCGACGTGGGCGACGACGCCGTCGTCGGCGAACCGGGCAAGGGATGGGACGTCGCGTCGCGACAGCTCTACCACGAGCGGCGCACGATGGGGGACGGGTCGGAGTACACCAGCGGGCCGGGAATCGCTGAGGCCCACGATGTTTCGGTCGACCTGATAACGCTGCTGGATAAGACTGACCAGGCCGGCAACCAGCGACTCGAGGAGATGGTCGGCCGGGCGCTGGTGCACCGGGCCGTGCATGGCCAGCTCAGTGAACACGTCTTTCACGCCGTGGCCGGCGGATCCCTGCCACCCGCCGCCGGGTCGATCATCCGGCTGTACATGGCCGAGGTGCACGACGTCGAGACCGATACCGCGCTGGCCGTGGCGGGCCCGGCGGCCGTGGTTGACGACGAGGGCGGGTTGGTCGATATCGGGACGCGCTATCTGGGACGGCAGACCGCCAGCATCGGCGGCGGCACCACCGAGATGGCGCGCAACGTGATCGGCGAGCGGGTGCTGAACTTCCCGCGCGAGCGCGCCGACGACCGCGGCGTGCCCTTCAACCAGGTGCGGCGCGGCAAAAGGTAAGGAGGCGAACAGAATTGGGCGGTCAACTTCGTGACATCCGAGAGTTGATGGGTGATTCCGACGCCTACCGCGAGGAACTGTACCGGCGTTGGACGGGACTGTTGAGCTACCGTTACATCGGTCGCAAGCACTCCTCGATGAATCTGGGCGAGACCGATGACATCGTCGCCATCCGCCGCGACATGCGCAACGATGCGGGTGGAATCATGGTGGCGCCGTTGGCCATTTCCTCCCCGGAGGGCTGCCAGACAGACATGGTCGCGGTGCCCAATCCGGTGATCGCGTCGGTACAGATCGTCGATCCCGGATACGACGTCACCAGGATCGAGATCGTCGGATCGGGCATCGTGCACCAGGGCCGCACCATGGGCTACGGCCGCTGCACGATCGTCGATGCCGACAACCCCAGCCGGGTCATCGCCTTCAACGAGGGGCAGGGCGCGATCATCGGCATCCCGCCGGAAGGCCTGGACCGGATGGACGTTTCGGGTACCGAGCTGGTGATCGAGGACTCCGCCGACCTACCGCCGCTGTGGCAGGCCTTCGGTGCCAGCCGGCGCGACGACGGCCACTGGGTACTTCCCGAGCTGAGCACCGAACTCGCGTCACCGGATGCCGCGCTCCACATCGGACCCCAGCACGTCGTTCTCGAGACCGCGGCGATCGACCTCGCCGCGGCGGTCGCGGGAACGAGGAAGCTGCAGGTGGTCAGTTGGCACGTCATGTTTATGTCGCGCGGCAAGGTGGGTCCCTTCCGGGTGGCGGGCACCGCCCACCCGGGCGGTTCCGGTCGCGTCGGCGTGCGCATGCTGCTGCACGACGAGGGTAACGGTGACAAGGCGGTCACCTCCGCCGCGGCGATCTTCGACATCGTCGGCTGAGCCGGCCCTGGACGGCCCGCGGCCACATGGCAAGCGCCCTAGGGACTTACGGCACTAGGCAGCCTACGCCGTCGCGTACATGCTAAAGAGCGTGCGGAAAGGAGCAATCGATGATCGAGGTGCTGCCGAACATGCCGGACGGCGTGACCGGAATCCGCGTGTCGGGCCGGCTGCGCGGCGATGAACTGCGCGAGATCAGGCCCGTCCTCGAGGAGACGGTGAAGACCGGTGAGGTCAGGATCGTCGAGGTCATCGCGTCCGATTACGAGGGCTTCGGTCCCGGTGGCTTGGTCGAGGATCTCAAGCTGGGGTTGGGTACCGTCTTGACCCATCATTCGGCCTTCAAGCGAATCGCGGTCGTATCGGACAAGGAATGGGTCGCCCACACCGTCCACGCGCTCGCCTGGATGGTCCCCGGCGAGCTCGCGGTGTTCGGGCTCGACGACCTGGAGCGCGCGAAGGACTGGGCGGCCGGCTGAAGTCCGCGATCTCAAGGCCGGCTCCGTTGCGGCCTGACGGCAGTGCGCGCTGAAAGACTGGCGTATCGAACCGATTTGGCGACTTCTGGCCTCGCCGGCAATCCGGTTCGGCCCAGGAGTCGGTTGCGCGTCGAAGGTCTCTGGTCCACCCGGTTGGGGACGAAAGGCTCATGACCGGGCCTAGTTTGGGCAATAGCGTGGTGGATGAACTAGGAGATCGACATGACTGCATCCACAAAGCGCCATGGCGCCGTCGTCGGAGTCGACGGATCGCCGGCGTCGAATTTCGCTGTGTGCTGGGCGGCGCGTGACGCGGCGATGCGCAATATTCCGTTGACCCTGGTCCACATGGTCAACGCCACGACGGTCTGGCCGCAGGTGCCTATGGCGTCCGAAGCGCTGGCGTGGCAGGAGGACGATGGCCGCTGGCTGCTGCAAGAGGCGGTCAAGATCGCCGAAGACGCCACTAGGACAAGCCGGAACATCGACATCGCAAGCGAACTGTGGCACGGGCCCCCGACGCCGACGCTGTCCAGGATGTCGGAAGAGGCAATCATGGTCGTGGTCGGATCCTATGGGCGCGGGGCGATTGGTCGGGGAGTACTCGGTTCGGTCAGTTCCGGCATCGTGCGGCGCGCCAGCTGTCCGGTTGCCGTCATCCACGACGAAGACCCCTTGATGCCGTACCCCGCGCAGGCGCCCGTCCTGGTTGGCATCGATGGCTCGCCGGCCTCCGAACTCGCCACGACCATCGCCTTCGACGAAGCGTCCCGGCGAGGAGTCGAGCTCAAGGCGGTTCATGCGTGGAGCGACACGGGAATTCTCGGGCTTCCCGGAGTGGACTGGTCGGCAGTGAAGGCGGAAGCGGAACGGAGTCTGTCCGAACGGCTGGCGGGCTGGCGGGAACGCTACCCCGACGTCACCGTGCACCGAATCGTCGTGGGCGACCGGCCGGCTCGGCAGCTGATCGAGCAGTCAGAGACCGCACAGCTGACCGTCGTGGGCAGCCACGGCCGCGGTTGTCTGACCGGTGTACTGCTGGGCTCGGTGAGCAATGCCGTCGTGCACTCCATTCGCATGCCGGTGATCGTGGCCCGGCCGTCCTGAGGTTGGTTCGTTCGGTGACACCCGGCGATGGGGATTGGCGCAAGACCTGGCCGTAGAGTTGAACGACGGCAACCTTCCCGCCGCCGAAGCCGACGCAGAGGAGCGTGTGGTCATGCAGGTCAGTATGTTCGGGCAACTCAGCGGAACGGGCAGCGAATCGCCGATCGACGCGACCATCGCCAACCTCGCGATGCTTCGCGATGAAGGCTTCAAACGCCTGTGGATGAGCCAATTACCTTACGAGCCGGACCTTCTCACCATCCTGGCCATCGCCCTGCGCGAGGTCGACACGATCGAGGTGGCCAGCGGTGTGGTGCCGATCCAAAATCAGCATCCGATGCAGATGGCGCAGCGCGCGCTGACGGTAAGCCTTGCCTCGGGCGGCCGGTTCACGCTCGGGCTCGGCATGACTCACCAGGCGGTCACCGAGGGCATGTGGGGCATCCCGTGGGACAAGCCGGTGCGCAGGCTGAACGAATTTCTCGACGGGCTACTGCCCCTGCTGGCCGGTGAACGCGCCGACGCGACGGGGGAGACGGTGACCACGCGCGGCGCGCTGATGATTTCGGGTGCGCCCAGGCCCGACGTCTACATCGCGGCGCTGGGTCCCCAAATGCTCAAACTCGCGGGCCGGCGGACCTCGGGTACGTGCACCTGGATGACCGGACCCACGACGCTGGCCGAGCACGTCGGCCCAACGCTGCGCCAGGCGGCCGCTGATGCCGGGCGCGAGGGCGAGGTGCGTGTCGCGGCGTCGTTGCCCGTCTGCGTCACCGACGACGTCGACGCCGCCCGCAAGCACGCGGCCGAACAATTCGCCATCTATGGCCAGCTGCCGTCGTATCGCGCGATGCTCGACCGCGAGGGCTATGCGGGCCCGGAGGATGCCGCCATCATCGGCGACGAGGACACGGTCCGCGGCCGGCTCGACGAACTGAGTGCCGCGGGCGTCGACGAATACGTCGCCGCGGCGTTCGATCCGTCGCCGGAGGGCCGGGCTCGCACGCGGGCGCTGCTGCGGGCGTACGACTCCTGACCGGCAGGGTGCTTCCGGCCTAGTCCCGGTGTGTCCGCGCCGTTTTGGCAACGGCTATGTATGGCCATACATAGCCTCCGGTACGTATGGTGCATAGACGAACCCATACGACAGGAGAAGCGCGGTGGCAGAACGGTTGGCGGGAAAGGTCGCCCTGATCAGTGGCGGCGCCCGGGGCATGGGCGCATCGCACGTGCGGTCGCTGGTCGCCGAGGGGGCCAAGGTCGTCTTCGGTGACATCCTCGACGACGAGGGCAAGGCGGTCGCGTCCGAGGTCGGTGACGCCGCCCGCTACCTGCACCTCGACGTCACCAAGCCCGAGGATTGGGACGCGGCGGTGGCCACGGCGCTGAGCGAGTTCGGTCGCATCGACGTGCTGGTCAACAACGCCGGCATCATCAACATCGGCACCCTGGAGGATTACGCGCTCTCGGAGTGGCAGCGCATCCTCGACATCAACCTGACGGGCGTGTTTCTCGGCATCCGCGCCGTGGTCAAACCCATGAAGGAAGCGGGCCGGGGATCGATCATCAACATCTCCTCGATCGAAGGCATGGCCGGCACCATCGCCTGCCACGGTTACACCGCAACCAAATTCGCCGTGCGGGGACTGACGAAGTCGGCCGCCCTGGAGTTGGGTCCGAGCGGAATCCGGGTCAACTCAATCCATCCCGGGCTCATCAAGACCCCGATGACCGACTGGGTTCCCGACGACATCTTCCAGACCGCGCTGGGCCGGGCCGCCCAGCCCGTGGAGGTCTCCAACCTGGTGGTCTACCTGGCCAGCGACGAGTCCAGCTACTCCACCGGCGCGGAGTTCGTGGTGGACGGCGGCACGACCGCCGGCCTCGGACACAAGGACTTCTCCAACGTCGAGACCGACGCCCAGCCGGACTGGGTTACCTAGCGGCGGTTGCCAGTTCGTCGTCCTTGGCCGGCTTGGGCCACGGCGAGGGAACCGGGCGTTGGCGCACCCGTTGCGGCCACCAGAACCACTTGCCCAGCAGCGCGGCGATCGACGGTGTCATCAACGACCGCACGATCAAGGTGTCGAACAGCAGACCCAGTCCGATCGTGGTACCGACCTGGCCGATGACCGTCAGCTCGCTGACCGCCATGGTCATCATCGTGAAGGCGAACACCAGTCCCGCCGATGTCACCACCGAGCCGGTGCCGCCCATCGACCGGATGATGCCGGTGTTCAGCCCGGCGTGGATCTCCTCTTTGAACCGCGCCACCAGTAGCAGGTTGTAGTCGGCACCGACGGCCAGCAGGATGATGACCGACATCGCGAGCACCATCCAGTGCAACTCGATGCCGATCAGGTGCTGCCAGATCAGGACCGAGAGCCCGAAGGACGCGCCCAGCGACAGCAAGACGGTTCCCACGATCACCGCCGACGCCACCACGCCTCGGGTGATGATCAGCATGATGATGAAAATCAGGCACAGTGACGAGATCCCGGCGATCAACAGGTCGTAGGTGTTGCCGTCGCTGAGGTCCTTGTAGATCGACGCGGTCCCCGCGAGATAGATCTTCGAACCCTCCAGCGGCGTGCCTTTCAGCGCTTCGTAGGCGGCCTTCTTGATCAACGGGATGTGCGAAATGCCCTCCTGTGACATCGGATCGCCGTCATGGCTGATGATGAACCGCACGGCGTGCCCGTCGGGGGAGATGAAGTTCTTCATGCCCTTCTTGAACTCGGCGTTGTTGAACGTCTCCGGCGGCAGGTAGAACGAGTCGTCGTTCTTGGAGGCGTCGAAGGCCTTGCCCATGGCGTTGGAGTTCTTCTGGGCCTCGTTCTGCTGATCCTGCAGACCCTTCTGGGTCGAATACATGGTCAGCATCGTCGTTTTCATGGCCTTCATGTTTTCGATCATCGACGGCATCAGCGCCACCATCTGCGGCATCAGCGTGTCGAGATGATCCATGATCGGCAACAGGCTCTCGATGTCGTCGGTCATCGTGTCGATGCCGTCCAGCCCGTCGAAGACCGAGCGCAGCGACCAGCACACCGGGATGTCGTAGCAGTGCTTTTCCCAGTAGAGGTAGCTGCGGATCGGGCGGAAGAAATCCTCGAAATCCGCCATGTGATCGCGCAATTCGTTGATGTCGATCGTCATGTCATGCATCTTCTTGACCATCTGATGCATGTCATTGGTCATTTGCGCCGTGATGCTCTGCATCTTCTGCATGCTCTCGATGGTCGTCTGCATCATGTCGGCCTGATGCAGCATGTCGGCCATCTGATCTTCCTGGTACTTCTGGTTCATCTGCTGGGTCACACCCTGCATGCTGATCTGGAAGGGGATCGAGGTGTGCTCGATCGGCGTGCCCTGCGGGCGGGTGATGGCTTGCACGCGGCCGATTCCCGGCACCCGGAAGACGGTCTTGGCGATCTTGTCGATCACCAAGAAGTCCGCGGAGTTGCGCAGATCGTGATCGCTTTCGATCATCAACACTTCCGGGTTCATTCGCGCCTGCGAGAAGTGTCGGTCCGCGGCCGCGTAACCCTCGTTCGCGGGCAGATCGGCGGGCAGGTAATTGCGGTCGTTGTAGTTGGTGCGATAGCCCGGCAGGGTCAGCAAGCCCACCAGCGCGACGCCAATCGTCACCACCAGGATCGGGCCGGGCCAGCGGACGACGAGCGCGCCGATCTTGCGCCACCCGCGAATCCGTTGTGTGCGTCTGGGTTCGAGGGTCTTGCCGAAACGTGTGGCCACCGCGATGACGGCCGCACCGAGCGTCAACGCCGCCGCGACCACCACCACCATGCCGATGGCCAGCGGAATACCCAGCGTCTGGAAGTACGGCAGGTTGGTGAAGTGCAGGCAGAATGTCGCGCCGGCGATCGTTAAACCCGAACCGAGCACCACGTGGGCGGTGCCCTTGTACATGGTGTAGTACGCCTCTTCGCGCGTCTCACCGATGGCGCGGGCTTCTTGATATCGGCCTATGAGGAAGATCGCGTAGTCGGTGGCGGCCGCGATTCCCAACGTGACCAACAGGTTGGTGGCGAACGTCGAGAGCCCAATGAGGTTGAAGTAGCCGAGGAAAGCCACCATGCCGCGCGCGGCCGACAGCTCGAGCACCACCATCACCAGCGTCAGCAGCACCGTGATGACCGAGCGATAGACCAGCAGCAGCATGCCGATGATCACGGTGAAGGTGGCCAATGTGATGAGCTGCAGGCTGCGGTCGCCTGCCTCGTGTTGGTCCGCCGAGAGGGCCGCGGGGCCGGTGACGTAGGCCTTGACCCCCTTGGGGGGCTGCACGCTCTTCACGATGTTCTGGACGGATTCCACCGACTCGTTGGCCAGCGCTTCGCCCTGGTTACCGGCGAGGTAGACCTGGACGTAGGCGGCCTTACCGTCGTTGCTCTGCGCGCCGGCCCCGGTCAGCGGATCGCTCCACATATCCTGAACGTGCTCAACGTGTTTGGTGTCGGCGTCGAGCTTCCGCACCATCTGGTCGTAGTAGGCGTGCGCGTCGGCGCCGAGAGGATTCTGGCCCTCCAGGACGATCATCACCGAGCTGTTGGATTTGTACTCGTTGAAGATCGCGCCCATCCGCTTGGTCGCGACCACCGATTGCGCATCGTCGGGTGCCATGGACACCGAACGCATCTTGCCGACCTCGTCCAGCTGGGGGACGGCGACGTTGAGCACCGCGATGAGCGCGATCCATCCGATGATGATCGGCACGGCCAACGTGCGGATGAGCCGGGGAATTTTGTCGTGCACGGGTTCTTTGACGACGGGGATGGCGTCGGTGCGGGTGTCGTCGATCGTTGTGCTCATGCGGATTTCACCAAGCAGAAGGTCAGGGCGTGCACGCCGTGGGTGATGTTCTCGGCCTTGACTTCGTCATCGATGGTGATGCGGCAGCCGAGCGAATTGCCGTCGCTTTGCGCGGACAGGTTCGGGAAGACCGAGGGGGCGGTGGTGCTCAGGACCAGCGTCCACGGCAGCGGTGCGCCATCGACGCGCTTCGGGTCGGCGGACAGGTCCAAGTAGTTGACGTTGGCCTGGCTGGCCGAGCCGAAGACCTCGTATTTGACGACCTTGGGCTTGAACGGCTTCGAGTCATCGAGCCGCGGGCTGGTCATGATGCCGGTGTCTTGGGCGCCGAAAAACGATTTGACCCGAACGACCGCGAAGCCGCCGACCACCACGACCGCCACGATCAACAGCGGCAACCAGGCGTTGCGCACAAGTCTCGAAATCTGCACCTAGGTGATCCCTTCCCCGCCACGCGGTCGTGACGCGGATCAGCGTTTGCGCGACCAGAGGTAGTGGGCAGGTGAGTGCCCACCAGTCGCATTGCTTAACAACGAAGTTCGTCGAGTCCTACGGTTCGCGCGCGCTGGAGCGTCAAGCGCGGTGAATGCTGCCCACCCACACCGGTTGACGTCCCCGGCGTCGATACCCGGCTCGCCTTGTTGCTGAAGCCTCCCCGCGTATCGCCACCAGCGCATAGTACATGATGTGCATATCTTGCAGTGCATGCAACATTTGCTATTGGTGTTTCAGGTCACTTTGTGAAGATGCTGTTGACCAGCGCCGCGGCACGCTCAACATAGGGCATCGGCGTGTCGGCGGTTTCATTTGCCTCGCCGCTGGCCCACCTCTCGATGCCGGACCGTACCGCTGTCAGCGCCAGCGCCGAGATCAGCGCCGCCATCTCGTCGTCGGGTTGCATTGCCTGGCGACGCACGATGATGTCGGTCAACTGATTCTGAAATCGCTCCAAGTCGGCGAGGAATGCCGCCAACACGGCGGGGGAGGTCTTGGCGAGTTCCAGCATGTGGGCCGCGTGTTCGCGGCGCGGCGGCACGTCGCGCAGGTGGTGGGCGGCCAGGGTGATCAGCTCCGCCAGCACCACCGAGTAGGGGGCCGGCCCGGCGGCGACGAAATCCGCCACCAACTCCGGCGGTATGTCCGACGGGCCGTAGGCAAGCGCGGATTCTTTGTTGGGGAAGTAGTTGAAGAACGTGCGGGTGGCGATTCCGGCTTCGGCGCAGATCTCGTCGACGGTGACCTTGTCGAAGCCGCGTTCCAGCGTGAGGCGCACCGCGGCATCGCGGATGTCGGCGCTCGTCTGGCGGCGACGGCGCTCTCGTAGCCCTACGGGATTGGCCATACCCCTATAGTTGCACGTTGTGCACACTTTGCACTCAAAAGGTGCCGCGTTCGGGGTCGGCGGCCTCGCCCTGTCAAGTCCGGCAGCAAAGTGTGGCCGACCGAGCTCATTGACCGAAGCGACGTGCGGCGGGGCACAGTATCACAGCATAAGGCGTTGCTGCGCTAGGTAATTCGAGCATGAGGCGCTCAATGGCGACGGTCATCCGCTGGGCGCAAATGCGCCCCGCAGATAATCGCACTGGCTCTCGAAGAACCTCGTCGATATCGGTGCCTTCTCGGCGATCTGATCGAACGCATGGAAGGCGCCGGGAACGATTTCCTCCTGCACCCGCACTCCCGCCTCGCGCAGGCGCCGGGCGTATTCCAGGCTTTCCTGGTAGAAGAGGTCCAGCGTGCCCACGCCGATCCAGGCGGGCGGCAGCCCCGACAGATCCTTGCGACGAGCCGGTGCCGCCTCTGCGGGATCTGCCCCGTTGAGGTACCACTGCCAGGCCAGTTGATTGTCGGATTCGGTCCACATGATGCGCCGGGCGCCGTCGCGCTTGGCGCCGGTCCGGTCGTCGAGCATCGGATAGACCAGCATCTGAAAGGCGAGCTGGACATCGTTGCGGTCATGCGCCCGCTGGGCGACCGCGGCCGCAAAATGGCCGCCGGCGCTGGCTCCTGCGATGGCGACTCGATCCGGGTCCACCCACGGCTGGCGGGCCAGCCACAGCAGGGCCGCGTAGCAGTCTTCGACCGGGATTGGGTAGGGGTGTTCGGGGGCCAACCGGTGGTCCACCGCCGCAATCGCAAATCCGGTGCGCGCAGACAGCTTGCGCAGGTACTTATCGTCCTGTGCCGCGTGACCCATGATGGTGCCGCCGCCGTGGATCCACAGCAGGGCGGGCGCACGGCCGGGAAGGCCGGCGGGACGATGCAGGCGAACGCTGACGTGCTGGTTGACCGCGGCGACCGGCACCGTGCGGAGGCGCCCCGCATTGCCCATCAGGTTCATGACGGCGCGCTGAAACTTCAGACCACGGTGCAGGGCATAGCCGCGCGGCACGAATCGCGCCACCGTGCGAAGGCCGGGATCCAAGACGTGCGGGGACGTGAAGTCGTTGTCCGGGGGCCTTTTTGCCATCCGAAGCCCTCTATTCCCTTGCGCCGGCAGACATCGCTGACCATACAGGAACGAACTCAGTGTCCAGGAGCGGTTATTGCGAACCGTCTTCGTCGTCGGTGAGCGCGCGCACCGCGCGGTCGAACATGGTCTGCTTTATCGCTCCCAGCGTGCCGGGATCCTTGCCCTGCAGCGGTCGCAGCACGTCGAGGGCCGCCTCGGTGACCGCACCCTCCGGGCGGCTGGCGTCGACGATGCCGAGTTCTTCCGCGTCGGGGCCACTGAAGCGCCGGCCGGTGGTCATCGAGGCGACCGCGGCGCGAGGCGTGAGTTTGGCCTGGATGAGCGCGGCCATGCCGGGGTTGAACGGGATACGGATATCGACCTCGGGAAAGCAGAAGTATCCGCGGTCGGCGCGCATCACGCGAAAGTCATGCGCGATCGCCAACATCGCGCCGGCGCCGAACGCGTGACCCACCACTGCGGCCGCGGTGGGCAGGGGCAGGGTGAGCATGCGTGCCAGCAGTCGGTGCACCCGGCCGATGTACCACTGCCCTCGGTCGGGGTGGGAGCCCAGCCATTCCAGATCCAGGCCATTGGAGTAGAACTTTCCGCCGGCGGTGGTGATCAGGCCCTGGGCGCCGTCGGCGATGGCCTGGTCGAGTGCCTGATCGATGTCGTCCAGAAATTCTGGGGTGAAACGGTTTTCGTCTTCGCCCAGGTGAACGATGGCGATTTTGTCGGTGTAGTCCAATGTCACGGTCATGTGGTTCCTCTTGAGTTGCGTTGATACTTGCGATGTTTGGTCAGCCGCGCCGTTGTCGCGGCGGAGGGGGTCCTACGGCGAGTACCGCGCGCACGGCAGCGTTTAACTGCGCGCGGGTGGTGGCGCTCCCGAGTCGGTCGCGGCGCAGCAGCAGCGCGGTGGGCAGGTCGACGACGCAACTGGTTATCGTGTCCACCGCCGCCGAGTCCTTGCGGTCCCACACCGCGACGGCAAGGCGCACCAGCAACGCGACGAGCAGCCTGTCGAGACGTCGCAGCTCACCGGCGACATCGTCGGGAAGATCGTCGGCGAGCACATCCTCGCGCCGCACCCGCAACACGAGCGCCGACGAGCCGGGGTGCCGCTCGGTGAATACCACCGCCGCATCGGCGGCAGCCACCACGGCGTCGATGGGGCCGCCCGGGCCGTCGCCGGCCATCGCCTCGTCGACCAGCGAAGCCTGCACCGCCAAGAAGCGCCTACCCGCCCGCAGCCAAGCCTGGCCCATCAACCCGCCGCGTGAGGTAAACGTGTGGTACACAGCGCCATTGGACACACCGACCGCGTCGCCGATGGCTCGGATGGTCACCGCGGTCGGGCCCGACCGCGCTACCAGTTCCTCGACGGCGTCCAGCACGACGTCGGGATCATGCATGCGCGGACGTGGCATGCGTCCACCATAACAGAGCAATTGCTCTGTTATGCGACCGGATCACACCGAGCGGCAGGGCGTGTGCCGTCGTACCTGGACGCAGAGGGTGAGCCGTGCGGCGGTTAGCATCGACTGTCCGGACTCGATGTGGAGGTGAGGCCTTGGCTGCGATCCCCGTCATCGCGCTCACCGGTCACCTCGGGGCCGGCAAGACGACGCTGCTCAACCACCTCTTGGGCCATCCGGGCACGCGAATCGGCGTGGTGGTCAACGACTTCGGCGATATCAACATCGACGCCGGTCTGGTGGCAGGTCAGGTCGACGAGCCGGCCTCCATCGCCGGAGGCTGCATCTGTTGCCTGCCCGACGGCGGTGGGCTCGATGAGGCACTCATCAAGCTCGCCGACCCCGCGCGCCGCCTCGATGCCATCGTCGTCGAGGCCAGCGGTCTGGCCGACCCGGTGGCGATCGCGCGGCTCATCGGCTTCAGCGAGATACGCGGGATACGGCCGGGCGGGGTTGTCGACGTCGTCGATGCCGTGAACCACTTCGGCACCGTCGACCGCGGCACGTTGCCGCCTGTGCGCTACGGCGCGGCGTCGCTGATCGTGGTCAACAAGCTCGACCAGATTCCCGAGGACGAGCGGCCGGCGCTGCTGCAACGCGTCACGAAACGGGCGGCACAACGCAACCCGCGCGTGCATGTCGTCGGCACCACGGGCGGGCGGATAGACCCCGAGCTGCTGTTCGACGCCTCGGCCACGTCCGGTCGGGTGGGGCAACTCTCGTTCTTGGACCTGGCGCCCGAGCACGACCGCGACCATGTCCACGCCGATGCCGTCACCGTCAGCAGCTCCGGTTGCGTGGATCCCGATGCACTGTTCGACCTTCTCGAAGAGCCGCCGCCGCAGGTGTTCCGGTTGAAAGGCGTCGTGGCGGTGCGGCACCGCACGACCGTTCGGGACTACGTCGTCAACCTGGTGGGCAGCGGAATCCACATCGGGAAGGCGCCGCGGGGAGACATGGCCAATTGCCTGGTGGCCATCGGGATGCATCTCGACATCCCGGCCGTCCGTGCACGACTCGACAAGACAACCCAGCCTGCGTCGGGACCGGCATCGGCACAAGCGTTGCGGCGGCTTGAGCGGTACCGGCGACTGGGTGCGTGAGAAACGATCCGGCAAGATACGTGTCGATGTCATCTTCGCTGGGCGACGTGCTCGCCACCATGGAGCTCGAGAGGGTCGACCAGTGGCTCTTCGTCGGGCAGCAGTTGCCCGCGCCGGCCAACCACATTCTGGGCGGGCACATCTCCGCTCAGGCTTTGTTGGCGGCGAGCCACACCGCGCCGGGTCGCGCACCGCACAGCGTCCACACGTACTTTCTGCGGCCCGGCGATTCGCGTCGCCCGGTGGACTTCGAGGTCGTCGATCTACAAGAGGGCCGGACGTTTTCGGCGCGACGGGTGACGGCGCGCCAAGAGGGCAAGATTCTGATGGAAGCGATGTCTTCGTTCAAAATCACCGATTTCGCGCCTGCTCACGTCGTATACCAACCGCCCATGCCGGCGGCCGCCAACCCCGAGTCCCTGCCGTGGGTTGCACCGCATCTGGCGGAGTCCGACGAGGGCGCCCAAGGGCGGTGGGCAAGCCTGCGCTGGTTCGAGCGCCGGATCATCGACACCGAGGCAGCCCCGCCCGCACGCGCGCCGATGTGGTGGCGACCCGACGGGCAGGTCCCCGACGATCCCGTGTTGACCGCCAGCCTGGTGGCCTACCTGTCGGCGGTGACGTTGACGGAGCCGGCGTATGCCGCGCGCGGTGGTGTGGGGGCGTCAGCTCAACGAGACCATTCGGTGTGGTTTCACGGCCCGGCGGCGTTGTCGGATTGGCTTCTCTACGACCGTTCGTCACCGAGTAGCGCCGGTTCGCTGGCACTGGCGAGTGGGGCCATGTTCAACCGCGACGGCGGGTTGGTGTGCACGGTGAGGCAAGAGATGTATTTTCCGCCGCACAGCGCTTGAGGCCGTCGTCAGACTGTTGAAACTCGGTGCGTGATCAAAAGCGCTGCACTGCAGGAATATTCATCACAGTGACGTATTGTCGACGATGGGCACGGGGACAGCCTGTTGGTCGCCACAGGTGTCATCGACGCTGCGGCCTCATACAGCTAGATCTCAATCTGCTGGCGTATTGCAGCCATGTCTGCAAGATCCCAAACGTAGGCGAACTTGCCGTCTTCCACCCGGTAGAGGGTGAACTCGGTAATGGAGACTCGGCGCCCGGTCGGCGCAATCCCCTCGAACGTGCCTTTGTGCGTGCCGGTCACCGTGAAGTGGAGTGAGATCAGGTCTCGATCGATCGCGATGTTTCGTACGTCCCAATGCCAGTCAGGAAACGCCGACACGATCGGTTCGAATTGCGCCGCGACGGTAGACGGATCCATCGCTACGTCGTTAACCCGAATCTGCGGAGTGTAGAAGCTCGCCATTCTGTCGAAGTCGTGTGCGTTGCACGCATCGAGGTATGACTCGTATAACCTGCGCAGTTCCTGGTGTTCGGAATTCTGCAGTCGCATCTCGTCCTCTCGTCGTTGACTTGTCATCTACGGTCCGGCGATACGCCGATCATTCGTGTGGACAACGGTACCGTCGGCGACGAACTGACTGGCCAGCAAAGGACGGCTTGGATCGCCGGACGCCACGCTGTCACAATGCGTTCGCCACGAAGTGCCGGCGAGCGGTTCATCAAAAGCGCTGTCCGGCAGAGATATTCGTCACAGTGACGTATTGTCGACGATAGGCGGCAGGGAAGGGGAGAGGGGGCCTGCGGCCAGTCCGGGCGTGTGGATCCGCATCGTCGTCTCGGATGTCTGCTGGAGTGCCTGCGCTCGTGCGCGCGCGCCGGGTGTGACGAACATCAACCGATGACAGTGACGGGGGTCATAGTCAGGCCGACGTTAATCGGGTCATCCTGGCCATTCGTTTGCAAATCTAACGGCTGGGAGCGTTATGGCCGACCTCAACTTCGCCTATGACCTGACCCTCGACGAGGCGCGCCGGCGCAGCGCAATGGTCGAAGCGATGGGTGACGACTGGGACCCCATCGCCGTGCTCGCCGAGGAAGACCAGGCCTACGACATGTTGTACTCGAACCTGGACGACGAGCAGCAACGGGTCTACGACGAACTGGTCCGCGCCGGCGTGCTGCCCGAACGGACGGCCGCTCGTGCTACCGATTGATCCGACCGCCGACCGTGCCCGCCGCGCGTGGCTGCCCTGTCCGCGCTGCGATCACCGCGTCAACTGTGGCGATTGCCGAAGCACCCGTAACTGCGATACACACTGGCAGTACCTTCTGAGCAACAGAGGCACACTGGTGCACCTGCAGTGCTCGGACTGCGGTCATCTCTGGTCGACCGACACCCATCGCCGCACGCGCCCCACGCGGTAGCCAATCGGAGTCCGGTCCGGCACCGGAGCTCAATGACGCTGCGCAGCACCGCTATTCGTCACAGTGACGTATCCGTCATGGCAAGTAGCGGGGAGGGGACTGGGGATGCCCCGGGTTCGGTGCAGCCGTCGAGCGCCTATTGCCTTACCGCCCCGGCGTTTGGATAGGGAAGGCTCGACGGGAGGCGGGCAAGCGCCTGGGCGAAATCTGCGAAGTGCTTGCGGTGCACAGATATTCGTCACAGTGACGTATTGATCCCGCTGTCGACGGGATGGCGAGAGGGGTAAGCGACCGCGTGTCACGCCCGCGGCTGACCCGTCCGGCCAGTGCCCGCGTCTGCTATCGCCGCGACGAGTCCGCCGGCCCGGCGCCAGTGATCGTCGTCCCGCATAGGAGCAAGTCCCGGCGAGAGGGCGAGCGAAGCGCGTAGGGCCGCAAGGAGTAAAACACCTGGTCATCGATACGAGCGCCCCGAACTCGGCGTTCATCAACGCCGATAAGCGACATTATGTCAAGTAAAATACCGCATATTGCAACAGATGAATCAATCACTTTCCCCGTCCAACTTCACGGCCCGCGGCCTGAACGGGCGTGGAAAACGCCTCCGAGCAGCGGGTTTGGAGTATTTCGCGGTGGGTTCGGTTGGATATGCCGGGATGTCCGACCGTGACACGCACGACGAGCCGCCGCGAGTGCCTGGCGTTGACCTGGTGCAATGTTGTAATGATTCATCAGACGAATCAATGATTCATCAGATGAGACGGGTTGGAGGCCGTTTTGCCTGTCGACAAGAGTGGCCGCTTCTACGTTGTGGGCTCAGTTCCGCTGCTGCACCCGGAGACGCAGACCGTGTCGGAGATGCTCGAGGGGTGGCGCAACCAGCAACTGTGCCGCAACCTTGCGCACGACACGATCGACCAACGGATCCGGCTTGTCGAGCGGTTCCTCTCCTACACCAATGAGTTCCCGTGGACCTGGACGCCGGCAATGGTTGAGGAGTTCTTCGGCGATCTGCGCTCAATCCAGAGGTGCAGGCAGTCAACGATCCGTGGGTACCAAAACGCGCTACGGCTGTTCTGTTCCTACGTCTCCGATCCGGACTATGGCTGGGATCGGGTGTGCGAGCAGCGCTTCGGGACGCACCCGGCCCAGGTGTTCTTCGAGTGGAACACCGCCGCGCACGTCCAAGACAATGAACAGGCGCCGCAAAAGCGTGCCTTCGCCAAACAGGAGCTGCAGGAGCTCTTCGACCATGCCGACGACCAGGTGTCGTTGATCGCCGCCTCCGGACGCAAGGGCTGGTTGCCGGCCTACCGCGACACCGTGATGTTCAAACTCGCCTACTCGTACGGGCTGCGGTTCAACGAACTACGGCATCTTCAGACCGTAGACTTCGCCGGCAATCCCCACGCGCGTGAATTCGGTCGCTACGGGCTGGTTCACGTGCGCTACGGCAAGGCCAAGAAGGGCTCGCCACCCAAACGCCGCAGCGTGCTCACCGTGTTCGATTGGACGCCCGAAGTGATCGCCGACTGGCTCGCTCATGGACAGCCCTACATCGACGACGGGATCGATCTGTTCCCCAGCGAGCGTGGAGCGCTCGTCGCCGAGGACACCCTGCTGCGCCGATTCCGCCGCTATTGCGACACTCTCGGATTCTCGCCCGGGCTGGATCTGCACTCGCTACGCCGTTCGTATGCCACCCATCTGATCGAAGACGGCTGGGACCCGATGTTCGTGCAGCATCAGCTGGGCCACGAGCACGCCAGCACCACGTCGCTTTACACCTGTGTGTCCAGCGACTACCGCATCCGTACCCTGCGCCGCGTACTGGACGCCACCATCCACGACGCCCTGGCACTCGCTGACGAGGAGACCTCATGAAACGCCAAGTCGATTACACCTGGCGGCTCGCCGAAATCATGGCCGCCCACGGCATGCACAACAGCACCGACCTGATCCCCCGCCTGGCCGAGCGCGGCATTCAACTGTCGCGGCCGCAGGTGTATCGCGTGGTTCATCAACGGCCCGAACGGGTTTCGGTGCAACTCTTGGCGGCCCTATGTGACATCTTCGGTTGCGGAATCGAAGATCTCATCACCGTCACCGCGACCGACATCCGTCGCAAGAAAACGGCCTCATCAACCGCCACGCCCTCCGCCAACGTCGTCGAGCTGAACAAGTCGGTACGGCCAAGGCGTGCGCGGGTGATCCGCGATGCCGATTAATCCCAATCGGCGATCCACCACGCGAGGACGACCACGAGTCACCAACGGAGCATCTCGGTGCAGCCGATGCGAGCGCATGGCCAACCGGTTGCGCGTGTACTGGCCCGGCGACCAACTCTGCAACAGCTGCTTCTACACCGCCATGCGCACCCACGGCATCTGCCCGCACTGCGGACACGACGGGGTGCTGCCGGGCCGACTCAACCACGCCGATCAGCGCCCGGTATGCCTAAAGTGCGCCGGCATCCCCGGCATCCACCGTTGCCGAAACTGCGGCGCGGAAGGCGAAATGTATCGACGCCGACAGTGCGCACGCTGTGCCCTGCGCGAAGACCTCACACCCTTGATCGTCGAGGGCGCGGTAGACCCGGGCGCCATGGCCACGATCGTCGAAATCCTCTGTGGCGTTGAGCGACCCGAAAGCATCCTCACCTGGAAACGCTCCCCCACAGTCCAGGCCCTCCTGAAGGCGCTCGCAAGCGGCAATATCCCGCTGACCCACGAGGGCCTCGACGCGGCCGGGGGCGGCCGCCACATCTCGCACCTGCGCAGCCTGCTTGAACACCATGACCTGCTGCCCCGCCGCGACGAACACCTGGCCCGCTTCGAGTCATGGCTGGCCGCCAAGCTCGACAACATTGCATCGCCCACGGTGAGAGCGCCCGTTGAACAATTCGCAACATGGCACCACTTGCGCCGGCTACGCCGCAACTCCGCGCCCGGTCAGGCCAATGACGGCCCGAAACGCGCCGCCAAACAAGAGGTCACCGAGACGATCAAGTTCCTCACCTGGCTGGAGGCCACCCATCACCGCACCGCGGCCACCTGCCGTCACCAAGACGTCGACGAATACCTCGCTTCCGGGCCCACCACACGCCATCTGATCCGCACCCTCTTCGTCTGGGCCAAGAAAAGCAAGATCAACACCACCGTGGTCATCGATCATCGACAAGCCAAGACCACCCGCACGCTGACCCAAGAGCAGCGCCTGGCCTGGCTTAAAGAACTCCTCACCGGCGAAGCGGAATCGCTGCCCTATCGTGTTGCCGGCACCCTGCTGCTGCTTTACGCCCAACCACTAACCAGAATCGTGGCGTTGAAGACCACGGCGGTCGTATCCAGCCCACGCGAGATGCGCATATCCCTTGGCGCCGAACCAATTCCTGTCCCAGGTCCCTTCGCTGGGCTGCTTAGCCACCACCTCCGCAACCGGCCCAACCTCCGCACCGGCGGCGGCATGGTGGCCAACCCGTGGCTGTTCCCCGGCTACCGCCCCGGCACGCACCTCGACCCGCAATCGATCATGCTGCGACTGCGGAAACTAGGAGTCAACCTTCTAGGCGGACGCAACTCGGCGCTCCAGAACCTGGTCGCCGAAATACCGCCTCCCCTCGTGGCTGAACTGCTCGGCTATAGCTACCAAGTTACCCAACGCCACGCCGAACTCGCCGCCCAACCATGGTCGCGATACGTCACGTAACAATTTGAAGCACAACATTTTTCACGTCTCAGCATCGACCGGCTCAAAGACAATTACGTGACGCGTGCCGCTTCGCTGAAGGTAGGTGTCGTGCGCAGGCCACATCTGGTTGAGCCTTGGCATGTTGTGCGCGACCTCTTCCTCTGTGGCCGGGCGGGCAAGGTAGTTTGTAGTGGCGCCGTTGATCTCGATGCGCGCCTTGGGGTCGGCGAGCAGGTTTCTTGGCCAACTGGATGTTGCTTCTAGTCCGAAGTTCTCGCATACGGCGACGAGATTCTTGCCGTCGCGGACAAAGAACAGGGGAACGGTCCGCTCTTTGCCACTTCGTCTGCCTCGCGTCGTGAGCAACATTGTTGGCATATGGGGTCCACCTAGCGACAGTCGGCCACGGCTCGCGCGGATCAAGGCCCGGTCGACTCGTGAACCAGCGTGTTTCATCAACAGGGAGAACCAGTGATAGTGGCCGACGCGCCGCATTACACGTAGATACAGCTGATACAGGTCATCGGTCATCGCGCCTATGCGCGATCCCGATTCGGCGTGATCGTCGCGCGTCGCCATCAATCCGTCCTTCCGTAGGATGCACCCGGCTAAACAGGCTCGAAGCAAGATTGCAGCTTCAGCGCCTTCCACGGCCGTCTTCCCCCGACGATGCGTAGACCCCGGAGCGCGGCAGTGAACGGTCCGATGCGTTGGATTAGCAGCGTGATCATCGTTGACGCCGGCACCTTTACAACAGCGTCCGGCCGGTCGCCCGGACGGCGCGGGCGCGATTCCGCGATGCCGTCATGAACATGCACCACGTAGGGTCGAGCGTCAGGGATCTGCAGAGCCACGCAGATGTCGGTGGTGGGGGCGATCGCCCCACTGAGGTATGCGGGCGCGACCTCCAGGCCCTCGCGCAGCAGGAGCAACATGTCGCGCTCACGGATCTCCCAGGGCACACCGACCGATCGCGCGATGTCCTCTCCGTGCAGGATCAAGTCGAAGAGCCAATTGATCTGCACGACTACTCCGGAAACCATGGCACCGCAATGAAACTCAGCCGTGTAGTCATCGGGCAGGCTGTCAAAGAACGCGTCTATCACCGGTTCGAGCGCCGAGAGTTGGTCAAGCAGCTCCGGAATTGGTGCCATTGCCGCCAACATCTCTTCGTGGTTGATCCGATCGAGCTCGCGTGGGTAGCGGGCGCGGCGGAAGTCCCGCCCCTCGGCGATCGCCTGATAGCGGCGCGCGACACAGAGCACGTGGGCGATGACCTGATGGACCGTCCAATCCAACCCTCGTCGCCGAGCCTGGGGATCCGCGGAGCGAGCCACCCCATAGAACCGTTTCCGCGCCTCATCGATGCGTTCCCGCAGTTCGTCCCTGGTGGTGTCGACGAGTGCCACGCATCCGGTGTCGTTCATCTGCGCCTCCGTACTCCAGTGTGGAGATTAAGTAAGTTACTCCATAATGGAGTATTGTCAAGGGATGACCTCGCAGCCGACCACCACATCGTTCGCGCTCCTGGGTCTGTTGGGCATCAAGCCGTGGACCGCCTACGAAATCGTGGCGCAGATCAAACGCGGCATGCACTTCTTCTGGCCGCGATCGGATGCCCATCTGTACGCGGAGCTCAAGCGCTTAGTCGAACGTGGACACGCCACCGCCGAGGTTGTCGACGGCCGCAGAAAACAAGCCACGCGCTACACCATCACACCGGAAGGCCGCGCGGCGCTTGAGGAGTGGTTCGGCAGCGAACCAGCGGCGCCGCTGCTCGAAGTCGAGGGGTTCCTCAGGCTGTTCCTCGGCGACCAGGCCACCAAAGAGGAGCTTCGCGCGGCCCTGGAAGCGACCGCGCGCCACGCTCGCGAATTGCATGCCAAGGGCACAACACTCGTCGAAGAACTGCTCGACACGGGCGGCCCGTTCCCGCATCGGCTTCACCTCATCGAACGTCAGTCTACGTTCATTGGCGACTTCTACCGCAGCCTCATCGAATGGTGCGAACAGTCAATAACCGAGATCGAGGAATGGCCCGACACTCGCGACGTCGGCCTAACGCCCAGGGGACGTGCTCAGTGGGAGCGGATACTCGCTGAACCCAAGCCCTAGACCGTCGCGCGATCGCCGCTCCCGACACGGTTTCCTTCGTCGATCCTGCCAACCGCTCCCACCACGCGGGTACCCGACGGGGTGAATACGACGGAATCGAATATGCGGCTTTACCGGTAGGCCGCATTGCGCTGGGCGACATCAACCCTGCCCCTTATCCAAGCTCGTCCGGAACGGACACTCGCCTATCGCGCAAGGCCGAGGAATGCCATCATCGCTCGCTCGATCTCGACGACTTGCTCCGCTGTCAGCCGGCCGACTCGGGTGTGGACGTTCGACCTTTTGACTGTTGTGAGCTTGTCGATCATCACGTCACTGTCGTGATCAAGTCCGGATAACCGGCCGTCTACGCCGGCTATCCGGATGCGCATCAACGGCGCGTCCAACAGCGTGCTGGACATCGGAGCAACCGTCACTGAATTCGTGGCGGCAAAGAGATCATCCTGAACAATGACCGCGGGACGCGGTTTGGTCGCGTAGACACCCCCCGCTACGGTCCAGATCTCCCCTCTGTTCACTCCTCGTCCCATGGCGTCGAGATTGCCTCAATGAAGTCCTGGTCATCGGTGCTTTCGTCCGCTCGTGCGACCAACGAAGCCTGCCGATGCGCCTCGGCGGCAAAACTCTCAGTGCGCACGTCAGGCACCCAGACCTGCAGGGGCCGCAGGCCCCGCTCCCGCATCCGCCGTCTGTACTCGCCGACCCTGTCCCTCACTGCCATGCCACCATGTTACATGTAACGCGGAATCTGGGCAGCCGAATGGTGTGGCCCGTACACACCCCAACCGCGTTTGTCCGTGGCGCTGCGAGACCAGCAGCGTCCCCCCGGCCGCCTTTCAGCCGATTCACCACTCCACATCGGGATCAATATGGCGGGATCGAATATGGCGGGCTACCAGTAGGATCCACCGTTTTCACCCGATGAATCACGGATTGACGTTGCTAGTCTGGGAGTACGTCAGTCTCGTGAATTGTTCGCGTGCGCGACCCGAGATTGCCACGCCATCACCGCCGGAATGCCGAACAGCTCCAACGCAATCGCCGCGACGAAGACCGGATGCGGACGGTCCGTCGTCCGCCACGAGACCAAGCGCGCCAGGCCGCCGGCGAACACGACGGCAGTCAGGCCACGGACGAGGCTGGTCCGTCGTTCGATGCGCGGTATGGCTGACCAGATGACCGGCGCAGTGGCGAACCAGAAGGCGCTTATGAAGCGGTACTCGCTATCGGTGGTCGGATCCGGCGTGCGTGCGCTCGGCAATGCTTTCGGGCCAACGGCCATCCCCGCCAGCCCCGACAGGAATGGGATCAGCGAAAGTACTCCGAGCGTCACCTGCAACGCTCGGCGGCCACCGTCGCGGTGAGTCAGCGGCTGAATCGGCAATGTCAACGCGTCTGCACCCATGCTTCCAGTCAAGCACTACTACGCGGCGTAGTCGATAGCTATCGAAACCTAAACTGACAAGATCGGTACCGGAGCCACTGAGCGCACGTTCCTTTCCGGCAAACCATCACTAGCGAAGCTGAACGGCTGCTTCGGCCCCCTGGACTGACTGATGGCGCGGGTCGACCCCCGCCTCTCGCCTGTCCCCGCTCGCCCAGTCGACACTTGAGCCGGAGGGCGGCGCAATGCCTCTCCCCCTGCGGGGCCGCGCACTTCGACAAGTCAGTGGGAAGTCTGAGGCATCGCCGCCGAGTTCAGGCCGCGATCAGCCGCAGCGGCAGGTGTTCGTGGCGGTGGATGATGTTGTTGATCGCCCAGGTCGGCTCGGCGGCGATCTCGATGCGCTCGACGGCCTCGGTGAGGGCTTTGAGCATTGCGGTGGTCTCGAGCCGCGCAAGGGCTTGGCCGGCGCAGGCGTGCGCGCCGTTGCCGAACCCGACGTGGCGTCCAGCGTCGTTGCGGATGTCGAAGACGTCGGGAGCATCCCATTCGCGTTCGTCACGGTTGGCTGAGGCGTAAATGACCAGTAGCCGGGCGCCAGCAGCGATGGGCGTCCCCTCGATCTCTGTGCTGTGCAATGTCTTTCGGGTGAAGGCGCGGAGCGGGGATTCGTAGCGCACGACTTCGTTGACGGCGTTGGGGATCAAAGCGGGATCGCTTTTGAGCAGTTCCCATTGGTCGGGGTGTTTGGCGAACAGGTAGATGGCATTAGAGATAGCGCTGATGGTGGTGTCCAGGGACGGGGCGATGTAATCGATCAGCAGCGGCGGCACTTCATCGACGGCGAGGTTGCCCTCGTCGACAGCAGTGAGGAGTTCATGGGCCATGCTGCCGGGTAGCACGTTGCGGTCGCGTACGACGCGGCGGGCGAAGCGCAGCATTTGTAGGCTGAGTGGTACGGCCCTGAGCGCCTGCAGGTTCGCCGGTCCGAGGACGTCGAATGTGGCTGCGCCCCAGTCGAGTAACCGGGCTCGTTGATCACGAGGCCAACCCACCAGATCGGGCACAACGGCCAGCGGCAGGGCCGTGGCGAGATCGGCGACCGCGTCCACCCGTTCCCGGTGCACGGCGACCTCGACGATGGCGCGGGCTTGGGCATCGATGTCGTCGCCGAGCGCACGCAGGGCCCGGGGCATCATGCGGTGCGCGAGGAGTTTTCGGCGCCGGTCATGGTCGGCGCCGTCGCTGTTGAGGGTGGTGCCGCGCGACAGTCGGTTGGTCAGCGGGTTGGCTGCGACTCCCTGTCCGGAGAGGAACTGGCCGTCGTCGCGCAGGGTGGCCTTGCATGCGGCGTAGCGCGGCAGGGCATAGAGGCGGTGGCGGGCCAGCCACACAACGGGCCCTAGTTCGCGCAAGGCGCGGTAGTGCGGGTGGGGATCGAGGATGGCTGCGCGGGTGTAGATGTCGGGCCGGTACACCGGCACAGCAGGGGGGCGACGAAACACGTGGACGATTCCTATTCGTAGTGGGCCGGGGCGGTATGTGGCGAGGGGTCCGACGCCTGGTCCACCAGGAACAGCGGGACAGCGCGGCACAGGGCGGTGAGGTTGCGGCCGGCGATCATGACGGTGCGGTCGGGTCGAAGCACTGCGGCCTTGACGTGATGGCGGTTCAGCCACCGAGCCAGCTCGGACCCGGCGGCGGCGTGGACCGTGCGGGCGCCACGTGCCGCCGCGATGTTCTGCTGCGGCGGGCTCAGCTCTACGGTGGTGATCACACCGAAGCCTGAACCCAACACGTCATCGAGCCGGCAGTCGTTGTCCAGGAATGGGTTTGGACAGAGCCGTCCCGTGATACGGCGGGTGGCCAGTGTCCGCTGGACCAGCGTCGAGGACCGTAGCGGCGGGGTCTGCGAATCGGTGACCTTCGCCCGTAGTCCGGGCACCTTGTGCACGCGGGGCAGCACGACGGCGCGCGCGACCGCGCCGAGCCGGCCACCAAAGGTCATGGCGCGTCCGACATAGAGCGCCAGGGCGATCATGACCCGGGCGTGCGGCCGTCGCTCCGCTTCGTAGCTGTCGAGCACGCTGGGCGCGAGACTTCGGCGGTGGACGGCCGCGATCTTCCACGCCAAGTTCATCGCGTCGCGCAGTCCGGCACCCATGCCCTGACCGATGAACGGCGGCGTGAGGTGGGCGGCGTCGCCGAGCAGGAAAACGTTCCCGCGCCGCCAGCGGTCGGCGATCTGAGCGCGGAAGGTGTATTCGGCGGCCCGCATGACGCGCAGGTCCGCGTCGGCAACGTGTCGCGTCCACGGGGCGATCAGCGGCCGCAGGGCGGCCAGAGTGGCGTAGTCGTCGGCCGATTCGTGATCGAGGAGCGCGAACTCCCAGCGGTACCTCGTGGGCCCGATGCGCATGTAGGTTCCCGCCCGCTGCCCGTCGCAGACCTGATGCACGCCGTCCCACTGCTGCAGGTCGGCGGTGGTGGTGATGTCGACGATCAGCCAGCGCTGATCGAATTTCAGGTTGCGCATCGACGCGCCGATCGCGCCGCGCACTGTGCTGTTGGCGCCATCGCAGCCCAGCACGTAGTCGGCGCTGATCACCGACTCAAGGTTGGTCATGCGGTCGCGGATCCGCAGGTGCAGCGGTCCTACCGCCGCGCTTGCGGTAACCCCGAGGACCTCGACGTCACCTCGGAACCGGGCGTGCGGAAAACGGGCGAGATTGCGGCGGAGCAACTCCTCGAGTTCGGGTTGATCAAACATGCTTGCCGCTGGAAATCCGTTCTGCGTCACCGGGGTGTCGCGCCGGAATTCGGCCAGTACCTTCAGGTCTCGGTCCACCAAGCGCAGACCGCGGGCCGGACGGGAGATCGCGGCGAACTCTTCGGCGATGCCGAGCCGGGCCAGGATCCGGTAGACCTCGTCATCGAGGTGCACGGCGCGCGGCTGCGGATAGACCTGTGGCCACCGGTCCAGCACCAGGGTGTCCACGCCGTGCTGTGCGAGCAGGGTCGCCGCGGTGATACCGGTCGGACCGCCGCCCACAATGGCCACCGAGACGTGCTCAGTGGGCGCGCCATCCGGGCCGCTCATGCGTGGCGCACCGCCAGCCGTTGGGCACCGAGGTCGATGGCGCCGTCGTCGGTGGCAATGGATGCCTCGACGACGTCGCCGTGCTGCAGGTACTTCGGGTTCTTCGCCTGACGGGAGAAGAAGGCTTTCCATTTGACGGCCGGCGGTAGCAGGTTGCCGATGATCTCGACCGGCTTGGGCGGGGCGGTCAGCGCGGTGCCCGCCGGGGTGCCGGTGAGGATCAGATCGCCCGTCGCGAGGTCTTGGAATCGTGTCAGCGATTGCAGTGCTTGTAGCGGCCGGTAGAGCATGTCGCCGTCGACGACCGAATTCTGACGTTCCTCGCCGCTGACACTCAGCCGCAGCCGCAGGTCGCCGAATCGGGCCAACTCGGACGGATCGACGAGCACCAGCGCCGGCCCCACCGGCGTGAAGGTCGGGTACGACTTCGCCTCGTAGAACTGCGTTTGCGGCAGTTGGATGTCACGAGCGGACACGTCATTGGTGATGGTCAGACCGGCGATGTAGTCGGCCAGGTTCGCGTCGGTGATGGTGGTGCCCACCGGGATGTCGCGCCCGATCACGAGGCCGATTTCGACTTCGTAATCCAGCAGACCCACGTGCTGCGGGCGGACGATCTCACCGAAGGGTCCGGTGATGGACGCCGAAGACTTCCGAAAGAAGGTCAGCGGCACAGTCTTTGGGTCCATGCCGGCGTCGACCACGTGGGATTCGAAGTTCGTCATCTGGGCGACGACGCGGCACGGGGTCGTCACCGGCGACAGCAACTTCAGTTCGTCGAGGGCGACCGTGCCGGCCGTCGCGGCAGCCGCGTCGATCGCGGCTCTGTCGGCGAGGAGTTCGGCTGTGGTGGTGGCGCTGGTATCGATGCGGGCGGCGCCGGTGGCGCTTTGCACCCACCAGCCGTCGGCGGTGCGGAGGACGGAAATGGTCACGAGATAGCTACTTTCAGTAATCCGATGAGACGGTTGAGGTCGAATTCGTTGTCCGCGCGCAGGGCGGTGAGCATCGCGGTCACCTGGTGGCGGGCGGCGCGGGGGTCGGCGTCGAGGAAGTCCTTTGTCGCCGGTGGCCCCCACTGCGCCAGGCCCGATGCGGTAAAGGGGGCCCAGCCGGGTTCGAGGGTGTTGTCGAACATGTCGCCGTCGGTGAAGTGTTCGACGAGGAAGCCGTCCGGGTCGCGCCAGTAGTCGAACAGTTGGCTGCCCTGGATGTGGCGACCGATACCCCAGGACCGGTAGTAGCCGCGTTCACGCAGGTATTCGCCGCCGGCCGCCAGCGCGTCGAGATCGCTGACTTCGTAGGCGGAATGGATATAGCGGTTGGCTGGACCGAGGGCCAGGGCGAGGGTGTGATGGTCGGCCGGGATGGTGCCGCGGTCGCAGCGGATGAAACTCATCGCCGGCCCGCGGGCGCGCTGGCCGGGGAAGAACAGGAAGTCGCTGACGATCATCCCGAACGTGTCCAGGTACCAGTTGAGTGTGCGCAGATAGGTGGTGGACTGCAGCACGACGTGACCGAGGCGTTGCACGCGGGCGGGCACGCGAAGGGGCCGCACGGTGGCATTGATCCGCGCGTCATCGGGCCCGGTGTTGAAGACCTGCGGTACCTGAGCGGGTTGGGCCGGCAACTGGTGAAGACCGGCGACGACCTTGACCGCTACGCCGCTGGGATCAGTCAGACGCACCGCCACTCCCCCGAGCGACTCCGGAAGCGGCTGCAGCGAGGCGCCGGTCTTGTCCGCCAGCCGCACCAGGTCGACCTCGTCGGCCGCGCGCAAGGCGAGTCCGGCGAACCGGGTGCGCGGCCCACGACGCAGGACGACGCACGCCGAACCGGCGTTGGTGCCGCGCAGGTGCAGCTGGTGGGGATCGCGCCGGGCGACGCCGAACCCGAAGGCCCGGGCGAACGCCTCCGCGCGGACCAGGTCGGGCTTGTCGAACTCCAGCCAGGCGATGTCGGCCACCCGAATGATCGGATCCCGTGACCTCCCAGGATGCTCGCCCGGCAGGGCGCCCTGATCACTGTGCAGGCCCGCGTGCCCATCGCTCATCGGCGCCACCGTCTGTGCCATGCCTTGCTTCCTCCACTTCGAGCTGACGAAATCGTCACATACGTACGAAAGCTCAGTCAAGTGTTCTGACGATATTCTCAGAATTGAGCCGAACTGGTAACCTGTGGCTCATGGACGTGCCCGAACGCGATCCCGCCGAGTTGTCGAACACGCCGGTCAATCGCCTGGAGCGGCGCAAGCTGCGCACCCGCAACGCTCTGGTGCGGGCCGCGAAAAGCTTTATCGCGCAAGGTAAGACCAGCGTTCCAATCCTGGAGATCACCCAGGCCGCCGATGTGGGTATGGGGTCGTTCTACAACCACTTTTCGAGCAAGGAGGAGCTGTTCGCAGCGGCCGTCACTGACGCCCTCGATGACCTCGGCGCCCTGCTCGACGGCTTCACCGGATCGATCTCGGACCCCGCCGAGGCGTTTGCCGCCAACTACCGACTGAGCGGGCGACTATTCCGTTACCGTCCGCAGGAGGCCGCGTTGTTGCTGGCGCACGGAGATTCACTCATCCTGTCGGACCGGGGATTGTCTCCACGGGCGCGGCGCGATATCGCCGCGGCGATCGATCAGGGGCGGTTCACGATTGGCGATGCTGAACTGGGCTTGGCGATCGCCGGCGGCATGTTCATCGGCCTGACCACGCTGCTGCGCGAGCGTCCCGAACGTGACACCGATGCCACCGTCGACGCGGTGGCCGAACGTGTCCTGCGGACGCTCGGCATGACGCCCAAGCAGGCCAGCGCGCTGTGCCGCAAGCCGCTGCCCGACATCTCGTCACTGCGCGAATCGCCCGTCGATTGGCCCACCCCCATAACATCCAACTCCATCGACCCCCACCCCAACTGAGATCTTTCCGGTATCGCCAAGGAGTCTTCGGGTGGGATACCGAGATCCTCACCTACATTGCGCTAGCCACGCCCTGCACAGCCTGTCGAAGAGGTTCGGCAGGGCGACCCGTTTCGGATGCGTTGACTTCACGCCAGCGGGCTTGTGCGGCCTCGATGAGCTTCAGGCCATGGGGCTATGTTCTCCGTAGCGAGAGGGGACGGATCATGACGGCGGACAACTGGATACTGGCAGCGCGCACGGGCAGCATGGGGTGCGGATGATCGAGTTCACCCTTACCCGAACCTCGACGGCGCCGATCGAGACCGTGTTCGACGCCATGACCGACCACCGCGGGATCGCGGACTACGTGTGGGCATGCCGGCGCAGCACGCTCGATCGAGAGGGAACCCCCGCACCAAACGGTGTCGGCGCGATCAGACGTCTGGTGGTGATCGGACCCCCATTCGTCGAGGAGATCATCGAATATGAGCGACCCACCCGCTACGCGTACAAGATGCTCTCGGGCGCACCGACCCGGAATCACATCGGCACGATCCAGCTGCGTGAAGCAGACACAGGGACCGAGGTCAGCTGGCATCTACGGTCAACGCTGAAGATCGTCGGTGTTGACCGGCTGATGCTGCCGGTGTTCAAGAAGGTCATCGACGAGCTCCTCAAAGGCGGCATCTCCGCCGCCGAACGCCGCGCCTGAACACCATCGTGCTCGTTGGACGGTTGTAGCTTTCATCCACGAGGGGGTAGTCGACGCCAGCTATCCCGGCCTGTGGCACCTACCGGTCATCGGATGCGTGGCTAACCCCCACGCCGTGCTGATCCGACCTGATGGCCAGGTCGCTTGGGTCGATACCGACGACGGCAACGCAACCGGACTCCTCCCGGCCCTGGCCAAATGGACTGGTTTTCGACCAGAACACGTTGCGCGTCCCCGAACTACTACCTAGGTCTGCGCCTCACAGCCTCTTGGTGTCGGCTGCACGCCGACCTCTCCCCCGCCGTACGGCGGCATATCAGCAATTCGAATATGCATGGTTACCAACAAAGTACGCGGTCTGCATCAGGTGAATCAGCTCCATCGCACACGCACGTCCCGTCCGTTGCTTCCTGTTGCTGCACACTAATGGTCATGGGTACAGGGGGCCGACAGGAGCGTCGCTTCGCGCCAACAGCGTTCGCTTGCACGGGACAATCGGCCGGCGCAGCGTGAAGGACTTTGGATGAGCTCCATGTGGCAAGGATGTCTCGCCGACACCGACTATTTCGAGATGCGTTCCAGCCGTGGGCACGACTACGGCATCTGGGTTACCACGCCAGCGGGCTCCAACCGCGCCACGACGCAAGTGCCTGTCGTGTACGTGCTCGACGGGAACTGGGCTGTGGGTCTGACGGCTCCGCTCATCGTCACCCAGATGGATCCCATGCAACGGATCCAGCCTTACATCCAGGTCAGCGTTGGCTACGCGGGCGAGCAGGCACGGGACTGGGATCGGCTGCGCAACAGAGACTTTGTTCCACCCGGCGAGCCGATCGCCGAGGAGCTCATCGATGCCGTGGAGATGGGAGTGCAAGCGGGCGCGAGGACACGCGAGGAAGCCGACGCCTATCTCGCCGAATTGCGCGACACTCACGCCGATGCATTTCTGAAGTTCCTCGCCGCGGAACTACACCCACGGATCGAACACGACTACGGCACCGCCAGACGCGGTCACGGCCTCTTCGGCTACTCCTACGGCGGACTTTTCAGCCTCTACACCTGGCTCACCGGAACCGCCCTCTTCGAGAGTATCGGAGCGGGCAGCCCCGGCGTCATCGCCGAAGACAGTCAGATCTTCGCTCAGATCGACGAGATGGGTGACAGCCGGCGTGCCGCCAAGCTTCATCTGACCTTCAACGACCGAGAGCTTCTCGGTGACCTTGCCGTCTACCAACGCCTCGCGAAGAACACGGCCACGATCCGTCATCTCCTCACCTCGCGCGGCGAAGCGGTCACCAGCGAGATCCTGCACGAAACGCACGTCACCGGCTTGCAGGCCTCGTTCCTCAGTTATCTCAGGACCTGCCGACCGCTGTAAGCGCGCTAACCCATTGTCAAGATTGCGCCCGCGGCGATGCCAATCACCGTCACAAGGGATACCAAAATCACCGTCATCGCCGCGCGCACGATCTCTTCTTCCGTGAGTTTCGGGCGCTGCTTTTCGACGCGAACGGTGTCCCCTAGCGCCATCGCATTGAGTTTCGCGACCGCCAACAGGAGATCGTCATGGTCGTCAGCTGCGTCTTCCTCGACTGGGTTGTGCGCGGTCGATTGCGGTCGTCATGTCAGTCCCCCGGGCTTGCGGACGCCGATTGGCGTTATTGACGGTCGAAAGCTTCAGCTATCTCGTATATCCGACGATACGAGCGCGAGATCACGATTGCGGTAACGATCATTAACGGTCACAGCACACAATCCGGCCCCCGCACTGTGCGACGAGCCGTGTAAGCCGCCGTCAAACCATTCCATTTCAATTGCACGCCAGCACATTTGGACTCGCGCCGTGTGTCCGCAGCTCGTCCAGCAGTGTCTTCGGGTCACTCGTGTATGGCCTCGTACCTCAGCAGGACCGTGCCGCCCGGAAAGGTGCGGTTTTCCAGGAGTCGCAGCGAGGTCCATGACGGCATTGTCGGGAAGAACGGGGTGCCGCCGCCTACGAGGGTGGGCGCGACCACGATGCGGTACTCGTCCACCAACCCGGCCTGCACGATCGGTGCGGCCAGCGTCGCGCCGGCCACCTCCAACGTGCCGTCGGTTTCGGCTTTCAGCTTCGTCACCACCTCGACCGGGTCGCCGCGTTCCAGCCGGGAGTTCCAGTCGACGGATTCCAGGGTGCGCGAGAACACAACCTTGGGCATGTCGCGCCAGATGTGGGCGAAATCGACGATCATCGGGGTGGCGTCCGGGGCCATGTCGGCGGTCGGCCAGTACGCGGACATCAGTTCGTAGAGCCGACGACCGTAAAACGCCAGCGCGGTCTCGCGCTCGAAGTCATTCCAGTACTGGTGCAGTTCGTCGCTCGGATCAGCCCAGTCGATACTGCCTTGTGCGTCGGCGATGTACCCGTCCACCGACACGTTGAAGCCATAGATGAGTTTGCCCATGACGATCAGACTGCCCCTGAGGGCGAAACTCATCGCGACACCAAGTTTCAGATGCCAAGGCTAAGCGTTGTGCGTGGTCAATGGTCGACTCCGGTTGGGGGCCGCTCATTCCCCGCCGCGACGAGGGCATCGTCGCGCACACTAGGACGCGCATCCGACGCTGGGAGGACCGATACCGGAAATGAGCACGGCCGCCGAATTCGACTTCATCATTGTGGGAGCGGGCAGCGCGGGCTGCCTGCTCGCCAATCGGCTCAGCGCCAAGCCCGATCGCCGTGTGCTCCTCATCGAGGCGGGCGGCAGAGACGACTGGTTCTGGATCAAGGTGCCGGTGGGCTACCTGTACACGATGGCCAACCCCCGCACGGATTGGGGTTTCACCACCGAGGCCGACCCAGGTCTGGCCGGCCGCAGCATTCTCTACGCGCGGGGCCGCGTGATCGGCGGCTGCTCGTCGATCAACGCGATGATCCACATGCGCGGGCAGGCCAGCGATTACGAGCTGTGGGTGCGGGCCACCGGTGACGAGCGATGGCTTTGGGGCGGCTCGGACTCACCAGGCGAGACACTGGCGATCTACAAGAAGTTGGAAGACTACTTCGCCGGCGCCGACGACTGGCACGGCGCCGGCGGTGAGATCCGTGTCGAGCGGCCGCGCGTGAGCTGGAAGATCTTGGATGCCTGGCAGGCCGCCGCCGCGCAGGTGGGCATCGCCCCCATCGAGGAGTTCAACCGGGGCGACAACGCGGGCAGTGCGTACTTTCATGTCAATCAAAAGCGGGGCCGCCGCTGGTCGATGGCCGACGCTTTCCTGCATCCGGTCGCCCGCCGACCCAACCTCACCGTCTACACCCAGACGCAGGCCTTGCGGCTTCTGATGGACGACCAGGTCCACGATGATCAGCGTCGCGGTGCCTGGACCACGGCGCAGCACCGCGTCACCGGCGTGCGGCTGCTCAAAGGTGATCGAATCATCGACGTCGGAGCCCGCCGGGAGGTGATTCTGAGCGCCGGAGCCATCGGCTCGCCGCACCTGATGCAGGTCTCGGGTCTGGGCCCGGCCGACCTGCTCGCCCAGCATCAGGTGCCGGTGGCCGTCGATCTGCCAGGAGTGGGCGAGAACCTCCAGGACCACCTGCAGCTTCGAACGGTCTACCGGATCCGGGGCGCCCCTACCGTCAACACGCTGTACCGGAATTGGATCACCCGCGCGGGCATGGGACTTCAGTACCTGCTGTTGCGATCAGGACCCATGACCATGCCGCCTTCCACCCTGGGGGCCTTCGCGAAGAGCGACCCCGCGCTAAGCAGTCCCGATATGGAGTGGCACGTCCAGCCCTTGTCTTTGCCGAAGTTCAGCGAACCGCTGCACCCCTTCGGAGCGATCACTCCCTCGGTCTGCAATCTGCGACCCAGTTCGCGTGGCCATGTGCGCATGGCCGACGCAGATCCACTGACCCACCCGAAGATCACCTGCAATTACCTGTCGACTGACGCCGATCGTCAAACCGCCGTGATTGGCCTCCGAATGACCCGGCAGATTATGGCGGCGCCAGCTCTGGCCCGCTACCGCCCCCAAGAGTTGCTTCCCGGCCCACAATTGGTGAGCGACGAAGAGCTGCAGAATGCGGCTAGTGAACTCGGTACGACTATTTTCCACCCGGTGGGCACCTGCGCGATGGGAGCCTTTGACGCACATGGTCGGCCGCGCTCGGCCGCCACAGTGCTCGACACCGACTGCCGCGTGTATCGCGCCGCCGGCCTTCGAGTGGTCGATGCTTCGGCGATGCCCACCATCACTTCGGGCAACACCAACGCGCCGGTCATGCTCATCGCCGAGCGCGCAGCGCGGGCGATCGTGGGACAAGCTGGTTAGCAGCGAGACATCAATCTGCCTGCACGGCGGGTTGTTTCGCACGCGGCTTCCGAGGTCATAGCCGAACGGTCACCACTTGGTATCTATTTGGGAATGCAACCGCGTTTCGGCTGGCGCAGGTCTATCGGCAACCGCAGTCACCTCGATAGCATCGCGCGATGCACGATTTGCCCTCAACGGCAAGCGATGTGCGGTTGCGCACGGTTTCCCGGCGCGACGCGCTGCGCTACGCTGCCGCGTTGGCCGGTCTGGGCGCCGCATCGGTGGCCTGCGGCGTGCCCACCGCGGCCGCCGCCGCTCCCCCTCGACTGATCGACTTTGCCGCGCGCCAGATTCCGGCGCAGGAGATCCGAGCTGCCGGCTATAGCGGGGTGGTCAATTACGTCTCGCTGTCACGACCTGGCTCGTCTTTTGGCGCCAAGCCGATCACTCGGCCCTACGCCGACTCATTGAAGGCCGCGGGCTTGGTGATCGTCAGTAACTACCAATACGGCAAGCCGGGTGGGTCGGCACCGTCCGATTTCACGCGGGGCTACGCCGGCGGCATCGCGGACGCGCGCACCGCTTGGCAGCTGCACACCGCGGCGGGCGGCGGCGAGGATGCGCCGATTTTCTTCACGATCGACGAAGGCATCAACCGCGACACGTGGAATCGCGTGGCGCTGCAGTGGTTTCGGGGAATCAACTCGGTTCTCGGCGTTCAACGCACCGGAGTCTACGGGGGCATCGATGTGTGCCAGTGGGCCGCGACCGATGGCGTTATCGGGTCTTCGAGCACTGCTGGCCGCCGGTGGGCCTGGCAAACTAAAGCCTGGTCCGGCAATCGGGTTCACCCCGCCGCTGTTCTCTACCAGCGCGTCGTGAGCACCGCGTCCAATCCCGGGCCGAAGGTCGGCGGACTCGAAGTGGACGTCAACGACGTCCTGGCACCCGATTGCGGCCAGTGGAACCTTCATCGGTCGAGTAATCCGAATGGCGATGTGCGATAGGTCCGTCTCTCTATGAGATCCCCATCGAGTCTGGCACGCGCAATATGCAGGACTTGTATATGCAGAGTTACCAGTCACCTCCTGCAAAATACGTCGCGGCGCAGCGCATTTGAAGGAGCTGCTCAGATGGTCCGCCGTTTCAGAACCCATTGATGCTGGAACGGACAGTACTTCTGCGGCAATCTCAAAGTCGGCTCAGCGCCGAAGCCATCTATGCGCGCAGGACCTGACCTTCGTCGAGAGCCGCTCAGCAGCCCTACACCGCAACAGCCAATTCGCGCCACCTCAACCCATCGATGAACACGCTCCCGCCATCGACCGGCTAGCCGCCCTGTCCGGCCGCACCCCGCCAGGGCCCACGAGCGCATATGCGATGCGACGTGCGAAGCGCCGGCAGGAGGCGACACTAGGCTGCCCTGCCCCTACTGGGCGCGATTGCCGGCTCGATGCCGCACGGAGCTCCGGCTCGTCGCCGATAATGGCGAAATGACGGGGTATCCGGTTAGCGCCGCACTACGGCTGATCGTGCGGCGCCGGCTGTGGCGGTTTTGCATGCCGGCGGTGGCGTGTCTTGTGGCGGCGACTGGTGGATGCGCTGCTCTGAATCGCAGCGCCGAGGCCCGCCACCTTCAGGCCGAAATAGCGAAGATGCCTGGGGTTGACAGCGTTGATCCCGGCTATATCAACGATTTTGAGAACGGCGCGGAAGTGAAATTGGTGATCACTATGCCTAAGGCAAGCGAGGAGCAGATCGCCGCTGTCGCCTCGCGCATCACCAGTATCAAGGGCGGCGATTTCGACGGCTACCGTCAGTCCTGTGATTTCGTCGTCGGCGATGAACTTGAGGTGATACGCGGCGCGCAGCTCGACCCCGCACAGATCGCCGACGACACACATCGCTTGCGGGAATTGAGGACCCGCGTCCCGCGATCGCCAATCCAATGGTCACGTGACGGTACTGGTTCGCGGCTTAGGGTTTTTGATATCGAACACACCAGCGACGTCTTGACTGCGGTGTTGGCGGCCGTCAAGCCTGAACCGATGACGGTCTATATCCGTTCCGCCGAACCGACGAAGTATCCGACATGGGAAGTCGGTGTTCCGATCAGCGGCGAGCAGCGCGCAGCGATTGACGCCTTGCTATCGCGGCGGGTGCTGCCGGTCTATTACGTGCGCGTCGACAACGCGAGGATCACTGCAGTGTCGGTATACGTCACCGACACTGCCAGGGCCTACGGTGACCTGAAAACAGTTATCTCCGCGGTGGCGCCCAGTAAACAGCAACCGTTGCAATTGGAGTGGCACCTCATGGTCGAGCCCGACAATTTTCACCAATTCAGCGGCTCGCTGAAGGTGCCGAGCTGCCCCCAAGGCCAAGGGGCCCCCAAATCCCAAGCCCCTCAGGGTAATCAGACCAACGAGGCGGCCGCACTCCAACGGCAACTGGAAAGCGCCTTCACCGACTGCTGATAACTGGCCATGCCCTCCCCCACGCCTGTGGTTGTTTCGGCTGAGACCGTCCATTCGCCGGAGCTGTCACGCCGAGTCGAATCTCCGCGCGATCGCACGCGCCAGCGAATGCACATACTGATCGCGAACGAGACGGTCGCGGGGTCATGATGTGGTACGGGTGCGGAGGAAACGGCAGAGACGGCTCCCCAGGATGATCGTCGCGGCGGGCCCGCGGTTGCGGCAGACTGGGTGCGCCGTGTGGCTACGTTATTTCGAACAGCCCGCTTCAAGGTGGTTGCATATCGTCCTTACAAACTAGTAAGTTACTTGCGTGATGTTGATCAATGAGCCCGCTGTCCTCGACCTGGCTGCTGTTGAAGAATTTGAGCACCGCTGGGAACGGGCCTGGAACGACCACGATGCGGAAGGTGTCGCCGCATTGTGCGCGGAAGACTTGGTTTACGACGAACCGGCGCTCGGTGGCACCGTCTATGGTCGCGACCACCTCCGCTCCTTTGTGACCGCTATGAATGCGTCGTTTCCCGACCACGTCTTCCACTTCCAGGGCCTCTACGCCGACGTCACCCGACGCGCCGTGCTGCTCGCTTGGCGCTTTACCGGCACCCATGCCGAAACCGGGAAGAAGGTCGAGTTCCACGGCGACGATCGCCTCGAGTTCGGCGAGGACGGCTTGGTTAGCGCCTATCGCTGCATCTACGACAATCACCTGGTGCTGCGCCAGATTGGCAAAAAGCCGCGATGACGGGTGGCGCGCCGACGTCAAGAGTGCGCAAGCCCGTCGCTGTACGGCGAGCCGAGATCATCGAGGCCGCCGCCACCGAATTCGCCGAGAACGGCTTAGCGGGAGCCCGATTGGAGATGATCGCGGCGCGCGCCGACATCTCACACCCGCGCGTCGTGCAGATGTTCGGCTCCAAACGGGCGTTGTTCCTCGAAGTCGTCGACGCTATCTTCGACCGCATCACCTCAGCGTTCACGGATGCCGCCGACCGGGCTACCGCTGGCAACGAGGCTGCACCGCTCGTGACTATGGGCGACGCATACCGGCGTCTGCTGCAGCGCGACCGAACAACCGCCTTGATGCTGCTGCAAAGCTACGCCGCGGCCGGCGATGAGGCGGTGCGCGAGAGCGTCGCCCGTCGCTACGTCACACTGCAGCGGCAGATCGCCGACCTCACCGACACCGACACGCTACAGATACGTACCTTTTTCGCCACCGGCTTGATCGTCACGGTCTCGACCGCTCTCGCACTACCCGGCAAACGCACCGACGCCACTTGGGCGGCCTGGTTACTCGAGCTCGTCGATCCCCATGAACCGAGGAGTCAGGGAAATCCTGACAAGTTGCGGTAGCCGATCCTCTGAGTTGCGGATGGGAATCCGCCGTCGCGGAAGGAATATGGCGGGTTGCCCCAGCGTTCGCGGGCACCCACGTGGGCGCGTGAGTACACCGAGCGGTTCCCAGCACTGAAGCGGCTCGGTCTACGCAGGGCCTTCGCGGACAAGGGATCTCACGGCGTAGGTTGAGCGCCGCAATTGTCGCCGACAGACCTGCCAAGAAATGCCAAGAGTCGACTAGTTCGTGACGAATCCGCCGGCGCAGGCTGGGCCGGCCCGAAGGCACCCGGGCGCCGGAGCATCGCTTCTGGCAACGACTCAACGAGTCCTTCACACAGGCCGAGCAGGTCGTCGGGCAACTCAACGGACCTGCCCAGGGATCGGCGGACGTCCCAACTATGCAAGGCCAAGTCAGAAACGGGATACATTAACGCACGGCGAAGAGGAACTTCTCCTTCCGGCGAAACCCGTAGCGCATCGAGGTCGACTGCAGGCAATGCCTGACGAAGACGAACGCTCAATTCCAGGAGTCGACCCGCGGGATCGTCATAAGTCCAGTCCGATGGCAGGGAAGGCCCGCCCCAAAGTTCGCCACCTTCGACAAGCGTGACGACCTTGGTAGCACTACCGGTCGCGTGCGCCACCAACTCACCCACGCTCCACGCTTCTAGATTCGATGGCGAATTCCAGCTGCCCTGTGGGACCTCGCTCACCGCGTCAACCATCAGGTCGATCGCCTCGACGGCCATCCGGTCAATGTGTGCGCTCATGTCATCGTTCATAGCCGACATGCTAAGGACTGCCACCGACACGCGTGCACGACACGACCCGCCTAGAGCGAATGCGAGAACTGTTGGCACACACTGCCTTGCGCCCCAACGCCGGGGCTTCCTTGTGGCAGACAGGCAAACGAAGCGCGGATTAGCTGAGCTGCATCGGCATCGTTTCGGCCCGGTTCATCGCTCGCTCGCAGGCCGCGGCCGGCGCGGGCCGCGGAGGCCAGCGCCCAACCGATTCCGCATCTTTAACGAGCCGACTTGGCTCGCTAAAGCCACGCGACACGACGCGTGTCAAAACCACACTTTGCGGCCAGCGACGGGACGCCCCACCGCACCCAAGATCCACAAGACGATGCCGATCAGCACCAGGATGCCGCCAATCGTGTACAGGATGCTCAGTCCGGTGAAATAGCCGACAACGAGAAGGATGATGCCGAGGATAATCACGATCGCTCCGATCTACGGGGTTGCCGCGGCCGGTGCCGCTTGACTGCGGATACCCATTTCGCGCGACTCCCCAATCTCAGGTTCGCCGTTTAAAAGGGCTTAAGCGCCGCCGGCTGTCGATCGAATATGCACTTTCCAGTCGGTGTGGGGTTGGGGTGTTGTCCTCGCGCCCGGTTCGTACTAGAGCCCGGACGGGACGACCTTGCCATTGACCGTCACGTCGACCTGGCCGGTCTTCTGGTTGTACTCGATCTTGCCGTGTTCGAAGTTCGACACGAGCAGATCGCCGGCGGCGGTCTGGTCGCTGGTCGGGAAACCCAGCGGACCTGCCGACCCGTTGGTGCCGGTGACCGCCGGCGTGCCGTCCGGGTTGCGCGGGATATTCCAGGCCTCCCGGATCCTGCCGAGGGTGATATACGCGGGCGTGCCGGCCTGGTCGTTCCTGGCGGTGATCACGCCGCCTTGGAATTGCTGGAATACCAGGCCGCTCTCCCGCGTGCCTGCGTTGCGGTCACCCGTCAGTGGCTTGCCGAGTGCCTTCTTCTGTTCCTCGGTTGCCGTCGAGTACTTGGCGGCGATAGGGCCCGTCAGCGTCACCTCGACGTCGCGTTCCCCGATGAGCTTCACCTCGGTGGGCGGCGCCGGGATGCCGGACGTGGAGGTGGCACTCACCGCGACGTGAGGCGGCGCCGACGCGTCGACGCTCCTGCCACTGCTGCAGCCCGCAGTGATCAGTGCGGCGGCGGCCAGGCCGACGGCTGCCGTGTGGCGGTATCCGATCCTCGTCATGGTTTCCTCTCGCGTCTTCCTGTGGTGTGGGCCGAGCTGCGGCTGACCCCCTCGCCGGACCGAACTTACGCCGCGGCCACACCGCGTCGCACTCCCCTCCCGTCGGTGAGCAGTCCAATCAGCAATGGCTCGGGCAGGGAAATGCTCGGCTACCCAAGCGAATTATTGAGCGCAGGATCAATACGCCATTCAGCTAAATCAGGTTTGAAATTCCGAGCTTTGGATAGCCCTCATTCCAGCTGCCGCTCCTGGATAACGGCACATCACGAAGGGGGCCCGACGTGGCATTCATTCACATTGCATCGAAAACCACGGCAGCAACAGCCGTGTTGGCGGCCGCCGGAATCCTCGCGGCGACACCGGCATGGGCTGACCCGCAACTGCTGCAGTTCGGTCAAATGGCGGAAATCTCCAGTATGGGCGGCACCATCGATTACACCGTGAGCAACCTGCAGCCCAGCGGCCACAACGACGGGATCTGGTATTCCGACGTCACGGCCAAAGGTGTGAGCGGTAATGCAACTCCGAACATCGCCGACTTCAACGCTCGGGCCGTTAACAGCTCTACGTTCGCGGTGATGAAGGGCAACCAGACCGACGGTCTTCCCGAAGGGCCACTCCCCCTCGGCACGCCGGTTACGGGACGCATTTACTTCGATGTTCGCAATGGCACGAACCCCGACAGCGTCGTCTACCGGGACGCCGGCGGCACGGACAAGGTCGTTTGGAAAAGCTAGCAATTCGGCTCGCGCATCCCATTTCGTCGGGGCGACCCACGAATGAATAGGCAGCATTACTACGCTGGGTCGTTCCTGTTGCGCTCGTAGAACCGTCGTACGCGGGCGCGGTTGCCGCAGTCGACCGTGCTGCACCAGCGGCGGTTTTGTCGGTGGCTGGAATCGAGGAAAAGCCATCCACATTCCGGGTCGCCGCAGTGCTTGACGCGCGAGCGAGGCACGGTCGTCAGTAACGTCACGGATTCGATCGCCAGGCGGTGTAGTGGCGTTTGCACCGTCAGCGCCGTGTCCTGCCATCTGCCGCGATGCTCGTCGAGGGTGAGCCGCCTGACCCGCAGCGCGGATCGGTAAGCGTCGGCGACCCTATCGGCGTCGCGTGCCGACCCCCGCCCCGTCCAGATGCAATGCAGCGCCTCCCTGAGGTGGCGCGCCTGACGCAGCGTCTTCGCGCCGGCATCGTTGTCCGCAACGGCGCGCTCGACGAGGCTGCGCGCCTCGGCGGGCGACAACACGCCGGCATGGTGCGCCCAGGCCACGAGGTCGCGATAGTCCACTAGATATTCCGTACGACGCTGCGGGTCGCCGCGCCACGCCACCGTGTTGACCAGGTCGACCGCGGGATTACCCCCACGAAGATCGAGTTCGGAAGCCGCGGACCGCGCCATGCCTCCCAGTCTAATGCCTTAACTATGATTTAGGCATTAGAACATCGGGTACGTGTCTCAGCATGAGATCCCCATCCACGCACCTAAAGAGTCAGTCCGGGTTGGTCTTCGGTGCCCTGTGCCTGTCAGCCTCGGCGATACTGCTCAAGTTGGCCGCGACAACCCCGGCTACCGCCACAGCCGCGCGGTGTCTGATAGCGCTACCCGTAGTCGTCGTCCTCGCGATCCCGGAATGGCAACGGCGCGAACGCTTGTCGCGTCGCGGTGTGCTGTCGGCGGTCTGCTGTGGTGCGTTGTTCGCCGCTGACATGCTGCTATGGACTCAAGCCATACCGGAAGTGGGAGCAGGGCTTTCGACGGTCCTGGTGAATACGCAGGTCGCCATTGTTCCGTTCCTGACCTGGCTCATCGACCGGGAACGGATCTCGCGGCGATTCCTGCTTGCGCTGCCGGCGCTGCTGGCCGGCGTCATGCTCGCCGGCGGGCTGCTCGAGCACGGATTCTCCGGCACCGACCCTGCACGCGGAACTGTGCATGCGATCGGCGCGGCGGTGTGCTACTCGGGATTCCTATTTTTGCTGCGACGAGGCGGGCAATCCGGCCGACCGATGCAGACCTATGCCATCGTGCTGGCGACGTCGGCGATCGTTGCGGCCGCGGTCGGACCGTGGTGGCACGGCATCGAATTGTGGCCGGGCTGGCGCGCCACAGGATGGCTGATCCTGGTCGCGATCACTGGACAGTTGCTCGGCTGGCTGCTGGTCGCTTTGTTCTCAGCCCGCCTGCCCAGCACCGTCAGCTCCGCGCTGCTGTTGCTGATGCCGGTGGGCGCGGTCGCGCTCGGTGCTGGCGTGCTGCACGAGCGCCCCTCTGCGTTGCAGCTCGCCGGTTGTGCGCTGGTGCTGTTCGCCGGCTACCTGGGCGGCTCGACGGCGTCCGCCACGCCGCCACAGCGCTCCGGTCGATATGAGTCATTCGAACGACAAATGGACCGAACCGAGACCCGAGAACTCGGCCACGAACTCGTCGCCGGGGCGCGCGTCGATCGCCCGTGTGCACGAACCGGGTAACACGATGTCGCCCCGTCGCAGTCGCACGCCGAAACTTTCGACCTTGCGGGCCAGCCACGCCACCGCCGTGACGGGGTTGCCCAGCACGGCGTCGCCGCGGCCCTCGGCGACCACCTGCCCGTTGCGCGTCAGCACCGCGCCGATCGCTTTGACGTCGACATCGTCTGGCGGCACCCGCGCCTCGCCCAGAACAAAGCCCGCCGAGGAGGCGTTGTCGGCGATGGTGTCGCACAGTTCGATCTTCCAGTCGGTGATCCGCGTGTCGATCAGCTCGATCGACGGGACCAACGACTCGGTGGCCGCCAGCACGTCGCCCTCGGTGCAGCCGGCACCGGGTAGGTCGTCCGACAGAATGAAACCCACCTCGACCTCGACCCGCGGGTAGAGGTAGCGCGCCGCCTCGACCGGCACGTCCTCGAACACCTGCATGTCGTCGAGCAGATGGCCGTAGTCCGGCTCGTCGACGCCCATCATCTGCTGCATCGCCAACGACGACAGGCCCACCTTGTGGCCCACCACCCGCGCACCGTCGGCCACCCGATGGCGGATGTTGATCAGCTGGATCTCGTAGGCGTCGACAACGTCGATGTCCGGGTGCGCGGCGATCAATGGGGCGATGGGCTCGCGACGGCGCTCGGCTTGCGCAAGATCGGCGGCCAGCTCGTCCCGGATCGCGACACTGAGCATTTGCCGAGCTCCCCTCATCCGTTCCACCGCGCCGGTCGCAGTGACCGAGCGGCCCAGCCGTAGACACGATTCTCGGCCCCAAGAGGTTCAGGACGGTCGTTCAGTTCCGGCGGCCCAACGCGGTGGCGCGTGGCACGGCGTCGTCCCGGCGGGGTGTGCTGAAGGGCTCAGGCATGCAGGCTGGGCCGGTAGATGAGCTCGTGAATATTGCCGTCCAGCGTTCGGCTTTCGACCAATTCGAGGTCGAAGTCGGCCGCACCGCGAAAGATCGGATCATCACCGGTGCGGCCCGTGATCACCGGGAACAGCGTCACCTGGACCCGGTCGACCAGGCCGGCGGCCATCAACGCTCGGTTCATCGACAGGCTGCCGTGCGAGCGCAACGGTACGTCGGACTCGTCCTTGAGTCGGGCGACGACGTCGACGGCGTCACCGCGCACGAGTGTCGCGTCTGGCCAGTCGAGGGGTCCACCCAGTGACGTGGACACCACCGTGGCCGGCAGCTGCCTCATCCGGGTGACCCACGGGTCGCGCACGTCGGAATCCTCGGTGCTCTCGGCCAGCATTTGGGTGAAGAGTCGATATGTGTTGGCGCCGAAGACCATTCGCTGTTCCTCGCTGTACAACGCGAGCCGGTGGTCGAGCAATTCTGGGCCTTGCTTGCCCCAGTAACCGCCCCAATCCCCTCCGCTGACGCCCCCGAAGCCGTCGAGGCTCGAAAAGACGTCGAAGGTATAGGTAGCGGTCATCGGTGCTCCCCTGGAGTGCGGTTGGCGGTGTCGGGGATACAGACCGGAATCGATGACGAAACTAATCGCCCTCCAAGCTGAATAAACACCCGTTTCGACGGAATGGCACCTGGGCATCCGCAGACATGAGCTCGCTACGATCCCTTTCTTTTCTCGCGACTGCGCTAGCAACAGCCTGGGCGGGGTTTCTCTGTGCACCCGTCCCCGCGGCTTCCGCCGAACCATGTCCCAACGTCGAAGTGGTGTTCGCCCGCGGCACCGGCGAGCCACCTGGCGTCGGCGGGATCGGGCAGGCATTCGTCGACGCACTCGGATCACGGCTGGGAGGCAGGTCGATGGCGGTCTATCCGGTCAATTACGAGGCGAGCAGCGACTTCAACGGCGGCATCGCTTTCGCCAGAACCGTGGTGGACGGGATCAGGGACGCCGGCACTCATATCGAGACCACGGCGTCGAACTGCCCGAACACCCGAGTGGTGCTCGGCGGGTACTCCCAAGGCGCCGCCGTCGCGGGCTTCGTTACGTCGGCTTCCGTGCCCAAGGAAGTGCCGCAGGAGTTCGTGTCCTACGTCCCGCAACCGCTGCCGCGGACGGTGGCTGATCACGTGGCCGCCGTCGTCCTGTTCGGAACACCGTCCAGTGAGTTTCTGCGCGGTGCCGGCGCGCCGCCCATCACGATCGGTCCCCTTTACGCAGCAAAGACCATTCAGCTGTGCGCCCCCGATGACAACATTTGCGATGGTGCACCGCCCGGACCGCCCGGAATCGCTCACACTGTGTATGCGGCGAATGGCATGGTCGACCAAGGCGCGGATTTCGCTGCCCATCACCTTTAAAGCCGCTAGCTGGTCCGGCCCTGATCGGTGAATTCGAGGAAATCCACAGGCCATTTTCCTGAGTTCACATTGGCGCGCGCGGTCATGTACTGTCGTCCATGAAGATATTAGTCGCGCGTCGAACAGCGAGGTCTTCGAATGCTCAGCTCCTCGGGTAGCCGGGGACCTCGACGCCGCATCCAACGCAGGCATCCAGTTTGACAAGGCGGGCTGACACCGACGTATCTACAGCTCTTTTGGAGAGGCGGGGGGAAATCACCGATGGCACGCCATGACCCGGACTACGAGCTTTACGAGCCGCGTCGATCCCCCACCCTCTACACGTGCAGGGGCTGCGGCACGATCGTTCACAACATAAGAATCCACGACGCGTGGCATCGCGGGGTAGACGCGCGCCGCCGGCAAGCCGTGGAGGGCGACCTCACCGACGACCAGTAGGGCCCGCTCGCGGGTGAGCACGGCCGCGTCACCGCCGCAGTCAGGCCGGCCCGACAGCGACCATGGTGGGCGATTGCGAGCCACACCCCTACGGCGCACTTGCTGCGGCGACCGTTCCCGGTCACTACGCTTTGGAAATGCGTTCCTACCGTTATGCGGTCGCGGTGGTAATCAGCCTTTCGCTCGCAGGCGTTGTCGCGACGGCATGCACCAAGAGCACCACCGGACACGCGGTACATCCGACTAGCGGCGTCGGCACCACGTCAGCGATCGCGACGTCGACACCCGCGGCGCCGAGCTCCGCGGCGCCCACCGGCCAGCCGGTCGGCACTGCGGTGATGAAGGTCAGCGGCGGCAGTGCCCCCGTCACGATTCGTTACCGGATCAACGGAGGCCCGGAGCAGACCGAGACCAATGTGCCGCTGCCGTGGGAGAAGCAGTACTCGGTGTACAACGAAGTGGAGTCGCAGGTATCCGCCGATGGCGGAGACGCCCCGCTCACCTGCACGATCATCATGGACGGCGACAAGCTCGTGTCCCTCAAGAGTGAACCGCGACCCACCTGCAACTTCGCCTACTGGGGCTAACCGGCAACGCCATCGGGACCGCGCGCGGGAGGCTCGCCGTCGGCGGATCGCTCATAGGCCATGGACGGCGGCGGCGGCACCGGGGGCAGTCCGCCGCGATACAGGTCGAGATATGGTGCGGCATAAGGGTTCTGCCATGGCTGCACGCCGGAGCGGCGCCGGCGCACATACGTCACGATGAGGGCACCGCAGGCCACGATGAGAAAGCCCAGCAAAAGGGCTTTGGCGACCAGCAGCGCAGTCATGAAGCGGATTTTAGCTCTGTTCCGGGCTAGGGCGTCCGCGCATACCTCGCAGTGCCAACCCCGCCGTTCGCCCTGCTTGCGCCCGGTGACCACTGAGGCTCGAGCGATGCCTGAGACCGGTGTGACCGACTTGGCGAAGCCATCCCCCGACACCCCGCCGGCCGAAGGCCGATTGTCGCCTCCGTGCCCTATCTTGGAGCGTCCGAGACATGACCGATCGAGACGGAGGGCGCGTGCTGGACGACGACACAACGCTGTCGCCTGCCGACCTGCTCGAGTCCAACCGCGGCCTTCAGGGTTCGCCGACCGTCCGCCTGCTGGCCACGTTGAACCTCAATCTGTATGCGACGCTGATGGAGCGCCAGCTCAGCGGCGGTGTGGTCCCCGAGACCGACCTCGTCATCCGGCTCGAACGCGACCTGGCCGAACTCGATCAGTGTGGCGAGCAGTCCGGGCTGGCCCTGATCAAGTCGTGGGCCAGTCAGGGCTGGCTACATCGGGTGGCCGACCAGCGCTCCGGCGTCGAACGCAACCTGTGTTATCTGACCCAGGAAGCCCGACGGGCGCTCGATTTCCTGCGGGGCATGCGCCGCCAGGACACCATCGCCACCGGCGGCTCGATCAACGGCATCGCGTCCCGCCTCAAGCAGATCGCGTTGCGGGTCGGCAACGATCCCGACCGTATCCGCGCCGGCATCCAAGCCGAAATCGCCGCTCTACAAGCCGAACTCGACGCCTTGGACCAAGGCGGGGCCTCCGCCGAGCACAGCCAGGACGTCGACCTCACCGACGCCTACGACGAAGCCCACGCCATCGCCCTGCAGATGGAACGTCTGATCACCGACATCGGTCAGTACGGGACGATGATCGAGCGGGCCACCGCGGCCCTCGACGAGCCGATCGACAGCAACGTCGAATACCGCGACCGTCAGCGCCGCATGTACGCCGACTACGAGGCCGCGTGGGAGTCGCAGGGGCGCGACTCGCACCGCGCCTTCCTGCGGATGATCAACGACCCCGACCAACGTGCCGAATTCGAAGCCGACGTCGCCGCCGTCGCCCAAGCCCTGCCCGCCCTCGACCCCGCCCTGCGCAGGGTGATGGCCGGCTTCTTCGAACTCGTCGGTCATCAGATCGACGAAGTGGAACGCATCCAGCAGCGCTGCGCGCAGCGCGTCAAACGGTTTACCGCGTTCGGCACCCTCGAACAGAGCCGCGGTGTGGCCCGTCAGCTCAACGAGGCCATCGGCGCCGCCCGCAACCTGCTCAAAGCCTCGCTGACCGACTCCAGGCTGGACATCGAACTCCCCCTGGCCCGCCACGCATTCAGTTCCGTTGGGGCACTGAGCTTCCGGATCGGTGACCTGTCCAATCCGAAGCCGGCCCAGGCGGCCGAGGGCGAGGTCGACCTGACCAGCTTCGCAGCGCTCACCACGCAGGTCGACGCGCCCGCGATGTCCGAGATGATCAACACCGCGATCGGCTCCGGGGCCAAGCTGTCGCTGCCCGACGCGGTCGCGATGCTCGACTCGGCCTACCTGGGCCACGTCATCGTGTTGTGGTCCTGGGCGCTCAAACAACCGGAATCCGCGCAGGCTTCCGAATCGGTCACCGTCCGCTTTCAATCCCTGGACGGGCGCGACCGCGAAATGGAGGTGCCCCACTTGATGTTCACCGAGCCGGTTTCCAGTCTGCTGGGAGCCACTGCGTGACCGTCGAAGAGACCGTCAAGGAGACCGCGGACTACAGCGGATTCTCCGCCCTCCCCCAGGTCGACCAGACCGCGCGCATCCCGCACCAGCGCCGGCCCCGGTTCGACGGCGACGTTTCCGAGCTGCCCGACCGGGCCTGCTGGGCGCTACAACAGCTGCTGACCCGCCGCTACATCAGCGCCGACGCCGATCGCGACGTCTACACCTGGGTGCAGGAATACCGCGCCCAACTCTCGGTCCGGCTGTCGGAACTGGATCTGTTGCTGCGCGTCGTCGAGGGCGCCTCCGAGACGGACGGGGTCGCGTTCGTCGAGCAGGCCCGCTACGAATCCGCCCGGGGCGTAAAGCTTTTGCGCCGTGAACCGCTGGGCACCTATGATTCCATCCTGGCGCTGCACCTGGCGCAGATGATGCGCGCCTCCGGTGATCAGGCCGTCGTGATCAGCCGCGACGAAATGCACGGGCTGTTCTCCGGCGTCCTCAACGATGTCGACCGCGACGCCGTGACGTTCAGCGCGCGCATCGACGGCGCCATCGCCCGGCTGACGTCGCTGGAGATCCTGCGCAAGACCCGCGACGACGAGGACAGCTACACGGTCAGCCCGGTCATCAACGCCGTCATGACGGCCTCGGTGATCGCCGAGCTGCAGCAGCAGTTCGAGGTGCTCCTGGGCGGCGGCGTCCCCCAGGAGCGAGTGCAGGGCGAAGGGGAGGAACCCGAGGATGACTGAACAGTTCCACCTGGCGCGCCTGCAGGTCATCAACTGGGGCGTCTTCGACGGATACCACTCCATCGGATTCAGCGAAGGGGGCGCGCTGATCGCCGGTGCCTCTGGAAGCGGCAAATCCTCACTGCTGGATGCCATTTCGCTTGGCTTCCTGCCCTTCAACCGGCGCAACTTCAACGCCTCCGGCGACAACACCGCCGCCGGGTCGAGCGCCGGCCGGCGGACCGTCGACAAATACGTCCGCGGGGCCTGGGGTCAGCGCAGCGACGCCGGCACCAGCAAGGTCATGTATCTGCGCGGCGACGGCACCGCCTGGTCGGCGGTCGCCGTCACCTACCGCAGCAACACCGGCCGCACCGTGACCGGCCTGGTGCTCAAATGGCTCACCGGTGAATCGCGGTCGGACTCCTCGAGCCGGTTCGTGCTGGCCGACGGCGACCGCGATATCGAGAACGTCTGCAACCGCTGGGCCGCTGGCCGCTTCGACGCCGCGGTGTTCAAGGACGACTGGCGGTTCTCCACCAAGGTGGAGTCGCAGTACCTCGCCCAGTTGTATGCCACCATCGGCATCCGGGCTTCCGATGCCGCGCAGCAGCTGCTCGGCAAGGCCAAATCGCTGAAAAGCGTTGGGGGCCTTGAACAGTTCGTCCGGGAGTTCATGCTCGACGAGCCGGGAAGCCTGACCCGGCTGCCCGAGGCGCTCAAGCAGATCGATCCGCTGGTCGACGCCCGCGAACTGCTGGCCGTCGCGCAACGCAAGCGCAAGATCCTCGGCGACATCGAGAAGATCCAGCAGCGCTACGCCTCGGAGTCCTCAGACCTGGGCATCATCGATCTCGTCGACCAACCGATGGTCCGGGCCTACACCGACCACGTCCGGCTGACGCAGTGCCCGTCGCAGATCGAATCGCTCGACGCCACCATCGATCAGCTGGGCAACGAATATGAGGACGTTACCCGCCAGCTGAATCTGGCCAAGGCCGAAGGCGATTCGCTCAACGCCCAGATCAGCGGATCCAGCACCAGCCTGGGCCCGTTGCAGTCGCAGGTGGCCGCGGCCGAGGCGCACGCCGAGCAGGTGTCGCGCCGGCGCACCGCCTATGAAGCCATGCTCAACACGCACGGTCTCGACATCCCGGAGACCGCCGACGAATTCTGGAATCTGCGTGAGGAACTCACCACCCGCGCCACCGAGCTGTTGGCGAAACTGGATCGCGGCCGGGAGGCCTCGACCGACGCCGAGTACGCCCAGAAAGTCGCACGCATCGCTCGCGACGACGCGGCCAAGGAACTCAAACGCGTAGAGCGTGTCGGCTCGGCGCTGCCGGAGTTCGCGCTGACCATGCGCGAAAACATCTGCGCCGCCGTCGGTATCCACCCCGGCGAGCTGCCCTACATCGCCGAGCTGATGGATTTGCGGCCCGAGCACAGTCGCTGGCGCGTCGCCGTCGAAAAGGTGCTGCGCGGCGTGGGTCTGCGGCTGCTCGTCCCAGACAGCCACTACGCCGCGGTGCTGCGGTTCGTCAACGAGACCAACATGGGTGGTCGGCTGCAGCTGCATCACGTCCGCACCAGGTTCATCGGCGCGGAGATCACCGAAGCCGAGCCGAATACGTTGGCCGGCAAGCTGTTCGTGGTCGACCCGAACCATGACTGCGCCGCCGAGGCCGCCGACGTCATCGCCGCCGCCGGCGATCACATCTGCGTCGACACCCCCGACGTGTTCCCTCGCTTCCGGCGCGCGGTCACCGACACCGGCCTGTACAAGGACTCCGAACGCCTGGCCATCAAGGACGACCGCCGACCGCTCAAGCAGGCCGACTACATCTACCAGGGCGATGTCGCCGCCAAGATCGACGCGTTGACCGTGGATCTCGCCAACGCCGAAGAGGCGTATCGCCGTGCCCGCGGCGTCGCCGACGACATCGCCGCCGAGCGCCAGCAGTGGCGTGACCGGGCGGCGGCGTTCAGGGCGATCTGCGATCAATACGAGCAGTGGACCCATGTCGACACCGAGACCGCCGACGGCCACGCCGATCGGCTGCGCGAGCAGTTCGAGCTGCTGCTGGCCGACAATCCGGATATCGAGGCGCTGACGGCGCGGGCCGAGGAATGCTGGGAACAGATCCAGACCTTGATGACCCGTCGAGGTGCGATCCAGACCCGCCGCGACGACCTCGACGGTCGCCGCACCCGGTTGCTCGAGCTCCAGGACCGGCTGGCTCCGGCTTTCGTCTCGGAGCCGCTGACCGATCTGTTGAACCGCTACGCCGCCGAAGTGCCCGTCGCGCTGGACATGCTCAACCCCGAACCGCACCGCGACGCGGTGTTCACCGCCATCCGGCGCGAGCGCGAGCAACTGCGCGAAAGCCGCAGGCGCTCATACGATGAGCTGGCGCGGATCCTCAACACGTTCGACACCGCGTTCCCCGACGCGATCCCCAATGACAGTGACGTCTTCGACGAGCGGGTGCACGATTACGTCGCGCTGTGCCGCCACATCGACGAGCGGGAACTGCCCGAGGCCTACGAGCGAATGATGCGGCTGGTCACCGAGCAGGCGCCCGACGCCATCCTGACCCTGCACCGCGTCGCCGAGCAGGAGGCCCGTCGGATCAGCGAGCAGATCGAACGCGTCAACACCGGGCTGGGTGCGGTGGAGTTCAACCGCGGCACCCGGGTCACCCTGCGCGCCACGGCGCGAAGCCTGACCGCGGTCGCCGAGCTCACCGAGATCGTTCGGGCCATCTCACGGCGCATCGCCGAGGTCGGCCTCGGCGACAAGCAGGCCATCCTGGACCAGTACGCCGACATCCTGCGCCTGCGTAACCGATTGGCCTCGACGGCTCCTGAAGACAAGGCCTGGACCCGTGACGCCCTCGATGTCCGTAACCGGTTCACCTTCGACTGTGCCGAGTGGGATGTCAGCAGTGACGAGCTGATCCGCACGCATAGCAACGCCGGCGACAACTCCGGCGGCGAGCAGGAGAAGCTGATGGCGTTCTGTTTGGCCGGGGCGTTGAGCTTCAACCTGGCCAATCCCGAAAGTGCCGACAACAAGCCGGTTTTCGCTCAGCTGATGCTCGATGAGGCGTTTTCCAAGTCCGACCCGCAGTTCGCTCAGCAGGCTTTGCAGGCGTTCCGCAAGTTCGGCTTCCAGCTCGTCATCGTGGCGACCGTGCAGAACGCCACCACCATCCAGCCCTACATCGACAGTGTGGTGATGGTGTCCAAGCGCGAAGCCACCGGCCGCAACTCGCGCCCGGTGGCGACGGTGACCACGAAGACGATCACCGACTTCGCCGCGTTGCGGCACGAGATGCGGACGTCGGCGGCGCTGGTCCCGGCCGGTGTGTGATGCGCTAACCCCTTGTTGGGATCGGTAGCCGCGCCAAAGCGCAAAAATTTCGCGAGTTTCGGCGTTGAATTTCCGATACCTGCGAAAGGGCACTGCTGTGGACATCCATCGAGTGGCGAAGAAAATCGTTGGCGCGGCGCTGTTGTCGGGCGGTGTGGCGGTGACCGGGCTGGGGCTCGCCCTCGGTCCCGCACAGGCCCAGCCGGGTCCCGTGCCGCAGACGCATGGCTTCGCGCCCGAAGACGGGCCGGTACCACCGGGTGCAAGCGGGCCATACACCTGTTGCCCCGAAGACCAGAAGACCGGGCTGCACCCGCAGACCGGCCGCGGTTGCCCGGGAACGCAAGTCGACTGGGACGCCAGCCAGTGCCACACCTGGTACGGCGTCGTCTGGGGGCACGGAAACGCGGCCCCCGGTGTCTGGGAGGGTGGTCCCCCGCCGCCGGAGGCGACGCGCAAGCCGTGGTGCGGGTTTCCGTTCATGTGCTCGGGAACGCCGTGATGTGCCGGTTGGTTCGGAGCAACGCCCGCGGCACTAGGCGGCCCACGGCCGCTTAGTTTCTGCGCCACGCGGGATCTACATCTTCGACCGCTTCAAACTGCCGTTTGATCTAGGAGGATGTATGAGCATCGCTGGCAAGACCGTTCTGGTGACCGGCGCCAATCGGGGCATCGGGAAGGCCCTGGTCGAGGAGGCGTTGCGTCGAGACGCCAAAAACGTGTACGCCGGCACCCGGCGACGGGCGGTGCATCCGGACCCGCGGGTGATCGCCGTGAGCCTGGACGTGACCGACGCCGCGCAGATCGAGCAGATCGCGATAAAACTCGAATCCCTCGACATCCTCGTCAACAACGCCGGCGTGTCGCTCTATGACGACCTGAGTGATCGCGCGGTGCTCCAACAACACCTCGCCGTCAATCTCTTCGGCACCTCCGACCTCACTCAGGCCTTGCTGCCGTTGCTCATTCGGTCTCGGGGTGCCATCGTGAACAATCTCTCGGTTAACGCGCTCGCGCCGCTACCGCTGATTCCGGCCTATTCGATCTCGAAAGCCGCCGCATTCAACTTCACCCAGTCGTTGCGAGTTCTTCTCGCAGGACAGGGCGTACGCGTTCACGCGGTCCTGACCGGCCCGGTGGACACCGATATGACCCGAGGCCTCGACATACCCAAGTCCTCAGCGGAGTCCGTGGCGCGCGCCATTTTCGACGGGGTGGAGCAAGGGGCCGAAGAGATCTTCCCCGATCCGATGTCACTGTCGGTCTCGCCGAGCTGGTATGGCGGTGCGGCCAAGGCCCTGGAACGCCAGTACGCCGCTCTGCTGAATCAGTCGGGATCCCGCCGTCTAGGTGCTAGCCGGCCGGCGGACGGCATTCATTGGTGCCCGGATCCCACCACCAGCCGTTGTCGCATGCGAGCGGTTGGGGGCCGACACCCAAGGGACGACACACATTGGCCGTCGGGTCCCACCACTGGCCCGGGTCGCACGCCAAGGGTTGCGGCCCGACCCCCAGCGGCCGGCAAACCTTGCCGGTCGGGTCCCACCACTCGCCGTCGGCGCAGTCGGCCTTGCTCACCGCCGGTGTCAACACCGTCACGGCCGCCATCGATGCGAACGCCAGCATGACGATGACGACTGCTTGGCGAATGAATGTCCTCACGGGGACCTCCCCTCGTCACTATCCGTTCATCGAACCCAACCCCGGCCGTGGAGGTCAATAGCGTTTTCGGCGCTCGAGCAAACGCGGGCGACTCCCGACTGCCGGGGTCCGCAAATGGACGGTTGACGGGCCGGTGCGCCGATGAAGTTCGGACGCGCGAGCGGTCAGACCTTTCGGACGGACAAATCGAGAGCAAAGGTGGAGCCATGTCCCCCGAACACACGGCGTTGCCGCCAGTCGTCGATCACCAAACCTGGCGGGCCGCACTGGACGAACTGCGCAACCGCGAGAAGGCCGCCACCCGCGAATTGGATGCGATCGCCGCCCAGCGGCGACGGCTGCCGATGGTCGAGTTGCCCGACTACACCCTGGTCGGTGCCGATGGACCCCTCCGGTTGGTCGATGTGTTCGACGGGCGATCCCAGCTGATCGTCTATCACCACATGTGGTCCGACGGCGCGGAATGGCAGTGCAGCGGGTGCACCGGATTCACGTCGCAATTCACCCGACTGGAATTCCTCGAGAACTACGACGCCCGGTTCGTCATCGTCACCAACGGACCGATCGAGGAAGCGCTGGCCTACAAGCGGAAAGTCGGCAACCGGATGGAGTGGTACTCGTCATCGCAGAGCCCGTTCGCCGCCGACATGGACGCGCCGCCCGGTGGCGGTTTCGGCGTGAACGTTTTTCTCCGCGACGGCGACACTGTGTATCGCACGTGGCATACGAACGGGGCGAGGCACCGAGCAACTGAGTCACTCGTTCGGGCTGATCGACATTCTGCCGTGGGGTCGTCAAGAGGATTGGCTCGATTCGCCGGAAGGGTGGCCGTCGCGGCCCACCTACTCGGGGTGGCTCGACTCCCCCGCTATTGCAGCCGCTTACGGATCCACGACGACCGAGGCCACGCTATGAGCGCCGCCGAAGGTTACGTTGTCACCCGCACCATCGCTGCCACCCCGGCCGAGGTCTTCACGGTCCTCGCCGACCCGTCCCGGCACCAGGACACCGAGCCAACGGATTGGGTCCGCAATGCGGTGGACACAGCCCCGATCACCGGCGCGGGACAGATGTTCGCGATGAACATGTACCTCATCGCCGCGGGCGGCGACTACGTCACGCACAACCTGGTGCATGTGTTCGAGCGGGACCGCGCCATTGCCTGGATGCCGGGGGCGCTCGACGACGCGGGCAACCACACGCCCGGCGGCTGGTTCTGGCGTTATGACCTTGTGCCGAACGGTGACCGCACCGACGTCACCCTCACGTACGACTGGAGCGGCACGCCGCAGGCTTTCCGAGACCGCGTCGGTGAGATGCCCATCTTCGGCGAGGATTACCTCGCCACGTCGCTGGCCGCTCTCGAGCGCTCGGTCGCGGGTTGACCGGCTAAACGGTCAATCCCAATTCGCGGGCAGGCCAAAGGTCTGGCTGAGTCCCTGCCGTCCGGCATCGGTGAGCACCACCGCGCGGCGTTGATTGATGTGCCGGATCCAGTCCAGGTCGAACAGGCGTCGGGTAAGCGCGGCCCCGAGCGCGCCGGCCAGGTGGTGGCGTTGTTCGGACCAGTCCACGCAGTAGCGGATCATGACTTTGCTGCGATCGACAGCGGCAAGGTCTATTCCCAAGGTGCTCAAGGTTTCTCGTCCATCCGCGGTGAGTTGGTAGGTCAGGTCCGCTCCTGGAGCCGACAGCCGGTCGGCGACCGCGAGACCGGGACGGTAGCGTCCGTCGCCGCCGGCGAGCAGTCCCCGGTCGAGCATCGCGCTCATGATCGCCAACCCCAGCCGCCCGGCGAGGTGGTTGTAACAGGTGCGGGCGCGCCGCAGGGCGTGCGCACGCGTCCCTTGGCGCAGGGAACGGATCGGCTTTGGCGCAGCGATTCGGGCGAGCGCCTCCAAGGCTTCGGCGACCGGCGGGCCGGCCAGACGGAAGTAGCGGGCGCGGCCTTGGCGGTGCACCGTCAGCAGGCCGGCATCGACCAGTCGGGCAAGGTGTTCGCTGGCCGTCGAAGCGGCCACCCCGGCTTCGCTGGCCAGCACGCTGGCGGGCAGCGCGCGCCCGTCGAGCAACGCCATCAATACCCGTGCACGGGCCCGCTCGCCGATCAGTGCGGCAACACTGCCGATATCGGCGTCACCGCCGTGCCGGACGGCGATCGCCTGTGCGGGATCGCTGGGCATGCCACCACGATAGGCGGCGGACATTTCGGGCGGCACCGAAGCAATACGGCGTCACGATGGGCCGATGGACACCGAAGACACCGCGGCAAACACGACAGCCCCGCGGCGCGCGATCGAGGCAGTGGTGCAGGCGTGGGAAGACGCCCTGGCAGCTCATGACCTGGACGCGCTGCTGGCCTGTTACGCCACCGATGCGACCCTGGAAAGTCCGCTGGCCGCCCACATCACCGGCAAGGAGGGAATCCGCCGGGGGCACCCGCAGCTACGGCCCTTTCTCGCCGAGGTGGTAGCGCGCACGCCGACGCTGCGCGCCTATCACCGGGCAGGCTTTTTCACCGACGGACGGCGCGTGACGTGGGAGTATCCCCGTGCGACGCCGGACGGCGAGCAGATGGACTTCGTCGAGGTGATGGAGATCGAGGGAGGCCTGATCCAGGCCCACCGGGTGTATTGGGGCTGGCGCGGCGTCGATGTCCTGATGAAAGACGAATACCACCGAGACACCTAGCCTCGGCGACGTTGACGCGCGCCTCTATCCATCCGGCGAGGTAGGGGCGAACAATACGGAATGGCGCTCAAAACCCGGTCGCACTGGCTGCTGGGATACGGACTGGCTCGCGCGACGCTGAAGCTGCTGGCTCGCCGAGGCGACCCGTTCGCCCGCTTGGTGATCGACAACAACCGCCCCGACAACGCGCATCACCTCATTGAGCAGATCCGCGAACGGGGGCGCCTGTCGGAGGTGATCGGCGGCTGGGCCACCGCCGATGCGCGAATTATCCGAGAGGTGTTGCGGGACGATAGGTTTCGGACCGCCAAGCCCCACGATCGGTCACCGTTTCGTATGGCTCAATGGGCACTTGCGAAAACGAATCCCGGCGTACTGAACGGCCTCGAACCGCCGTCTCTACTGGTCATCGACCCACCCGAGCATGAGCGCCTGCGACGCTTGGTGTCGCGGGCATTCACCCCGCGGGCCACCGATAGGCTGCGCCAACGCATTCAGGAGATAGTCGACGCCCTGCTCGACGACCTCGGCGGCAACGCTCACTGCGACCTGATCGCCGACTACGCCTCTCAGATTCCCATCCAGGTCATCGCCGAGCTGCTGGGGATTCCGCGCGAAGAAATTCCTTATCTCTACGGTATGGCCGACCCGGGCGCCAAGCTGCTCACCACCACGGTGCCCTCCTGGCGTGACTTCGAGACCGCCCTCGCGGCGCTGCGCGAATTCGAAGGCTATCTCGAGGCGCACATCGAGCGGCTGCGGCGCAGCGGCGGCGATAACAGCGTCTTGTCTGCCGTGCTGCAGGACAGTGATCTCATCGCACTCGAAGTCAAGATGTTCGCCGGGCTGTTGCTCGGCGCCGGATTCATCACCACCACACACGCTTTCGGTAACGCCGTCACCGCGCTCCTCGATCACCCCGACCAGCTGGCCCGCCTCCACGCGCAGCCCGAGGGCTGGCCCAACGCCGTCGAAGAAACCCTGCGCTACCGCTCCGTCGCCCAATTCGGCGCCCGGGTGGCGGCCCAAACGCTGCAGATCGGCGGCCACACCGTGCGGGCGGGCTCGACCGTCTTCCTCAGCATCGCCGGCGCCAACCGCGATCCGGCCGTCTTTGATCGTCCCGACGAATTCGACGTCACCCGGGTCAACGCCCGCGACCACATCGGCTTCGGCACCGGTGTCCACGCCTGCCTCGGCGCGCCGCTCGCCCGGATGGAACTCAACATCGGTTTGCGCGCGCTCTTCGAACGATTCCCCGAACTCACCCTCGCGGACGAACCGACCCCGAACGACAGCACGCTGTTGCACGGAATCAAGCACCTCCCGGTCATGCTCGGACCCGCCAGGGTCGGCGCGGGCCGGCCCGGCGCTGCCGACTAATTCGCGGCGACACCCCGGCCGATATCCACCCGGGACACACCAAACGCGCTGCGGGGCAACGGCCTAAACGCCGGCCACGGCCCTTGGGCCCAGGCGTATCGTCCGGCTCGCTGTCTGCATTCGGGACTGTTTCCCCTTCGACACTGGCGCCGACAGGGCGCACACTTGTCGAATGGAGATACGCCATTGCATCGACGTTGCGCCGAGCGCGCCACGTCCGGCCGCGCCGCCACCCTCGCCCGGGGTTCGGGCCTCGATGTCACCGCGACAGACGTGACGGGGCCCGAGCCGCGCCGGACGCTGAACGGCCTCTCGGACATACGCGCGTTCTTTCACACGAACAAGGTGCCGCTCTTCTTCATCTCGCCCACGCCGTTCAACCTCCTCGGCGTTGATCGCTGGATACGAAACTTCTTCTACCTGACCTACTTTGACTCTTTCGAAGGCACACACTCGCGCGTGTTCGTGCCCCGGCGGCGCGACCGCCGCGATTTCGATTCCATGGACGAGGTGTGCAGCCATCTGCTATCCGATCCCGAGACGGTCGAGTTCATCGCCGGTAAAGGTCCCGGCGGCAAGTGCTGCTTTGTGATGCTGAACGAGGAGATTCAGGCGCTCGCGCGGTCGGCAGGCCTCGAAGTCATGCATCCGCCGACCGAGTTGCGCCAGCGCCTGGGTTCCAAAATCGTCATGACGCGCCTGGCCGACGAGGCGGGGGTGCCCAGCGTGCCTAATACGATCGGCCGGGCCAGCTCCTATGACGAGCTGCTGGCGCTCGCGGACAACGCCGGATTGGGAGATGACCTCGTCATCTCGATCGCCTACGGCAACGCCGGCAGCGGCACGTTCTTTGTGCACGGTCAGCGCGACTGGGACCAGCACGCCGGTGACCTGGTGGGGCAAGAGCTCAAGGTGATGAAACGGATCCGCAACGTCGAGGTGTGCCTCGAAGGTGCCGTGACCCGGCACGGCACGGTGGTCGGGCCCGCGATGACGAGTCTCGTCGGATATTCGGAACTCACTCCGAGCCGGGGCAGCTGGTGTGGCAATGACATCTGGCGCGAGGTGCTGCCGCCCGCCCAGACCCACGCCGCCCGGGAAATGGTGGCAAAGCTGGGCGATGTCATGCGCCGCGAGGGTTACCGCGGCTACTTCGAGGTGGACCTGTTGCACGATCTGGACGCCGACCAGCTCTACCTCGGCGAGGTGAATCCCCGCCTGAGCGGTGCCAGCCCGATGACGAACTTGACCACCGAGGCCTACGCCGACATGCCGCTGTTCCTCTTTCATCTGCTCGAGTACATGGACGTGGACTACGAGCTCGACATCGATGAGGTCAACTCGCGCTGGGAGCGGGGCTATGGCGACGACGAGGTCTGGGGCCAGGTCATCATCACCGAGACGTCGTCGGATATCGAGCTCTTCACCGCGACGCCACGCACCGGGGTGTGGCGGATCGACGACGACGGGCGGGTCTCCTTTTCGCGGACCGCTAACGACTGGGCCACGCTGCTTGACGGCTCCGAGGCCTTTTACATGCGGGTCGCCGCACCTGGCGACTTACGTTCGCAGGGTGCCCAACTCGGCGTGCTCGTCACTCGCTCACACCTGCAGACGGATGACTATCGGCTCAGTGAGCGCTGCCAGCGCTGGGTCAAGGGGATGAAGGCGAAGTTCGTCTCAACCCCCTTGACGCCGGCCGCGCCGATCGTTTCTCGGCTCGTCGCACGAGCGTGAAACGCGCCCCGGCCGGTATCGCACTGGACAACTGGCTGTCGGCGCCGTACGCGCGATGGTCGTTCCAGCACGTCGAAGATTTCGTACCGACCGCGGTCATTTCGCGCGGGACCGGGCCGGTCGCGACGGTGCCCGCAGCTCCTGCTGATCTGTCGGCGATCCCGCTGATCGGCACGGACGGCGCGGCCACTACCGTCGGCGCGGTGCTGGCCGGCGCCGGCACTGACGGGTGGGCCGTCGCCTTCCGCGGTGCGATGGTCGCCGAGGAATACCTCAACGGCTTGGACGCCGGAAGCCCGCACCTGCTGTTCTCGGTGAGCAAATCGCTCATCGGCGCGGTGGCAGGCGCGCTGCACGGGGACGGTGCGATCGATCTCGACGCGAAGGTCACGAAATACGTTCCCGCCCTGCAGGATTGCGGCTATGCCGGTGCGACGGTGCGCCACCTGTTGGACATGAGGTCAGGCATCGCGTTCTCGGAGAACTACGACGACCCGGCCGCGCAGATACACCTGCTCGACCAGGCAATGGGCTGGGCGCCCGGCAGAAGTCCGGACGCTCCCGCGACGCTGCAGGAGTTCCTGTTGAGCTTGCGCCAGAAGCGCGCCCATGGTGGTCCGTTCGAATACCGTTCGTGTGAAACCGACGTGCTGGGCTGGATCTGCGAGATCGCCGGTGGCCAACGGATGCCGGAGCTGATGTCGGAATTGTTGTGGAGCCGCATCGGCGCGCAATGCGACGCCACGATCGGCGTCGACGCCGAGGGCACCGGGTTCTTCGACGGCGGCATCAGCGCGTGCCTCACCGACATGATCCGGTTCGGGTCACTGTTCTTGCGGGACGGCGTCTCGTTGACCGGCCGGCACGTGATGCCGTCGGCGTGGATCGCCGACACCCTCGACGGCGGACCCGACTCGCGTCAGGCGTTCGCCGCCAGCCCCGACGACAACGAGATGCCCGGCGGCATGTACCGCAACCAGATGTGGTTCCCCTACCCGGGCAGCAATGTCGTGCTCTGCCAAGGCATGTGCGGTCAGATGATCTACATCAACCGCGGTGCGGAGGTGGTCGCCGCCAAGTTGTCCACGCAGCTACAGACTCACGAGCCGCACATGTCAGACACCCTGCGCGCCTTCGATGCGGTGGCACGCGAATTGGCTGGCGTCACCGGCTAGCCGACCCGCGCGGGCGAAACTTTCGGCGAGCCGTTGGGGTCAGCTGCGGCTATGCTGCATCTGTCTTGTATTGGAGCAGCACGCTTTTGGCGGCCTCGATCGCGCCACCAGGACAGGAAGGGAATCGCATGCCCTCAACTCGTTGGCCGGCCGCGCTTGCCATGTCCCTGCTGGCCGCTGCGGCACTGGTCAGCACCGCCGGCACCGCGGCCGCGACTCCCCAAGATGACGCGTACCTCGCGCAACTGCGGGCCGCCGGCCTCACCTGGCCGCCGAAGACGGACGAGGCGCTCATCGCCGAGGCGCACGACGTGTGTTACGACCTGACCTGGGGCTGGACGCCGCAACAGATCGCCGACGACCTGCACGCCCGCTTGGACACCAAGGGCGTCACGCTGTTGGACGTCGGAAGCCTGGTCAACGCCGCCCACTCGATCTATTGCCCCGGCAATGTCTGCGACGCCCCCAGCCTTTGCACCTGAGGACCCCCGCCGAGCGACGCAATAACTGGCTGTAGCGTGACGGCGGTGAAGTCCTCCCGGATGTTTTCCTCCGTCGCGCTCGCGGCTTGTGTCGCGGCAACCGTTCTGACGCTCGCCGGAGCCGGCCCGGCCACAGCGGCCGGCTCGTGCCCCACCGCGGCGCCGCAAAACGGTGCCACGCCCGACTGGACGCTGAGCGGCACCACGGGCAGCGTCTCGGTCACCGGATCCACCGACACCGCCGCTCCGCTCGTGAAGGTGACCACGCCGTTCAGCGTGGGCCAGACCCAGGTGCACACCCTGCACGCCGGAGACGGGCCGGTGGTCTCGAACACCGCCAGGGTCTCCGTCTGCTACATGGGTGTCAACGGACGTGACGGGTCCGTCTTCGACAGCAGCTACCAGCGCGGCGCGCCGGTCGACTTCCCGCTTACCGGAGTCGTGCCGGGCTTTCAGAAGGCCATCGCGGGGCAGAAGGTCGGGTCGACGGTGGCCGTCGCGATGGTCCCCGCGGATGGCTACCGCGAGGGCCAGCCCAGCGCCGGCATTCAGCCCGGCGACTCGCTGGTCTTCGCGATCAAAATCCTCAGCGCCAACGGCTAGCTCGGCCCGCCAAATCCTCTGCCCCGCAGGCTAATCGCCCAACGGCGCGAACATCAGCGCGGGATCTATGCCGAGCTGTTGAGCTACGTGACTGGTGTCCCAGTACTCACGCCAGTGCGTGATCGCCCCGTCGCGAACCTCGAAAATCGCGGTGACGTGGAACGTGACGGCCACGCCGTTCATGGCGTTCACGTCGACTCGCTCGACGACGACGGTGTCGTGATCGGACACCATCGTGCGGATTTCACTCCCCTCGATCATGCCCGTCGCCAGGGTGTTGTGCTTCTCGAGTTCGGCGCGCGCCGCGTCACGGCCCCGCACGACCGGCGACAGCGGCACGTGCAGCTGCCACACGAAATCGTCGGCCATGAGCGCGGTCATCGCGTCCACGTCCATGCTCGTGCCGTAAGCGGCATGGATAAAGTCGACCACGATCTTTTCGTTGTCGTTTTTGGTTGCAACACTTTTCGCCATCGTATTGTCCTTTAGTGGTCAATGCAGCTCGCTATTTGTCGAACTGTAGATGGCCGCCGCTCGATTAGGCGCTGATATACGAATCGCTTAGCGGGAGTTCAGGGACGAAGCAGCGTGATGATGGTATGCCCCGCGCCCAACAGATCGAGCCCGCCGTCGATCCGCTCGCCGCGACGTTCCACCAGGCCGTCGGAGAACAGGACCAAGCCGTGTCCGGGTTCGACGGTGAAGGCACCGCGGCGTCGACTCCGGTTGGCCCCCGCGGTGACCGGTCCCGCCGGGACGACCAATGTAATCTGAGCAGGTCATGTGCTCGGTCGCCGTCCCCACCAGTCGCCGTCCGTCGGTCGCGATGAAGCAGGGCTCGGCGGCCGAACACGACGCCGCCGAGCAGAGCCCGTTCATGACCGAACTGCTGGCCGGCCGGATCGGCGCATCGGGCTATTCCGAGTACCTGCTTCGGTTGCGTGTCGTGTACGCCGCCCTGGAGGACGCCGTGCGAGCCCGTCGCGACGATGCCATGGTGGCCGCCGTGTACGACCCCGCGCTGGAGCGCCTGAGCGCTATCGACGCCGACCTCGATCACTGGCTGGCCCCGGGCGCCGCACGCGACGTCGACTCCCCCGCGGCGGCGGCCTACGCCGAGCGGTTGGGCACGCTCACGTGGGGTGGCGCGCTGGTGGCCCACCACTACACACGCTGTCTCGGGGACCTCTCCGGAGGCCGGGGCATCGGCAAAATCCTGGATCGCACCTTCAATCTCCGCGGCGCCGGACTGGCATTCTATGAATTCCCGGTGCGGCCCAAACCGTATAAGGACGCCTATCGGGCTCGCCTCGACGCGCTGCGTCCCGACGCGGGCGACATCGATCGCATAGTCGGTGAGGTGAAATACGCGTTCGGCCTGAACCAGGCCCTATTCGATGAACTGTCCGACAGCGCGCCGAGGCGTCGCCGCTGAATCACACCCGAGCCGAACCCCCGCCATAGGCCGGCGGGTGCCATCCGGGTATTGACCCGGCGAACGGGTCAGACCTGGTTGAATCCGCCGTCGGCGGTGACGGTGGATCCGGTGGTGAAGCTGGACAGATCGCTGGCCAAAAACACTGCGGCATTGGCGATCTCGGTCGGGTCGGCGAAGCGGCCCAGCGGGATGGTGGCGATGCGCCCGGCGCGGAACTCCTCGATCGAGGCGTCGGGATCGGTCTGCGCGGCCAGCGCGTTGCTTCCGGGGGTGGCTGTGGACCCGGCCACGATGACGTTGACCCGGATGTTGCGGTCGGCGAGTTCGTTGGCCCAGGCGCGGGCCAGGGATCGCACGGCGGCCTTGGTGGCGGCGTAGATGCTCAGCCCGGGGCGGCCGCGGTCGGCGGTGGTGGACCCGGTCAGAATGATCGACGCGCCGTCGTTGAGCAGCGGCAGCGCCTTTTGCACGGTGTAGACGACTCCCTTGACGTTGGTGGTCAGCAGCGCGTCGAGGTCGTCGTCGGTGATCTCCCCCAGCCGCGCCACCCGGGTCGATCCGGCGTTGGCCATCACGATGTCGAGTCCCTTACCGGCGGCCGCGACCTCGGCGTAGAGCCGATCGAGATCCTCCGGCGTTCCGACGTCGCCGCGCACCGCGCTCACGCGAGGGCCCAATGTGCGTGCCGCAGCGTCGAGTTCGGGCTGGCGCCGGCCGGTGATGAACACCCGTGCGGCGCCTTCGGCGAGAAACCGCTCGGCGGTGGCCAACCCGATCCCGGAGTTGGCGCCGGTGATGACGGCGATCCTATGGTCGAGCAATCCCATTCGGCTCTCTCCTCGAGTCGGTGCGGCCCGCGTAGGCCAGATAACCCCTTGCCGCCGTGGCCAATTCGTCGTCATCGACGTGAAGGTCGCCCAGGACGAACGGGGCACGGTCCGCGCGCATGTTGGAGCCGTCCACCTCGGAGCTTTGGTAGGACTCCAACGTCCAAGCCCCGGCGAGGTATTCGCGTCGATCCCGCGCGGTAAGCGTGGTCATGGCTGCCACCCCTCCATGATGTGCCGTTCAACCGTGGCCGCGACTACGCGCCCCACCGACGCCTCGATGATGCCGTGGATGACGTGCGCCGACGCCGTCGCCCCCCCGCGTCCCGCGCGGCGAGCACGTGATCACCGGTGCGAACCGCAAGCCTCACCCCGCACGCTTTCACCCGAACTCGTATTGTCTGCAGCATGATCGCCGCCTTGGTCCTCTCGCCGTGGTCAGTGCGCAGCCCGCTGTGGGCGGCCCGTAAATCCGCACGCTAGGCCCGGTGCTGACGCGTGGTGGCTTTGGCACTGGCGCTTGCCGGACTCGCGTTTCTCGACTCGCTCAACGTGCTCAACGTGGGAGTGGTCTCGGCCGTCATCTTCGACAGCCGGCTGGGGCGTCGGTCTCCGGTTCCCGGCGCCCTGAGTTACGTCGCGGGCGTGTTCGCGGTGACGACCACCTTCGGCGTGTGCACGGTGCTGGGCATCGGCTTCATCACCGAGGTCCTCGACTTTCACCTGACACCGGCGATTCGCTTCCGGGGCGAACTGCTGCTGGGGATCGCGCTGATCTGTTTGGCTTACTTTCCATTGACCGCGCAGTCGTCGGCGCCCGGCTGGGCGCTGGCGGCGATGCGCCAACGACCCTGGCTGCTCGGGTTTCTGGGGCTGGCGGTGGGCAGTGGCCAAGCTCCGACCGCCGTGCCCTATCTCACCGGCTTGGCGATGCTCGCGGCGCTACACCCGCGCCCGCCGCTCTGGCCGTTGATCATCCTCCTCTACTGGGCCATCGCGCTGTCGCCGCCGCTGCTGATCCTTGCCCTCTCGATGAGAAGAACCATGCGGGCCAAGCGCATTCAGCGGGCGATCGTGCGTGCCCTGACCCGCTACGGCCCGATGTCGGTGCGCCTGTTGTTCCTGGTTTTCGGAACCGGGCTCATCGCGGACGCACTCGTCAATCACAGCGCGCTGTGGTGAGGCGGCACAACTTCTCATGGCTTGCACAGCGAGCTGGATTACCTTGTCGCGTGTGACTGATCGCCAAGAACGCGCGATGTCCTTCGGGTCGATCGCGCAGGACTACGACGGGCTGCGGCCGCAGCCCCCGCGGCAAGCGGTGGACTGGCTGCTGCCGGCCGACTGCGAGATGGCCGTCGACGTCGGTGCGGGCACCGGACTGTTCACCCGCACGCTCGTCGGCCGGGCGTCGCACGTCGTCGCCGTCGAGCCCGATGCGCGGATGCGGGCGGTGCTGGCCGAACGGTCCCCCGAGGTTCGCGCCATGGCGGGCACCGGTGAGGCCATTCCCCTCCCGGACCGCTGCGCCGACGCGGTCTTCGTCTCCTCCGCATGGCACTGGATGGATCCCGACCGGGCCGTCCCGGAGATCGGCCGGGTACTGCGCGACGGCGGGCGGTTCGGGCTGATCTGGACCAGTCGGGACCGTGACGTCGACTGGGTCCGCGACCTCGAGGTGCTGCCCAAGGACGACTCATCCGAATTGGATGCGCCCGACCGGTTCCGCCGGCGCCACGAGAACGTCGTGCTGCCGGACCCGCAGATCTTCCACAACATCGCCCGGGAGACGTTCGAATTCGCGCGGACGATGACCGTCGACGACGTCGTCGCGATGCTGGCCACCTACAGCCGGGTGATCATCGGCTCTCCAGACGACCGCGCGCAGCGGCTCGACAACGCCCGAGCCATCTTGACCGAGCGTTTCCCCGGCGCGGAGACGATAGACGTCCCCATGCAGTCTCGGTGCTGGCGCGCCGATCGGATCCCCCGCGGCCGTTAGGCGCCGCGGCGCGTGGACGCTCCTTGTGCCGGATGTCGTAGACAGCAAGGGGTTAAGCGCGTAACTTCTGCCGCATTCACTGAGGAGACGCAATGACGGTGCAATCCGTGTTGGACGAGGTCCGAGAACGCCCGGGTACCGGTGACGTGATCCCGGTCTTCGATCCCTCCACCGAGGAACAGATCACCGAGTTCACCGACTGCGGCACCGAAGCCGTCAACGAGGCGGTCGCGCGCGCGAAGGCCAGCGCCGAGTCGGGGATCTGGTCCGGAAAGCCGGACTACGAGCGGGCGAAGATCTTGTGGCGCGTCGCCGACCTGATCGACGACAACGCCGAGTTGCTCGCCGAGCTCGAAATGCTCAATGCCGGAATGTATCCCGCTCAAGCGCAGATGCAGGTGAAGATCGGCGCCGAGTGGTTCCGCTACTACGCGGGCTGGTGTACCAAGATCGACGGGATTGCGCGCGACGTGAACACCGGCGGACTGACCGGCGTCGACTCGCACATGCACACCTATACGGTGCGCGAGCCCTACGGCGTGGTCGGACTGATCTTCCCGTGGAACGGGCCGGTGTTCAACTTCTGCGCCAAGCTCGCGCCCTCGCTGGCGGCCGGCTGTAACAGCGTGGTGAAACCCGCTGAGGAGACGCCCCTTTCGGCACACGTGCTGATGCGCCTGCTGGCCGAGGCCGGGGTGCCCGACGGGGTCGCGAACCTGGTCAACGGTTACGGGCACACGGTCGGCGCGGCGATCACCGCGCACCCCGACGTGGAGAAGGTCGCCTTCACGGGCTCGACGGAGGTGGGCCGCGCGATCGTGCACGCCGCGGCCGACAGCAACCTCAACAAGGTCACCCTCGAACTCGGCGGCAAGTCACCGGTGCTGATCTTCGATGACGCGAAACTGAAGAAGGCCATCCCCATGTCGGCGTTCGGCACGTTCGTGCACTCGGGGCAGGCCTGCGTGTGTGGTTCGCGCATTTTGGTGCAGCGTGGCGTGTACGACCAGGTCGTCGAGGGTATGGCGATGGTCGCGAATGCCATGAAGATGGGCGGCCCGAAGGAAGAGGGCACCATGAGCGGGCCGCTGATCAGCCAGAAGCAACTCGACCGTGTGCTCGGTTACCTGGAGCAGGGCAGGTCCGATGGCGCGGAGATCGTCACCGGCGGCCACCGGCTCGATCGGAAGGGGTACTTCGTGCACCCGACGGTCGTCACCAACGTCGATCCCGACACCAGCCGGCTGTTCCAGGAAGAGATCTTCGGGCCGGTCGTCACGATCCTGCCCTTCGATGACGAGGACGAGGCCGTCGCGTTGGCCAACAATAGCACCTACGGGCTGGCCGCCACGGTGTGGACCAAAGACCTGGGCCGCTCCCATCGGCTGGCCAAGCGCCTGGCGGCCGGAACCGTCGGGCTCAACTGCGCGTTCCCCTACGACCACTCGATGCCGTTCGGCGGCTACAAGCAGTCCGGCTGGGGCCACGAGTCCGGCAAGGCCGGCGTCGAGGCCTACCTACAGACGAAGATCGTCTGGGCCCAGATGTAGCGGCATCAGGCCTGGGGGCCTTCCGAGGGTGGCCAGACCGTTCCGGGCGACGCTTCGCCGGGGCTTTCGAAATCGCCGCGGGCCAGCGGCACCCACCGCTCGCTGGGCGCGGGCTGCTCCGACGACGGGAAGTCGCGCAGAGCGCCCGTCGGCTTGGCGTCCCATTTGGCGAACGTCAACGGTGTCTGCAGCCAGCAGTGCAGGAGGTTGTAGGCGGCTTCCAGCGAATCGATGTGCGTGCGCTCCCAGCCATGACTGCCGTCGAGGCCGAAGCCGACGAGCGCCGCGCGGGTGTTGGCCCCGGCCTCGATGGCCGCCGCGGCGTCGGAGCGGTAGTAGCGAAAAATGTCGCGGGCGAACGGGATTCCATGCTCGTGGGCGAGCCGGCAGAGTTTGCGGGTCAGGTGGTAGTCGAACGGGCCGTGCATGTCGGCCATCGGGATCGTCACACCGTCCTCGAGGGAATGCTGGCCCGGCGCGCACACCGCGTTGTCCACCGAAACCAGCTCGGCGACATCGGCGGGCAGGCCGTGGCTGGCCCCGTGGCCGACCTCCTCGGTGATGGTGACCATGATGGTGGTGCGGTGCGGCAGCACCACCTTGTTCTCGGAGAAGTTCTTGGCCAGCGCGAGCGCGATCGCGACACCCGCCTTGCCGTCCAGGTGGCGCGACACGATGAAACCGTCGGCGGTGAGCTCGGGGCTGGTGATCAACGCCACGAAATCGCCGACCTGCAGGCCGAGCCGAACCAGGTCCTCTCGCGAGGACACCTTGCGGTCGATGCGGACCTCGGCGTGCTCCCAGTTCGTGGGTTGCGTGTCGATCTCGTCGCCGAACGCATGCCCGCTGGCCTTCAGCGGCATGACCGTGCCGGTGATGAATTCCTCGGGGTCGTCGATGAAGATGCGCACCCGGGCGCCCGCGGCGAACCGCGCCGAAAACGTGCCCACCGGAACCAGTTGGAGGCGGCCGTTGTCCTTCAGGTCGCGAACCATGCAGCCGATGGTGTCGGAGTGAACCACCAGGGCCCGGTCGATGGTGGCGGACTCACCCGGCAGTTCGGCGGTCAGCGCCCCGCGCCGGGTCAGCGTGAATGGCACCCCGAAGTGGTCGAAGATGTCGCCGATCACCTGCATCACCGCGTCCGTGCGTCCCGACGGGCTCGGGGTCTGCAGCAGCGCCAGCAGGGTGTCGATCATCCAGGTGCGGTCGGCCTCGGCCATGGCCGCGGTCTGGCCCACGTTTTCTCCTCTCGAGTCGCCTCCGGACGCGTTCAACCTACCGTGTGAGCGGCATCGAACGCCCGTCGCGGGCCGCCGGCCCTAGGAAGCGGATTCCATCTCGGAGATCAGATCGGCGAGGGTGAGGATGCGCTGGGCGTCACGCACATGCAGGCTCTCGATCATGCGGCCGTCGACGGTGATGACGCTGGTGCCGGCCGCCTGGGCCTCCTCGTAGGCCGAGACGATCTTGCGGGCGTCCTCCACGTCTTTGTGCGACGGCCCGAACAGCTCGTTGGCGGGGGCGATCTGCGACGGGTGGATCAGCGTCTTACCGTCGAAGCCCATCTCGCGGCCCTGCTGGGCCTCGGCCCGGAATGCGCCCGCGTCGGTGATGTCGTTGAACACACCGTCCAAGATGACCTTTCCGGCCGCCCGTGCTCCCAACAATGCCAAGCCGAGGGCGGGTACGGCGGGCGCGCGCCCGGGGACGTGCAGGCCGTGCAGCTCATTGACCAGGTCGTTGGTGCCCACCACCAAACCGGCCAGGCGATCGCTGGCCGACGCGACCTCCTCGGACCGCAGAAAGGCCCGGGGCGTTTCGATCATCACCCACAGCTGCAACGACTTCGGCGCTCCCAAGGCGTCCAGCGCGTCGGCCAGCGCTTGAACCTGTTGGCCCGTCTCGACTTTCGGCACCAGCACGCCGTCGGCGCTCGATCGGGCCACGGCCGCCAGGTCATCGTCGTGCCAGTCGGTGTCCAGGCCGTTGATGCGCACCACGACCTCGCGGGGGCGGTAGCTCTCCGACGAGATCGCGTCGCACACCGTCGTCCTCGAATCGGCCTTCGCGTCGGGACCCACGGCGTCCTCGAGGTCGAAGATCAGCACGTCCGCCGGCAGCGTCTTACCCTTTTCCAGCGCGCGTGGCTTGTTGCCGGGCAGGTACAGGGCGGATCGGCGCGGGCGCAGGGTGGGTGCCATGAAAGCGGTTCACTTCCTGTGGTCGAGGAGCGGGACGGGAGTCACGGGCCTGCGCGGTGGGTGCGGGGTGCGCTCGGCATAGGCAGAAAGTACCCTTCGGTACCGGTGGTGCGGTCGCCGGTGGTGTGCGGCCAGGCAGGCGAATTGGGCGACGCGTCTAGTGGATCCCGGAAGGGGAAAGCGAATGTCATCATTTGGTTCGGCGCGTAGCGAGGGCGACAGCTGGGACCTGGCCTCCAGCGTGGGGGCGACCGCGACGATGGTGGCGGCCTCCCGGGCGCTGGCGTCCCGCGAGCCAGACCCATTGTTGGATGACCGATTCGCCGAGCCGTTGGTGCGGGCGGTCGGTCACCCCTTCTTCATCCGCATGCTGGACAACGACATCCCGCTGGAAAGCGACGACATGCCGATGACGCTGCAACAGCGGCGCGAACAGATGACGGTGCGGACGAGGTTTTTCGACGACTTCTTCGGCGCCGCCACCGCCGCCGGGATACGGCAGGCCGTCATCTTGGCCGCCGGGCTCGACGCGCGGGCCTATCGGTTGGCATGGCCGTCGGGCACCGTGGTTTTCGAGGTCGACCAGCCGCAGGTGATCGCCTTCAAGACCGACACGCTGACCCGGCTCGGTGCCGAACCGACCGCGGAACGGCGGACCGTCGCCATCGACCTTCGCGAAGATTGGCCGACGGCATTGCGCGACAGCGGTTTTGACGCCGGCTCCCCCACCGCCTGGATCGCCGAGGGCCTGCTGCCCTACCTGCCGCCGGACGCCCAGGACCGGCTGTTGGACAACATCACCGCGCTCAGCGCGCCGGGCAGCCGGCTGGCCACCGAGAACATCACCGACATGAGCGTGTTCACCGACGAACGCGCCCGGGCGATGCGCAACACCTGGCGTCAGCACGGGCTCGACATCGACGTCGCCGAGCTCGTCTGGCTCGGCGAGCGACGGCCGGCGGCCGAGCACCTGGCCGACACCGGCTGGAACGTCACCCGCCGCCCCACCGAAGAGGTCTATGCGGACTACGGATTCGTGCTACCGGACAACGAAATCCTCAAGCAATTCCGTCACTCGATCAGTTACCTCAGCGCCGAATTGACCTGAGCCTTAACATTTTCGGCGGGCGAGCGGTTCCGTTAGGACTTGGCTTCGCGCCACCCCCGCTCGAACGGCAGCCGCCATGCGTTGGGCGCGATGAGTTGGTGAATAGCGTTGGGGCCCCACGTGCCTGGCTGATACATCTTGGCGGGGGGCGGATCGGTGAGCAGATCTTCGGAACGCTCCCACAATGATTCGATGCCCTCAGCGGTGTTGAACAGCGTGTGGTCGCCCCGCATCGCGTCCAGGATCAGGCGTTCGTAGGCCTCGAGGACGTCCACGACGGTGTCGATCTCCTGCGAGGAAAACTGCATGGACAGCTTGTCCAGCTTCATGCCCGGGCCGGGTCGCTTGCCGTAGAACGACAACGAGACCTTCGAGTTGTCGGCGAGGTCGAATGTGAGGTGATCGGGCCCCTGCGTGCCCACCCCGGACCCGGGCGGAAACATGGTCCGCGGAGCCTCTTTGAACGCGATCGAGATGATGCGGATCCCCTCGGCCATCTTCTTGCCGGTGCGCAGGTAGATGGGCACCCCGGCCCATCGCCAGTTGTCGATGCCGACCTTGAGGGCGATAAAGGTCTCGGTGTCGGAATCCTTTGCCACCCCGTCCTCGTCGCGATATCCGTTGTACTGACCCCGAACAACGTTGGACGGCTTGACCGGCAGCATCGACCGAAAGACCTTGTTCTTCTCTTCGCTGATGGCGAACGGTTCGAGCGCGGTCGGCGGCTCCATCACCACGAACGCCATCACCTGGAACAGATGGGTTACCACCATGTCCTTATAGGCCCCGGTCTCTTCGTAGAAATTCGCCCGCTGATCCAGTCCCAGGGCCTCGGGAATGTCGATCTGAATGTGGTCGATGAAATTGCGGTTCCAGATCGGCTCGAAGAGACCGTTGGCGAAGCGGAACGCCAGGATGTTCTGCGCGGCTTCCTTGCCCAGGAAGTGGTCGATGCGGAAAATCTGTGATTCCTCGAAGGTTTCGTGCACGAAGTCGTTCAGCGCCACCGCGCTGGCCAGATCGGTGCCGAACGGTTTCTCCATCACCACCCGCGAACGCTCGACCAGCTTGGCGTCGCGCAGCATCGTGATCACGGCCCGCGCCGCCTTGGGCGGAACCGACAGGTAGTGCAGGCGTCGAACGTTGGGACCCAGATTCTCCTCGGCCTGGGCCACCGCCTCGGCCAGCCCCTCGGGTCCGGCGCCCTGTGGGACGTAGCTGACGATGCTGGCGAAGTTGGCCCACTGTTCGTCCGAGAGCTTGTGGGTGCCGAAGGAATCGATCGCCTCCTTCGCGAGCTCGCGGAATTCCTCCTGGCTCAGGTCCTCCAGCGACGTGGCGACGATCTGGATATTGGGCGCCAATTCCGACTGGTCCAGATAGGCCAGACCGGGGATCAGTTTTCGTTTGGCCAGATCGCCGGTCGCCCCGAAAAGGACGATGACGTGTGGGTCGAGCGAATCGGCGTGGCGGCGATGCGGGCGCGCGTCGGCGGGGTAAGCGATGGTCTGAGGTTTCTCGGTAGCCACTCTTGCGATACTTCCACCGTCGCGGCGCTGTGTCTCGTCTGTCTCGCGGCCGGCCGGTTCTGGTTAACAACCGCTCGATCGGGTATTGAATAGCGGCGGGTTCCCGGCGCCGGGTCCCGTCCCCACCCACGCCATTGGAAAGCGATATGACCAAACCGGACAAAGACCCGCTGAGCCGCGCGCAGGAGCTGGAGAACATCGTCGATCAGCTCGAGGAGAAGGTCACCGAGGAAAGCGAAGCCGAAGGCGTTCCCGGAAACCGCAGCGACCGGGAACAGGCGGCTGTTCGAGGTGCCACCAACGAGCCGCCGGACTGAGCGGTCGCTGGCCTGGCTCAGACGAGCACCCTCATTCGCTCGGGAAGTCGACGGCGTGCGCCTTCAGCGTCGCCAGCAGCTCGGGCGTGGGCCATTCGTTGGCCCGGTAGCGGACCGGGCTGATTCCCGCCACGGGCAGGATGCCCACCGCATCGACGACGGTGGCGAATGGCACGGTGAACTTGTCGGAAACGTTGGACGGATCGCCGACCAAAAAGGTCACGTAGTCGGTTTGCGGCAGCTCCCACGGGATCCCCTGCCCCCACGCCACGGTGGTGCGCCGGCCCCAGGCCGTCTCGATCACCTGCGCTTCGCCGACGTATTGCGGGAACAATTCGCGCTCATAGTGCTCCCGCAAGAATTCGGTTTGATGGCGGTATTCCTGTGTGGCCAACAAGGTTCGGGCCCGTAGCGCCAGCTCGCGCAGGGGATGCGGGCCGGCCTGGTCGAACGGCGCGATGACGGTGCCCTCGATCGTGTAGCCCTGTGGCGAGATGGGCTGTTCGGCATCGAGGTACATCTGCTCGGCGACCTCGAAGAGGTTCGCGGCGTCGTCGGGTGCGTCGGTGCCCAGCAGCAAGACGCCGTCGCCGGGGAAGAACACCAGCGGACGGGGGCCGCCGGCCACCGCCAGCGAGCCCAGCCAGCCGGTGGCCAGGATCATCGATTCGATATAGGTGCCGCCGTCGGCATCCTTCAACAGGAACTTCTCGCCCGGGGCGAAGGTCTGTTGACGCGCCGACAGGTTCTCCCTGGCCACCGCGAAGGCCTCATCGCCGGTGATGCCCCACGCTGAAGTCTCCGCCGGTGTCACCATGGCCCGCACGGTGGGCAGGTCGACCACGACCATCTCGTTGATGAAGGGAAACACCGGGCGCACCCACGGCTGACCGCCGGCGTTGACCAAGTAATTCACGTAGCTCTGCGGTCGCAACACCGGCCTGAGCAAGGGTTGGGCCTCGGCCCAATCCTCCGGCGCCGCCGGCGGTTGCTCGGTTGCGATATCCACGGTGCGTGCTTCCTGCTCTTGAACAGCGAACACGCACGTTACACCCTGCGCCGGGCGGCACAAGTCACCTTTTTCGGCGCGCGTACCGCCCTCACGTTGCGACGGGCGGTCCGAACCAGGTGCCGAGGGCCTCGCGCAGCGCCGCGTCGGCTCCGGCGCCGACCCAGGCGACGTGTCCGTCCGGCCGGATCAACGCCGCAGTCGGTGCGCTCACCGCGCCCAGCGCCGGAAGCTGCCATGTACCAACATGTTTCGCGTCGACGAGTCGCACCCGGTGCGCCCAGGATGCGATGTCGATGCGGCCGGCCTCCCCGAAATTGAGCAGCACCGGGCGGGCATCTCGCAGGAGGTCGAAGACGCGCGACGAACCGTCGGCGGTGAGCAGATCCAGGTCGGGCATGCGTCGCCCCACCAGGGGGTGCCCCTCCCCCAGGTCGTACCGGATGTCCAGGCCCGACATCATCGCTGCGAAGCGGGCGCGGGGTTCGTCCATCTCGAGAAGCTCGGTCACGGTGTCGCGCAGCGCCTGGGTGCGTTCGTCGGGGCGAAGGAGCGCCATCTGCGCCAGCGCATTGCGCAGCACGCGGCGAGCGACGGGATGCCGTTCGGCGTGATAGCTGTCCAGCAGGCTGTCGGGCGATGTCTTGTCGACCACCTGGCCCAGCTTCCAGCCCAGATTCACCGCATCCTGCACCCCGGTGTTCAGGCCCTGCCCGCCCACCGGGTGATGGATATGTGCGGCATCGCCGGCCAGCAGAACCCGCCCGCGCCGGTAGCTGGCGGCCTGGCGCGCCGCGTCGGTGAACCGGGAAATCCATGCGGGACTGTGGATCCCGTAGTCGGTGCCGTACACGGCGACCAGGGCCTCGCTCAACTCGCGCAGCGTGGGTTCGGTGGGCGGCCCGAGGCGCCGCTCGGTGACCATGATCCGAACCGGTCCCCCCTCCTCGGCAACCGAGAGGGCATGGACACCGAGCGCGTCGTGATGGATGCCCCACTGCGGGGATTGCCCGGCCCCCGAATCCAATTCGGCCTCGGCGAGCAGATAGCTCGTCGTCGCCTCCCAGCCCGGAAAATCGATGTCGGCGGCTTTGCGGACGACGCTGCGTCCGCCGTCGCACCCCACGACATACTGGGCCCGCAGCACCCGGCCATCGTCCAGCCCGAGGTCCACGCCATCGCCGTCCTGCGCGACGGTCGCGACCTCTTGACCGCGATAGATCGGCACGCCGAGTTCGTCGACCCAGTCCGCCAGGATGCGTTCGATCTCGTTCTGCCACAGCGCGAGTCCGTAGGGATGCCGGGTGGGAAAGTTACTGATGTCCAGCCGGATCTGGGAGAAGCCGGCGACCTGCGCCACCTGGCCCCGCGACAGAAACCGATCGGCGATGCCACGCTGATCGAGAACCTCGATGGTGCGGGCGTGCAGGCCGCCGGCCCGCGTCCCCACCAGGTCCTGGTTGGTGCGCCGCTCGACGATGGCGGCGTCGATCCCCGCCAAGCCCAGTTCGCCCGCCAGCATCAGCCCCGTCGGCCCGCCGCCGGCAATGAGCACCGCGTGCTCCATGCCGCCGCGCGAGCTCTCCGCTGATCTCGAAACACCCACTTCGCCACCCCGATTCGCCTGAATTCCGGTTGAGGACAGCGATTTTGCAACACCACCCGGGCCTTGCGGCAAGCCCCCGGGTGCGCTATAGGTTGAAAGTGGCGGGGAACATCCATCACCAGCGGTCGCGCAGGGCATCGATCGCGCGGTAGATCCGCTGCTCGCTGACCGGGCGGGGCGTGCCGAGTTGCTGGGCCCACAGGCTCACCCTGAGTTCCTCGATCTGGCGGGAGACATCGCGAACGTCGGGGGCCGTGCTGGCCTCCTGGGGCAGCGCACGCAACAGCTCGGCGTAGGCGTCCTGCACGGCGTGCACCCGCTGCATGCGCTCCCGATCGGCCTGGACCGCACGGGCCAGGCTCTCGAGGCGGCGGCGGATCGCGATCAGGTAGCGGGTGAGGTCGGCGAGGTGCGCGGCCCCGGTGCTGGTGACGAATCCCGCCGGCAACAGCCGACCCAGCTGCGCGCGGATGTCGGCGACCGCATCGGCCTGCGCGGCCGGCGGATTCGCGGGCACCAGCAGTTGCACGTCCTGAGCGGCGGCCAGCACCTTCTCGACCCGTCCCACAACGTCGACGGTGGTCGGCGACAAAGACTTTGCCGCCCGCTGCTGCAGCTCGGTGAACTCCGCGCGAGTCCATACCGGCGCCGGCACGAGCACGTCGGCCGCGGCGTCGGCGCAGTCGTCCAGGAGTGCGGACAGGTCGCCGTCCGGATTGGTGCCGAGAACCAACCGGGTGCGCGGATCAAGTTGACGCGCAATCGCTTTGGCCGGGGACGCGACGCTGAGGCGCACCAATCGCCGGATGCCGGGTCGCATCGCCTGCTCCTGTTCGGACGACGTGGCGAACACCCGCAGGCTCACGCCGCCGTCCGCGTCGACGAATGCGGGAAATCCCCGCACGGTGCGCCCAGCGACCGTGCGTTCCACGACCCGCGGCAGTTCGTCGAGGTCCTCGGGCCAGCCGCGCAACCCGGTTCGCTCCAGATCACCCGCGACCGCACGGGTGACGGCCTGCCGGGCCGGCGTCGTGAGCCGCTCTTGCAGTGCCCGCAGATCCTTGCCGCGCGCCAGCTCGCCGCCGTCACCGGACTCGACCGCGAACGTCACCCGCAGATGCGACGGCAGCTTGTCCAGGTCGAAGGCGTCGACGGGGACCAGCACCCCGGTGCGACGGCGTAACTCGCGTTGCAGCGCCGGCAGCAACGGTTCCCCGCCCGGGTCGATTGCCGCCAGCACCGCGCGGGCGGTGTCGGGGGCGGGAACGAAGTTGCGGCGCAAGTCTTTCGGCAGTGAGCGGATGAGCGCGGTCACCAGCTCCTCGCGCAGCGCCGGCACCTGCCAGGCGAACTCGTCGCCGCCCAGGCGCGCCAGCACGTCGATCGGCACGTGCACGGTGACCCCGTCGTCGGCGGCGCCAGGATCGAAGCGGTAGGTCAACGGCAGCGCGACGTCGCCCGTCCGCCACGTGGTGGGGCGATCGGCGTCCGCCGTCTCGTGCGTGCGCAGCAGGTCGGCGCGGGTGAAGGTGAGCAGGTCCGGCGTCTTGTGGCGCTGCTTTTTCCACCAGGCGTCGAAGTTTCGCGCCGAGACGACATCGGCGGGGATGCGGGCGTCGTAGAGCGCGTAGATCTCGTCGTCGCCCACCAGCAGGTCGCGGCGGCGTGCCCGCTCTTCCAGGTCTTCGAGCTCGGTGCGCAGTCGCGCGTTGTCACCGAAGAAGCGATGACGGGTGTGCCAGTCGCCCTCGACCAGCGCGTGGCGGATGAACAGTTCGCGCGCCACCGCGGGCTCGATGCGTGCGTATCCGACGCGGCGGCGCGCGACGAGGGGCAGCCCGTACAGCGTCACCCGCTCGTAGGCCATCACCTCGCCGCGCTGGGCGTCCCAGTGCGGTTCGCTGTAGGCGCGCTGCGCCAGGTCGCCGGCGACCCGCTCCACGACTTCGGGCTGGATGCGGGCGGCGGTGCGCCCGTACAGCCGGCTGGTCTCGACCAGCTCCGCCACGACGACCCAGCGCGGGGGCCGCTTGGTGAGCGCCGAGCCGGGCGCCAGCACGAAATGCGAGTTGCGCGCGCCCAGATACTCGCGGGTGTCTTCGCGGCGCATTCCCACATGCGACAGCAGCCCGGCGAGCAGCGCCGCGTGCACCCGGGCCGGATCGGCCGGCGCATCGGACGGGTCCTCGACGATGCCCAGGTCGCGGGCGATGCTGCGCAGCTGCCCGACCAGGTCCTGCCACTCCCGGATGCGCAGGTAGTGCAAAAACTCCGAACGGCACATCCGCCGGAATGCATTGCCCGATAACGACTTCCGCTGCTCGCGCAGATAGCGCCACAGGTTGAGGTAGGACATGAAATCGGAGTGCTCGTCGGCGAAACGGGCATGCTTTTGGCGGGCCGCCTCCTCGCGGTCGCTCGGCCGTTCCCGCGGGTCGGGGATGGTCAACGCCGCGGCCAGCACCAGCATTTCGGGCACGCATCCCTCGGTTTGGGCCTGCAGGATCATTCGGCCCAGCCGCGGGTCGACGGGCAGCCGCGCGAGGCGGCGGCCGAGGTCGGTGATCGCGCCGTGCTGGTCGAACGCGCCCAGTTCCTGCAGCAGCTGCACTCCGTCGCGCACGCTGCGGCGGTCCGGCGGATCGAGGAAGGGGAACTTCTCGATGTCGCCGAGCTGCAGCGCCGCCATCTGCAACAGCACGGCGGCGAGATTGGTCCGCAGTATCTCGGGGTCGGTGTAGCGCGGCCGGGCCGCGAAGTCCTGTTCGGCGTAGAGCCGGATACACACCCCGGGCGCGACGCGGCCGCACCGGCCGGCGCGCTGGGCGGCGGACGCCTGCGAGATGGGTTCGATCGGCAGCCGCTGCACCTTCAGGCGCCGGCTGTAACGCGAGATGCGGGCGTTGCCCGGGTCGATCACGTAGCGGATCCCCGGCACGGTCAACGACGTTTCGGCGACGTTGGTGGCCAGCACGACGCGGCGCCCGGTATGGGGCGCGAACACCTTCTGCTGCTCGGCGGTGGGCAGCCGGGCGTACAGCGGAAGCACCTCGGTGTGTTTGAGGGCACCGCCCAAAGCCTCTGCGGTGTCCCGGATCTCGCGTTCGCCCGACAGGAAGACGAGGATGTCCCCCGGCGGCTCGGCCTCCAGTTCGGCGATGGCGTCGACGATCGCCTCGACCTCGTCGCGGGTCTCGGTGCGCACGATCTCGTGGTCGGGGTCGTCGGGATCGTCGCCCGACGCGGCGGGCACGGCGACCTCCAGCGGTCGGTAGCGCACCTCGACCGGATACGTCCGCCCCGACACCTCGATGATCGGTACGCCGCCGCTGAAGTGGTCCGCGAACCGCTGCGGCTCGATGGTCGCCGAGGTGACGATCACCTTCAGGTCGGGCCGGCGCGGCAGCAGCTCGCGCAGGTAGCCGAGCAGGAAATCGACGTTGAGGCTGCGCTCGTGGGCCTCGTCGAGGATCAGGGTGTCGTAGCGCAGCAGGCGACGGTCGCGCTGGATCTCGGCGAGCAGGATGCCGTCGGTCATCAGCTTGATCAGCGTGCGGTCGCTGACCTGGTCGGTGAACCGCACCGTGTAGCCGACGATGTCGCCGAGCGGGCTGTCCAGCTCGTCGGCGATGCGCTGCGCGACGGTGCGCGCGGCCAGCCGGCGGGGCTGGGTGTGCCCGATGGTCCCGCGGATGCCGCGGCCGGCCTCCAGGCAGATCTTGGGCAGCTGGGTGGTCTTCCCGGACCCGGTCTCCCCGGCGATCACCACCACCTGATTCGCGCGGATCGCCTCGGCGATTTCCTGCCGCCGCTCGCTGACCGGCAGGTCGGGATAGGCGATCGCGGGCACGGCGGCCTGACGGGCCGCGACGACCGCATGCGCGGCCGCGATCTGGTCGGCCAGCTGGCGCAGCTTCTCGGGTGGGCCCCCGTGCAGATTCCTCAGGCGCCGGCCGAACCGCGCGGCGTCACGCAGCGTCACACCGTCGAGCTGAGTGCGCAACTGCGCTGCAGACGGTTCGGCCACCCCGCACAGAATAGGCACCCGAACGGCCGTCACCCCAACGCGCCGGGGCGGCCGGCGGGGTTGGCGGCAGCCGAATCCGGGTATCACGTGCCGAGTGCATCGAACGTAGATGCCGGCTTGCGGGGGAAGTGATCGGCGATGGTCGGTTGGCTGGACAGGCTGCAGCGACGGAATCGCGTCGTCGGCGTGATCGTCGCTGTCGTCTACAAATACAACGACGACCAGGGCGGTTATCTCGCGGCCCTGATCACCTATTACGGGCTGGTGTCGCTGTTTCCGCTGCTGCTGCTGTTGACCACCGGCCTCGGGGTGGTGCTGGCCGGCAGACCCGATCTCCAAGCACAGGTGCTGCACAGCACGTTGAGCCAGTTCCCGGTGCTCGGCGACGAGCTGCATCACCCCCAGGGGCTCAGCGGCGGAGCGGTGGGCGTGGCCGTCGGGCTGCTCGGCGCGCTCTACGGCGGGCTGGGCGTGGGGCAGGCCCTGCAGAACGCGATGGACACGATCTGGGCGGTGCCGAAACACAAGCGCCCCAACCCGATTCTGTCCCGGCTGCGCAGCCTGCTGTTGCTGTTGCTGCTCGGCTCGGCCGCCATCGCGGCCACCGTGTTGGCCGCGGCGGGCCACGCCACCGGAGCGCTTGGCGTGTTCAGCAAGATCGGCCTTGCACTGGCCGCCGTGGCGATCAACGCAATGATCTGCCTGGTGGCCTTTCGCGTCACGACCGCGCGCGCACTGACATACAGGCAGGTGTGGCCCGGAGCCCTTGCCGCCGCGTTCATTTGGCAGATGCTCCAGTGGTTCGGCGCCGGCTACGTCGCGCACACCGTCAAACGGGCCAGCGCCACCAATAGCGTGTTCGCGCTGGTGTTGGGGGCATTGGCGTTTCTGTTCCTGGCGTCGGTGGCGCTGGTGATGTGCGCCGAGGTCAACGTCGTCTTGGTGGAGCGGCTCTACCCGCGCGCGTTGCTCGGCGCATTCAGCGACGACGCGGATCTGACGATGGCGGATCGGCGAACCTACACCAAAAAGGTCAAAGCCGAACGGGTCAAAGCCTTCGAGCGGGTCCATGTGCATTTCGACGACATCAAACGGTTGCCCTCGAAAACCGTTGGGCGCCTTGGCGTTTTTCATGACTTTCGCCGCCCGCGCACGCCATGACCAGGGATTGTTCCCCGGCTCATGGCAAGGGCGCGGGCGTGGCGCAATAGTCTGCAGTGATGAGTCTGGTCACCTATGAGCAGCACGACCACGTTGCCACGATCACCCTGAACCGTCCCGAGGCGCGCAACGCCATCAACGGCGCGCTGCGCCAGGACCTCAACGCCGCCTGGGATCGCTTCCGCGACGACCTGGACGCCTGGGTCGGAATCCTGACGGCCAACGGCGGCGTCTTCTGCGCCGGCGGCGACCTCAAGGACGGGGAGGGCTCGGTCGGCACCTTCGGTGGCACCTTCTGGGAGAAGCCGACGATCAACTCGTTCGAATCCGGCATGGAATTGTTCAAGCCGACCATCGCCGCCGTGCACGGCCCCTGCATCGGCTACGGGGTGACCGGGGTGTTGTTCTGCGACTTCGTCATCGCCAGCACCGAGGCCACGTTCTGTTTTCCCGAGGTGTCGATCGGGGTGCCCACCATCGTCGGGGCCATCCGGCTGCCCCAGCGGGTGGGCTGGGCCAACGCCATGGAGTTGTTGTTGACCGGAAAACCCATGAGTGCCGAGCGGGCCAAGGAGATCGGCCTGGTCTGGAAGCTGGTCGAGCCCGACCAGCTGCAGGCCGAAGCCCAGGCGTGGGCACGCACCCTCACCGAGGCGGCGCCGCTGGCCCAGCGGGCGACCAAGGAGGTGGCGTGGCGAACCGCGGACATGGGCTGGATCGAATCGGTGCGGTTCGGCGAGACCATGCGCAAGGTGGCCGGTGCGACCGAAGACGTCGCCGAGGGGCTGCGGGCCTGGGCGGAGAAGCGCAAACCGCAGTGGCGCGGCCGCTGAGGCCTGCGGGCGGTGCCAGAACGCGTGGCGCAGCCGGCCGGGCCCGGTTCGACCGGGTAGTGGCGAATGGGCGGCGCCGTGGCCTTGACTGGTGGGGTGGGTCAGCGGTCGCGTGACGAACTGGTTCGGGTGCTCGGCGGTGGCGGCCGCGGCGCCGATCACGCCGAGATCGCCCTCGGCGACGGACCGATCGGGCGCCGGCTGGAGGCGGCTATCCGCGCGTTGACCGAGCATCGCGGGCCCCGGAGCAGCATCTGCCCGTCGGACGCCGCCCGCGCGCTGGGCGGCGACGACTGGCGGGAGTTGATGGACGACGCCCGCGAGTCCACCCGGCGGCTCGCCAGGTCGGGTGAGGTGGAGATCACCCAGCGTGGCAACGCCGTCGACCCCGACGGTGACTGGTCCGGACCCATTCGCATCCGCGCCATCCGCTCGTAGCCCATTGACGTTGGGCGGCAAGGTTATTCGCCAGATCCAAGGCGCCCGGCCGCGCCAGCGCCAACCGCCGGGACCGCCGGAACCGGCGATATGACAGGATTTCGGCATGAGTGCACGCGGACTTGCTCGCTTGGTTGGTATCCCGGTTCTGATGGTGTGGGCGCTGCTGAGTGCACCCATCGGCGGCCCCACCGCCGCCGCCGATCCCTGCTCGGACGTCTCGGTGGTTTTCGCCCGGGGCACCCATCAGGAGCCCGGCCTGGGCAACATCGGACAGGCCTTCGTCGACTCGCTCACCTCGCAGCTGGGCGGTAAGTCCGTCGACGTCTACGCGGTCAACTACCCGGCCAACGACGACTACCACAACAGCGCCAACGCCGGCGCCAACGACGCAAGCGCGCACATCCAGGACGTCATCGCCAGCTGCCCGAACTCCCGCATCGTGCTCGGCGGCTATTCCCAGGGCTCGACGGTGATCGACCTGGCCACCAACGCGCTGCCGCCGTCGGCGGCGAACCACGTTGCCGCCGTCGCCCTCTTCGGCGAGCCGACCAGTCAGTTCTCCACCATGCTGTGGGGCGGTCAGCCGCTACCGACGATCAATCCGGCGTACGGCGCCAAGGTCACCAGCCTGTGCGCGCCCGACGACCCGATCTGCTCCGGCGGCGGCAACATCATGGCCCATGTCTCCTACATCGACGCCGGGATGACCGCCCAGGCCGCCACGTTCGCGGCCAACAGGATCAACCAGGCTTCGCCGCAGACCTGAGGCGCCTCAGTCGTTGGCCCGCTCCTCTTGCCGTTGCCGCTTCTCGGCGGCCGCCAGCTCGGCCACACGATCCGCCTCGGCCCGCTTGCCGGCCGCTTCGCCGAGCTTGTCCTCGGCTTCGTCGACCTTGGCCGCGGCCTTCTCGGCGGCCTGAGTCCGGTTTTCCACCTGGCGCTTGGCTGACTCGACCCCCTGCTTGCGCTTGGCGGCCGCCTCGTCGGCGCGCTGCTTGGCCGCGGCGCTCTGCTGCTGCGCCGACTGCGCCGCTTCGCGTTTGCGCCGCTCGGCGTCGATGCGCGCCTCTTTGACCTCCTGTTTGGTGGCGTCCTGCGCCTCCTCGCGCTCGCGGACCGCCTCGTCGCGGGCGTCCTTGAGCTTCGCGTCGGCCTGTTCCTTCCGGGCCGCAGCCCTGGCGTCCAGTTGAGCGGCCCGTCCCAGCGCGTCGCTGCGATCGACCAGGGCGGCGCCCCGTTCGACGATCGTCGGGTCGCCGAGCGCGTTGCCCACGGTGCTGTCGAGCATGCCCAGTGAGCGCTCATAGAGCAGTCGGGCGGGTGCTTCGGTCGGGATCCGGTTGACCACACGATCCTCGATCAACTGCAGCGGGAACCGGGCGAGTTGGTAGTGAAACCGCAGAACTGCCAACGGGACTTCGGAAATTTTCATCAACTTCTCCTGTGTGAGGCCCCGCCGTCAGGGCAGGTCGGCTTCGTCGGTCACGTTCTGGGCATGGCGTCGCAGTCGCTCGGCTTCCGACTGGTCGTTGCGGGCCACCTGGACCGAGGTCTGGTGTTCGGCGACGGCGTCGATGATGCCTTCGGACGCTTCGCGGATCTCCGCCCGCTCTTCGGCCCTGGCTCGTTGAATGTCGCGCTGCGCGTCCACCTCGGCCTGGGTCTTTGCGGCGGTGGCCTGCTGAAGCGCCGCGCGGTCGGCCGCCCGCTTCTGCGCGGCCTCCTGGGCCTCGATCGAATTCTCGGCGGCCACGGCCTGGGCGTTGGCCGCCAGGCGTTGCTGGGCGCCTTCGATCCTGGCTTCGGCCGCATCCTCTTGCGCCTGCTTGACCTGGGCTTCGGCCACCGCCTCCGTCGCGTTCGCTTCCTTGCGTGCGTGCGCCTGGGTCTGCTCGAGTTGCCCCTCGGCGGTCAGCGATTCGTTGCCCGTAACAGCGCCGACGACCTCTTTTGCCTTGCCTTTGATCGAGTCGATCAGGCCCCTGCGCGCTTCGTCGGCCTTGTTGTGCTCACTCATCGAAATACTCCTTGAGGGTGGCCAGGAACGTTCGTCCGTGCCAGGTGTGTGATTCCACGGACTGAGCCGCTCAAACATTGGCGTGTCGCGGGTCACGCGTCGACGACCGGGGTCGGCCGCGCGATTCGTGATGAATCACCAAGCACCACCGCAGTTTTCGCCCCGGGCGGGCCCGGTATCGGGCATAAAACGAACGAAATGGCCCCCTCGAGCGGGTCGCCGAGGCCTACCGGGCCATGGGCGCGCGCCGCGCCGGTTCGGCTAACGTCGACCTTATGTCCAAAGTGTCCGGCAACGACCTGATCGACGACGTCACCCCTGGCGACATCATCGCCGTGGACCGCGGTTCGGGTGAACAGCCCTACAAAGTCGTCTTCAAAGACGCCAGCGACGCGGGATATCTCCTCACGTTCGAGACCGACCGCGGTGAGACCTTTCAGCTCGACCTGCCCGCCGGCACCAGGGTGACGAGATCGCTCGAGGCCAAATGGGAGTCCGCGCAAAGTCCCACCCCGAACTCGGAGATCTGAGGCCGCAGTCAGGCGCCCACCCCGGGACCTGTTGAGCGACAGGCCTTTCGAACGATCCCCGCCCGCCCTGTGGGCCGGCGCGCGCTGACACCGCCCATGGCGCCAATCGGCGCCGGCAACTGGCGGCTGCGCGCTCGGTTTGGATGGCTCGTGGGCGGGTACCGCCATGCCCCGACGGAGGGAGCACGCGGTGAGCTATCTACAGCCAGCCAAAAACGAAGTGCTGGGCGCGGTCAACACGGTGATCACCTGCCATCCCCGATGGCCAGGGCGCGACCGGTCACCATCGCCTGCCCCGTCGAACGGGTCGCGCAATCGTGGTGCGACCCCGACCAACTGTCGGTGGGGCATTCGGGTGGCGATGCGACCGAATGTCCCTCACGCCGCCCGCGACGAAAGGGCCGGAGTCGATCATGACTGCGCAACCGCCCGATCCTGACCCGACGCAGATTCCCGGGCTGGAGCCCGGAGGGGGCAGCGCGCCGGGCGCCACTCCCCCGGCCGCGCCCCAGACCTCGGGGGTGTCCGCACCACAGCCGCCGAACACCCGCCGCTTCACTCCCAGTTTCGTGCTGACCGTGGTCGCCGTGTTTTCTTCGTCGTCGCGTTCATCGCGGTGGCGGTGCTGCTGGTGATGAAGATGACCGGGGCGGCCGGCTAGCGTGCGGAAACCGTTTGCAGCGGCTCGCGATTACGTTGGTCCGCTAGCGGGCATAGCCAAGTGCATGGCCGACGATGCCGCGCAGGCGCCACAGGAGAATCCGGAAAAGGACCAGTCGCAGTGGGTGACCGGCGATGAGCCCATGACCGGTCCGCAGCGCAGCTACTTGAACACGCTGGCGCAAGAAGCGGGCGAACAGGTTCCCGACAGTCTCACCAAGGCGCAGGCCTCCAGCCTGATCGAAGAGCTGCAACGACGAACCGGACGGGGCGGCTCGTGACCATCGGTGCAGACGACGTCCGCCGATTGCTCGCCAGCCAGGACGGGGACACGGCGCTGGTGGTGATCGAGGGGCGTGCCGCGGTCGTCACGCCGGCGGAGCTGAACTCGGACGAATACCGGGGCGCCCTGCAGGTTGCGACGCGCCAGGAGCTGGTACAGCGAGTCGGGCACGCAGAGCTGTCCGACCGCGAGTTGGCCGAGCAGGCAGAGGAACTCGACACGGCGGTGCGCAACCTGGGCGGGTGACGCCGCGTCGCGCCGCCGACGCAGACGGTGGTCTATGGCCCCAGGGTGACCGCGTCACCGACGCGGATGACGCCGTTGGTCACCACGGCGAGGTAGACCCCCGCGCATGGCTGTTTACCGTGACCGCCTGTGTCCAACCGGTTTTCGGCCGCGGGGATCCGAAGAGCCTGCGGCGCCCGGGGCAACGGTCCGTGCTCGAGCGTGGGAACCACGCAGCGCGACGTGGCCGTGAGGACGCGCAGCCGCGCCTCGCCCACGGCGATTTCGCTTCCGACCCAGTCGTTTTCGGCATAAGGCGGATAGCCCGGCGGTGTCGCGATCACCACATTCGGGCGATAGCGCAGCGCCTCCACACCGATGTGCTCGAGAGTGGCCGTCGTGACCGCGTGCAACGGGGCCTCGTCGGTGAACGACTCGCCCGGGGTGGCCGCGGCGATCCGCAGGATGCGGCCCCCGACCTCGGCGTCGAGACCGAGTTCGAGCAGTTGCTCCGGATCGGGGCGCACCAGCGTCGCACCGTCGGGACGCTGGGCGATCAGTCGGACCCGCCGTCCCGTCAACCTCGAGATCAGCTCGTCGACGCCGGGATCATCGGCGGCCACGTCGGTCCCATCGGGCAGCCGGATGCGCACCCCCTGGACGTCCGCATGCGCGGTGCACGTCAAAAGATCACGCCACAGCCGGGGATTCTTGGCGCTGGCGACATGCCCCGTTTCGCCGTCGAGCAGTGCCAATCGCCGGTCGCCGTCGGCGCCGCGCTCGTCGACCGGCAGGCAATCGAGGGTCTCGCCCAGCATCGACTTCACCGGATACCGAAGCAGCGCCTGCACTCGCATCTGCACCGCGCCAGCAGCGTCGGGGGCGGACGACTTCTCCATCAGGCACCTCGCTCGGTAGTACTGCACACTGTGCCCGAAACCGCCTGGCGCTACCAGTGATCAGCCGCGGGCCGCCGTGACGACGATGGACTGATCACTGGTCTGCCACGCCGTCATGAACGCGGTGACGCCGACTTGTTCGTCGGCGTGGTCGATACCGGGATCGTTGAGATGAACAATATCTCTGTCGGTGTCGATGCCCGTCACGACCAGGAAGTGGTCGGCCTTGGCGCGCTGGTCGTCGGCGTTCAAGATCACCGACGAGTTGACGAACGCGATGACCTTGCGGTCGTGCGCCAGGTACTGCTCGAGGAGGGGCAGGCCGTTGCGGTCCCGGTCGGACTCGGCGGTCATCTCCGATTTGATACCGAAGTGATCGAGCAGGATGACCAGGTCCGACATGGAGATGCCGTTGTCGGGCCCCGAATGGCTCGGGTCGTTCCGCGGCGCGTAGATCGGCCCCGGATTGACCCCCGAGGGCGTCGACTCCGCCAGGTCCAGCATCTGCCGTTCGGTCGGTGCGGTGCCGGTGAGTTCACCGACCACATCGGCGACCGAGATGAGGCCGCAGTTGTCCTCGAGTGACTGCGCCGCCCAATACTTCGCCGCGGCCGCGGGGTCGCCGTACATCCCGGGGGCGCTCGAGGGCGCGGGCCCGTGCGTGCGCGCAGCTGACGTACTGCTCTGTGCGGCAACGACTTTGGTCACCGAGGTGGTAGCGTCCGGGGTCGCAGGCGGCGCGGAGCCGCACGCCACCAGCGGAACCCCCGCCACAGCAATGAACGCGCCCGCCACCCCCGCGCGGGCTGCGGGGGCGAGCCGGAACCTGAACATGTGGGCTACCGAATCCCGTCGACGGTCGGATGGCCAGCAAACGGTAGCACCGGCAAGGCGGCGCCACGGCCGAATCACCGCTGAATCGTTGACCCCGTGCGGATCGAGTGACGAACGCGCGGCCGCTGCGTCCGAATCAGCCGGGCAGCAGGCGCTTTTTCTGCTCTTCGAATTCCTGCTGCGTCAAAATTCCCGCGTCGCGCAGCGATGCGAGTTCGCGCAGTTCGGCGGCGATGCTGGTGATCGGTCCGCCCGGGGCAACCTGCGGCGGTTCCGTCGGCTCGGTCGTCGGCTCCTTCGGCGCCGAGCGCGTCGCCTTCTCGAACTCACCGGCCCGGGCCCGTTCGCGGCCCAGGGCGCCACCGGTGCCGGCCATCGCGCGCCCGGCCATGCTGGCCGTAGCCATCTGACCGAGCAGGCTTCCGGTGCCGGTGGAAGCCGCCGCGGCGGCGGCCGGTGCGGCGGCGCCGGCGGTGGTGGCCGGAAGCACCAAGGCGGCCGGGCGAATCGCGGGGGCGGCGGCCGCCCAGCCCGGCGGGACCGACAGGCCGCCGACCGTGTTGGCCTGCCCGAGCCCGGCCGACGCCAACGTTCCGAATCCGCCCGCCGGGTTCGTGATGACCGGGAATGGTGATGGCGGCACGGCGCCGGTGCCCGGCCAGGACTGCACCCCGGCCCAGCCGCTGACGATGTCGTCGGTGTGGAAACCGGTCAACGCGCCGGCGATGTCGAAGGGCAGGGCGATCGTGGCCGTGGGCGCGTCGACGCCCATCCCAACCACGCTGCCAGGTGCGTCGAGGAAAACCGTGATGAGATCGGCCTCGAGGTTCAGCAGGTCCGTCGCCGACGTCGGGTCGACGGCGGCCGGACTCAGCGCGGCATTCGACAGCAGGTTGGGTACCGCCGAGAACGATTGCTGCACGGCGTTACGCGTGCTCCCCGCTGCGGTTCCGGTCGCCTGGGCCACCGCGTCGGATTGCGCGACGTCGGAGTTGGTCGTCTGGTCGGGCTGCGTGAAAGGGGTCAGCCGCGTCGCCGCCGCCGTGGACCCCGCGTAGCCGAACATCGCCGCGCTGTCCCGCGCCCACATCTCGGCGTACTCCGCCTCGGTCGTGGCTATCGCGGGCGTGTTCTGGCCGAGAACGTTCGTGGCGACGAGCGTCGCCAGCAGGGTGCGATTGGCCGTGACCACCGGGGGCGGCACCGTCTCGGCGAACGCCGTCTCGTAGGCGAACGCCGCGGTTCTGGCCTGGTTGGCGGCCTCTTCGGCCTGCGCGCCGGTGGTCCTCATCCACTCCAGGTAGGGGGTGATGGCGGCGACCATGGATGCCGCCGACGGGCCCACCCACGGGCCGGAGGTCAGCGCCGTGATCTCGGCCTCGTATGCGGTCGCCGTCGATTGCAGCGCGGCGGCCAACTCGTCCCAGGCCATCGCGGCGGCCAGCATCGGTCCCGACCCCGGACCGGCGTACATCCGCGCGGAGTTAACCTCCGGCGGGAGTACCGCGAAGTCCATGTCGTTCTCCTCCGATTGCCATCATGACCGCGAGGGCGCTCGACGACGTCGATGCGCGTCGTATGGGGATAACCAGCCGAGCAGCAAACAAATCGCTTTCCCTCCGGTGCTGCCAGTGCCGCGAACGAACACGGCCGAATAAGACCGTCCCCAGCGGTAGCGGACCGGTCTTACGCGTTGCAGGTGCTCCCACGTCAACGAATACAGCGAAATTGTTGCCGTGGGTTAACGATAGGTTACCTGTACATGACATCGGAACCTCACAAGGGTTCTGCGCGGACTGCGCAAATCTCCCTCAGCGGGTTCTCAACCGGATGGGCGCGGACCGCGCCCACCGCACCGGAGCGGCCGTCCGCGGCGCAGCCGTCCGCAAAAGCCTTGGTCAGCTGGGTCCGCGCGCGCCCGGCGAGTCGGGCTGCCTCGATTCTGCTTGGATTTGTTCCCATCCCCGCGAGTGAGGTCTGTTGATGAAAATTGTGCTGGCCGCCTACGGCAGCCGCGGCGACGTCGAGCCCTGCGTCGCCGTCGCCCGGGAGTTGCACGACCGAGGACACGACGTGGTGATCGCGGTCCCGCCCGACAAGCTCGACATGGCCGAGTCGGTGGGGCTTGCGGCGATCGCCTACGGGCCCGACAGCCGCGAGCAGATCAACATGGCCACCACGTTCGTCCGCAATGTGCAGAACCCGATGAGCGCGTTGCCGCAAGTCATCGAGCGGGTCACCGCGGTATGGATGGGCAAGAGCGAGACGCTGGTCTCGTTGGCGGCGGATGCCGAGCTGCTGGTGGCCGGGATGAACGAGCAGCGGCTCGCCGCCAACGTCGCGGAACATTTCGGCATCCCGCTGGCGGCGCTGCACTTCTTTCCCGCCGAGACCCTGGAGCTGGGCGGGCTGCAGTCAGACGTCACCGGCGCGGCCGAGAGCGCGCATGCGCCGAGCGCTCGGCCTGCCCGACGCACCGCCGGCGCGATCGCCGCTGGAGATTCAGACCTACGACGAGCTGTTGGCGCCCGAGCTGGCACAACAATGGGCCGGCTCGGGATACCGGCGGCCCTTCGTCGGGTCGCTGACCCTCGGACTGCCCGCCGAGGTCGACGACGACGTGCTGTCCTGGATAGCCGACGGCACGCCGCCCATCTATTTCGGATTCGGCAGCACGCCCGTCACCTCACCCGCCGAGACGGTCGCCGTGATCAGCGCGGCCTGCGCGCAGATCGGCGAGCGGGCGCTGATCTGCAGCGGCCCAAACGATTTCACCCGTATCCCGCCCGCCGACCACGTGAAGATCGTGGAGACGGTGAACCATGCCGCGGTGTTTCCGGCTTGCCGAGCGATCGTGCACCACGGCGGCGCGGGCACCACCGCCGCGGGCCTGCGGGCCGGCGTGCCCATGCTGATTCTGTGGCTCTGGCTCGATCAACCGATCTGGGCCGCCGCGGTCGGCAAGCTGGAAGTCGGCGTGGAGCGGGCGTTCTCCGCCTCCACCCTGGACTCGTTGGTCGCCGACCTGCGCTCGGTGCGCTCTGCGCACTACCTCAGCCGGGCCAGGGAGGTCGCCACCCGGATGACCAAACCCACCGAAAGCGTCGCGGCGGCGGCCGATCTCCTCGAACGCGCCGTCCGCCGCGCGTAGCCGGAGCGCCAGTTGGCCCGAGCGGTGGTGTAAAGCCAGAAGGTCATGTAAAAGGTTCTGGTGCAGGATCCGCCGAATGCGTCGTTCGACCCGCCGATGCTGCGCGAAGCGATGATCAGGCGGCTGTATCGGCGCTTGTCGGCCGAGGGCCACATCAGGGTGCCCGCGGTGCCTGCCCTCCTCGACGAGTACGTCCAGCTGTGCGGCAACGTCTGCGCCACCCTGGGCGTCTGGTACACCCCGGAAAACTCGGCACGGTTGCGGGCCGCGCTGGAAGTCGAGTTGGCGAAGGCCTTCAAGGCCTCCCCCCGCTCGGAGGTGTTGATCTCCTATCAGGCCCCGTTCGGGACGGACGTGAATTTCCGGGTCCAAGCCGACTGGCGCACGGTCGAGGCCGACTATGACCAATGGGTTCAGGTCCGCCCGCCGCCGCTGTTCGGCACCGAACCGGACGCACGCGTGCTGGCCCTGGCGGCGGAGGCGGCCGATCCTTCGGCCTATCGGGTGCTGGACGTCGGCGCGGGAACCGGACGCAACGCGCTGGCGCTGGCCCGGCGCGGACATCCGGTCGACGCGGTCGAGATGACCGCCAAGTTCGCGGAGGTGATCGTTGCCGACGCGGCGGGCGAATCGTTGAGTGTGAACGTCCTTCAGAGCGATGTCTTCACGGCGATGGAGGGCGTGCGGGAGCGGTACCAGCTCATGGTGCTCTCCGAGGTGGTGTCCGACTTCCGGACGACGCGCGAGTTACGCGGCATGTTCGAACTCGCCACCGATTGCCTGGCCCGCGGCGGCCGTTTGGTTTTCAACACCTTCCTGGCCCGCGACGGCTATGTTCCCGACGACGCCGCGGTGCAATTCAGTCAGCAGTGCAACAGCATGATCTTCACCCGCGACGAGGTGGCCGCGGCGGCGGCCGGCCTGCCTTTCGAACCGATCGCCGACGACTCCGCCTACGAGTACGAGAAGGCACGATCAGCTTCGGACGCCTGGCCGCCCACGGGATGGTTCGAGGGCTGGGCCGGCGGACTCGATGTGTTCGACGTCGAGCGCGACGATTCTCCAATCGAGTTGCGCTGGCTCGTCTTTGAAAAGACGGCCTGACTTCGGCGTCCGGTCTACGCGGTCAGATCGCGGGTGGCCGGCCCTTCCAGCAAGGTGCCGTCGGGCGCGAACCGCGACCCGTGCAGCGGGCACTCCCACGCCTTGTCGGCGTCGTTCCAGTTCACGATCCCGCCCAGGTGGGGGCACACCGGCGAGACGCGATGCTCGGTCCCGTCGACGCGGCAGCGCGCCTCCAAATGCCATGGCGGGCCGCTCACCACACCGCCTTCCCCGTCGACCGGGCTGCGGCGGTGCATCCGTATCGCCGGGGTGATCCACCCCTTCGTCAGGTTGAAGCCGACCTCGAGGTTGGCCTGCAGGGCGGTCGTCAGACCCGACAGCTCGTGCGGACTCCAGCTGGCGAACGCGCGGGCCCAATCCATCCGCCCGCCCAGGATGCGGCTCGACAGCGCCAGCGCAGCGGCGGCGCCGTTGGTCATGCCCCACTTGTTGAATCCCGTTGCGACAAAGATGCTTTCGGTGCTCGGCAGGATCGGGCCCACATAGGGCAGATGGTCGATGGGCGTGTAGTCCTGTGCCGACCAGAAGTGGGTCTGCACGGCACCGGGATAGTGCTTGCGCGCCCACGCCGACAGCTCGTCCAGCGCCTGGGACGGACTCTTCTCCCGCCCCACGGTGTGACCGGCCCCGCCCACGATCAGCCTCTCCCCGTCAGCGACCGGGGCATACCGCACCGAACGGGTCGGCGAGTCGGTGGAAATCATCATCGGCCGGGTGATGTTGCCCGGCACCGTGAAGGCCAGGCAGTAGGAGCGGCTGGGCTTCACCCGCGCGAAGTACCCGCCGCGATCCAGGATCGGGATGCCGGTGGCGAGCACCAACTGGTCGGCCTGCAGCTCGACGTCTCGCTCGTCGGCGTCGTTGACCTGCACGCGCACCTTCTTGCCGCGCCAGGAGACCCGCCGGACCCGGCTGTGCTCGACCAGCCGTCCGCCCCGGTCGAGCAGTTCGACGGCCAGCGAGTCGAGGAATGACATCGGGTCGAACTGCGCCTGGTCGGCCAGTCGCACCCCGCCGTGATACGCGAACGGCACGTCGGCGTCGTCGTCCCACACCGCCGGCAGGCCCACCGCCTGACACGCGGCCAGTTCCGCGCGCGCCGAGGGGACACCCCGGACGGACTGGGCATAGGTGTAGGCGTCTTCGCGCTGCACGGCCACGCCGTTGGCCTCGCAGTGGTCCAGCACCCACTCCTGGCCTTCGCGGTTGCCGTCCACGTACGCGCGTGCCACGTCGCGGCCGTGCCGCGGTAACACCTTGGAAAGCTGACTGCCCTGCAGCAGACTGATTTTGGCGGTGGTGTTGCCGGTCGCGCACGCCCCCACGGTGCGCGCCTCCAGCACCAACACGTCCTTGCCGGCGCGGGCCAGCAGGACCGCCGTCATCAGGCCGGTGATGCCGGCGCCCACGACGATGACATCGGCGGACGAGGTGCCTTGGTCAAGCCGGCTTGCGGTCCAGGGCTGTTCGGTTCGTTCTGTCATCCACAAAGAGGTCACGGCTTTGCTGATACCCCGGCCCGGCCCGGGGAAACGCCCGGCCGGGCTCACACCCGCTTCAACCGCGCTTTGGCCTCCTGCACCGATGCCGCCGCGGCCCGGCTCACTTGCCGGGCCTCGTCGTAGCCCTTTTCGGCGGTGGCGAGTTCCTTTTCGGCGGTGCCGAGTTCCCGTTCGGCCGCCCGCAGCGCCCGCGCCGCATCGTCACGGCGCCGGCGGGCGGCCTCTCGCTGGGCCTGTCGCCGCGACAACACGTCGTCGGCCTCAGCTTTGACGCGTTGGGCGGTGTCGACGGCCGCGCTCAACTTCTCTCGCCGTTGGGCCTTCGCCCCGGCGTCCGCCGACTGTGCCGCGGGCCGCTTGCGCGCCGGCGTGCCGGGGCGCTTCGCCGGTTCGCGCGGGACATCCGCCGATTCCGGAACCGCGCCGCCGAAGGCGCCGAAGCCCGACCACTGCTCGGGTCGGGTCAACCGGCCCAGGCGTTTTCCGACCTCCGGGTCGGCGATGGCGGCCTGCAGCGTGCTGGTCAGGTCTTCGCGCACGGCCGCCGAGGGTTGCTTGAGACCGGCCGCGTCGAGCGCCTTGCGGGACAGCTCGTCGATGAGCTTGCGTTGCTGGGCCGTCAGGTCCCGGATTTGGCCGCCATCCATCGCCGCGTGCGCGGCGCGGAGCCGCGCCCCCAGGTCGGCGAGTCGCCGTCGGGTATCCGTGTGCCGCAGCGCCAACCGGTTGACGATCCACGCGGCCGTCGTCGGCTTGTTGGCGGCGGAAATCCGTTTCGCCGCGGCGGTATCACCGCGCTGTTTGGCCGCGGCGGCCAATTTGGTGCGTTGCGCGGTGAACTCCGTCGGCGCCACCTCGTAGAGGCTGTCGAGTTCGTCATCGGCCATGAAGCCATGATCTCTCGTGAAGCGCCCGTTGCAGGCCGGGTGATGCCCGGCGGTTTAGAAACCGCATGTCGCGGGATATCTCATCTACAACATCGACTTCGCTGGGCAGAACGTTCCACGCCTGCGAGAACCAGAAGGCAGGGATTCGGCAGCCCCATGATGTCCAAGAACAGTGACCAGCTCGTCGGCCGGATCCTCCGGGTCAGCCGGCCGCGCCGACTGCTGCTCGCGGTGTGCGTGCTCGTCGCCGCGGTGGCCGCGATATACGTTGCGTCGACCACACATTGCCCCGGCGGCCATTGCGGTCAAAGCGGTGCTCCCACGAAAACCGCTGGGCCGGCCCAAATCACGATCACTCCCGCCCCCGACTCGCATGACGTCGACCCGGTCGCCCCGGTCACGGTCAAAGCCGAGAACGGAACCCTGACCGGCGTCGACATGGTCAACGAGAGTGGCAAACCGGTCGAGGGTGTCATGACCCCCGACAACACGGTGTGGAAACCGACCGTCCCGCTGGGCTACGGACGCACCTACACCCTCACGATCACCAGCAGCGGCGTCAGTGGTGTTGCGGCCAAGCAGGTTTCGTCCTTCTCCACGCTGAAGCCGTCCAACCAGACCAAGGTGTCGTTCACCGCTACGTCGGAGGCCGCGCTGCACGACGGTGGCACCTACGGCGTCGGGACGGTGATCGTGGCGCACTTCGACGAGAAGATCGCCGATCGCGCCGCCGCCGAGCGACAGCTGTCGGTGACCACCAACCCGAAAGTCGAGGGATCCTGGTACTGGGTCGACGACCAGAACGCCCATTGGCGGCCCGAGCACTACTACGCCCCCGGCACAACCGTCATCGCCGAGGCGAAAATCTACGGAATCGCGTTGGGCGACGGCCTGTTCGGGCAAGACGACACCAAGGTGTCGTTTCGAATCGGCGACGCACACGTCTCGATCGCCGATGACGCCACCCACCAGGTCAGCGTCTTCGACAACGGAACCCTGGTGCGCACGATGCCCACCAGCATGGGGATGGGCGGCACCGAAGACGTCGGCGGCAAGACGATCTCGCTGTGGACGCCCTCGGGGATCTACACCGTGCTGGACAAGGGCAATCCCGTCATCATGGACTCGTCGACCTTCGGGCTGCCCAAGAACTCCAGGCTCGGATATCGCGAGACCATCAACTGGGCCACCAAGATCAGCAGCGACGGCATCTATCTGCACGAGCTCGACGCGACGGTATGGGCCCAGGGCCATCGCGACACGTCCCATGGCTGCTTGAATCTCAACGCCGACAACGCGAAATGGTTCTTCGACTTTTCGGTCCCGGGCGACGTTGTCGAGGTCCGCAACAGCGGCGGACCGCCGCTGACGCTGGCGCAAAACGGCGACTGGACGCTGAGCTGGGACGACTGGCGCAAGGGCAGCGCCCTCAAACCCACCTGAGGGTGACCCAGCCCATTCGTCACCGTCCGTTGTGCCCCACTTCACAATAAAGTCTTGACTCGTTCCAAATAAGTGCGTCATATTGGTGGCGTGTCATCGACGGCCGATTACGCGGACAGGTTGCGGATGGCCGACCTGCGGGTGACGCGGCCCAGGGTTGCCGTGCTGGAAGCCGTGGACGCCAATCCGCACGCCGACACCGAGACCATCTTCTCGGCGGTCCGGGTTGGCCTGCCCGATGTTTCGCGCCAGGCCGTCTACGACGTGCTCAATGCGCTGACCGCCGTCGGTCTGGTCCGGCGCATCCAGCCGCTGGGCATGGTCGCGCGCTACGAGTCGCGGGTCGGCGACAACCATCACCACGTCGTGTGCCGATCCTGCGGGATCATCGCCGACATCGACTGCGCCGTCGGTGACGCTCCCTGCCTCACTCCCTCCGACGACGACGACGTTCTCGATGGCTTCGTCCTCGACGAGGCCGAAGTCATCTACTGGGGCCTGTGCGCCGATTGCACGACGGCAGGCTCTTGATCACAACCGTGATCGCAGCCCGTTTCACCCACCCTCGAAAGGAATGCTGTGTCATCTGATACATCCGCTAGCCGTCCACCCGAGCCCGGCGCAGGGACGGCGAGCCACAGCGAAAGTGAAAACCCAGCAATCCCTTCACCGCAGCCGAAGTCGAGTGCGCCACGGACAAACCAGGACTGGTGGCCCAACCAGGTAGACCCGTCCAGGCTGCACCCGCATGTCGCGCAGTCCAACCCGCTCGGCGAGGACTTCGACTACGCAGAGGAGTTCGCCAAGCTCGATGTGGAGGCGCTCAAGGCCGACATGATCAAGCTGCTGACCACCTCGCAGGACTGGTGGCCCGCCGACTACGGCCACTACGGGGGCCTGTTCATCCGGATGAGCTGGCACGCCGCCGGCACCTACCGCATCTATGACGGCCGCGGCGGCGGCGGACAGGGCATGCAGCGCTTCGCGCCGCTCAACAGCTGGCCGGACAACGCGAGCCTGGACAAGGCGCGCAGGCTGCTGTGGCCGTTGAAGAAGAAGTACGGCAATAAGATCTCCTGGGCGGACCTGCTGCTGTTCGCCGGGAACACGGCCCTGGAATCCATGGGATTCAAGACGTTCGGTTTCGCCTTCGGCCGCGAAGACGTCTGGGAGCCCGAGGAGATCCTCTTCGGTGAAGAGGAAGAGTGGCTGGGCACCGACAAGCGCTACTCGGGCGAACGCGATCTCGCGCAGCCATACGGCGCCACCACCATGGGTCTGATCTACGTCAATCCGGAAGGCCCCGAAGGCAAGCCGGACCCGGTCGCGGCCGCGATCGACATCCGGGAGACCTTCGGCCGGATGGCGATGAACGACGAGGAGACCGCCGCGCTGATCGTCGGCGGCCACAGCTTCGGCAAGACCCACGGTGCCGGCGACGCCGACCTGGTCGGTCCGGAGCCCGAGGCCGCCCCGATCGAACAGCAGGGGCTGGGCTGGAAGAGCTCGTTCGGGAGCGGCGTGGGCAAGGACGCCATCACCAGCGGCCTCGAGGTGGTCTGGACGCCGACGCCGACCAAGTGGGACAACTCCTTCTTGGAGACGCTGTACGGCTACGAGTGGGAGCTGACCAAGAGCCCCGCCGGGGCCTGGCAGTTCACCGCCAAGGACGGCGCGGGCGCCGGGACCATCCCCGATCCGTTCGGTGGGCCGGGGCGCGCCCCGACGATGCTGGTCACCGACATCTCGTTGCGGGAGAGCCCGATCTACCGCGACATCACCCGGCGCTGGTTGGACCACCCCGAGGAGCTGGCCGACGCCTTCGCCAAGGCCTGGTACAAGCTGCTGCACCGCGACATGGGACCGGTCACCCGCTTCCTGGGACCGTGGATTCCCGAACCGCAGCTGTGGCAGGACCCGGTGCCGGCGGTCGACCACGCGCTGGTCGACGAGAAGGACATCGCGGACCTGAAGAGCAAGGTCCTCGCGTCCGGTCTCTCCGTCCCGCAGCTGGTCAAGACCGCCTGGTCGGCCGCGGTCAGCTACCGCAACACCGACAAGCGCGGTGGCCCGAACGGTGGACGGCTGCGCCTCGAACCGCAGCGGAGCTGGGAGGTCAACGAGCCCTCCGAACTCGACAAGGTGTTGCCGGTGCTGGAGCGGATCCAGCAGGACTTCAACGCCTCGGCCTCCGGCGGCAAGAAGATCTCGATCGCGGACCTGATCGTGCTGGCCGGTTCCGCCGCGGTCGAAAAGGCCGCTAAGGATGCGGGCTACGAGATCTCGGTGCACTTCGCCCCCGGCCGCACCGACGCCTCGCAGGAGACCACCGACGTGGAGTCGTTCGCGGTGCTCGAACCGCGGGCCGACGGGTTCCGCAACTATGCGCGTCCCGGCGAGAAGGCGCCGCTCGAGCAGCTCTTGCTGGACCGGGCCTACATGCTCGGCGTGACCGGTCCGGAGCTCACGGTGCTGGTCGGCGGATTGCGGGCGCTGGGCGCCAATCACGGCGGCAGCAAGCACGGTGTCTTCACCGACCGGCCGGGCGCGTTGACGAACGACTTCTTCGTCAACCTGCTCGACATGGGCACCGAGTGGAAGGCCTCGGAGACCGCGGAGAACGTCTACGAAGGGCACGACCGCGCGTCCGGCGCGCTCAAGTGGACCGCGACCCCGAATGACCTTGTGTTCGGCTCGAACTCGGTGCTGCGTGCGCTGGCCGAGGTTTACGCCCAGGACGACAACCACGGGAAGTTCGTGGAGGACTTCGTCGCGGCGTGGGTGAAGGTGATGAACAACGACCGGTTCGACCTCAAGTAAGACCCGGTCACCGACGAAAAGCGGCACCCCGCGAGCGGATGGCTCGCGGGGTGCCGTTCTTTCATGCCGTGCGGTTCAGCGGTCCAGGTCCCACTGCCCGAAATCGGCGGCGAGGACGTCGTCGACGTCCACATTGATGCCGCCGAGTAGCGGCCCCGGATTGCCCGGGCTGTTCACGACCGTCTGGTAGAGCACCGCCGCGGGTTCGCGTTCGCCGTGCGACCACGACCTCGTCTGCCATGCCCACTGGTGCCCGGCGCTGGTGGACGGCCCGATGACGCCGTCCCTGATCGCCCACCCGCACGCCTGGGCATGTCCGTAGATGCCGGTGCGGCCCACGCCCAACACCGAGTTGATGCCCCGAAACCATTGCATGGCAAGGGTATTCCACGTGTTGGCGTCGATGTCATCGTCGACGCTGAAAAAGATCGGGGCCGAGTTCGGGCCTCCGGCCGCCGAGTGCAGCTCCATGGCCGTGCGTGCGTCCGCCACGCCGCCGTCATAGCCGCGGGTCAGATCCGACGGATCGGGCCACCCGGGCTTGCCGTATTGAAAGTTGCTGACGATATGCAGGCCCGCCGCGCGCAGTGCATCGGCGTACTGCCGGGTCAGCGGTTTGGCTTCGAAGTTGGCGCCCGGCCGCGACTGCGACACGTAATTCACCACGCCGTCATAGCCCGCCGACTTGATTTCCTCCGGTGCGATCCTGCGCTCGGCGAAATCGATCAGCTTCATCCCGGCCGCCGAGGCCCTCGAGCCGTCCGGGCCTGCGGCCAGCGCGCCCAGGCTCAGCAGGGCCGGCGCCACGACATAGGCGCCGGCGTATTTGAGGACCTCGCGCCTGGACGGCGACCGCGCATCGCCGCGTGCACTCGGTCCGGCCGAATCCCGCACCGCGCGATGGTAGCAAAAGCCCCGCGCCCGCCCCCGGGCGATCGTCGCCGGTCAGCGCCCATCAACGTCGGCGTCTCGCGTTCGTAACCGACCGGTCGGAAAGATGGCGGACACCGACCAGTGGCATGATCTTTGCGTGTCGGACATCCCGGGGGCCGCCTGCGCGAGCGACGGCGAATTCCCGGCTCGTTGCGCACGATTAGGTGATCGAACTATAGTCTGGACACATGTCCAGTTTGCTGTCGCGGAGTTCGGGAGTCCGTTGACCGCGATGTATTCGGCGCCATTCCGCGGTCATTTTCCAGCAAAGAAGAGTTGAGTATGCGAATTGCCCTGCTGTCCTACCGTAGTAAGACCCATTGCGGCGGACAGGGCGTCTACGTGCGCCATCTCAGCCACGGTCTGGTGGAACTCGGTCACCACGTCGAGGTGTTCTCCGGCCAGCCGTATCCCGACCTGCTCGATCCGCGGGTCCGGCTCACCGAAGTGCCCAGCCTCGACCTCTACCGGGAACCCGACCCGTTCCGGGTACCGCGGCCCAGCGAGATTCGCGACTCGATTGACGTCAGGGAATTGCTCACCACGTGGACAGCGGGCTTTCCCGAACCGCGGACGTTCACGATGCGGGCCGCGCGGCTACTCGCCCAGCGCACAGCCGATTTCGACGTCGTCCATGACAACCAGAGCCTGGGCACCGGCCTGCTGCGCATCGCCGAGGCGGGACTTCCGGTGGTGGCCACCGTGCACCACCCGATCACCCGCGACCGGGTGCTGGATCTGGCCGCCGCGCGGTGGTGGCGAAAACCGTTGGTGCGCCGTTGGTATGGGTTCTTGGACATGCAGCAGGAGGTCGCCCGCCACATCCCCGACCTGTTGACGGTCTCGTCGTCGTCGGCCTCCGACATCGTCGCCGACTTCGGCGTCGCGCCGGAACAGCTTCACGTCGTGCCGCTGGGCGTGAACACCGAGCTGTTCAAACCGGGATCCGGTCCCCGCGAGCCCGGCCGCATCATCGCGATCGCCAGCGCCGATACCCCGCTCAAGGGCGTCCGCACCCTGCTGCATGCGGTCGCCCGGCTGCGCACCGTGCGCGATCTCGAGCTGCGGTTGGTTGCCAAGGTCGAACCGAACGGCCCGACGCACAAACTCATCGCCGAACTCGGGATCTCCGACATCGTGCACATCACCAGCGGACTGTCGGACGCCGAGCTGGCCGCGCTGTTCGCCTCCGCGGAGGTCGCCTGCATTCCGTCGCTCTACGAAGGCTTTTCGCTGCCCGCCGTGGAAGCCATGGCCAGCGGGACCCCGATCGTCGCCAGCCGCGTCGGTGCCCTGCCGGAAGTCCTTGGGACCGATGGTGCGTGCGCCGAACTGGTGCCGCCCGCCGACGTGGATGCCCTGACCCACGCGCTCGGGGAGCTCCTGGACTCGCCGGAAAAGCGCCGCAGCCTCGGCAAGGCGGGACGAACCCGCGCCGTCAACGTCTTCAGCTGGGAAGCCGTGGCAGCCCAGACCGTTCGGGTCTACGAGCGGGCGATCGCCCGCAACGCGCAGAGCGGAGCGCCATGCTGACAGTCGATTTCGACCGGCTCGGGATCGGGCCGTCGAGCAAGGTCATCGACGTGGGATGCGGAGCCGGCCGGCACGCGTTCGAAGCGTATCGCCGCGGCGCCGACGTCGTCGCCTTCGACCGCGACGAAGCCGAATTACGTTCGGTGGACACGATTCTGCGCGCGATGGCCGAGACCGGCGAGGCGCCGGTCGGTGCGTCGGCGAAGGTGGTCGTCGGCGACGCGCTGAGGTTGCCCTACGCCGACGAGACATTCGACTGCGTCATCGCGTCGGAGATCCTTGAGCACATCCCTCACGACGACGTGGCGATCGCCGAGCTGATCAGGGTGCTCAAAGCCGGTGGCACGCTGGCGGTCAGCGTGCCACGGTGGCTACCCGAACGGGTGTGCTGGTTGTTGTCCGACGAATACCACGCCAACGAGGGCGGCCACGTCCGCATCTACCGGGCCAGCGAATTGCGCGGCAAGATCGCCGGCGGCGGGATGGAATTGACCCATACCCATCACGCCCACGCGTTGCACTCCCCCTTCTGGTGGCTCAAATGCGCGGTGGGCGTGCAGAACACCGACCACCGCGCCGTCACCGCCTACCACAAGCTCTTGGTGTGGGACCTGATGCAGCGGCCCAAGATCACCCAGCTGGCGGAGTCGCTGCTCAATCCGCTAGTGGGCAAAAGCGTCGCGATGTACTTCGTGAAGCCGCAGGAGGCGAAAACCCAGCCGACTGAAGGATATTCAGTTGCATCGGTCTAATCCGCCCGCCGTCGCGGGGGTGTTGACTCCCGAGCAATGCCGGCAGACCGCGCTGTCCATCGCCGCCACACAGGAATCAACGGGCGCCATCCCCTGGTTCGAGGGCGGGCACACCGATCCGTGGGACCACATCGAGTGTGCGATGGCATTGACCTCCGCCGGGCTGCTGGAGCCGGCGCGGGCCGCCTTCGACTGGTGCCGGCGCACCCAACGCCCCGATGGCTCCTGGCCCATCCAGTTCCGGGCGGGGGTGGTCGAAGACGCCAACAGCGATAGCAATTTCTGTGCCTACATCGGCGCCGGGGTGTGGCACCACGTGCTGGTCACCGGCGACGAGTCGTTCGCGGCCCAGATGTGGCCGGTGGTGCACAAGGCGATCGACTTCGTCATCGACATGCAGGTGGGCTACGGCGAGATCGGTTGGGCCCGAAGCGAAGCCGGTGTACTGCCGGAGGCCCTGCTGACCGGGTGCTCGAGCATTTTCCACAGCATCCGCTGTGCGCTTGCCCTGGCCGCGTTGGTCGACGATCCCCAGCCGGAGTGGGAACTGGCACTCGGCCGCCTGGGGCACGCCATCTCCGCGCATCCCGAGGCGTTCACGGAAAAGGACCGCTACTCGATGGATTGGTACTACCCCATCCTGGGTAGTGCCTTGCGTGGTCCGGCGGCGGCGGTGCGCATCAAGCAGCGTTGGGACGCCTTCGTGGTCGACGGCCTGGGCATCCGGTGCGTCGGCGATCGGCCCTGGGTGACGGGTGCCGAAACGTGCGAGCTGGTGATGGCGCTGGATGCCATCGGGCAGCGTTCGGCCGCCCACCGGCAGTTCGCCGCGATGCAGCACCTGCGCGAAGACGACGGATCCTATTGGACGGGTTTGGTTTTCGCGGACGGAAAACGGTGGCCAGAGGAGCGCACCACCTGGACGGGCGCGGCGATGATCTTGGCGGCGGACGCGCTGTCGAACACCACCGCCGGCGCGGGCATCTTCCGCGGCGACGCGCTGCCGGTGGGTCTGCAGACCGACTTCGACTGCGAATGCGTCGTCACCGGCCCGGGCCGGTAACCCGAATTCCCGCTAGACCGGCTCCCCCGGCTGGCCGCTGACGCGTTCGAGCAGCCGCAGCGATCCGGTGGCCGACACCTCCCGGAACTGTCCGGAATCGATTGCGCGGCAATAGATGTAGTAGGGAGGCCGCCCGCCGTCCTTCGGGTCGGGGAACACGTCGTGAATGACCAGCGCCCCGCCGGGGGCGACCCACCTGGCCCAGCCGTCGAAGTCCTGGTTTGCGGCGGCTTCGCTGTGGCCGCCGTCGATGAACAAGAACTGCAGCGGCGCCCGCCACGCCCGCGCCACCAGCGGCGACTTCCCGACGATCGCGACGACGTGGTCATCGAGCTGGGCGGTGTCGAGCGCGCGACGAAACGCCGGCAGGGTGTCGAACAAGCCCGTCACCTCGTCCACCATCGACGCGTCGTGATACTCCCACCCGGGCTGGTGCTCCTCGGACCCGTGGTGGTGGTCGACCGTGTAGAGGACGCTGCCCGTCTGTTGGGCGGCCGCGCCCAGCAGCAGGGTGGATTTGCCGCAGTAGGTGCCGATCTCGACGCCCAGCCCGCCGCCGAGATACCGGAGCGCGGCGTCGTAGAGCGCGCGGCCCTCGTCGGCCGGCATGAAACCCTGTACCTGCTCGGCCAGCGCGAACAAGCGCTCGGGCGCACTGGCCTCGACGTGACTCATCAGCTGAACCTATCGCCTCGATCGACGCCGCCGACACCGTGGTCGATGTTCGCGCTCAGCGATCACCGGGGCTCTCTTCGACGCCTGCCCAGCGGCCAGAACGGCTTCGCTTTACCATCATGGGCGTGCGCGCCTTGCTTATCCGAAAATTTGCTGGTGTCTGGGTGGCCGCGGTCATGGCCGCGGCCGCCGTGTTGCTGCCCGCCACGGCGCTTCCGCCCGGGGCCCCGGGCGCGGCGCCACCGGCGGCGGCCGCGAACTGCCCACCGGTACAGGTCGTGTTCGCCCGGGGACGTAACGAAGCGGCGGGTCCGGGCGTGCTGGGCAACGCGTTCATCAGCGCTCTGCGCTCCAAGGTGAACAGGACCGTGGGCGTCTACGCCGTGCAGTATCCCGCCGACACCGAGGTCGCCCAGGGCGCCAACGACATGAGCCACCACATCCAGGACATGGTCAACAACTGCCCCGACACCCGGCTGGTGCTGGGCGGCTATTCGCTGGGCGCGGCGGTCACCGACGTCGTGCTGGCGGCCCCGATCGGCGCGTTCGGGTTCGACAGCCCGCTGCCACCGGGCGTCGATCAGCACGTCGCCGCCGTCGCCCTGTTCGGCAACGGCAGCCAATGGGTGGGTCCGATCACGAATTTCAATCCCACCTACAACGACCGGACCATCGAGTTGTGCCACGGCGCCGACCCCATCTGCAACCCGGCCGACCCGAACACCTGGAAGGAAAACTGGCCACAGCATCTCGCCGGGGCCTACATCGACGCCGGCATGGCCAACCAGGCCGCCGACTTCGTCGCGAGCAAGCTCTAACCGGCCTCGGCGACGGAGCCCTAACCCCAGGCCGTACCAACAACGCGCCGGCATGGCATGCCTAACGGCAGGTTGTGGGTGACAAAGCTGACCAGTCGAGTCACCATGAGCGGCCGCGTAGAGAGACGGCTTAATGCTCAGGTCAGGTCGCTCAATGGCGTATTTTGGCAACACCACCACTCGCGGAGGGGGGCCAACGATTCCAGCCGTACGTCAGCAGAGCGACAACGCGCGGCGCCGCCGTGAGCGGCGAAACGCCGACCGCCATGCATCGAACGAGCGGTGGCAAACCATCCTGAAAGGCGCCGCGGCGGTGTTCCGTCGTGAGGGGTTCGCCAGGACGAGGCTCGAAGACATCGCCGTCGAAGTGGGCATCAATCGCGCCTCGCTCTACTACTACGTGGGCACCAAAGAAGAATTGCTGCTCGCCCTCATCGAGGCACCGGCGTACGAAATGACCAGGCATTGCCGCGAAGCGCTCGAGTCGGTCGCCGCGCCCGAGGAGAAGTTGCGTCGCGCCCTGGCGTCCTACATCGAGGACCTGGTCACCCATCCCGAGCTTTTCGTGCTGTTCGGTGAAAGTCAGCACATCGCAACCATTGCGGGGGCGCAAGGCATCGTCAGCAACGCGGAGAGCTACGGCAAGACACTCCTGGCGATCATCGAAGAAGGCGTGACGGGCGGTGTCTTTCGCTCGGACCTGGACCCGCGGCTGGTGATGCTCGGCATTCTGGGCATGTACAACTGGATCCACCGTTGGTATGTCCCCGGCGGACGCAACTCGCTGACCGAAATCGGCGGCACTTTCGCCGCGATGGTGCTCTCAGGCCTGCGCCCCTGAGCTCCCGCGAACTGCGGTGCCGCAGCGGCAGAACCTACGATCGGAAGCAATCCGCAGTCTTGCGAGATTTGTGCCGCCAGCCGAGAGGAGGCGCAATGCCGCGCCTGAAGCCGATCCCGCGGGCCGAAGTCAGCGACGACTTCACACTGAAGATGTACAACTTCATGTTCGGCGATCGAGATCCGGTGGCCGAGCCGGGAACTGTCGGTGGAACCCCCGGCAACTGGTGGACCGTGATGGCGCAGTCCCCCGCCGTCCTGCGCCATGCCGTGCGTGGCTTTCGGCTCTACCGCGAAGAGGTCTCCATCCGGGCCGACCACCGCGAATTGGGCCAGATCAGGGCGGGCTGGGTGGTGGGCAGCCAGTTCGTCTTCTCGCAGCACTGCAAGGCGTGCCGGTCGGCGGGATTGTCCGAGGAGAAGATCGCGGCCATACCGTCATGGGAGACCGCCGAGTGTTTCGATCACACCGAGCGGCTGTTGCTGGCCTACGCGGATTGCCTTGCGGGCCAACAGGGTCGCGTACCCGAGCGGTTATGCACCCAGTTGCGGGAGATCTTCACCGACACCGAGATCCTCGAATTCACCTATACGACCACTATGTACGTGATGCACGCGATCATGTCGCGGGCATTGCGGCTGGAATTCGACGATGTCGACGACCCGATCGTCGAGGTTGACGACCCAGCGGGCGGCGGTGTGCTCGACATCGGCGCCGCGACGTCCGGACGTGACTGACATAAGCGAGATTGTCCGACCGAACGCCACCGGGGCGTTAGCGCGTTACGCGGGTTCGCGACGTCGACCGGCAGGCGCGTCGATGGCCTCGCCGCGTCTGGCGTGCAGACCCACAGAGCCGAGGATCAGCCCCATCCCGATCTCACCGACGGCGGTGAGCCAGGAGAACCAGGTGACGTTGATCCGCGGTCCCGACGTGAAGCTGTCTTGAAAGGCCGGCAGGAATGTCGGCAGCACGTGTGCGTAGACGAACAAGACCGCGCTGCCGAACCCAACGATGATTGCGGCCCGGGGCGCCCACGGGTGATTACGCAAAACCAGCACCACCGCAAGGATCACGAACAATCCCTGAATCGTTCCGCCGACCATGACCGACGGCGGCGACGCCGACATCCCCCGCCGAAAATGATCGGCCGCGTGGAGCGCAAACGCGGCCGCGAAACCGATCATCGCCGCGGTGACCGAACGGTGCGCTGTTACCGAATCCCAGTCGTTGGACATTGGCTTCTCCCGACTAACGGCTACTACGCACAGTAGTAGCCGTGGAGGCGCAAGTAAATACCCTCAACCAAAAGTCGAGGGCTCGGTGAGGGTGGGGTGATAAGCCCTTTAATTCGAAAGTTCCGCGATGCCTTTTCGCACCCGGATGGGCGCCGGGGTCACCACAATTCGTGGCGAAATTCAGGCTGGAGTGTTGCCGCTCGAGTAGAGCTTGAAGTTGCGGACCAGCGGAACGACCGGGTTGCCCGCCGCGGCGCGCTGGCGCGCGCGAAATGAGGGGTGGCGGCGCATTGCTTCGTTGCGTTCGCGTTCGCGACGCTGAGCGGCGGCCCACGCAGGATGGGACTGAAGGAAAATAACCGTGCCTTCTGGTGTATTCGCCACGATCGTCACTCCTCTCAGTACCACCCGCAAAAGCTACAACAGTGTGGTTATCGGATCGTGATTCCAGAATGCCCGCCGAATCCTGAGACCAAACCATCCGCCAAGATGAGAATTGGCCATGAATTTGCGAGTGTAATCCGTTGCCACTGCCGTGCGGTCGTCCACGCTGGTCCGACCGCAATCAGGACGATAGCGACGGGCACCGACAGAATTCCGTTTCAACCCCGTACCCGGTTGGCTGCTAGGGTCCCTTGCTTATGCCGGAGATGGACCGCCGCCGCATGATTTTGACCACCGGGATCGGGGTGCTGGCAGCCACGCTGCCCGCCTCGAAGGCTTGGGCGTACCCGCCCTGCCAGAGCGAGCCCGCCGGCCGAATACCGCCGCCCGCCGCGCCGAGCGGCCAATCCGGGAACTACATCTTCTCGGACGAATTCGATGGTCCGGCGGGCTCGGCCCCCGACGCGTCGAAATGGGCGGTGGCCAAAGCCCGCGAGACGATCAAGGACCCGACCTATTGGGAGCTGCCCGAGCACATCGGGCAGTACCGCGACGACCGCCGCAACGTGTTCGTCGACGGCAATTCCAACCTGGTGCTGCGCGCCGCCAAGGATGGGCCCACCTACTACAGCGGCAAGGTGCAGAGCCTGTGGCGCGGCGGCGTCGGCCACACCTGGGAAGCCCGGATCAAACTGAACTGCCTGACCCCGGGGGCCTGGCCCGCGTACTGGCTCGGCAATGACGATCAGGGCGAGATCGACGTCATGGAGTGGTACGGCAACGGCAAGTGGCCCTCGGCGACCACCGTCCATGCCAAGGCCAACGGCGGCGAATGGAAGACCCACAACATCGCGGTGGACAGCGCCTGGCACACCTGGCGCACCCAGTGGGACGCCTCAGGCATCCGCTTCTGGAAGGACTACACCGACGGCGCCGCGCCCTACTTCGACGTGCCGGCGAGCTCGCTGCCCGACTGGCCGTTCAACGGGGCCGGATACACGGTCTATCCGGTGTTCAACCTCGCGGTCGCCGGTTCGGGGGGCGAAGACCCGGGCCCGGGCAGTTATCCCGCCGACATGCTCGTCGACTGGATCAGGGTCTGGTAGGCGGCTCGCCTCAATGCGTCAGCAGCGCGACCGCGGTCGTGGGCCTGCCGCCCGGGCGGCGCAAATCCGTCCGCTGCCAGGTCAGCGGGCGCATCCATAGCGGTAGGCGGTGGAACCGTTTCGCGGCCACCAGCAACGATTCCGCTTCGACGGCTCGCCAGCCCAGGTCTTCGAAAAAGGCCAGCCCGTTTTCGGGCGCGAACCTGAAGGGTGCGTTTTCCGAAATCCCGGCGACGTTCTTGTTGATCCGCTCCCTGAGGCCGGGAAAGGCGAAATCGATCATCCACCAGGCGACCTCGGGTCGCTTGATCGCCCCCGACAGCGCAGCGACGTCGGAGGCTTCCAGATACATCGACAGCCCCTCGGTCAGCACGAAGGCCTTCGTTGCGCCGGCCAGCGCTTCGTTGAAGAAGGCGTCTCGGGCCGACGGGTCGGCGAGGTCGACCGCTGTGCGGTTGAGCCGGCAGCGCGGCGTCTGATCGGCCAGCAGCTGCGTCTTTTCGGCGAGCAGCTTGGGTAGATCGGCCTCAACCCAGGTGAGATCGGGCGGGAGGTCCAGGCGATAGGGCCGGGTGTCCAGGCCGGCGGCTAGATTCAGGACGCGGTCACAGCCGTGCGCGAGCGCGTCGGCGATGGCGTCATCGATGAGCTTGGTGCGCGCGACCAACCACCAACCGCTGCGGTCCGCCCACCGAACGTGGTCGACGATCGCGCGGCCCTGCTCGCCCGCGAGGCGTTCGGCCAGCGGGTCGCAAAACAGCGCATCGGGGCGGGCCGATTCGGTTGCCCGGTGTAGTGCCGTCCACCGGGCGGTATCGGAGACATGGGTGATCGTGTGCCCTGGACCAGACATACGTTGCGTTATAGCAGTACCGGCGCCGTGCTACTGGCCCGCCCTGCCTCCCGCGAACCACGCGGCGGTCACGGCTCGGGTCGCGGGCGGTGGCAGGACGGCGTCCGGCGCGCCGAGGCGTCCGACTTTGACGGTCCACGCCGCCGACGAGCGATCGATGCAGGACCCGGCGCCCTGGCTGGGCAGCCACAACACGGCGAGGTCACTGCCCGCGCCGCCGCATCCGTAGACGCCGACGTACCCGTCGGCGCGCCCACCCCACGCGCCACCGTTGCGCAGCAGGCAGCGGGTGCCGTCGTCGAGGGTCAGGGCGAACGGGTCCGGGTCGGCGGTCGCGTGCACGGGCGGAAGGTTGCCGTCGAACGTCACCCGGTGCATCTGCATGTCCCACGGATTGTCCACGCACAGAAGCGATCCCGGCGTGGACGGCCAGCACGTGCCGGCTCCGGCCGCGCTCGGCGAGCAGTAGTACACGTTGTCGGCCACCGCCGACGGCGACGGCTGCGAACACTCGCTCGCCTGGCCGACGGTGCCCGGTCCGGACGCCACGTGGTAGCCGTTGATCGCTTCGCCGCCCGGCCCGACGGCCATCACCGTGATCGACTGGGTGGCCGGCGGATCCGCGGCCGCCGGACCGGCCGCCAATGTCGACCCGGTTGGCGGCACGGCCAGCGCGGCGACGGCGAGGACCCGGAGCATGCAGCGCATCACGTTCATCGAGCCAACCCTTCGTCAGGCCCCCTTCTGCAGGGTAGGACGCGCCTGCATTCGTCGGGCCGGTTTGGGCGGTGTCGCGTGATTGGGATCGGTAGCCGCCGGGCGCGGCTGTACTTGCTGCCATGACGCCGCCAAGGAGGCGGCGCCCCAGGAAAGGAAGACGGCAAATGAACATCGTGCCGAGCAGCATCCAAGAGCAGATCAACCGTGTCGATCGGCAGCGCAGCCTGTACATCGGGATCAGCACCGGCCTGCTTGCGCTCTGGAGCGTTTACCGACTGATCTGGATGCTCTACCTCGGAATGACTTTCGGCTGGTTTTTCGGCGCGATGGCTTTCCAGGTGGTGCTGTGGGGCGTGATCGGCACGGCCGCCGCGGCGGCCTCCATCGGATTCCTCACCCGCTACAACAAGGAATCTTGACTCGTCTGACGGCCGTCGGAGAGGTCCCGGACCTGACGAGGGTCCGGGACTTTCCGTTGTGCCGCAACGGTTTAGGGCAACGGGTTAGAGCTGAGCCCAGACCGACTTCGTCTTCAGGTAGATCTCGAGGCCCTCTTTGCCGAACTCGTGACCCCAGCCGGACTGCTTGTAGCCGCCGAACGGCACATCGTGGTCGAACACCAACTGGCAGTTGACCTGAACGCTGCCGGCCTGGAGTCGCCGCATGATCCGGTGGGCCCGACCGAGGTTCTCCGTCCATGCGGTGGCCGCCAGGCCGTAGGTGGTGTCGTTGGCCAACGCCACGGCCTCGTCTTCGTCGTCGAACGGCAGGATGGTGACCACCGGACCGAAGATCTCCTGCTGGTAGAGCCGCATGCTGGTGTCGACGTTGGTGAGCACCGTCGGGTGGACGAAGTAGCCCTTGCGGTCCAACCGGTGGCCCCCGGTGACCACCTCGACGCCGTCCTTCTTGCCTTCGTCGATGAAGCCCATGACGCGGTTCAGCTGCTTCTGGCTGATCAGCGGCCCGCTGACGCAGCCCTCCTCGCTGGGGGCGCCCAACTTGAACGAATTCGCCATCATCGCAATGCCTTCCACGACCCGGTCGTAGACACCGCGCTGGGCGAAGATGCGCGACCCGCACACGCAGCCCTGGCCGGAGTGCACGAAGATGCCCAGCGACGCCATCATGATGGCGTTGTCCAGGTTGGCGTCGTCGAAGATCAGCACCGGCGATTTCCCACCTAGTTCCAGCGTGACCTTCTTCAGGTTGCCGGCCGAGGCCCGCACGATCTCCTTGCCGACCTCGGTCGAGCCGGTGAAGGCCACCTTCTGGACGTCGGGGTGCGCGGTGATCGCGGCGCCGGCGGTGTGGCCGTATCCGGTCAGCAGGTTGACCACACCCTCGGGCACGCCGGCCTCGTGGATCAGCCGGTCCAACAGCAGGGCCGACAGCGGAGTCTCCTCGGCCGGCTTGACCAGCAGGCTGCCGCCCGCGGCCAGGGCCGGCGCCAGCTTCGCGCTGGCGTTGAAGATGGGGCCGTTCCACGGGAAGATCAGGCCCACAACGCTGTACGGCTCTTTGAGGGTGTAGGCGTGCATGTTGACGTAGTTGTCCGTCGCGATGCCGTCGGTTTTCACGTCGTAGGCGACGCCGTTGATCTTCGAACACCAACCGGCGTAATAGCGGAAGAACTCCGAGCAGGTCGACATCTGCAATTGGGCCTGCAGCAGCGGCATGCCGGTGTTGAGCGAGTCCAGTTGGGCGAACTCCTCGGCGTGCTCGTCGATCAGCTCCCCGATGCGCCACAAGATCTTGGCGCGCTCGCGGCCGGGAAGCTCCGCCCAGACCCCCGACTCGAAGGTCTCCTTCGCCTTCGCCGCGGCGTCGTTGACCGCTTCCTGCCCGCAATCGGTGAATTCGGTGATCGTCTCCTCGGTCGCGGGATCGATAACCGCGATGACGTCACCCGCGCCGGGGCGCTTGCGAAGGTCGTCCAATACCGCCTGCACCGTCATCTGATCCCTTTCGCCCTGCCAGTCGTGGCGCCCCGGCGCCCCATGCGCTCGAGTGCTGAGCACTTGCTTAGCATTGTGCACTCGGCTGGTCAAGCATCCGCAGCCGGGTGGGCTCAGCGCGATTGTTGGATGCGGATGAGATTTCCCGCGGGATCGCGGACGGCGCAGTCGCGCAGCCCGTACGGCTGGTCGGTGGGTTCTTGGACGATGTCGACGTCGCAGGACTGCAGCCGTTCGAAGGTGCCGTCGAGGTCCTTGGTGGCCAGCAGCAGTGTGGCGTAGCTGCCCTTGGCCATCATCTCGGCGATGGTGCGGCGCTCGTCGTCGGTGAGACCCGGGTTGGCCGCGGGCGGGTTCAAGACGATGGACGTGTCCGGCCGGTTCGGCGGACCGACCGTGATCCATCGCATCGTGCCCTTGCCGACGTCGAGCCGAACTTCGAACCCGAGGACGTCGCGATAGAAGGCCAGCGATGACTCCGGATCCGCATGGGGAAGGAAACTCGAGTGAATGGTGATGGTCATGCGGTCAGGTTAGGTGCGGTCCGATGGCGGCCGCTTCTCGATTCCTGATCGGTCTCGCCACCTGCTTGACCAAGCACGGCGGCATGCCCGCCAGCGCGTCAGCCGACCGACGGCGATAGGCGCTGGGCGGCACACCGACCAATTCGGTAAATCGGGTGCTGAAGGTGCCTAACGACGAGCAACCGACTGCGAAGCAGACCTCGGTGACGCTCAGGTCGCCCCGGCGCAGCAGCGCCATCGCCCGCTCGATGCGCCGCGTCATCAGATAGGAATACGGCGATTCGCCGTAGGCGCGCCGGAATTCGCGGCTGAGGTGGCCGGCGGACATGTGCACCCCGCGCGCGAGCGCCTCGACGTCCAACGGCTGCCTGTAGTCCCTGTCGATGCGGTCACGAACGCGGCGCAACAGGACCAGCGTGCGCAGGCGCTGCGCCGCGGCCTCCGGTGTGCTGGTCACCCAGGTGATGTTGCCACCCCGACCGGCCAGCCGTCCAAGGGCGCTCCCCCCGCGCCCCGCTCAGTGCGGGGCCGGGCTTGATTCGCGGGGGCAATACCGTTGCCCCGCAACCGGTTAGACGCCGATCAGCTCCGGGTGGAACTTGGCCGCCATGCGACGCAATCCGTCGCGCCAGTCGACCGAGGTGCCGCCGATGAGCTCGTGCATGCGGTCGATGGTGGTGGGATTGCCGCGTAACGCTTGCTCGCTCGGCTCGAAGACCGGTTCAGCGCCGACGAGTGATCCGAGGTAGCCGCACCACTCCTGCAAGCTGACGGTCTGCTCCCCGCACCAGTTGACCGTGGTCGCCGGGACCGACGCGACCTCGAGCAGTTTGGGGATGGTGGCGATGATGTCGTCCTCGTGAATCGGGTTGTAGCGCGCGGGTTCACCGGGTGGGACGGGAATCGGGATGCCGCCCAGCATCATCTCCATGTGGTAGAACGGCCAACCGCCGTTGTCGCCGTAGGGAACGTTGAGCCGCGCGATCGTGGTGGGCAGGCCGAGAACACGGGCCGTCGAGCGGGCCACCACTTCGCCGGCGATCTTGGAAATGGAATACGTGGGAAAGAGCGGCTTGTGGTTGTCGCCCAGGGCGGACCGCTCGCTGCGCGGCTCGTCGCCCGGCGGGTCGTATACGGCCGCCGACGAGCAGTGCAGGAAGGCCTTCGCGTTGCGGCAGTGGGCCATCAGCAGGCCGACCGATTCCGCGTTGGCCGCAAGGTCTTTGTCCCAGCTTCCGCTCTTGGCCACCGCCAGGTTGAGGACATAGTCGAAATCGGTTGGCAGGCCGGTGAAGTCGCCAGCCGCCAGATCCACTTTCTCGCAACGGATCCCGGCCTTCTCGAGGCCTTCGCGCGCCGCGGGGTCGGTGAAACGGGCGATCCCCCAGACCTCGTTGTCGCCGGCAAGCGCCCGGGCGAGGGGGGTGGCGATTTGACCGGTCGGACCGGTGATCAGGATTTTTGCACCGCGCATGCGCGCAATGGTAGCGAAGGCATGATTGCCCGTCCGTCAATCGGTCAACGTTGGCGAGCCCGGCGCGCAGGCGCCGGCGGCCTACAGCCCGGGCTGGTCTTCGATGATGCCCAGCCAGATCTGGGCGACGTCGATGGCGACCTTCTCGCTGATGAAGGCGTGCTGCGTCCCGGTGTAGATGTCGCGGAAGGCGCGCTCCAACCGGCTGCCCTCGCGGATCGAGCTGGTGCCGGCGACCAGGTGGGCCCATTCGGCGCAGCCGCGGGCGATGTCGGTGGCGTAGACGGCGGCAACCCGCATGTCGGCCCGAAGCGCCGGAGTCAGTTCCTGCCCCGCCGCCACGGCCGCCTCCGCGGTGGTGAACGCGTCGAGCACCAACAGCCGCGCCGCGCGCCAGGCCGCGCGGTGATGCGCCAGGCCCTTCTGGAAGGTGGGGCGGCTGGCCAGCGACGCCATGTCACTCATCCGGAACTTCGTCGCGGCCAGCTCTTGGACATCGTCGAGCATGCTCTTTGCCACGCCCAGCGCCCACGACGCGTGCCCGGCCGCGGTCACCGGCATCAGCCCCATGCGGGTGGCCGGGGACGTCCCGCGATAGGGCTGCCGCACGAACAGTTCGAACGTGCGGCTCTCGGGCACGAATACCTCTGAAGCGCTGTAGTCGTAGGAACCGGTTCCCTTCAGCCCCTGCACGAACCAGCCGTCGTTGAAGCTGATCTCGTCCCGCGGAATGACGGCGACGCGCATCTCGGGGAAACCCTCACTGATCCAGCGCATCTCGCCGTCGTCCATCGGCAGGAAGCCGGCGGCAACGTATTCGGCGTGACCGACGCCCGAACCGAAGTTCCACGCGCCACTCACCCGGTAGCCACCGTCGACGGCGGCGCCCTGCCCATTGGGAAAGAATTGGCCGCCCAGGGTGACTCGGTTGTCGTGCGCGGTGAACACCTCGGCGAAGCCGTCGTCGGGCAGGTATGCCGCCGCGGCGAACGACGACGGCAGATTGGCGATCCCCACCCAGCCGAATGACCCGTCCTGCCAAGCCATTTCGATCCAGGTTTCGATCATCTCGGCGAACGACGGCTCGACGCCACCGGCCGCGACCGGGTTGAACGCCGACATCAGCCCACTGGCCCACATCTCATCCACGATCGCCGGGGTCAGCGTGCGCAGCCGCTCGGATGCGGCGGCTTCGGACTGCACCAGCTCCCGCATACCGCGGGCCAGCGCCACAACCCGGTCTTGCGTGTCGGCGATCGAGGTCATGAGGGTGACCGTATCAACCGCTCCGGGCATTGCGAACGAAAATCACCCGTCGCGACACGTCGTTTACGGTGTGGGTTGTGCGCTGGATTGTCGACGGCATGAATGTGATCGGAAGCCGTCCCGATGGCTGGTGGAAGGACCGCGACGGTGCGATGGTCACATTGGTCGACAGGCTGGATCGATGGGCCTCGAGCCAAGGAGAGATGGTGACCGTGGTTTTTGAGCGACCGCCGTCGACGGCCCTCACGTCATCGGTGATCGAGATAGCGCACGCACCGAGGGCCGCGGCGAATTCGGCCGACGACGAGATCGTCGCGCTGGTCGCGGCCGACGCTGCGCCGCACGACATTCGCGTGGTGACCTCCGACCGAGCGCTGACCGACCGGGTGCGAAGCCTGGGTGCATCCGTCCACCGGTCGGAAAGCTTCCGCGACCTCGTTGATCCGCGGGACCGATGACCACCGGCGTCCCCGGTCCACCGACCAACCGCGTCTGCGCGCTCGCGCGCATCGACATCCCGATCATCCAGGCGCCCATGACCTATATCGCCGGGGCCCAACTTGCCGCGGCGGTGTCGAACGCCGGTGCGCTGGGAATCATCGAGACCACCTCGGATCAGGGACGAGCCGACCTGCGGCGGGTGCGCGAGTTGACCGCCGGTGCCGTCGGCGCGAACATCGCGCTGCTGTTCAACCGTGATCCTGCGATGCTGGACTTGCTTGTCGCCAACGACATTCGATTCGTGACCACCTCCGCCGGCAGCCCATCGATTTTCACCGAACGCCTGCACGACGCGGGCATCACGGTGTTCCACGTGGTGGGCACCCTGGCCGCGGCCAAGAAGGCCGTCGACGCCGGCGTCGACGGGCTCGTGGTCGAAGGCGTCGAAGGGGGCGGTTTCAAGAACCGGTTCGGCGCGTCGACCATGGTGCTGCTGCCGCTGGTGGCCGCCCACGTCGACGTCCCGATCGTCGCGGCCGGCGGGATCTGCGACGCGCGGTCCATGGCGGCCGCCTTCGTGCTGGGCGCCGAGGCGGTGCAGATGGGCACCCGGCTGCTCGCCTCCGCGGAATCGCCGGTGCACGGCAACCTCAAGCAAGCGGTCGTCGACGCCGACGAAACCGGCACGGTCCTGCTGCCCCTCGACGGCAACCGGATGATGCGCGTCATCCGGACGCCCGCCGCGGAGCGGCTCGACGCGGCGACGTCCGCCGAGGCGGGCGCCGCCGCGCTACAACGCGTGCAGCGGCTCTACTTCGACGGCGACCTAGACGCGAGCGTCGCCAACACCGGCCAGGTGGCCGGACGCATCCAGGACCTGCCCCCGGCCGCCGACATCATCACCCAGATGTGGCGTGGCTGCCGCGAAGTGCTGGCGGCCACCGCGCAGCGAGTGGGCCGGGCCGAACTCGACCAGGCCTGACGCGCGGCGGGCTAAGATCAGCCCGCGGCCGCCAGAGCCGCGTCGTAGTTGGGCTCCTGCGCGATCTCGGGCACCAGCTCGGTGTAGGCGACGTTGCCGTCGGCCCCGACCACCACGATGGCGCGGGCGAGCAATCCGGCCATCGGGCCGTCGGTGATGGTGACGCCGTAGTCCTCACCAAAGCTGTCCCGGAACGCCGACGCGGTCTTGACGTTCTCGATGCCCTCGGCGCCACAGAACCGCGCCTGCGCGAACGGCAGGTCCTTCGAGACGTTCACCACCGTCGCCCCGCCGCCGGCGGCGCGCTCGTTGAAGGTCCGCACGCTCGTCGCGCACACCGGCGTGTCGATGGACGGAAAGATGTTGAGCACCAAGGGCTTACCGTCGAATTGCTCGCTGCTGACCGCGGCCAGATCGCCGCCGACCAGACTGAAGGCCGGGGCTTTTGATCCGACGGCAGGCAGCTCGCCGACAGTGTTGATCGGGTTTCCACGCAACGTTATCTGTGCCATGGGCAACAGTCTGCCAAGGCCGCCGCGGCCGTCATGGGGCAGGTCCCGTGTCCTAATTCGTGGGGTACATGGCGTAGACGACATGCCCCCGCGTGTCCAACACTGAATCCATGCCTCGCAAGGTGGTGATCGCCGGTTTCCCCGGTGTGCAGGCGCTCGATGTGGTGGGTCCCTACGACGTGTTCACCGGCGCGTCGTTGTTGACCGGCGGCGGCTACGACGTCGCCTTTGCCTCGGTCGGCGGCCAACCCATCGCGACGGCGACCGGGCTGGCCTTCGTGACGACGCCGCTGCCGGACCCGGCCGACCCGATCGACACGGTGGTGCTGCCCGGCGGCGCGGGCGTGGAGGCGGCCCGCTCCGATGGCGAGCTCGTCGCCTGGGTCAAGACCGTCTCCGGTCATGCCCGCCGCATGGTGACGGTCTGCACCGGCGCGTTTCTCGCGGCCGAGGCGGGGCTGCTGGACGGGCAACGGGTGACCACGCACTGGGCGTTCGCCGAGCGGCTGGCGGCCGAATTCCCCGCCATCGAGGTCAATGCCGACCCGATCTTCGTGCGGAGCTCGGAGACGGTGTGGACCGCCGCGGGCGTCACCGCGGGCATCGACCTGGCGCTGGCGCTGATCGAGGACGACCATGGCACCGAGATCGCGCAGACGGTCGCCCGCTGGCTGGTGCTGTATCTGCGCCGACCGGGCGGGCAGACCCAGTTCGCGGCGCCGGTGTGGATGCCGAGGGCCCGACGGGATTCGATTCGCGAGGTGCAGGAGAGGATCGAGGCGGAGCCGGGCGGCCCGCACAGCATCGATGACCTGGCCCGCCGCGCCGCGATGAGCCCGCGCCACTTCACCCGGGTGTTCACCGCCGAAATCGGTGAGGCGCCCGGCCAATACGTCGAACGCATCCGCACCGAAGCCGCGCGCCGGCAGTTGGAGGAGACCGACGACACCGTCGTCGCCATCGCCGCCCGGTGTGGCTTCGGCACCGCGGAAACCATGCGGCGCAATTTCCTTCGCCGCGTGGGCATTTCGCCCGACCAATACCGCAAGGCTTTCGCCTGACACCGAAAGGACGACACCGATGACCCAGATCGCCATCGTGGCCTACCCCGGATTCACCGCGCTCGACATGATCGGGCCGTACGAGGTGCTGCGCAACCTGCCCGGCGCCGAGGTGCGCTTCGTGTGGCACGAGGCGGGACCGATCACCGCCGACTCCGGGGTGCTGGTCATCGGCGCCACCCACTCGCTGTCCGAAACGCCCTCCCCCGACGTCATTCTCGTTCCCGGCGGTCCGTCGACTCCCGTGCACGCCCGCGACGACGCGTTGCTCGACTGGCTGCGCCGGGCCCATGGCGGCGCGAGCTGGACGACGTCGGTGTGCTCAGGGTCGGTGATCTTGGCGGCCGCGGGGCTGCTCGACGGCCGGCGGGCGACGTCGCATTGGCTGACGGTCCCCGCGCTCAAGGCATTCGGCGCGGTTCCCGTGGCCGACGAGCGAATCGTGCACTCCGACGACATCGTCACCAGTGCGGGCGTGTCCGCCGGGCTCGACCTCGCGTTGTGGCTGGCCGGACAGATCGCCGGCGAATCCCGCGCGAAGGCGATCCAGCTCGCGCTCGAGTACGACCCGCAGCCCCCGTTCGATTCGGGCCACATGTCGAAGGCGTCGGCGACCACGAAGGCGGCCGCGACGGCGCTGCTGTCCAAGGACAGCGTGAAGCCCGCCAACGTGAAGGCCACCACCCTGCTCGCCTGGGATCAGGCGCTGGGCAAGGTCCGGGCGCGGCGGCGCAGGCGGTCGGATTCCCACGCCGAGCGCGCGATTCACGACGCGACACGCCGCTGATGCGTCGCGGACCGCACGCTCGGCGGTAGGGCGTCAGGTGCTGGGCTGCAGGATCTCGGTGGTGGCGAGCTGGCCGCCCGCCTGCATCCAGGCCGCGACGACGCCGGGAGCGTCCCGGTCGGGGTTGTAGATGTCTTCCTCGCCGGAGAACAGCCCGTCTCCGGCGTAGACCAGGCGGGTCCAGTTGGGGAACCAGAACGGTTCGCCGTTCGGATCGGTCGGGTGGTCGAGCAGGTTCTTGATCATGACGACGATGGCGTCGTTGTCCTCGTCGTAAGCGATCCAGTCGCTGGGAAAGCGCATGTGCGGGAACGGCGCCATCACCGCGACGATCCAGTCGCGGACCGCCTCGCGTCCGTGGAAGACGCCGTAGTGATGCTCGGTGTAGACGACGTCCTCGGTGAACAGGTCCGCGAACGGCCGCCAGTCGCCCGAGGCGCTGCACCCTTCGACGACCCGTGTGTAGTTCTCGACGGCTGCATCGATTTCTGCCCTGGTGAATTTGCCCATAGCGGACACACTAGAACGTGTTTCGGTTTCGGGTCGCTCGTATGAATGGGGAGATCGAATGAACGTGTTGGAGTTGTTCAGCCTGCGCGGCAAGCGGGCGGTGGTGACCGGGGCGTCCAGCGGGATCGGCAGGAAAGTCGCGCAGGCCTACGTGCAGGCCGGCGCCCACGTGGCCATCGCGGCCCGGCATCTCGATGCGTTGCACGACGTCGCCGACGAGCTCGCGGCGGACGCCGGCGATGTCCAGGGCGAGATCGTGCCGATCCGATGCGACGTGACCCAACCCGACCAGGTGACCAGCATGGTGGACCAGGTGACCGCCGAGCTGGGCGGCATCGACGTCGCGGTGTGCAACGCCGGCATCATCGCGGTCGTTCCGATGCTGGAGATGTCGCCGGAGGAATTTCAGCGGATCCAGGACACCAACGTGACCGGGGTCTTCCTCACCGCGCAGGCGGCGGCCCGGGCGATGGTCACGCAAGGCAGCGGCGGCGTCATCATCAACACCGCGTCCATGTCGGGCAGCATCATCAACGTTCCGCAGCAGGTCGGCCACTACTGTGCCGCCAAGGCGGCCGTCATCCACCTGACCAAGGCCATGGCCGTCGAGTTCGCTCCGCACAACATCCGGGTGAACAGCGTCAGCCCCGGCTACATCCTCACCGAGCTCGTCGAGCCGTTAACCGAGTATCACCGCCAGTGGGAGCCGAAAATCCCGCTCGGCCGCATCGGGCGGCCCGAGGAACTCGTCGGCCTCTACGTCTATCTGGCCGCCGAGGCGTCCAGCTACATGACCGGTTCGGACGTCGTGATCGACGGAGGTTACACCTGTCCGTAGCTCAACGGACCAGCTGCCGGCGGCCGAAACGCGTTCGCACACCGCAGGAATACAGCGCGCGTAACCGATCGCCGACCGGCCGCACCCCGCTGGCCTCCACCAGCTCGCTGTCCAGCCCGACAACCTCCGCGGCGCGAAACGGCCAGGGTCCGTGTTCATTTGGCACCCACCACGTCCGGCCGGCCGTGCGCGTGTGTGCGCCCCACCGGGCGGTGAGCCAGATTTCCAGCGGCGTCGGTTCGACCGCGTCGCCGACGGCGATCTCGATGCGGCTGTACACGCCGCTCCGGGGCCATCGGCGGACACTGTCGTACCCGATGCGTCCGTCGTGGCGCCGCAGCCGCATCCTGGCCCAGGTGTAGGGGACACCGAGGCCGAGGCGGGTGACGGGAACGACGGCCAATCGCGCCGTTTCGAGCGACAGAAACAGCACGCCGTGGTGACCTGCGTCATCGATCGAATAAAGCCGGACGTTGGTCTCCAGAAAACTCCCGAAATATGGGAGCGGAAGTGCACCAACAACTTTGGTACTTCTCATGGCGAACGGGATCAGCCCGACGTAGGTCATCCCGTCGGCGAACACGTCGGGACGGGTGCCGGGCGGGTACATCGTCTCGACGCTTTCGGGACGCACCGGCCAATGGATGAAGGTCACATCGCGCCAGTGCTGGTCGAACGTCACCGGGCCGGCAAGCGGTGGCGGCGTGCGCGGGAACCCCTCGAGGCCTGGTGGCTCGTTCGGTTGGGCGGCCGGCGGCCCGGGTGTCGCGGTCATCCGATCGCCGGCCCTATCGCTCGAGCTCGCCGGAGATCCCGCGCTCGAGGTTGGCCTGCGTCGCCGACGGCAGCACCAGCAGGCCGTCGAGTTCGCTGCGGGCCACGTCGTAGGCGCGCTGACGTTCGTTGGGCGCCGCCCCGGGATCGGCCGCGACCCGTAACAGGCTCTGCGCCCGCGCAATTCGCTGCTGATCCGCCCGGGAGAAATCGGTGCGGCGACGGCGGATCGCTTCGGACTCGGCGGCGTCGAACGCGGTGACGTAGTCCTCGACGGCGGCCATGTATCGCGCGGCGCCTTCGCGGTCGTCGAGCAGGTCCTCGGCCTTGACGGGGCGCAGGAAGTCGGCCCGCAGCTTGGCTTTGTGGAACGCGATCGTGTTTGCGTCGCGCATGTCGGTCATCAGGGGGTAGTCCAGGAGCTTGGCGACGTCGAGTTCGTACTCCAGCCAGCGCGCGTCCGTGCGGCCGTGCTCATCGAGAACGCGGCGGATCGAGCGCCACTGGGCCGCCTGATTCACGCCCGCCCGATCGGCGGTGGCCGTGCCGGGTGCCGGTGGTGGACCGATTTCCCGCGACCGCTCGTCGGCGCGCCGGCGGTAGGCGCCGAATGCGCGCACCGCGGCGATGATCGCGCCGGTCAGCGGCAGGATCAAGATCAGCAGCTCCGCCAACCGGAATATCAGGCCCACCTGGCCAGGATGCCACTCGCGACGGCCGTTGTTGGCGTCAACTCTGCGGACGCACCCCCAGCACGTCGCGAAACAATGCCTGCCGCAACGCGAGTTCACGCGGGTCGCTCCACAGGTGAAACCCGAGCCGGTTCATGACATAGGCGAACCCGACGCCGGTGTCGGGGTCGGCGCACCCGAATGATCCCCCAAAGCCCGGCGTGCCGAACGCCCGATCCGACGAGCCGAACGTGAACTGCCGCACGGGCTTACAGAAACCCAGGGAATACGCCACGTCGATGTGCATCACCTTGTCGCGCACGCCGCGGCTCGGCGGAACCGCGGGCGCCGTCAGCGCCTCGAGGACGTCTTGGCGCAGCTGCACCTCGGCGCCCCCGCACACCGCGCTGCCATACATCCGCGCCACCGACCGGGCGGTACCGATGCCGTTGGCCGACGGGATCTCGACCGCCCGGACGTCGTCGCGGTTGTAGTCGCCGTCGAACGGGTTGACGCCGCGCGGGACCGCGATGGTGCGGGCCGTCAGGCCAACCGGATTCAGCGACGCGCCCACGAATCCTGCGGGCATGACGCCCAGATGCAGCATCGTTTCCGCGCGCGCCCAATTGTGAATATGGGCGACCCGAGCGCGGTCGACCGAGGCGGGCAGGCCGATGTGCAGGTCGAGTCCCGCCGGCGCGGCGATCTCGTCGGCCAGAAACCGGCCCAGGGTGCGCCCGGCCGGATCGGTCCGGCGGATCAACTCGGACTCGTACCAGCCCAGCGTGATCGCGTGATAGCCGTGCCGGGTGCCCGGCCGCCACGCCGGCACCTGGGCCGCCAGGATCGGCGACAACCGTTGCGGATCGGCCACGTCGGCCAGCGTCGGCTTCGGCTTGAGCGCGCAGACTCCGGCCTGATGGGCCAGAAGTTGGCGGACCGTGACGTCCCCCTTGCCTGCCCGCGCGAATTCCGGCCAGTAATCGGCGACCCTGGCGTCATAGGAAATGAGTCCGCGCGAGGCCGCCACCGCCACGACCAGGGCGGCGACGCCTTTGGTCGTGGAGAACATGTTCACCATCGTGTCGGCCTGCCACGGATCCTTGGTCAGCCCGTTGCGGTAGCCACCCCACAGGTCGACCACCTTGACGCCGTCGCGGTAGACGGCGACGGCCGCGCCGACCTCGGCGCCGTCGCGAAGGGTCGCCCGGAACGCGTCGGCCACCTTGCCGTAGCCGGCCTCCACGTCGCCGCCGATCAGATCGGGCGACACCCGCAATTTCAGAACCATCTCCCACCTTTCGAGTGGAGACTAGCCAGTGGCGTTCGCGCGCAGGCCCTTTTACGGGTCGTCGGGTCAGCGGACGCCCAAGGTGCGCGGCGCAGCGCCGAACCCAATCCCGCTATAGCGCGGGACGGGCGGTAGCCTACCGGCGAGCGGCGTCCAGGGCCGTCCGTTTGCTACCACCAGGAGTCGTCATGCCGGGCCGCAACTATTCCTTCGAAGTCACTCGCACCAGCAGCGCGCCCCCCGCGACGGTGTTCCGGCTGGTGGCCGACGGCGCGAACTGGTCGCAGTGGGCCAAGCCGATCGTGGTGCACTCGAGCTGGGCGCGCCAGGGCGACCCCGCCCCGGGTGGCATCGGAGCTATACGCAAGGTGGGCATGTGGCCCGTCTACGTGCAGGAGGAAACCGTCGCCTACGAGCCGGACCGGCGCCACGCCTACAAGCTGGTGGGCCCGCGCACCCCGGCGCAGGATTACGCCGGCGAGGTGGTCCTGACGCCGAATGCGGCGGGCGGCACCGACATCCGCTGGACGGGTTCGTTCACCGAAGGCGTTCGCGGGACGGGTCCGCTGATGCGCGCGGCCATGGGTGGAGCGGTCCGGTTCTTCGCGGGCCGGCTGGTGAAGGCGGCCGAACGGGAATCCCGCGCCGGGCGCTGACCTTGTCGCAGAACGCGTGACGGCCGCGCGAAGCGGCCGCCACGCTGCCATTCACGAATTACGGTTCGTTGAACTGGTTTTCGTACGTTTGTTGCTGCTGCATGTCCTGATTGAACTGCTGCTGGGCCTGCTCGTTTTGCTGTTCGGCCTGTTGCATGGACTGCTGCAGCTGCTGCTGGTCGAGCTGCTCCTGCAGCCGGGACTGATCGTCGTCATCGGCCGCGAAACCGCCGCCGGTCAGGCCGGGCGGCGCCTCGGGCGCAACGGCCAGGTCCGTCCGGCTCGCCAAAGCCCATCCCGGCGCGCCCCCGGGTGTGGCGACGCGAGCGGCGTCGTACAGCGCGAGTATGGCCAGGGTCGCGGCGATCCCGACAACGAGGCGCAGCACGCCGCGGCGTCCGCCGGTCGTCGTGGGGTGGGGCCTGTCGCTGCTCATCCTCCAGGTATGCGCCGCGTCCTTAGCCGCCCACTGGGTCCCGGCTGTCGGCCCGATATGAAGCCGCGCAACGAGGCGCTATTTCGCCTCGACCTCGTCTTCATACTTCTTGGTCATGTGCGCGACGGCGTCCAGCTGCGACTGCGCCAGGTTCTCGCGGGCCTGACCGGCGCGCGCGGCGGCGTCCAGCGTCGGCTGCGCCTGGCCCTGGAAGTGGGGCATGACCTCGGCGGCGAACAACTCGGCGGACCGCCGGGTGGCGGCGGGGTTCGCCCACTCGTGACCCATCTGCAGCATGCAGCCGAACCCGCCGGACTGATCCCAGAGCCGCTGCACCTGTTCGCGCGCCCGCTCGGGGGTGCCGATCACGCCCGCGCCATTGTCGTTGATGACGTCGATCATCTCGTCGAGCTGTTCCCCGGGCATCGTCATCTGAGGGAACGCGGCCACCTTCTGGAAGTACCGGAACCACGGCTCGATGCCGAACTTGACCTCTTCGCGCGCCTGCTTCTCGGTTTCGGCGAGGTGGAACAAACCGACCAGGCTCCAGTTTCTGCGGTCGACCTGGGTGCCGAAGGCCGCGGCGCGCTCCTCGACGATGCCCCAGTGGTAGGACAGCGCGTTGAAACCCTCGACGGTCAGCGTCGCCCCGATGGACAGCAGGCCGATGCCGTGCTTGCCGGCCAACCGCGCGCCCGTGGGCGAGGCGACAGCCGCGACGGACAGCGGGATCCCGCCGTCGGAGTAGGGGGCCAGCTGCAGCTTGGCGTCGAAGAGCTGATGGGTGGCGGTCTTGGCGCTGACGGTCTCGCCCGCCAGCAGCCGCACGACGATGTCGAGATTGGTTTCCAGCAGCTCGCGGGTGTCGGTCGGGGTGAGCCCGATCATCGACGAGTCGCTGGGCAGTGAGCCCGGGCCCACGCCGCCGATGATGCGGCCGTGCGTGAGGTGATCTAGCAGCATCAGCCGGTCGGCGACCCACAACGGATTGTGGTACGACAGCGAGATGACGCCCGTGCCGAACCGGATGCGCTTCGCGCGTTCGGCGGCGGCGGCGATGAAAATCTCTGGGGAACTGATGATCTCGCTACCCGCCGAGTGGTGTTCGCCCAACCAGACCTCGTCGAAACCCAGGGCATCGAGATGCTCGACGAACGCGAGATCGCGTTGCAAGGCCAGCGTCGGATTGGTGCCCGCGCGGTGGAATGGGGCGATGAAGTATCCGAACCGCAGCTTCGACATTGACGTCCCCTTGCATCCGAGTTGGCCAGAACCATAACTCGGAATGCGGGCTCCGCCCTAGGCCCAGACGCAGGGTTTAGCCGATGGGGCCAGGTTATCCCGGCCCCACCGGCTAGGGAGCAAGTCTTGGTGTTTGCGCTTTAGCGCTGGCTCATCGGGCGATCAGTAGCCGCCGCAGACGTTGCCG